>NZ_JBWDNQ010000019.1:0-115919 GCF_056269285.1 Paenibacillus sp. JT31N11
TTTTTCTTCCGGCAAGTTTACAGCTACCCGAAATACAATCACTAAACGTGGTTCTAGAAGGCTCCGAACAGCCTTATACCAAGCTGTACGGTGTGGAATACGAAGCTCACGTAATAAAAAATTGAGGTCTTATTACGATAAAAAGCGTGCAGAGGGCAAATTGTTTAAAGTAGCTGTGATCGCTTGTGCAAATAATCGGATCCACTGGATATATGCAATCTTAACCAAGAAAGAAACTTTCCGCTTAGACTAAAAAAGAAATACTTAAACATTGAGGAAAACCTTCCCAAAATCTATGGGACGGTTATTTGTCATTCCCTTTTACCAGTATAGCATTTGAGCTAATAGTAATTTTCGGGGTAGTTGAATAAAGGCAGCCGATTGATCGTGACCGGCTGCCTCATATTTGTCTTGCGCTATCTTACCCGTTCGTATTATGAGGTCACCAGATCTTTCTGGTGGACCTCATATTTTTATGTGGCCGTAGTTGTAGCTGTGGCACGCCATTCACTCCTCTCTGATTACCTATTTTCCTGCTGAGCCGGCAGATTGCGGCTGCGGTATTGTCCTGGCGTAAGTCCCACATGCTTGTGGAACACCTTGTAGAAAGTGCGGCGGTTCTCTTCCGATAGCCTGGTTGAACGAAGTGATTTTGGAATACTGTTCGCCTTGGAGCGTCGTTTCCGAGCCTTCCTTGTATGAGGTTAAAGCCGTACCCACTCCCGTTTCCCAAGGTACGCCCCACCAAAAAACGGGATCATAATCGCTTTTAAGAACTTCAAAATATCGACCGGGATTCAGCTGAAAAGCTTGGGACTGATTAACTACCTCCGGCTTCCTTCCAAATCGCAGTCGATACCCGCCGAGTATGGGTACGATCGACACGACCATCGCGGTGGCTTGAATAGAGAATGGCGTCACCTTGGATCTGGACATGGCCGTAAGCAATGAGACCGCCGGAAATTGACATACAATTCGGTGCCCAAGGCGGCTTTGTGGATGACAACGGAAAATTTATTCTGCTGTTTCCTCAATATTGCGATGGAGACACCCCGTACTTCTTCTTGAAAATTCGCGAGAAATACCTGTAGTCATTAAATCCTACATCATGTGCAATACGCTGAATGCTCCGATCGGATTGATTCCTTAAAAGATGTGTTGCCGTTTGAAGTCTGATTGCATTGACATACTCGATAGGTGTAACCGAAAAATGCTTTTTGAAATATTTTATAAAATAGTTCGGGTGCAGATGCACCAGATCAGCAAGCTCATTCAAACTGATCTCAGTATGTAGATGCTGTTTAATATAATGATCCATCTTACTCATAAAGTGGTCTTTGTTTATCGGTAATATCTTATCCAAATTCACATTATTCAGAAAAATTCTCAAAATTTCCAATAATGCAGATTTTTCAGTCAAAGTATCCAACGGGTTCGTCGAAAGATTAGTTTGGGCTAATGCAGCAAAGACGGGTATGATTTGATGTTTCGGGATGGTACATTTGACAGTTTCTTTGTGGTAGACGAGTTTTTGTTGTTCTTGATGAAAGATGAGATTAAAATGGGTCCAATACTTCATGATGGGATGATCAGGATTCTGATAGTAAGTATGCGGGGTATAGGCAGGTATCAAGAAGAGTTCCTCCGGTTGGGGAATGAAGGTATCCCCATTCAGAATGAGGGTGCACTGCCCTTCTAAAAAATAATAAAATTTATTATAGGCATACACACAGTTCTCTTCTCCCCAATCCGGAGCGCAAACATTTACTCTGCTTATCAGACTCTTAACGGATATATTCTCAAAAATATTGAACATTTAAGGTCAGGTCCCTTCTTCCTACTGTTTAAACATCATAAAAATATCATATTGGATTAATATCGTCCACATACATGTTCAAATACACCCTTCAATATCGCCATGACCCTGCTATACTTAAAAAAGAAAGGCTGATATTAAGGAGGTCTTCATTATGATGAATGGAAAATATGAACAGCATTTGAAAGCGATTGATAAGATTGTCGCGAACGGTCCTTACAAAGATTCTTGGGCATCTCTGAGTGAATATCCCGAACCTTCTTGGTATCAAAAGGCGAAATTCGGAATATTTATCCATTGGGGTGTATACAGTGTCCCGGCTTTTAAGAATGAGTGGTATCCCCGTAATATGTATATTCAGGGCACTCAAGAATACGAGCATCATATTCAAACCTATGGCGAACACAAGGATTTTGGATATGCCGATTTTATACCGCAATTTAAAGCAGAACATTACGATGCATCGAAGTGGGTTGAGTTGTTTAAAGCCTCAGGAGCCAAATATATTATGCCTGTAGCCGAACATCATGATGGTTTTCAGATGTACGCCAGTGAGTTATCTGATTGGAATGCTGCCAAAATGGGACCGAAACGTGATGTTATTGGAGAATTAAAATCAGCAGTAGAGAAGGAAGGGCTTATATTTGCCGTATCAAGTCATCGAGCGGAGAATTTCTTCTTTTACGGAGGTGGTAGAACGTTCGATTCTGGTATTCAAAACATCACGTTCCAGGAGCCTTATGGTTATGCGAGTCCTATCTATTCTTCAGCGAGTGTGGAGGATTCGCATAACATCTTCTCTTCGCCCGCACCTCAGGAGCATCTCGAGGATTGGCTTGTCCGCTCCTGTGAGTTAGTGGATAAATATCAGCCGAAGATCGTCTGGTTTGATTGGTGGATTCACAACGCCTCCTTTAAACCGTATATCAAAAAATTTGCTGCTTATTATTATAATCGCTCGCTTGAATGGGGCATCGATGTAGCGATTAATTATAAGTATGATGCGTTTGCTTATGGTACAGCTATCTTCGATGTTGAGCGTGGACAGCTAAGTAATATCAGACCGAGATTGTGGCAGACCGACACGGCAATAGCGATAAATTCTTGGTGTTTTACAAATAACAACGACTTTAAGAATCCTGTAGATATCGTCTGTGATCTCATTGATATTGTTAGTAAAAATGGTTGCCTGCTCCTTAATATTGGACCCAAATCAGATGGAACAATTACAAAAGAAGAGACAGAAGTGCTTCTTAGCATTGGAAGATGGCTAGATACGAATGGCGAGTCTATCTATGATACGACATACTGGAATATATTCGGTGAAGGATCCACAATAGTACCTGAGGGTGCATTTACAGATGTCGGACGGGAACCTTTCACAAGTGAAGATATCCGTTTCACCTATAAGGCACCTTATCTTTACGCGACTGTACTCAGTTGGCCAGCGAACAATGAAGTCATCATCCAATCACTGAAGAAAGACAGCAAATATTTCAACGGAGATCTTGTATCCGTTGAGATATTAGGATTTGATAATGCTGCAGCATTCTGCCGTGAAGAAGCCGGATTAAGGATTACCGTTCAAGGGAATATTCTAACCGATTATCCGGTTTGCTTTAAAATTACGATCGATTAGTTGTAGGAATCATAGATTGGCGGTCTGCTTCTTGTTCCGATTCTGCGGCCCCCATGCCAAATGGCTACCACCTGAATAAAAGGGCAATGCTTGGATGAATGACAGAGGACGGCCGGGAATTTCTCTCCGCTGCCGTCCCCGACTTTGCCTTTACATCTCCAACTCGTTATATTCCATCATCGCAATCAAAATGGTTGCCGATTCCGCGCGCGTCGAGTATCCGCTTGGGTCAAACAAATGGCCATTTTTCCCGTTGATGATGTTCAGATCTTTTAGAGCGGCTACAGAACTACTTGCCCATTCAGGTATTAGATCGTGCCGGTTTGGCATGGCCTATCAGACCCTCTTCACCTTGAAGTAAATCTGGAACGGCTCATACCCGATATCGCGAATTCGCCTCAATTGAATCGCCGGGTTCTGATTTACCGTCTTAAAGAAGAAACGCCAGCTCCCCCACTCGCGCTCGTTTTCCATTTCGATCTCGGAAGCGATGTCGTCATTCTCCGCATACAAAATTCGTTCGGCCTCGCATACGCCTGCCAACACTTCGGGACCAAAACGGAAAGCCCCCGTGCACTCGTCATCCGGCAGCGGAATGAAGCGGATACCGATCGGCAGGATCAGGCTGATCCTGTCGCCGTCCACCCAGGTTCGTTGAATAGGATAGAATCGGCCGCTGTCCTCCGTTTTCCCCTGAAGGATGCCGTTGACGTAAATAATAGCCTCGGACGTGATCCATTCCGGAATCCGGCAATGGAACGTAAACGCTTTCGGGGCGGATGTGCGAATGACAAAATCATACTTTCGGTACGTAGGCCTATTTTCATGGTACGCGGTCATTTCGTTAATTTCCTGATACCCCGCTGTGTTCGAAGAACTCAGCATGCTTCCGCTCATCCGATCCTGTGATTGAAGGATCCATACGGGGTCTCCCCCGATTTCCAAAGTCACCTCGGAGTCAAAATATTGGCATGCATAAATGCCGTTCCGGTCCTGATAATAAAGGCCTCGATTCCAGGCCGCGTTCGCTTGGACCATGGTTCCGTGACAACAGAAGAAGCTGTCAGTCTCCGTGCTCCAATCCTTGTGCAAACCAGCCTTCATCGGCAGGAAGTACGTTAACAGTCCGGTCGAGGGGTGGTCGTGCTTGTTGCCGGTCAAATGATATTCCTGGTAGTAGGCTTGGGCCATGATGCCATTATAGAGATTGTATTCGATATATTGGGCATAAGCGGGGTCGCCTGAATGCCGAAACAGGAACTCCGACAACCGGATCAGGTTGTAGACCGTACAATGCTCCTGATTCTTGTCCCCCAGACGTGCCTTCATCTTCATCTTCGGCATCCAGACCTCACCGGCCGTCTGTCCTCCCGTCGCCAGGTGTCCTCTCTCCGTCACCGCGCAGTTCCAATAAGCTTTCACGATATCCATCCATCGCCCTTCGCCCGTCACTTCATACGCTCGGGCGCAGCCGAGCACTTCCGGGATGGTCGTGTTCGCATGCATATTCGTCAGCGGATCTTTGCCTTCGAGCAAGGGCTGGAAGAGCCTGCTGCGATAATAACGTTCCAGCAGCGTCTTATATTTATCCTTTCCTGTGATTTGAAGGAGATCTGCCCAGACCTCCAGCATCCCGCCGGTCTCCACATCCAGGATGTCGTCGAATTTCTCCCTGGAGAATCGGCCGCTCCAATCCGCGAACCAGTCCGCGAACGAATCCGCGATCTCAAGCGCCTTCTGATTCCCGGCATAAAGATAAGCATCTACAAGACCCATGAATAGTTTATGGAGATTATATTGCGGAGCCCAGATACCCTTTCCGTTCGCGATCCAGTGCAAATATTTCTCGGGAATCGGACCTGTCCACTGCCCTCCGTTGTCCTTCTGGCACTCGGCCAATTCATCGATGATGAGATCCATTTTCACTTTCAGCTCCGGGTCCCCGGTCTCAAAGTAATGCATACCCGCTGCCGACAGCCAATGGCCGAGGAAATGGCCCCGAAGCTGGCAGACCGGCGACTCCCAACCTCCGTGCACCCCCTGAGGAATGCCCCTACCCGAGTATCGGCCGGCTTCCAGTCTGTAATTAAAGAGAAGATGGTCACTGTTCAGCTTCATCAAGTAATCCCGGTTCGCTTCCTGCCTGCGTTTTAATTCGCCATCGCGAATGAGGACATGCTCCCCTCTCAATTCTTCCACGCACTGGCACCTCCCTATCCATTGTCTAAACTGACCCGAACATCCCTTGTTTACTCGTTCTCTTTGAATAAGACGTTCCGCATAAGAGTAAACCCATTTAAAAGCTAACACTTTCATCGGTCAGAAACTACCCGTCAATCACTTGGCATTTCCCCCTTCAAACTATAGAAATTCTCAACCCTTGATCCCAGACACGGCGATTCTTTTGATAAAGTATTTCTGTCCGATAACAAATAATAGAATGGGAGGGATAAGAACCATCGTAGCCGCCGCCATCAGCAACTCCCATTGGGTCGTGTAATACCCGATAAACTGCTGCAGGCCCCAGCGCCAGCGTAAACATCGATTCTTTATTGACGTAGATCAACGGCCCCAAGTTACAGAGGAATATTTACTGTTATGTGCTTAAGGCTCAAATTGTACTCATTGTCCAAAGAAAAAATAGTTGCGGATTTACGGTGTTGATTTTATGCGCTTTATTCCTGGAAAAATCGTTCGCCTTTTGAAAATAACTTTTAGACTGTCCGGTAGAGGAATACTGCCGCTTCCACTCATGTCGTTGGCGCCTGAGGGTTAAGCTTATTTCCGGAGCCGGAGATTAGACCTACGATTTTAATAAACAAAAACCCTGTCAAAACACGAAATAAAGTTGTCGGCCATTAAATGAAAACTATGGCGTGATCTCCCAAGGCTTTCAGCTGCTTGACTTTCCCCAATGCGCGAGCGGTCAGCACCATCATATCCTGCCGCGAGATGTTTTCCAGCGGATGGAATTCATGATTGCCGGTACCCGCAGCCAAGCCTAGCTGCTTCGCAACGCCAAGCGCTTCTTAATAGTAGGCGTTTGGCTCCGCGTCTGCGAAATTCCCTTCAAATTCCGCCGTCAATCCCATGGTCTTGTCGAGCAAGACCAAATAATCGGCGCGAGTAATGCGGGCTGCCGGAGAATAGGGCCCCCGCCATCTGATCAACTTTAATTTAATGATACGGGATTGGGCTTCGTCCATTGCGCTGTGGTCCGACTGCTTAACTTCCATACCCCTCAACATAAAATAAAAACTCCAGATGAACTGGAGCTTTATTGGTGTGGTATGAAAAACTTGCCATTTCAAACAAATCCATTTGTACACGAATATTCGAAAAATGTTTTCTTCCTTTCCGAGCACAATTCAATCCTCCACCCTTATCCCTTTACAGACCCGTTTGTCATGCCCGTAATAATGTAACGCTGTCCAAGCAAATAAATAATCACAACCGGCAGAATCGTTAATAGTATGTCTGCACTGACCAGATTCCACGATTGCTGGAATTGTCCGAAGAAATTATAGACAGCCAAAGTCATCGGCCATTTTTGTGCGCTATTCAAGTAGTAAAGCGGCAATACAAACTCATTCCATGTATTGAGGAACGAAAGTATGAAGATAGTTACCGCCGCCGGCTGAAGCATCGGGAAAATAACTGCAAAAAATAATCGATTTGGCCCGCATCCGTCAATAACACCGGCCTCGTCAAGCTCTTTCGGCATCTGCTTTTATCAGCATCCCCCCTGCCCACGTCATGTCGATCTCGAAGCCTCCACGCGCGCGCAGTCCCTTGATGGCTCCTTCCGACCATTGAATTGGAAGCGCCGGCAGCAGTTCAATCAGATATTCCGCGCACTCGCCTTTATATCGAGCACGGCTTTGCAACAGCATTTCTGCGATGCCGGCGGTGCCGCCGAAATTCGCGTCAATCTGCATGGGAAAAGGCTCATGCTGATTGAACATGTTAGGGTTCGTTGAATCTGCCAACAAGTCGACGAGGCGGTCGTGAGCGCTCCTGTCGTCCTTCAGGTGCGCGTAAAGCGCGATGCGCCACGCTGCGGGCCAAGCCAGGCTTCTTCCACTGTTGCGAAGCTCAAGACTCTTCCGCACCCCGGCGAACAATTGAGGGGTGTCCTCCTGGGAAATCTGATTGCCGGGATATAGACCATATAAATGTGAGACATGGCCGTTATGGTCTTCGGGACGGTCCCAGTCCTCCAGCCATTCTTGTAATTGTCCATACCGGCCGATTTGCATGAACGGCAGCCGATCGAGCGCGGCTTTAACCTCGGTTTTGAATGCATCGTCCGCTTGCAACAATTCGCAAGCGATCAGGTAGCGTTCGAACAAGTCCCGTATCAACTGCAAGTCCATCGTGGATGAATAAGTCAGGTGCCGTCTGCGATTCGACCGTCCATATAGGCATTCTCCGGCGAATATGAAGGGTTGGTCACCAGCATGCCGGCGAATTTGATTCCTTCGGGCACCTCTACCAAAAAGTCCAAGATGAACCTCGCGGCCTCCTTAATAACGGGGTATGCCCTTTCCCTGAGAAAGGTCAAGTCAGGATTGTACTCATAGTGATCCCATAAATGCTGCACCATCCAGGTTCCGCCGAGCGGCCAAATTCCCGCATAGGTATCGACTGGCGCCGCGGCTCGCCATAAATCAGTGTTATGATGGACGACAAATCCCCGCGCGCCATAATAGATCTCTGCGGTACGTGAGCCGGTGACACGAAGATCGTCGATCAATTCGAATAGTGGCAAGTGGCATTCCATCAAATTACCAACCTCGGCTGGCCAATAGTTCATTTGGACATTAATATTGGTCGTCCATTTGCTGCCCCATTCCGGCCATTCCTCCTCATTCCAGATTCCCTGAAGATTGGAAGGCTGATCGCCAGGTCTGGAAGAGGCTATAAGCAAATATCGACCGAATTGAAAATATAATGCCGCTAATGCCGGATCCTCCGTCTGACGAAAAGAGCAAATGCGTTGATCCGTCGGCAGTTGATCTCCTCCCCCGTCCTCTTGATCCTTATTCGCATCACCGCCCAGCCGCACAGCAACACGCTTGTACAAGGATTGATAATCCTCAATATGTTCGTTCAACACTTCTTCGTAAGGACGACCGGGGATACGTGCTAGGTATTGCTTGTTTTTCTCTGTCGGATCCCCACCGATATCACAATAATTCACGAAACCGGTCGCTCCGGAAAAAACGAATGTCACTGCATTTGCGTTCGCAATCAGCAGGACATCATCGGCAACCCTGCACTGTCCTCCATCACAATAAGCCGAGAGTACGCCTTCAAACCGGAGCCCCGGCCCTTCCCAACCGGCGATCCAATGCCTGGCCTCTTTGCGTGTGCCAGTCTGTCCAACAAGTCTGATCGTATCGTTTCCGTCCGTCTGAATGAAAGTATCCGGATGTACGCTGGACAACGAGGCATTTACGCTAATGCTTCCTTGCGAGCTGCCCGCAAGCCGGATAACCATGCACCCGCTTGGATGCGAGCAGAAGATCTCACGGGTATACGCGACCCCGTTTACTTCGTAGCTTACCGTCACCACCGCCCGTTCCAAGTCCAATTCTCGGCGGTAATGATTGACCAGCCGATGCTCCGGAAATTCTAACCATAAATCGCAAAAAGGCAGATAGGACTGCAAATTGACAGGATCGCCCATCATTTGCTTCAGAAACACCTGTTCCGCTTCCTCGATGCGGTCCTCAAAGATCATCTCCCTAACCTTCTGTAAATACTGGCTAGCATCATCCCGGTTGTAATCTTGCGGAGCACCAGACCACATCGTCTCCTCGTTGATCTGGACTCTTTCCTTCTCCAGTGCTCCGAACACCATGGCTCCAAGCCGCCCGTTTCCAATCGGAATCGCTTCTTTCCATGTCGAGCCGGGCGAATCATACCAAAGCTTCATATCAATCCCGCCTTTCAGTCAGTTTGTGATTCATGCCGTTCAATTAGTGCGCTACCTCTGTCAATCCTTACGCTCGCTTCAAGAAAGAGAACTCGCCGAAGGCGCTCGTTTGAATGATGGTATCTCTAGCCTCGTAAAGTATCAGATTGACCAAGCGAAGCGTGGCAGAACTATCCGCCAGCTGCTCAACCGGTGAAGTTGGCCAAGCCCGGCAAGCCCGGTCTGCAGGCAAGCGCATCGAAGGAACTTGCGCGGACGTGCGCGATACGTGCACCGGCATTTCCTCCGTTACTCTCATACTACTTCCCGCAGACCGCTGCAGTAAGCAAACATTTTTGAGAAAGCGTTGTCAATTTTTGATCTCCGCTATGCCTTTAATTATGGAAGCAAGGCATACGTTGCCCGGACGCCGGCGTCTTCCAAGCGCCTTCGATATAGTTATCGACCACTGCTGACCAGCCGACATTTAATGCAATCGTATATATTTTATGCAAAAAAACATCAGTACCGACTGGATTCGGCACTGATGAATATAATGAGAATATCTATTTGGCGCTTATTCCATATCGGAAATAATCAAAATCGGCATGCCCGCCAATTTCCTTGGATGCATAATGGAAAAGCCCGATCCGGTAGCCCATAAAATGATCCAGCGTGTATTTCATCTCTAACGAACCGCCGATTCGATTCCAATTGCTTCCGTCTGCAGAGTAATAAAAACCCGCAATATCGGTACTGTCCTCAAAATTAAATTCAATCTTCAAGAAAATGTGACTGCCGTCGAATCGGATCCTCTCGAGCACAGTCTCGCTGCCGTCGCCGCTATTAACACACATCGCAACGAATTTTTCGCCGTTCTCCGCAGCTTTAATGCCAACGGTGCCGAAATGACTCTGCAAGGCAACCAATCCTGCATGGTCTCCCGGCTTCATATGAGAAACGTCTACCAGTGTTATCCCGTAACACGCTGGACCTTCCGTCCGTTGCGTTAACGTATTGCGGGCGTAGACGACACTCTCGTTTATGCTGCCGGTTGTCAATCTTAGATAACCGGGCCTCTCCGTTACCGACCAAAGCCCATTATCCGGGTTATGGTTCCACTGCCAGTTCAAAGCCAGCTTGTTTTCCGTATAATCAAACTCATCGCTGATAACCAGCGGCTCCTTGGGAGAGGGAGGCAAATCTACTTCAAACTGCTCCGGCGCCTTTCCGTCGATTCCGAAGACTGGCCATCCGTCTGCCCAGGATAGCGGCAAGAGATAAGGGATTCTGCCTACGGCATCATGATCCTGAAACAGCATCGCATACCACTCGCCCCCCGGAGTGTCAAAGATGCCCCCTTGCGCAATACCTTTGTTGTGATACCCCATGTCGTCATCGAATACGATTTTGCGTTCATACGGACCCAGCAGCTCCTTCGAACGATAACAGATTTGCCTGCGCCGCGCGTTTCCTGCGCCTGCGCCTTCGCCTTCCTTAGGCCATTCGATGAACAGCAAATAATAATAGCCGTTTAATTTATAAGCGTGGCAGCCTTCGCATCGAAGCCCGATCCCATTCCGCTCCGTTTCGAACAGGAGCTGGTTAATTCCGCCCGGTTTGATCGCCGTCGCATCGGATGTCAGCTCGGTGATGTAAATGCCGCCGTTACCGGAGAACACAAACACGCGGTCTTCATCAAACAATAAGCCCGGGTCATGCAGTAGTCCATTGATGACGGAGCGCTCCCATTGTCCGTTCTCGACATCGGTTGTCCGGTAAATGTAGAAGCTACGCATGTCGTTGCTCGAGAAACATACATAAAACAGCCTGTTATGATAACGGAGGCTGGCGGCCCATGAGCCTTTTCCGTAAATGTTTTTCCTATCGATCAGATTATGGGCGTCGTTATCCTCGAACCGGTCATATACGTAGCCCACAACCTCCCAATGCATTAAATCTTCCGATTTCATAATCGGACAGCCCGGCATTGAATGCATGCTTGTGCTGACCATATAGTAGGCTGTTCCTGCTCTTATAGGGTCCACATCCGGAACGTCCGCCCACATGATCGGATTCGTGATTACCGTTTTGCTCATCTCCTGCTCCCCCTGTTCTCACTTGACAGCTCCCGTAATGTTCCAATAGGATTGCTTTGGCTGATGCTCCGCGTCAAAAATAAACGGCCAATTTTTGCGGCCTCTCACCGGAAAGTTATCGAGCCACGTATAATCGTCGGCCGCTCCCCAGAATGTCACGGAAGTAATGTTTTCGCTATGCTCCTTAAACAGCTGGAAAAACTGCTTATAACGTTCCGCTTGCCTTTCAAGCATCTCCTCTGTCGGCGCCTCCAGATCGGTTCGGCGATCATCATGACGGAAGACGGATACGTCCAGCTCCGTAATATGCAGCTTTACGCCAAGACTTGCATACCTTTCGATCGCTTGGCTAATATTGTCAAGCGACGGATGGTCCAGGCTCCAGTGCGCTTGCAGTCCAATTCCGTGGATCGGCACGTCTTTCTCCCTCAACGACTTGACCAAGGCATAGATTTTTTCTCTCTTCTCGGGTACAGATTCATTATAATCGTTATAAAATAGCAACGCCTCAGGGTCTGCAGCATGCGCGTATTCGAACGCTTTGGCAATAAAATCCTCGCCGGCGATATCGAGCCACTTGGATGAGCGCAGCAGCTCCCCCTCTTTGTCGGAAACGGCTTCGTTCACGACATCCCATGCATAGATATCTCCCTTGTAACGCGTAACGACCGTTTCAATGTGGGATTTCATCCGCCCGAGCAGCATATCGCGTTCAACTGCACCTCCTGATTGATCCTCAAACATCCAATCGGGCGTTTGATTATGCCATACGAGCGTATGACCTCTAACCGCGATGCCATTCGCTTTCGCGAATGCCATCAAGCGGTCCGCTTCCTCAAACGTATACCGTTCTGCTGCAGGATGCACACGCTCGAACTTCATTTCATTTTCGGCCGTTATGCTATTAAAATGATGCGCCAACAACTCACGCTGAATGACCAGCGTCTTTGGATTCACTGCCGCCCCTATTAAGAACTGCTTCCTGAACGCTTCATGCAGCTTTGTGAACCCATCCGTACGAGAATTGACCACTTCTTCGTTCGCCTCCTCTTCCTATCCAACCCTTAAAGGTTATACAAGCCATAGGTAAGTTCTTCATACCAAAAGTGTAGCGCTTGGACACACTCGCAGCAACCTGTCGATTGTTTGTTCGTTTACCCGGCAAATGATAGGTTTACTGCTCCTAGTCCTCCTTTACAAGGACATTAATAGAAACATGGGCCAATTCCCTGTTCAGGTCCTTATCCTCCGTCAAATCCAGAACCGGATATCCGTCAATGTCAAAATGAACGCGGCGCAAGCCTGAACCCCTAGAAGCATCAACGCCTGGTCTAGCATGGTAGGTATTCCAAATAAAGCCGTCATCATCCGTAACATAGGAATTATGGCCAGGACCGTATTCCCCCGGAACGCTTCTGGAGGTCAGCAGCGGATAATTCCCCTTTGTCCAGCTGTCAGGATTCAACAAATCCGCATCCGTATCCGCGGTCAGGAGTCCAACGACATACGTGGCATCCACCGCTGCACTGGCAAAGGTGACAAACAACTTATTGCCTCTAATCATGGCAAACGGTCCTTCGTCGACAAAGGTATGGTTATTGGCCCAGCCGTAATCCGGTTTCGTAAGCAGCACCGGATCGCTTGTCAGCTTCCATGGCTCCTTAGGATCCAATTTTGCAATATAAATCCATGCTCCAAGATCAATAGGCACAAACTGACGCTCCGACCAGGCTGCATAGTACTCCCCGCTCAAATGAATAACGGTCATATCAAGGGAGACGACCTTGCCTGCTTCGCATAATTCCGTACCGTCTTTCTTGACTACGCACCGTGGCATCGACCAGTCTGCCGCACAGGTCGGATTGCCGCCTTTGCGCAGCTGCATTACGTGGCACTCTTCATATAAAAAATCGCCAGTCGTTGCCGCGTGAAAAATGTACAATTCATCTTCAATGATATGGATCTCAGGCGCCCACAATAGGCCTTTAATATGATCATAGGTCTTCGTGTCAAGTATTAATGCTTCCTCGGCATTTACCAGACCGGGAATGGTATCGGCTTCCCTGATGTATAAGGTTTGATTGTGGTCGGCATCGTTGGTGGCAATGAAATAATATTTGCCGTTCCATTTGGCAATACAAGGATCCGCGCGGTTGATCGCAATGGGGAAATCATAATGCTCCTGATGAACGGTTCCCGAAATGCGATAAGTTCCCGCTGTACTCCACTCAACCGCTGCCGTTTTCCAGTCCACTCGTTTGGATGCCGTTGTTCCGTCACTATAAACCGCGGTCGCCCGTATTTTCTTTAATTCTTCTGCCGATGCCGCTGCGACGGTGTCCGGAACTTCGATTGCAACGTTCGTGGGAACCGTAAGCTTGCATACAAGTCGATGAGCCAATTCCTGCGGGACGCGAATCGCATTGCGTGGCGCGAATCCTTCGATAGCTGCAGATACGGGATCCCATGCAAAAGTGTCTATTTCTTCCGGTACCGATGCACCGTCCAAGTTGAAAATATCCGCGATAAAGTTCCTGTAGCTGATCCCGGACTCATCGCTCCAGCGGATGTCGTATACCTCATTCGTTTCATCATACTCACAGTACACGTCATGTACAAAGGTATCGCCTTTCATGTCAATAAGGCCGATTTCTTTATATTGCAGCAGATCGGATGAAGTAAAGAAGAGAACCGATCCTCTGCTTTGTTCGTCATTTTGACCATCTGCTTCCGTACGTATCGCAACCACGCCGTAAGCGCCGTTCGTTAGCTGGAAGAGATACGGATTTTTCAAGCTTTTTGCGTTCATCGTTCCATTCTCGTTATCCGTCGCTTTGGCAAACAAAACCCCGGAATTATGATTCAATGCTTGATAGCGTTTACCGTCTTCGCTATACGCAAGATGCATGCTGAATGCGAGCTTTGCTGCGTAAATGATATCCTTCTGTGGCACTCTCGTATAGCATAGAACATAGTGACTTTCTTTCTTCGTTTCTGCTATCATACTAGTCGGCTCACCCTTTATTGATAATTTCGAATACGATTCACACGTGAAGCATTGTGATCCGCTTGCGTTAATATTGATTTTACAATGAAATTTTAAAATAGAGGCCATCGTCAAACAATGATATATCGATATCGCTCATCCTGATGATTTTATTTATAACACGCCGGAAGGCCAGTCGTTCATGTCCATGGCGATGCCCGCTTCTTCGCCGTCCCGCACAGGCGCAAATGCGCAAACACGTCGCAATAAAAGCTATTTCAATCAGAAAGCGCCTTGGGGTAACCTCCGGTCCCCGCAAGAGACGCTTTCTGTATCGCTCGGCAAAGGTTAACCGACGATCCCGGTGCGCTCGATACTTTCGACAAAATAACGCTGAACGAACAAATAAAGGATAACGAGCGGCAGGATCGCCAGCAGGATGCCAGTGTCCTGCACCATGCTCATGAAGAATGGATCCTTGTTGGTCGTTGCGCCGCCCTCAAGCAGAATCGCCAGATTGTACGGCAGGGAAGCAAGCTGCGTAGACATCACCTTGCTCGACGTCAAATACGTTGTCGTGAAGAAGCTGTCATTCCATTGCCATACGAACGAGAACAGCAGCACGGTAATGATCGACGGAATGGCATTCGGCAGCATGATCCGCAGGAACGTCGAGCCGACGCCCGCACCGTCGATATAGGCCGCCTCCTCGACCTCCTTCGGAATGCCCCGGAAGAACTGCCTGAAAATGAAAATATAGAGGCCTGCCTTCAGCGAGTTTGCGGTGATCGAAGTCAGAATAAACGGCCAGTACGAATCCAACAGATTTATTGGCTTGCCGGTCAATAATGGGATTAGGCCCATCAAGGTAAAGTCCTTCAAGTTCATATAGATCGGGATCAGAATCGTCGTAGGCGGAACCAGAATGGTCAGGATAACGCCCGCGAAGAGCAGGTTGCTTCCCTTGAATTTAAGACGGGCGAACGCATACCCGGCAAGCGCGCACGATGCGGCAGTCAATATCGTTGTCATACTCGTGAGCGCGAACGTGTTAAGCAGAGTCTCCCAGTAATCCATGATGGCGATCGCTTGCTTGAAATTATTGAGCGTATAATGCTCGGGAATGAATACGACAATAGGCGAATACAAGTCAGCTTTATCCTTGATCGATGTCGATATTTTTTGAATGATCGGATACAAAATGACGAAAGACAGTCCAACGATCAATACCAGCCGGACGATTGTCCACAGCCATCGTTTCCAATTTTCAACCGATAACAATTGGGCCATTATCAATGCTCTCACTCTCCTTCTATTCCTGGTAGAAGACCCGTTTGGATATGAAATACGTACTAATCAGCAAAATGATCATGATTGCCAGGAAATAAATCCAAGCCATCGCTGAGCTGAGCCCGAAGTTGAAGCTCGTGAAGCCCGTTTCTTTGATGAGCGTCGTCATGTTGTTCCTGGAGAACGAGTCAATAATCGTGTAGATCACATTGACGAGAATAAGCGGGCTAACCATCGGGAACGTGATCTTCCAGAAGGCTTCATACCCGGTAGCTCCTTCGATCTTGGACGCCTCGTAGAGCTGGGGAGAAATCGTCTGGATTCCTGCCAGGAAGATCAAGATTTGCACGCCCGATTGGCTTACGATCTGGTAGATCCGATCGACCGCATCCATAAGATAAAAGACAACATTTTCATTCACGCCGGAATTTATCATGATCTTCGCCATTTCGATCGTGCCTGTCGAGAATACGCCTTCGGTGGCATTTTGCTCGTTGATCGCTTGAACCAAGCTGGAGGCTTCCAGAGTCGCAATAACACCGGAAGCAAGTATGACCGGAAGGAAGAAAATCGATCTGGCGATGGCTCTGCCGACGAATTTCTGATTGAGCAGTACGGCTAGGAACAAACTAAAGATGACGATTAAAGGCACGTTAATGATCATATTCACGATTGATTCCGTCAGTGTGCGGTTAAAGCTCGTGTTCACCGTCAAAGCCTCGATGTAATTGGCAAATCCGATAAAATCAATTGTCATGCCATTCGCATTAGCCGTAATGGAGCTTAAGCTGTATCGCAACGAATTCAATAACGGAATGAGGAAAAAAAACAGAAATCCGAGCAGCCACGGCAATACGTAGAGAAAGCCCAAAAGCGCTTTCTGCTCGGCGTACGTCCTCGGTTTAAGGCGAAATTTTAATATCGGTTTCACGATTGCTCACCACCCGTCACATAACTCTCGGCATCCACAGTCATCCCTTCGGCTGTCGCTTGCTTATCCGTATAGTTCACGATGACGAACATTCCGCTTTCATAGACGGTTTTGAACAAGCCGTCACCGAGCTTCTCGTGCGCGACGATCCGCTCGTTCCGGACGTTCTTCAGTACCGCATTTACTTCTTTATAGATTTCCGCTGCCTGGTCCAGCCACAGCTCGTAATTGACGGCGTACAGCTTGCTGAACTCCGTATCCTTCACCTTGTAATTCGGCTCGTGAATCCACTCGAAGTACACGCCTGAGCCGTATTCCAGGCATTTCAGAATATATTGCCGGACATTGGTATAGGCGGTCAGATTGTACGGCGTCCCCGTATAGTCGATATGTCCGCGAATAAGCATCTGATAGAACGGAATTTCTTCATCCTCGAGCTTGAATTTGCTGTTTGACATCGGCGCATTCGTAATATCAGACAAATAAGGAAGGGCGTACGCGTTGCCTCCTTCGGCCAAGATGTTCAGATTCGCTTCGCGAATATCGTTCAGAGCCTGAATGGAAATGTCCTCGGACTCCGTCCGGTCGATTTGCTTGTTCTTGCGGAAGTCGCTGTTCAGCTGATCAGCCATATCCCGAAGCGAAATACCGCCTGTATCGAAGTCCTTCAAGTCCTTCAGCATCTCTTCAACGTAAGTACCAACCAGGCGAGGCGAAACGGCATACGACGGCGGCTTGTTCCGGTCGCGCCGGCCTAGCGCCAGATCAATCGGGTAAAACGCCGATGGCACGCCTCGCAGCGAGCGCGAAGCTTCTTCTTTCTCGTCGAACCCTTTCCCCGTATGCGCAGTCAGAACGGCAACGTCCGGATACAGATCGATGCCTTGCTCCTTGGCGAACGCTGTCAAATCGCGCATGCCTTTGGCGCCGCCGATTACCCGGTCAACCGACACGCCGTCCGGCACTTCGTGATCGAGGCCCCCATTGAACCAGCCCGCATACCTCAGCTTGATATTGGCAATGCCAAGGTTTTTTATCCGATTTATCAGCTGCTGAGCCTGTTCGAACGTCGTCAGCGGTTCCAGCGTACGATACGGAACGCCGACGAGATGCTTCTGCTTTGCTATGCTTCCGACAACCTGAAGATAGAACGGAAGCTCCTCTTCCTCGTTCTCCGCCTTCATATCGGGCAATCCGCCGCTGCCCTCCAAATATTGACGGTAGTATTCGGCCATTCCTTGATATGTAGCATCCTCCCCGCTAAGAAAGGCATAGCGGACCTTAAAGTCGCTCTTCATCGGATTCTCCTGAAACTTCGGCAGCGTGCGCTCCGCTCCGTTCGCTTGGAGCGTCAATTCTCCCTTGTTAATGACGTTAAAGGCCGGATACACGTAATTATAGCTGTTTAATTTACCGCTAATATCCGCATTGATGGTAGCAGCTGAGGCGCCTTCTTCAATAATGCCCAGGAAGGCGCTACCCTCCAGTATGACGCCGAACACAGGCAGCCTGACGGTTTGCTCGTGAACGGCGTCTTCGACTGCCTCCATCGACAGGTCTGCCCCGTATACCGCTTGTTGATACGCCGGGTATTTGGTTTTGCCGTTATTGAAGTCAATTAGCGCGCCGGAACCGTCCGGCACGAAGATCGAGCCTTTCTCTTCCGTCCCCCCGGCTCCAAAGAAGCTTAGCACCGAAACGCTGCTGACCGGATATTCGCCCGGCGACTTAATGTCCCCGGCCGGTACTTTAACGACGAGGGTATCGGCATCAAGCGTATACTCAATCGAGGCCATGAAGATTCTCGGTGCAGGCGACTCCTGTGTGAAGTTCAGCTCAGCCATATCTTTCTCTAAATCTTCACTCGTGTAGCCGGCATCCTCGAACGCTTTGAATGCACGTTCCAGCTGAAGCCCGTTCAGCGCTTGGTCGTTCCGGACATAGGCCGATTTCTCGGGATCTTCGGTGTAAGCGATTCGCAACGCGCGTTGTCCCGCCTTATCCAGCTTGCCCGACAATTCCTCGAAACGGGCAAAGCTTAGCATAAGCGGCAAATCCTGAGCCGTTTTCTCGGCCTTGCCGAATTTATAGGTGACTTTGACCCCGTTCGGAATGGGATCGAACTTTACTTGCTTGTATGCGACGCTGTCCAAGAAAGTGTTGATCGAGCTGATCTGCCCGAAGCTATTATAGTAATCGATTTTTAATTGCGAGGACAGTAAGCCCTTGTTGACACCAGCTGCGATCGGATCGGCGTCTCCTTCGGGCGGATTGCTGTGCCATATTTCGCCGCTGCGTTTATTCAGAACGGCAATGGCGCCCGTCTCGTCGTTGACAAACAGCCGAAGCCGGTCGTTCTCGGTGATTCCCTTCATACCGGCGACGCGCGTATCCGTAAAGGAAGGGTTAAGCGCCTTGCCCAGCTCGAACGCAGCCTCCAACTGCTGCTCTCCGGAAGCCTGCTTCGTGTTGCTTGTACCCGAGCAACCGGAGATCAGCAGTCCTGCGACGATGAACGCGGACAATATAGCATTTCTAGCTGAATGCATCTCCATTCCCCCTTCCTTAGTTCCTCATGGCGATTTCTTGATAAATAACGGAGACGAAAGTCATAATCTGTTGGAGAAGGCTAAAAAACAATAAGCAGAGAAATGCCATGAAACCAATAGCGACGACCGTGAGCAGGATCGTTCCAATCGTCTTGCTCGGCGTGAATTGATGTACGGTCATATTTCCGACAAACAACAAGTACATGGACCACAGGACGGCAAAGCTGTTGCAGAAATAATAAAAAGTCGTCTCCTGCATTGAAATAACGTTGCTTAACCAGATCCATGGAAAGTTGATGATGACCATCGGAACGATCGCGAAGCAGGTCGACGTGAATATTTCGACGAACTTCCCTTCTCCGTCCATCAGCGTCGTAAGCGACCAATTGGCCACGCACCAAAACAAGACCGGCACGACCACGTACGTAATCTCCATCAGGCTGTTCATGTTGTCGGGATTATAAATATTGACCAAAAACCCGCTGTACTGGCTGCTCAGGACATTGGTCAAGACCATTAGCAGCAAGATCGCAAACGATAAAATCAGATTCAGCTTCTTGCTCCGTTCGTATTTCAGCTCCCAAAAACCGTTAAAGGGATGCATGATAAGATATAAAGGATATTTAATGAGCTCTCTATTCAACCGAAACGCCCCTCTTTCTATCCAACATTTTCCGGTATGCCCGAACGAGCAGGAAGACGGCCGCTAGCGCGATAATGACGGTCATAATCGTGCCAAAGTGTTCTCTCAGCACTTGCTTGCGAAAGAGCAGGAACGCCTTCGAATAGTTCGGTTGGTCCAGGCTTTGCTTGAAATACTGCATCGCCCCGTCGTAGTCGCCTTGCCGGAGAATTGCCTTGCCGATGCCGGAATAAGCGAAATCCAGGTTCGCGTTCATGTTAATGGTTTGTTCATAGAGATGAAACGCTTTTTCTTCTTCGCCCCGGTAGTAGCTTCTGACCGCCTCGTTTAATGTCCGGCCGTATTCCGTCGTCTGGAACACCGTAATCTCGCCGAACGCCTTATCCAGAACCAGGAAATCGTCCCCCACGCGTTCTATGGCGACCGGCGTGTTGAACTCTCCCAGCCGATTGCCTATGCCGCCGAACGTGTACATGAAATGGCCGTCACCGTTGTAAGTGAAGATCCGGCCTTTCTTCGAATCGAGAACGGAGTAGATTTCGCTGTCCGTGACATCGATATCGATGAGCCTGGAAGGCCCGACATCGTTCGAATAGCGAATGTCACCTTGCGGACTGTAGTATCCGGTCCTCCTTAGAATATCGCTGCCTTGGGCATTCAGCTTCCGGATGTTGTCGCCCCATTCTCCGCTCGTCGCGTAGATGAAGCCTTCGTCGTTTATATCGAGGTTCGTAAATTCCGTCGGCGTGAACATAATCATCTGACTTCGCTGCGCCTTCGTCGACAGCCTCTTCCAGAACAGCTCGACCGGATCGACCATAACGCGATTCGCGCCGATGAAAGACGTGAATGCACCTTCCGCGCTAAATTCCATCAATCCGTCGAATACGCCTACCGCCATGACATAGGTCCGCTGCGCCTTGTCCATGACGACACGTACCGGCTGAAACTCGAAGTTCTCTTTCAGCAGCTCGGACTCAGGCTTCTCGATTACTTTCACCAATTGATGGTTCTGGTCGAGATGAACGACGCGTTTATTGCCCGTATCCGCGATAATAACGTGCTTCTGTTCGGTTATAAAAATGCCCTGTGGATTCAGAAAGGTATCGGCCTGCCCGTCGCGTTTGAAGGAGTCGATGACAGCCGTCTGTCGATAATCCCGGTCGAGCACGACAATCCGATTGTTACCGGAATCCAGCACGTAAATTTCATTGTCCGCCGTGACATGCAGATCGCTCGGATTGTTGAACGATTCTGTTCCTGGACCAGAGCCGTCCAACAAGGTTGTCGCTTCGTATGCGGACGGTGATATGACAGTCTCGCCCCAGACGGAATAATTATAGGAAGCCCCGCCGTCTTGCGCATGCGTAAGAGTCCCTCCCGCGCTCACGCCAAGCAAGCAGCAAACCGCCGCAAGAACACAAGCTCTTATTCTTGATCTGCTCTTCAACATCGTACAAGTCCCCCTTCTACTCTTTCATCCCGGAGGTCGCCATCGTCTGAATGACGCTGCTCTGAGAGATGACGAAGAGCGTAATCGGAACAATCATCAAGATCAGCGCGACTGCCGCTCCGACGCCTGCGCGGGCGATGCCGCCCGCCGTAATCTGACCAAGCGCATAATGAAGCGTCTTTAAGTTTTCGCTGTAAATGAAGTTGCCTCCATCGGTCCCCCATAATGCGGGAAACTGTAAAATCATGAGTGTTAACCATGCGGGCTTAACGTTCGGCATGACAATGGTCCAGTAAATCCGGTATTCGTTCGCTCCGTCGATCTTGGCCGCTTCCAGCAAAGCAGTCGGAATTTGCTCGATAAATTGCTTCATCAGGAACAGCCCTAATGGGAACGCGAGCGACGGAACGATAATCGACGCATGCGAGTTGATCCAGCCGAGCCAAGACATAACCATATAGTTAGGAATGGCCGTAACATGACCTGAGAACATAAGTGAAAGCACGACAATCGAAAACAGCGTCGTCGAGCCGAGAAAACGATATTTCGCCAGCGGATACGCCGCCGCGGAAGCAAGCAGGATATGTCCCGCAGTTCCGATAAGCGTAATGAGCAGCGTATTGGCGATATAGCGCGACAACGGTACCCAGGAATTGCCCATCAAGGCAACCAGGTCGTAGAAGTTATCCATTGTCGGATTGTTCACGAAGAAGCGCGGCGGGAAAATGAACAATTCGTCGAGTGGTTTGAAGGCGTTGTTCACCGCATAAAGCAGCGGCAGCGCCATGAAGGCTCCGAACACAGCAAGAAACGCGAACAAGATAAAGTTAACCGTAAACGAACGGTTCAGTCTCTTCGGCGTTCGGAAAGCGGCCATCAATCTAACGACCAACGTCACTCACCTACCTTTCTGAGCAATTTTTGCGTCACCTTGTTAGCTCCGATCATAATGCAGAAGAGTACGGTCGCAATCGCGGACGCGTAACCCATCTCGAACCGGATCGTGCCATAATCCATCAAATGCGTAACGATCGTATGCGCGGCGTAGTTGACGCTTGGGAAGCCCGCCAGCGCTACCGTAATGTCGGCAACCGCCAGTGATCCTGTAATTTGCATGACGGCGCCAAACAGCAATTGCGGCCTCATCGAGGGTAAAGTAATGAACCACAGTTCTTGCCAACGGTTCTTGATTCCATCTACTGTTCCCGCTTCGATCAATGACCTGTCGATCGTCTGCAGGCCGGCGATAAAAGCCAGGAAGCTTGTGCCTAGACTAAGCCAGAGCTGCACGATGATGACGATAGCAAGTATATAATGTTCATTCGTCAGCCATTGAATCGGTTCCAGTATAAATCCGAATTTAATCAGGAAACCGTTCAAGTAACCGTAGCGGTCTCCTGAGAATACGATTAGCCAAATAAAGAACACGTTCCCCGAAATCGCCGGTGCATAAAAAATCAGCGTCATGAACGCCCTCACCTTCGGTGACAGCTCGTTGATGATCCATGCGAATAGAAAGCATGCAATGTAGCTGACCGGTCCGGTAATGACCGCAAACAAGAATGTGTTCTTCAGCGCAATCATGAAGATATCGTCGTTCAGAAATAGTCTCGAGTAGTTCTGCCATCCGACAAACCGCGGAAACTCGAGCATATTGAAATAAAAGAAGCTAAGGACTAACGAAAAGACGACTGGAATGACGGTGAAGGTAAAGAAAATAAGCATATACGGACTCATTAGAATATAGTAGTGCTTATTTTTTTTCAGTTCCGTCCACGCATGGGCCAATCTCGACTTTTTGTCCGGATGGATAAGGCTGGGCACGGCTTGACTGGTTGTTTCGGCTTGCAATGGATTCCACCCCCAAACTAATACGGTAAATTGAATTCTTTCCTCTTGATCTCGATTTCGTCGTTAATGTAGAGTACGTAATCGTTTAATGCTTCCCGAGGGTTCTCGCTCGCGTTAACGACTTTTCGGAAGGCGTTGTCCAGATGTCGGCCGGTGAAGTAGCCGCCCGGTACTTGCGGAATGCCTCTGACCCATTCCCACTGGCTCGCCAGATTGTTGTAGTCTTTGACCGGCCAAGGCAATTCCTCGAGCGCCTCGACGTTGGCCGTCGGATAACGCGCAGCTTCACCCATCAGACCTTCCATCTCGCGTCCGTACGCGATTTGCGTATCCTTGCTGGTCCACCACTTCATGAACGCCCATGCCGCGTCCTTGTTATCGGCATTTTCCATCATCATGACGCCTGTCGTATGGCTGGCTACCTCATGATTCACAGTGCCGCCTTCCTTCTCCGTGCCTGGAACCAGCGTAAATTCCCACAGCCCTTTGATTTCCGGAGCCAAGACTGTCAACATATTGTACGTCGTATAATCCGCGATGCCGATCGGCATCTCGCCCGTACGGAACCGGTTCGGAAAATCCGCCAGCACCGGGAATTTGTAGTTCGTATAAAATTGCGTCCACTTCTTGAACATTTCCATAGAAATATCGGTATCGAGCGCGGTCTTCTTGTCGCCGTCCCGATAAAACTCGCCGCCGTTCTGGTAGAGCAGCATGGAGAAGGTCGCATTCGGAACTAGACTCGCGTTTGTAGCTTCGATCGGCATCCAAAATTCCATGTTATGCTTCTGAAGAACGGAGATCATGTTATAGATATCCTGCCATGTCTTTGGCGGCGCAAGGCCAAGCTCCTCCAGAATGTCCTTGCGATAGAACAGCATCGGGAACGATTGCTGCTCCGGCAGAGCATACACGCCGTCATCAAACTTGTACGGAACGAGTCCGCTGTCATGGAAACGGGATGCGACTGCATCGAAATCGGCAAATTGCGTCAAGTCCGCCGCGGCGTCCCTCATTGCATAGTTCACAGGAACATCTTCGCCGATCTGCATGGCCACGTCTGGTCCTTCGCTGGCCAGCGTAGCCGGCAGAAGGATGTTGCCCGGCACGAGCCTCAGGTCTACTGCGATATTCGAATCAGGCGTGAAGGAGTCGTCGATTAAGCTCTTGAGCACTTGCGCCTGATCGCGCCCCGTTGTAATCCAAACCGTGATCTTACTGTCTTGTTTCCCGTTCGTATTGCCGATGCTGTCGTAATCCTCGGTATAGGAGGCAAAATATGCGCCAAGCTCGTGCTTAGCCTCCTCGAAGAGAGTCGCTTCCGCCCTCGGCAGCTCATGTCCCGGTGAAGAGATGATCAGATAATCCAATGCCAGCGGCTGCTCGCGAACAGTAAGAATCCATGTGCCGAGACCGCCGACATTGACTTTGAACGCGTTCAGTCGGGTGCCGACCGTCTCCGGATTTTCCGCCATTTCTTTCAATTGGCCGACCATTGTATGCAGAACGGCGACCTTGTCACTTAACTCTCCCGTCGTTTGCTCCAAATAATCGGCCACGCTCTGGATGATGACGGCTTGTTCCTCGAACGTCTTAACCATATCCGGTATCCGCTTCTCCAATTGGTAATCGCGGAACGGATCTGGGGAATTCGACGTAATCATCAAAATATTTCTGTACATTTCGTTCAGCTGCAGCACGCTCGATTCGATCGTTCGAATCAAAGGAGCGATATCGCCGAGCGAAACCATCATCCGAATGCGATGCGTGCCTTTTGTCAAGTGGAACAGGTACGGTTCGTCACCGCCGATCACGTTCATCTTCCATTCCATATCAAAGTTAAAGCGAAGTCGCTTCATCTCCTGAAACGGATGTTTCCCATCGATGGTTAAGCTTCGTGTGGCGTAAACGCCTCGAAGCTGATCCTGCTTCTGCTTCAGTGCGATCTGATACAAACCGTCCTCAGAGACCTCGAACTCCCATTCGATCCATTGTCCGGGGAGCTTCCAGTTCAATCCGCCGATCGTATTGATTCTGAGCTTCGATACGTTGTACGGAACAACGGTCGGGCTAGATCTATCCGATAACGGATATAAAGTAGGCGAAGACTTGGCGACGGCATCTTCCGCTTGAATGAGAATGTACTGATCAACGGCGGGTTTGATTCCTTCGGCCTTGTACTCGTTATTTAACTCTTGATACGACTTCAATGTATCGTCCTGGTACAGCTCAATATAATCAATTGCCACCGGTTCCCTTAAGGCCGTCAAGGAAATCGATTGCTGCCCGCTCTCGAAATAAAAGGAATAAGGCTCGTCATAATAACCATTGCGGTCAGTAAATGCGGCGAGCTGCCATACCGGATTCTCCACCTGTCTCGGCCGAATTTCGTTGCCGCGGTCGTCTTTCTCGATCTCGTCCTGCCGATTACCCCATACCCGGTCAAATAAAAGGATGTCTGCGCCCTTATAAGGAATTTTCTCATTAATGGCAAATTGCCTTTCAATGGCAGAGCTCTTGCCTTCAATCGGCAAATAATGAATTCTTACATTGTACAGACCTGCATGCTCGACTTGCACATCCCAGCGGATTGCCCCAGTTTCCGGCGTGATTACTGCTTCGCCGTCCAGCCCGTCTAGGCGGCCCGAGATTTCGAATCCGACGCCGGTCGTTCCCGAGTAGCCCTCGCCTTCGATACGGATGACCTCTTCCGGCCTATTCGCAGCCGAGTGGCTATTCAAGTAGGTTTCATAGCTGTCTTCCCCTGCCGATGCCGTAACGGCGGTGAAATCCGCCATGGCCAGACTGTGATCGGACGAATCTGTAGGGTATAAAGCCCAAATAGACGATACCAGTACGGCGAGAACTAGTATGATTACGGCATAGTTCTTCTTTCTGAAGTTCAACTTTTCTCCCTCCTGCTGCAAGAGATTAAATTCAACAACAGTCCCCATTATAGAAGTAGTTTCTAAATGGGGACTGTCGGTCACACGCTATCACATGTTAAGAACCGTACACTTCGTCAATTGCCGCCTGGAACGTCGCTTTATACTTCTCGACGACGGTGGATACCGACACCCCGCTGTTCAACTCGCCGACGAATTCGTTGAATTTCAGATTGGGGAATGTGTTGTGGTCGAGAACGATCATGTTTGGAGCAACCAACTTGGCGTTGTTGATGTCATCCTCATTCGTAAACAAGGTCTCATACATGCCCTGATCGGGATAATCATACATGGAATCGATATCGTTAATCTTCTCCCAGATATATAGGAGCTGCTCCGGATTCTCGACCGCTCTCGGAATCGTCAAGGCTTGGAAAAGCGCTTCTGCGGAATGATAGGTTGTTGCATTGGGTCCCTTCGGAAAGGGAACGAAACCGAGCTCATAGTCCGGCATATCCGTCTTGAAGCCGCCAAGCTCCCACAGGGCTCCCGCATACATCAGCGTGTTGCCTTGACGGAAGAATTGGCCAGGCTCCGTCCAATCGCCTCCCTCAGTAGGTCTGGCAACTTGCTCAGTTGCCAAACGGGAAACGAAATTAAGCGCATCAAGCGTTGCGGGATCCTCCAGATTTTGCTTTTCCCCCTTGGTGAGTCCCGTATTGTTGGAATAAAGGGCTTGATCCATAAGCGACGGATTCGCAAGCCCCCATGTATCCAGCTTGCCATCGTTATTCGTATCCTTGTTTGCCTCTTTGGCAACCTGAGTAAACGTCTCCCAATTCCAGTTGTCTTCGTTCACATATTCTTGAAGCGATTTCAAGCCCAACTGATTCAAAAGCGTGCGATTGTAGAAGATACCCTGAACCAGATTGGCTTGACTCTCGCTGAATCCGTACCCTTTGCCCTCATACTGGTAATATTCATTGGTGACCTTCTGGTTAAATGCCCTAGGGTTCTTTGTATACTCATCGATTGGCCATAACAGGTCTTGCTTCACAAGCGTTGGCACCGTATATGTTTTGCCTAATCGGACGATATCCCCAATCGGCTCGCCCGCCAGCAAGGAAGCGGTGACCTTCTGCTGGTATTCGCCGTAATCGATAGCAATATATTCCACTTTAAAATTATGCTTCTCCATTAAAGCGTCTAGGTTTTTCTTACGCTGGATATTGTCCGGATTGTCCTCCGGAATCGTCATATCCCACCACGATACGATTTTAATTGTTTTGCCGCCCAGGTCGAAATCCATCTCCGGCGTGCTGCTCTCGTCCTCCTCATTGTTAACCGCCGCGTTGTCTGGCTTATCGGTCTCGCCGCTGTTCGTTGCGTTGCTGGTTCCGTTGTTATTACCGGTGTTGGTGCCGGTGTTGGTGTTGGAACCGCCGCTGCATGCTGCGAGAACGAGAACCATGGCGAATAACAGAAATATCATGTTACGGATCCGCATGACTTAATCCCCCTTAAGGTTTATGAACACAACAAAATTGTAGCGCTTACATAATTCAGCAACAACCTGTTGGACGCGAGGTATTCTACCCGTCTAATTATAGGTTGAGAGCTGACGTTTTCGATTCCGAACCGACTTGTAATGATAAGTGGTAAACAACTGTTTAGGATATAAAGAAAAGCACATTGTTAATCATTCGTGTATTTACCATAATGAAAGCGTAATCACTGAGGGGCATAAGGGAGGGGGCCGACGTAACGCGAATGCATTGGGAGGTAAACATTGTGTATAAGATACTGTTAGTCGATCTGGATATTCAACCTGTAGATAAGACACGAAATTTGATAGATTGGAGAAGTATGGGATTTGTCTTGGATGGTTATGCCTGCTCTTCCGGAGCCGCCATGTCTTTATTCACCAAACATCATTTCTCGCTGATTGCGATTCATATGAATGGCTATCATGAAGAAGGGATGGAACTTTGCGGCAAAATCCGCAGCACAAGCCGCGTACCGATTATTCTCATCGGCGGGGGCACGGACTTCCAGCTTGCAAGAAAGGCGATGTATTATCAAGTCAGCGACTATTTGCCCGACCCTTTGTCGACCGAAGAACTAACCGCAAGTCTGCAGAATGTAAAGCAAACGCTCGACTTAGCCCCGCATGCGGAACAGTATACGCAGCCCTTGTCCTTATCGGAAAATGATCCTTCCCCGCAGGCCAACGTCATCGATAAAGTAAAGGAATACGTGGAGGAAGCGCTGAAACAAAACATCACCTTAAAGGAAATATCCAATATATTGCACTTTAACTGCTCTTACCTGGGACAGAAATTCAAATATCACGAGAACATGACCTTTAACGAATACCTGCTGCAAAAGCGCATGGAGAAAGCCAAATCCTTGCTTGAACAAACCGACATGAAGGTTTATGAAATCGCTAACGAAGTCGGATACACCGAAATGGATTGGTTCTACAAAAAGTTCAAGTCGTACACCGGTGTAAGCGCTAACGAGTACAGGAAGATGTCCTCATTTACGGCATAAATTCGCATGTTGCGGATTATTATGGAAATCCGCTTGCTTGGTTCAAACGAAGCAAGCGGCCGTTTTAATTTGTATAATTTAGAAGTTTCTTATTAATGCATACCGGTTACTCGTTTCCCTAAGCTTAATCCCCGAATGGGCAGCCAAGACAGAGGCTGTCAATATTTCATTGCCGCCTCGCCTTGCCAGCCCTGCCCGCTCCTTCGATTTCCCTCAAATATTCGGGCAGTAGCTTTGCCCGATAAACCTTGATGCATCAATGCTGCCGAACGCGAAGTGGGCGTCAGTCCGTCTTACTGGCCTCCGGCGGGTAAAGAACGATGCGGCCGTCTTCCATCTCCACTCGAACTTTGTTGCTGTCCCTGAAGCCCTCCAGGTCAAGGTACCCGGAGGGGATCTGCAGCCGTCCCGCCTTATCGACAACGGCATACTCCACATGGCTTACAGCCTCGTACCGGGCGTTCTCCGCATCCATCAGCGCAAGCTCCTCCGCATGCGATACCCGGCGGATCATCTCCGCCGACGTCTTGCCGTCGCGGATCTGAACGACTCGGTCCACCTTGCGCGCCAGCAGCGGATCGTGCGTCACAATAACAATTGTAAGGCCGATCGTCCGGTTCAACGTACGGAATAGCTCCAGCACCTGATTGGACGTATTCGTGTCCAGCGAGCCCGTCGGTTCGTCAGCTAGCAGCAGCCGCGGTTCGTTCGAAAGGGCGATCGCAATCGCAACCCGCTGCTGCTCCCCGCCGGAGAGCTCGCTCAGCCGGTTCGTCATCCGGCGGCCGAGTCCCACCGCCTCCATAAGCTCGGACGCGCGCGCACGCCGGCGTCTGCCGCGCAGCAGCATAGGCAGCTCGACGTTTTCCCGCGCGGTCAGGTAGGGGATCAGGTTGCGTGCATTGTTCTGCCATACGAACCCGACCGAATCCCGTTTGTACTTCACCAGATCCTGCTCTCCGAACGTGAGCAGATCCTTGCCGTCTACAAACAGCTTGCCGGCTGACGGCTTGTCGAGTCCGCCCAGCATGTTGAGCAGCGTTGACTTGCCGCTGCCGGAATTTCCGATGATGGCCATTAGCTCGCCAGCTTCGACATTCATATCGAGACCTTGCAGGGCCACGACCTCGAGATCCGCCGTTTTATAGATTTTAACGAGACCTTCACATCGAATCATAAGTTACTCCTCTCCCAGCTTCAGCGCTTGGGAAATCCTGGTCCGCGACAGTCGATAGCCGAGAATCACCAGACCGGTCGTCAGCATGGTGCCGACGATGCTGTAAAGCTGCACATAATCACTGAGCTGATTCGTAATCTCGAACGGCGGCACTTGATCGGTTGACTGCAACGACAATTCGAACAAGGGAACAAACATTTCGCTGGTCAAGTTGCCTATGATTACGCCGATAATGACGGCCGCTCCCGAGGTGAACAGCTGCTCACTGACGAGCATCCCTATAATTTGCGTGAATGAAATACCCATAGCCCTCAGTACTCCGTATTGGAGTGTCCTTCCCGACAGGGTCAGCACCCAGAAGAGCAGGAAACCGAAGAAGCTGATCAGCATGGAGATCATGAAGCCCAGTGTCATAACGCCGTTGATCGCGAGCCGGAAAGGATCGTTCCTGGACTGGATCAGCTCTTGTTTCGCATCACGGAGGTCGGTAACCGGTACTTTCTTCTCTGCCAGCTGGTCGTATACCGCCTGACTGGAAACACCGTCCTTCAGTTTGAGCCATACCTCATAAGGCTCAACTGCAAGCCTGTTCTGGATTGTGCCCAGATGGCCGACGATCAGATGTGGCTCCGCAGCCTCTTTGTCTATCGCCTCGCCGACCGGAAGCGGATTCCAGCTCGGCCAGTAGTCGATGACACCGTATACGGTGAACTGTACCTGGTCGAGACCGTCCCAGGAGACGCGAATCGGATCGCCCGGTTTGAGCTTTGTCGCATCGGCGAGTGAGCGAGAGACCAGCACCGCTTTCGGATTCAGCGCCATCAGATTCAAATAGCTGTTGATGGGGTATTCAAGCAGGCCGTTCTTCATCCAGGCTGTGTTGCCGAAATCCATCGTATCGATGCCGAGCAGCATAGTCTTGCCGGTCTTGCCACTGCCTGATGAACTGAACCTTGCCCCTTCCTTCTTGAACACTTTTGCGACCTCCACCACGCCTTCCATCTCCTGAAACGGCTGGAACGGCGGTTCGGCATACTGAACCCTCCTTGTTTCCGTAGAACCTGCTTCAGTCTGCGGCTGCTGCTGGGAGCCGGACAGCAGCGGAGGCGGCGCATCGCTCTCCCAGCGCGTCGTAACCGCAATGTCGGCGCCGATCGCGTACTGGATTTTGCTCTCCACGTTATCATTGATTGTCCTTGCTGCATTCGCGCTGAAGAGACCAGTTGCGACCGTCATAATCAGAAATACCTTGATCGTCAAATACTGCCCGGACGAGCGGCTGATTTGAACCAATGTATTGTAGAGCGCCGGCGACCACCATCTGCGTCCCGCCAAGTAAATGAGACGGATGAGCCACGGATACACACGCAGCACGAGCAGTCCGCCGCCGAGCGCGAACAGTGCCGGCATCAGGAACAGCATCGGATCAAGCTGCAAAGCGTCGTAATCGAGCGCCAGCCGCTTTAAGTCCTCCTGTCGTTTATTGAAATTGTATAGGAGATAGACCGCCAGGCAGACGAAAATGATATCGAGCCCGGTCTTATGCCAGAAAGACATCCTGTTCAGGCGCGCCATCTGCTGCTTGTGTCCCACGATGCTCGTCCTTGTCGCAAGGAAGGCCGGAATCAGTATGAGCACGATCGCTGAACCCACGGCAATCGCCGCGATCCTATAGGCGGTGCTGGTCAGACTGATTTCAAGCGCCGATCGCTGGACGAACTCCAGGAAGCCGCTTGAGGCGCCAAGCACCTTTGTGAACGCAACGCCGAGGAACGGTCCGGCGACCAGCGCGAACAGACCGAGCAGCGCGTTCTCCACCATGTAGACCGCCATGATTTGCAGACGGCTCGCTCCGCGGCTGCGAAGAACGGAGATTTCAGTCTTTTGACGTTCGATAATAAGATTGGCGGCCATATACAAATAGAAGGCCAGCATCAGCATGACAGGAGAGTAAAGGGACAGCATCATCACATCGAGCTTCGCTTGTTTTCCTTGATAAGACGCCAACGTCTCGACCGCCGGTACGTTAACCTCTTCCACCCCCAGCCGTCCCCGAAAATAACGCCGGATGTCCGTATTGGCCTTGATGAATTGGTCGATACTGTCAACGCTCAGCTGTTCGTAATTCAGGGCAAAGCGCCATTCTAGGTCGGTTAGCCTTGCTCTGCCGCCCTTGGTAAATTCGCGCTCGAATTGCTCAAACGGAATAATAAAACCGTCTTCGGCCTCTGTCGTCAAATACGGCAAATACGGGTCGGCCACCGTGTCTGTCTCGATGATGCCGACCGGAATGACACGGAAGCGGAGCTTCTCCCCTTCGGGTGATTCCGCCACTAGTTCTTCCCCGAGACCGCGTTTGGTTGCGAAAAGAAATTTCTGCGTCACGAGCGCTTCGAAGACGCCATCCGTTCGGTCAACCGGCAATCGGCCGTCGATCAGCCGAACGCGCTTCTCCACCTCGGATAAGGATTTAAAGCTGCCCGCCGTTTTTTGCGACTGTTTCTCCTGCTCCGAGGCGTCGGCACCGTACACCTTCATTTTTTGTGTAAACCGCTGCTGGTAGAAGGACAGCGCCGAAAGACCCGCCCTGCCTGGAATCGTATGCACGAACTTGTCAGCCCGAGCAATCACTTCAGACGTCTCCTTATCCATCTTGGATGAAGAGACGGTCGTGCTGACCCGGACAAAGCCCGGATAAACGGCGTCCCGGCTCTGTACCAGCTGGAGCTCCTTTAACAATGTCCGCTGCAGGATGGCTTCAGAATATAGGGGCATGGAACTGAACAAGGCCACACATACGGTAAGGCCAAAGCACAGATTCAGCTGCAGCCATTTGTTATTTGCCATTTTGCGGAGGATCATCGTCCATAAGGCCATATGTACACCCCAATTCTCTTGCGTCCGGATAATCCGGGCATTTGGTTTAATTGTTCAGGATCACCTGCTGACCTTCCTCCAGACCGCGGACGATCTCCACCTCGGTCGAAGTCGTTAATCCTAGCTCGACGTCGACCTCCTTGCGGCGATCGCCCTCCGAGACCTGAACGTAGCTGCGGCCCATATAGGAGCGAATCGCCGAACGCGGCAGTACAATGACGTTCTCGCGCTTCTGAAGCTCGATCGTAAGCTCCGCGCTATGACCGATCTGGACACCATCAGGCTCATCAATAATGCCGATAATAATGGTCACCGAATTTCGTTCGGCCTTCGTTTCGTCAGCTGTGAGGGGCACGTTAGAAGGTGATTGCAGCACCTTCCCTTTATAATCCTTGCCCTTATACTTCAAGCTTACGGGCATTCCCGCTTCTACCGGAAGCAGGTCCTTCGTATTTGCCGCAACATAAGTGAGCTGCATCTTTGACGGATCCGCCACGGTTACAATCGATTGATACGCGTTAATAAAGTCGCCCGCATTCAACGATTCGACGAAGGTGACAATCCCTGTGATCGGCGAGTGCAGCTGCGATTGGTCAAGCCGTCTCTCCATCGATTCCACCATCATCGTTTCCCGCTCCATGTCAATCTCCCGCAGTCGCAGCTCGGTTTCATGCGCGCCTGCATCCCGTGCCTGCTTGTATTGCAGTTGCGTACGCTCTACATTCAGCCGCTGGAGACGAATCTGAAGCTCTAGATCGCCCGTCTCCAACTCGACTAGCAGGTCGCCTGCCTTCACTTCTTGGCCGACCGTCACGTTGATGGATTTCAACCGCCCGCCGGATTCTTTAAACGAGAGCGCATCCGTGCTCGAGGACACGAAGTTTGACGTTCCTTTGAGGAACGTCTGAATGCTTCCCTTGGCTGCGACCACGATATCCAATTCTTCCTCTGCCGGCTGGACGAGCGGCGGCTGAAGCGCCTCGTTCTCCAAGGGAAGCAGCGAACAGCCGGATAGCGCTATTGAAGCGACGAGTATAACGGTCATATACTTGACGAGGGGAAGCCTTCTAAACAACGAATAATTCATGCGTCGTCTGCGGTACAATTTGTCCATCCTCCAATGCGATAACGTAGTCGGCAAGCTCCATAATGCCCGGGTCGTGCGTCGTTAGAACGATCGTCATGCCGGACCGATTCACAAGATCACGGAATACACGTATGACCTGCAGTCCCATCTTGCTGTCCAGCTCCGCGGTCGGCTCATCCGCGATCAACAGCGCAGGCTCGTGGGCTATCGCGCGGGCGATCGCCACGCGCTGCTGCTCGCCGCCGGACAGCTCCGTCGGCCGGTGCTTCATCCTTTCCCGCATGCCGACGCGTTCCAGCGCCCGCTCCGCGGCCTCGCGGTTGCCTTTGATAGGGGTACCCGCGATACGCAGCCCGAACTCCACGTTCTCATAAGCGGACATCAGTGGAATCAGACCGAACGATTGGAACACCAGACCGATCTCCTTGCGCCGCAGAGCGCTGCGCTGCGCGCCGGATAATCCGGTAATCTCCTGTCCTCGGAGAAACACCTGCCCCTCCGAAGGCTCGTCAAGCGTACTTAGAATATTCAACAGTGTCGTCTTGCCGGAACCCGACCGGCCTTTGAGCGCCACCATCGATCTGGCGGGTATGGCCAGATCGATGCCCGCCAGCGCGGTAACGGCGGTATGGCCTCTACCAAAGATCCGCTTAATGCCTGATGCCTTCAGGATCGTTTCGCCGTTTGCCTCTTTCTGTTCCTCTGCCTTCGCAGCCATCGCGCTCCCCCTCCAATTCGTATACAGGTCATGCTGTATAGACATATCAGCACATGCTTTACAAATATTTAAAGCCTATTGGGTTCTATCTGACATAATTTTAGCGCTTTCATTTCGCGAACAATACCTGTTCGTTTCTTGTTTAATCACCCTTCAAATGATAGTTTTACTGATAAAAAAAGACCGCCGTCCCCTTAACCTGATGGCCTGGACCGCGATCTTCATTATGCTCATACGTGTGAAGCGTACTTTCAAAAAAAGAGAAGACCCAGCCATTCGCCGAGCCTCCCCATTAGTTGCGCCAGCCTGTATCAGCTATTTGGGCTCAAATATGAATCTTTAGCGGGAGGTTTTCCTGCGGTCGTTTCGAAGTAAGCGTAGTCTTGTTGAATATAAAATGTCTCGTGTGTCTATAGGTTTATTATCATTACGGTGAAAAACCTGCGCTTGAGTACGAGTTAGCCAACAGTTGCTTCTTGGCTAAACTGCCAGGAGCCAAGTTCAAACAACTCCATACCGGGCTTTCCTTTAAACACAAAATAGAGATCATGAATACCATCGGCGCCCGAGACTTCCGTTATCGACTCGGTCCACCCGGTTGCCGAAGGCACGGCAAGCGTCCCGATCAGCCGTCCTTCCGGATCGTCCAAGCGAAGCTCCATGATGCCGCCCTTCTCGCCCGATACCAATGCCATAAAGGAGGATGCCCCGCTGCCGAAATTCACTTTTGAAACCGCAGTCCAATCTCCGACATGAATGCCGGTAACAGCCAGCTTCGCATAAGCTTGCCCATTGTCGTCCATCAATCGCAGCTGCGTGTTAACTCCTGCGTTCCACGCCATCGTCGCAGCTTCAACGCGAGCGTACGGATTGAAATCCTTGATTTGATAAACACCCTTCATGTCAGCGGCGATCTCCTGGATAGAACCGTCCTCTTTTAAGTGAACCCGATTCAAATGAGTCGAACGGTAGCCCTTAGGCACACCCATCGCTTTGGATAAGGTCTGCGCATGGTAAGCAATGTACCAGGCGTCATGGAATTGAAATATAACGTGATGGTTATTGCCGCCAACCCCGAAGAAGTGTCCGGGATTTTTTAATATAGTTCCCTGATACGTCCATGGACCCATCGGCTGGTCACTCGTCATATAGGCGATTTCCCCGGCCGGAGGACTTCCTTCCGGACGGACGCCGTTGTAGAAGTTCGAGCAGTAGGTATAGTAATAAACGCCTTTGTATTTATTGATACCGGCATCCTCGAACATATAAGGAGCCGGGATTGCCGCCGCTTCGCCGACAACGCTGATCATATCGTCGCCCAGCTGCATCACGCGCGCGGTATTCGGCATTTCATTCTTTCCTTCCGGAACGCCACCGCCATAGTAGATATAGGCTTTGCCATCGTCGTCTACCAGCACGGCAGGGTCGAACAGCCAGGTCACGCCTGCAGCGGCGGGCATGTCTCTCGATATAAGGGGCTTCCCGATCGGGTCCACCCACGGGCCGATCGGACTGTCGCTTGTCAATACGCCGATGCCGCTGGCATTATTGGCGAAATATAAAAAGTACTTGTCTTCTCCGTTAATGACTTTATGTGCGGCTGCAGGCGCCCACGATTGCGTCGCCCATTTGGCCGCGCCTTCCGGGCCTGCGGCAGCGATCTCGCCGTGATCCGTCCAGTTCACCAGGTCATCCGTTGAAATAACCGACAGCTTGTTAATGTTTCCGTATGTATTGTCTTTGACAATGCCTCCCCCGTCATATTCCAGCACATCGTTCGTATTGTACAGGTAGACGCGATCCTTGAATACCAGCGCATATGGATCAGCGCCGAATTTATGGGAGACGACCGGGTTGCCGTTCGGAGGAAGCTTCCCGACCGCCTTGGCAGGCGGAGCGCAGGTCGCTTTGGCAGCGTCACCGCTAACGTCGTACGATCCCGTTTTATTGTCGGAAAAACCGATTTCCAAGCTATTCATTTTAATTTCTTCATTCATGACTTGTGTCAACTCCCGATTCAATTTTAATCTGATCGTCGCCAATTCCTTCGCCGCCTGGGAATTCATCGATTAATAGGCTAAAATCATAAGCGGTTCCCTTTTCTTTACTAAGCATAACAGCGTCTTCTTTCACGCCTCCTTCCCTTATGCTCGCCTCCTCTTCCGATATGTAAAAAGTGTATAGCTTGCAGCTCGAGGCAACAACCTGCCGATTGCTACATATTACCAGGCAAGTTATAGGTTTTTGAGGTGTAGACATAAATAAAGCCTGTTGTGGCAAATCTGAGGCCAACCAGTAATCGGAACGCAGCTTCGAGCCGGTTGCTGATTGATTAATGACTATCGCTTGCCTACAAAGTATCCCGGTATTCCTGAGGCGTCAGTCCCGTCGCCTTTTTAAAAAAACGGGTAAACGAGTGAGCCGCCTCGTAGCCGACGCGCAATGCCACCTCCCTTACCTTCAAATCCGGGTCCTTTAGAAGCTCCTTCGCTTTTTTTAACCGGCATTTATCAATATACTCGGATAAATTAATCCCACGTTCCTGTTTGAAAAAACGGGATAAGTAGGATGGATTAAAATAATGGATTTCCGCTAGCCGAACCAGCGACAGATCCTCGCTTAAATGTTCCTCAATAAATTGGCATATCCGTTCGACGATCTGGGAGGCCCGGTCCCGTTCATCCTTACGCTTGAATTTAAATATCGCATCCGCGATTTGTTTCAAATAGAGGAAGCCTTCTTTCATGGAGGCATGATCATCCAGACGCATCAGCGTTCCGTGATCTTCAATGTAACTATGCATCCCCAAGCGATTGATATAAGAGAGAAGGACAAGTGCGATGGAATAATACGCTTCAATTGTTCTCTGGACATTGCCGTTTGGATTTAAAGCGGACTTCGACAGCTTCTCCAATTCCTCGAAGTACTCCGCTGCCCTGTCCGCTTCAAGATGCGCTGCCATGATCTCGGCTTTGTGGCTTAACACAAAACCTTCTTTCATAGAGCAGACAGCAAGCGGGTCGGAACGGTCCACCATTATCATGGAAATACCGTCACCGATCTTTAACTGCTGCAGCTGACGAAGCCTCTCGTATTGCTGGTTTACATCTCCCCATTCACAGTTGCTGCCGCTTATGGTAAAGCCGATTATCACGCCCAGCGACGCCAGACACGCTTCTTGAATCAGCTCCAGCGTTCCTTCCAAATAACGGATTAAGTGATTGTTGAACTTCTCCTCGGAGTGCAGCGACGACTGAAGAAACCATACGATGTCTCCGTGCTTATCCACGATTCCAATGCTTCGCGTCTGCTCGGTAAGAAAGGAGTTCCATATGATTCTGGACGAAGCTAGGATTTCGTTTCTCTCGGCATAAGCCGTCCCCGCCGGAAAGGATAAGCGGCCGAGGGCCAGCACAACCGGCGCCTTGGGATCCATGCCAATATTTAATGTGTTGAAGTCTTTAACCAGCGACTCCTGACTCTCCTCATAAACATGGCTCTTCTGCAGAAAATGTCTAAAATACTCACCCTGCGCCATATATTCAAGCGTATCCTTCTGTTCGCGGGACTGCTCTGCTAACTTATTCATTTGAATGCCGTGATTTAATTCATGGATGACCTCTTGCACGGTTTGGGTTACCTTCGCGAACCCTTCCGTCTTCAACAAATACCGGACATTTGGCATTTGAATGGCTTTATAAGCATAGTCGAACTCGCTGTATCCTGTGAGAAAAATATTTCTGCATCTTGGCCAAAAAGTTAGAATTTCTTCGGTTAATTCCATACCGCTCATCCCCGGCATGCGAATATCGGTGAGTACGATATCGATTCGCGTGCGCGACATCCAATTCAACGCTTCCTTGCCGGAATAGGCTTTACAAATATCCAGCGTTTCCGGCATGAGCTGATTAAACACTTCGTATAGACCATCCGTAATAATTTCCTCATCATCGACGATTAAAAGTCTATACATCCTAACTCACCTCCTGCAGCTTGATTCGAATAACAACTTTCAGACCGTTTAACTCGCTTCTGGACAGCGACAAGCCACTGTCATCACCATATGTTAATACAAGACGCCGATGGATATTGATCATGCCCGTCATTTCGCAGGATTCGGCCGTATGATCCAGCCGGACCTTTAGCGCTTCAATTTCGGTATCGCTGATCGTGTCCCCGTTATCCTCTACAATGATCCGAGCCATTCCAGGATCCAGCTCGAACGAAATGCGAAGCTGGCCTTCCTCGGTCATTTTCTCAAGACTATGCTCGTACGAGTTCTCGATAATAGGCTGGATGATCAATCTCGGTACCCGGATATGCTCCATATCCTTCGGCAAATCATCAAATTGCACCCGAATGCGTCTTGAGAACCGGAGCTTCTGAATTTCCGTATACATACGCGAGTGTCTCGTTTCCTCCGACAACAAAACATGGTCCTCGCTATTTCGGGTAATAAACCTGAAATACTCCCCAAGCATGTTGGTAAATTGTTCAATCCGATCCAGATCCCCGGTATTCGCCAGTGAGTTCAGAATGAAGAAGCTGTTATATAGAAAATGCGGGTTAATCTGCGACTGCAGCTGCTTTAACTCCGCCTTCTGCATCATCATTTTCAGTTTGAAATCCTGATCGATCAGGCTTTGCAATTTCATCAGCATATGGTTGAATCTTGTATATAAATAGCCGAATTCGTCTTTCTTACCGTGTTCGATTGGAATGTTCAATGCACCCCCTTCCATCCGTTTAAAGCTCTGGACGAGAGACAACAGCGGTTTATGAATAAACGTATAAGAAGAATAGGAAAAAATAACAACGGCAAACAGAGACGTTATGGCAAATACCCATGCCCACCGGTAAAAAATGCTCAAAGGTCTTTTGACGGTTTCTTCCGGCAAATATGTAGCGACCGAAAGCTCCCGTTTATTAGAATAGGCTTTGTCGATGTGGTAGGTTCGGCCGTCCAGCTTTAATAAAAAGATGCTGCCGCTTGATGCACTCGTTCCTCTCACGTAGTCCCGGATCACGGGGTTTGATGCCTCATTGCTCATTAGCGCAAATCCCGTATTCTCCGAGATCAGAATTGAGCCGCTATCCGGATAAATGTTGATCTGATGCAAAGATTCCCTTAACCTCTCCGTATGCAGCTCGATTTCAATGAGGAATAAAGGCTCCTCCCCCTTTGTCCCACTTTGCTTGGAGGCGCTGAGATAAAGCGTGTTATTCCAATTGATCAGCCGGTTGTCATTTTTTCCGGCACTGGAACGGAAGTAATTGAACCTCTCCTCGTCAAATTTATATACGTCATTTGCAGCCGAGACCGTTTTGTTAATGGAACGGATATGCACGTTGATATCTTTAATATAGGGACTGCTGTTTTGGAACGACGTAAGACGGTGCAGCAGGTAGTTCAGGCCTGATCTTCTTTCCACATTATCCATTAATTCCCAAGTAGCGACAAGCTTGTTCAGCTCGCTGTCCTCCAGGATATCGAACTGCTGAAGCTCCATCCATTCGAGTTCCCGGTCCAAACCCTCTAAATAATAAGTCAACTGCTTAACGGTCGCTCTCGATATATCCTGGCTTGCGTTTTTGTAGCTCCAGTTATACAGATATACCCCAAGCAATATAATGGGGAGCACAACGATGAGATAAGTAAGTACCAATCGGACAAAGATCGTATTACGCAATGATACAGCGGGAAATTTAAACAAGAAAACGCCTCCGTTGCCGCTTTAGTGAATGAATTCAAGAGAGTTATGCCGTTTAGCAGACAAATCCGGAGCATGACCTCCTTGCCTTGATTACTGTCTTTCAGCAAACCATTCGTTTACTTCAGTCGTCATCTTCTCACCGCCCAGCACATGCCATTCTTTGACAAATCGATCGAATTCGTCAATAGATCTGCCAAGTATGATATTCACATAGGTTTCAATTTGCAGATCATATAGAATGGCTTTTTTCTCGATCATCATTTCCGTCGGGGCTCCGACAAAGCTCTCATATAATAACTGATTATTTTTCTCGTATTGGTCAACGATCGCAAAGGCTCCCGAGGGGCCGTATGTTCGCTCCCATCCCCACCCGGATTCCTTGTCCGCACCGCCGGAAAGATATGTATCAATGTTCTTTTGTATGGCTTTAGCTTCGTTTTTTAAGACGGATATATCCCCCGTTCGGCGGGCCTCATCCAGTTGTAGATACGCGTCCAGGTTTTTTCTTGCCGGATAAGGGGTAACGGGGGAAAGCTGCCATATAGGGTACGGCGAGCTGTAGTAGGTTTCATATTCGGCAGTTTTACCCCAATTTTTTTCCAGATGCAAATTAAATAGCTTAACGATCGCTTCGGGATGCTTATAGTCCTTCCTAACCGCAAGGAACTGATTGGTGCTGAACCGGAGCGGTACCTTCGGCGCTTCCCCCGATACGGAAACGATCGGAAAGGCCTGCCACTGGGCGTTCGGATCGTTTTCGCGGCTCGATTGAACGAGAAACGATCCCCATTGCTCCCCATAAAGCATGCCGATCTTCCCGTCAGCTACTTGCTCCTTCGCTTTAATGCCATCCTTAATTCCGAATTCGCTGTCGATTTGGCCGTCCCGATACATGTCCTGCAGGGTTTGCAATGCCGTTTTCACTTCCGGTTTAATGCCTCCGTATACAAGTTTGCCGGAATCGTCCTTGATCCACATATTCGGGAACGCATTATAGCCTGCCATAAAATCTGTTAATCCCATGACGGGATCCAACAAATACTGCGTAATCGCTAGACCGATTGTGTCTTTGGCGCCGTTTTGGTCCGGATCCCCTTCTGTAAACGCTTTCGAAATTTCCAGCAAATCATTCATGGTACGTGGCGGTTTCATGCCGAGTCGATCGAGCCAATCTGTCCGGATCCATATAAACTGAGCCCCCTCAATAGAGGAACCCGTTTCCGGAATGCCCATCAGCTTGCCGTCGATCGTTGCCGCATCGAACGGACCGTTTCCTTCTTGGCTAAGAATCTGTTTGGTTAGCTGAGTGGCGTATTTCTCGTAAACTTCGGATAAATCCTGAATTAATCCCGCGTTGCTGAGCAGTCTGAGCTGCTGCGCATTGACCCTTACCACTTCCGGGATATCGCCCGAAGCAAGCGCGACGCCTAATTTTTGATAATAGAGATCGCCCTTGGCGACCCAATCGTACTTTATTTTGATGCCGAGCACCTGTTCATACAGACGGCTCCACGTGTTGTCCTCCAGCGTTTGTCCCGGCAATACGTTGATTAAATTTTCCAACCCTTCGCCAGTTTCCCTTACGAAGGTAACTTCGATCGGCGGATCATATTTGCTTAGCCCTAATTCATTATATTCAATCACCTGTTCGTTCCCGTCCGGCTTTTGATTATGCGTATTGTCGCTTTGGCTGCATCCCGATATAACTTGAACAGACAATAATGCGGTAAGCATAAGCTTGGACTTATTCATTATTGGTATCCGCAACAGATGTAACCCCATTTCACATGTATTGGTGGCAAGCCAGCGTAATATTATAATTATCCAGATCGAATTCCGGTCATGCAAGATGCATTTTTTTATATCGTTACCCTATCTTTACTAATTTGCGATAGAAACAATTCACACGAGGAATGCTTGGCGGTTAGCGGCTTCTATAGCCGCAGCCCCGTCGGTGAAGGCGCTCTCCTGCGGTACGATCTGCTTAGGCATAGTCATTACTTCCACAATTCCCCTTACGCCTTGCATCATGCCACGAAGAAGAGCCGGTTCAAAATGCGACCCGGCTCTATCATTTCTTATGGCTATGGTTTAAGCACTTAGAGTGCCTATTTCTAAGAATAACGGTATCCCTCCGCTCCTGGTTTACCGTCTTAAAGAAAAACCGCCAACTACCCCACTCGCGTTCATTCTCCATCTCCACTTCGGAAGCAATGTCTTCCGAATACGCCGTCAGCAACATTGCGGAGGAGGTATTCCAGGAGCATCGAATTAAGGCATGGCGTCACCGAACAAAGCTATTTGGACTATTTCATCAAGAGCAGCGATCCCGAAATGCTTTCCCACGTCGATACGGACGCGGTCAAATTGCAAAGTCACGTGCAAATGTATTTGAAGGTCTCAGTGTCAATTTTCCTGTGCACTATTGGTTCCTTCCCGCAAGGAGCAGCGGAAGCCTATCATCCCTAACAACACATCTATAAATGGCTTCAGGCTTCAGCCGCAAGGAAGAAGCTCCCTGCTTTTCCCCTTATGGAATCTTTAAAATATGCTTTTCCCTGTAATCCTGCGGGGAATAACCGGTTGCTTTTTTAAAAAAACGAGTAAATGAAGTAGCCGTTTCGTATCCCACCTGCCGGGCAATATCACTGATTCGTATTTTTTCACTTTTGAGCAATTCCTTTGCTCTTACTAAACGAATGGATTCAATAAATTCCGTCAGATTACTGCCGGTTTCCTGTTTATAGATGCGCGACAAATACGAAGGATTCAGATACACTTGTTCTGATAATCGCACCAATGACAAATCCTCATCCAAATGGTTCATAATAAACTCTTTTATAAAGTCGATCGTATTATCCGCCCGCTTCTTTTGCTCTTTTGTTTGCATATCAAAAAGAACGACCGACAACTCCTTCAAGTACACTGCCGCTTCGTTCCAGGTATCAAAAAAATCCGTCCGCATCAGTTGCAACTGACCACAGTTAAGGAACAGCTTTTCATTTAGTCCCCATCTGTTAATATATGACATCATATACAGGGATACCGTGTAGTAAGCCTCCTGCGCCAGGGCGTTGCTTTTAGAACGAATACCCGTTAAGGGGACAAGCAACTGCTCTATCGCTTCAAAATACTTCTCCCTCTGTCCTGAATCCAGATACTGCTCGATAACAGAAAGATTTTTTGACTTGAGCTCTGTTACCAGCTTCGCTTCTTCAGCGGATTCTTCCTCATTGACTATGATCAAGCCGACCTCATTGCGAATCGTGTTGCTAATCTCACTATCAACTAGTAGGATGGTGCTTTCCATACCTATTCGGTAGTTGAGCAAATGGTAAAGCGAATGATATTGATTGGAGATCGAGTTCCACCAGCACGCTTCACTGCCGACTGTAAAGCTGATTGAAATCCCGATGTTCTCCTGACAAGCCGACTGTATGATTTCCAAAGAGCCTTTAAGGTAGGACACCGTTTTCATGTAAGTTTGCTCAATTAGGTCCGATTTTGCCTCGAAGATACTCGTTAACGATTCTTTAGGTTGTGCTAATATAACAATCCGATGATTCTCGTCTAAAACCATCACAATATTCACATGAGTGGCAAGATATCTTCGAATAACCTGACGAACCGAATACATAAGCTGCATCTGTTGCATATAGTCGCTGTCCTCAGGTAATTTATCAATCTTTCCCGTCACCAAGGTGACCGGCCATTGCGCATTCATCGGAATCGACAGCTGTTCAAACTGCCCCTTGGTAACTTGTACGTTGGGATTGCCCCTTAAAATGCACAAAATATAATCTTCTTGAAATAAATCCAGCGCCATATGGATTTGCTCTTTTGCATTACGAATTAAATCTTCCGTCTTGATTTCCATACGAATCTTCAAAATGGTCTCTTCTATGACCTGAATAACTTTTTCGATATCTTCGGCTTTAAGTATAAAGCTTACGTCCCGATGCTGAATCGCTTTATACACATATTCGAATTCGCTGTGACCGGTCAATAATACAACCTTGCACTGGGGCCAGCTTTTAAAAATTTCCTCCATGAGCTGCAACCCATTTATGTCTGGCATATCGATATCTGTAAGCACGATATCGATTCTTGTTCGATTGAGCCACTCAATGGCTTCCTCCCCGCTGTAGGCCTTATACACATCAAGATCCAAATGATCAAGGCCGCGAAAGATCTCATACAAATGATTCACGATAATTTCTTCATTATCTACGATTAGAAGCCTGTACATGCTCAACCTCTCACCTCTGGATTAAGTCGCAAAGATACCTTTAAACCGCCCATTGCGCTTCGCTCTAAATATAATCCGTTATCGGCGCCGTAAATCAATTTGATTCGTCTATGAATATTGATTAGCCCTGACGTTTCAATAATCGAATCATCGTAAAAGAGCTTTTGTAAGGCATTCAATTTTTGATCCGATAAATCCGCTCCATTATCTTCAACCATTATCCGCACGGAAGCCTCTTCCAGACGAAAGCTTAACAGAATGATTCCTTTTCCTTTCGTTTTTTCCACGGCATACTTAAAAGCGTTTTCAACGATTGGCTGAAGGATTAATCTAGGGACCTGTACGTCCCTGACCGCTTCGGGACATTCTTCAAACTTGATGGAAAGTCTGCTGGGGTAACGCATCATCAAAATTTCCGAGTAAGTCCGGGCATGTTCAACCTCTTCATAAAGTGGCAAATCATCTGAAGCATTTCGTGTAATAAATTGAAAATATTCGCCCAAAAGTTTGGTAAACGGGATTAAATTATCATCCTTAAGCTTTGCCATCGAATGAATCAAAAACAAGCTGTTATATAAAAAGTGCGGGCTGATCTGTGTCTGCAATTGTTTTAACTCAGCCTTCTGATTGAGAATCTTCTGCTTGTATACCTGGTCGATCAAGGCAGATACATTCTGGACCATGGAATTAAATCCTTGGTACAAGAAGCCGAATTCGTTTTTGTTGTTTATGTTGATAGATACGTTAAAGTCGCCGCTTTCCACACGACGAAATGATCCCACAAGCTTTCTCATAGGCTTATGGATCAAATTAAAGGTGTAGATGGAATAGAGAATAATCATCAACACGCCAACGCCGGTGAAAATCCATAACCAGATATAAAAACTTTGTACGGGTACAAATATTAATTCTTGCGGGATATAACGCAGCAGCAGCATATTAAGATAATCCGACCGAAGGGAAACGACATAAATTTTCTGACCGTGAATGGCGGCATAACCGTTGTTAACGCTTACAAAACGGTGATAATTTTCTACCAGTCCTTCCAAAATCTCGGTATCGTCCTTTTCTTTTCCGGTTATCACCACATCGTGCGTTAGGTCCACTAAAAAAGAGCCGTTATCGTCATAGGTATAAAATTGCTCTAACGACTCTTGCAACGCAGTCGTGTTGATTTCAACTTCAATCATGTACGACTGAGACAAACCGGCGTTTCCATCGTGAAGGGTAGTTAAATAAAGTTTGTTCTCGTATTGTACCAGTTGCGCTCCCTTTTCTCCCTCCGGCACCCGGATCCGCTCGAATTTTTCCATGTCGATGGGGCTCACCGAGCTGACGGAGGATATCGTTTTTTGAATCGGGAGGATATGCGCGCTTACGCTGGCAATATAAGAGCTGCTATTATGGATGGTTACCAGCCGTTGTTGCAGTTTTCTCATGCTTTCCATTATTTCATGCTCGTTCATAATCGGATAACGAACGGTAAGCTTCGCAAGATACTCGTCATTGAGCGTATCGTATTGCAAAATTTTAATGCGTTCGATTTCCTCTTCCAGACTTTTCAGATAAAACGATACCTGAGCGGCAGAGGAGTTCACAATTTCATTTTTAACGGTACGCAGGCTCCAATTGTACATGTAGATTCCAAGCAAGGAAATCAGTATGATCGCCAACAGAAATGTCGCGATCAACCTTGCAAAAATACTATCTCTGATCTGCACCTCCCCCTTACATACGCAGCCAATAAATTTTATGGATATAATACCATAGAACGAATTTAATTCGTAGCCGGGAAACTATCCTTTTACGCTCCCCAGCACGATCCCTTTCACAAAAAAACGCTGTAAGAAAGGATAAGCGCAAAGGATGGGCAGTGCCCCAAGAAAAATTTGAGCCGCTCGCAATGTTTTATCCGATATGGTCGCCATAAGTTTGGCTTCCTCCGCCGTTATCGTACTAAAAGAACGCTGAGCCACAATGGTCTGAATATAGCTTTGGACAGGATAATTGCTGGGATCGTTCATATAGATTAATCCATCAAACCAGCTGTTCCAATGCGAGACCAGCGAGAACAATAGAATGGTCGCCAATGCCGGCAAAGATACCGGTACATAAATCCGCCACAGCGTTGTCCAATGACCGGCCCCGTCCATAAAGGCAGACTCGCTTAATTCCTTTGGCACAACGCGGAAGAAATTGAGCAGCAAGATTACGCTAAACACAGGAACCGCGGTAGGCAGAACAAGCGCCCATACACTGTCAATCAACCCAAGCTGGCGAACAACCATATAGGTCGGTATCAACCCCGCGCTAAAGATCATGGTGATGAAAAAGCTCCATGAATAGAAGCTCCGAATCCGGAATTCAGCGGTTTCTTTGGACAGCGGATAGGCTATCATGATCGTAAGGAACAGATTAATCGTTCCCCCATAAGCAATTCGTTGAAATGACACGAGCATGGATTGCCAGAAGGCTCCCCGTTGCGCGACGAACTCATAAGAGCTTAAAGTGAATTCCTTGGGCCATAAAGTTACCGCCCCCGTTGCCGCCACAGCGCTGGAGCTTAGAGAAACAGCCAGGATGTGAATGATCGGGATCAAGCACAGCGCGGAGACGAGCACCAAAAAGCAATGATTAATAATCGCAAACCAGTCGATTTTCTTTTGCACGAGCACAAAAATCCCCCCTAAAAAATCCTATAGTCTGCAAATTTATAAGCGAAGAAATAGGAGATGGACACGAGTATTAGCGCTATGACCGATTTAAATAATCCGACGGCGGTTGCTACGCCGAATTGAGCGTCCAACATGCCAATGCGGTACACGAAGGTATCAATAATATCCCCGCTTTCGTACACCATTGGGCTGTACAAATTGAAAATCTGATCAAAGCCGGCATTGAGCAGGTTGCCAAGATTGAGAACCATAAGAAGAACAATGACCATCTGCATACCCGGCAGGGTTACATGCAGCGTCTGCTTCCAGCGGTTAGCTCCGTCGATCTGTGCCGCTTCATATAAACTCGGGTTAATGCCTGTAATTGCGGCAAGATAAACGATCGTTCCATATCCGAATTCCTTCCATGTATCCGTCAGGATCATCGTTATCGGGAACCATCGGTTATCCCCAAGGAAAAAGATTGGTTCAAAGCCAAACGCCTGAATGACTCGATTCACCAGGCCGTCGGTGGGCGACAGAAGATCGATAAAAATGCCGCCTAATACGACCCAGGATAAAAAGTGAGGCAAATAAACGGCTGTCTGAACGCCTCTTTTCAACCCTAGCCTTTTGACTTCGTTTAGAAGAACGGCAATTGCAATTGGGACAAGAAGACCCAAAGTGATTTTCATTACCGCAATGTAAAGGGTATTCCACATGATGTTTTGGAAATTGGGTAAGCTCATCACATACTGAAAATTGCTCAGCCCAACCCATTGCTGGTCGCCAAACAAGCCTTTGGCCGGGTAAAACTTCTGGAACGCTATGATGATGCCCGCCATGGGAAGATAACTGAAGATGAGCAAAAACAGGAACCCCGGCAATATCATCAAATGCAGCGGAACTTCCCTTATCAACCTTCTTTTTTGCATACGATTCACCCTGTTTCAATAAAATAATACTCGCATAGAAGAGAAAGGATACTAGCAGAAACTCCAGTATTCTTTCCCTTTTTTCAGATTATTCAGCTGACGGAATCATACCATTCATTGACTTCCTTGGTTATATCGGCACCGCCAAGCCTATTCCAATCCTTAACGAACTTGTCGAACTCATCAATGGAAGCGGCGCCCATAATGATTTTCACGAATATCTCGATTTCCAGCGCTGTCAGTGCGGACTCTTTGTCCGCCATTGTTGGGGTAGGCGGTCCTGCGAAAGCTTCGAGCATGAACAGATCGTTATCGACATAATTCACACCGTGTCGAAACACGCCTTCCACTCCGTAAATTTTAGGCCATCCCCACTGAGAGGTATCTCCATTTTCAAACGCGACAATATTCTTGTGTATGGACATCGCTTCGCCGGTCAATTGATCCAACGTACTATTGGCTCGTGCCTCCTGGATCTTCCTAAACGCGTTCAGGTTTTTAAAAGGAGGGAACGGCTGAACCGGCGAATACTTCCATACGCCTACGCTGTCATTGGCGGCTGGCATATAGTAATAGTCAAAATCTCCGGATTCTCCCCAGTTTAGTTCAACATGAAGATTGAACATTTTGATCAGCGCTTCCGGATTGGAGAAGCCCTTCCTGACAACCCAGAACTCGGAAGCTCCGAATACCTGAGGCGAAAGAGCCGGTTCTCCGTCGACCGAAACCAGCGAGTAACCTACCCAGTTTGCGTTGGGATCGTTCTGATAGCTGCTGATAAGCGGATACATGGGGTTCCATTGCGCGCCGTATTGCATACCGATCTTACCCGATGTGACCGTTTCCGCTACCTTTCCGCCATCCTTTACACCAAATTCCTTATCGATCTGCCCAACTTTATACATATTAGACAGTACTTGAAGCGCTTCCTTTACTTCGGGAAGGGTACTGCCCCATACCAAATTGCCTGCTCCGTCATCTATCCACATATTGGGATAAGCATGGTACCCTGAGAAGAAGCCTTCCAACCCCATGGCACCGCTGTAAAGATCCTTTGTTAACGCAAGACCATAGGTATCCTTATTATTGTTTTTATCCGGATCCTGAGTTGTGAATGCCTCACTGATCGCAAGGACATCAGCCATCGTTTTAGGCTCCGACAGACCCAGATTATCCAGCCAGTCCTTACGGATCCATAGGAATACGCCGTCACCGTAAACCTCGGCTGGGCCTAAGCCCATCATTTTACCGTCAATTTTTGCAGCATCGAGGGCTGCGGGACCCTGAACCGCATACAACTCCTTCAGAAAATCAGAAGCATAGGCATCCCAATATGGTGTCAAATCCTCGATCATATCAGCATCGGCCAATTGCTTCATCTGTGCAGCCGTAACGCGGAGCATGTCGGGAATTTCACCTGAAGCCAGCGTCACGTTGATTTTTTGGGTATAGGGATCTCCAATCTTCACGGTCCAGTCGTATTTTACGTCAATCCCCAATTTTTCTGAGAACGCTTTCAGCCAGCGGTTGTCATCAACCGTCTCTCCTGGAGTTTTGGGAATGATATTATCCTGCAAATCATCATCCACATCACGTGCGAAGTGAATGGTAAGCGGTGTATCATACTTGCCCAATGGATTATTGTCTCCGGAGACTGCTTCGCCGGATTCATTGCCCGAGCCGTCCGCCGGCGTTTGGCTTGGCTGTTGATCGCTTGGTGAATCGGACGTACATGCTGATAAAGCGCTTACGATCATTAGCAAACAAACGAACATAACCATTCCTTTTGTGTACATTCTACTTTTCACACTCATAACCCCCCTCTAAAATTGTAAAGCATTATGCTTCTCAACTGTAACCCGAATTCTTAGATTAATCTATCTTCCGGTTATGACATAACTAACATCTCTTTACTTCATTCTCGCGCCCCGCCTAACCGTTTTTTACTCGCTTTTCATCTTTTTACAACCTTGCGGATGAACGGCATTTTGTGTTGAAACCGATCGTTTGAAAGCGCTATAATAAATAACCGCAAGCAAAATGATACGCCGATAAGAGGTTCGATTGCATCCGCATAACCGGAACATCCATCATCATACACGGACTGGAGAGGATATTTGTGGCGTTATTGATCATTAATTCGGGACGAAAGTATTCTAAAATTAACAAAAACATTTTCGGGCACTTCTCGGAGCATTTAGGGATCGGGATTTATAACGGTCTTTATGTAGGTGAAAACAGTCCAATCGCCAATATACGCGGAATACGAACCGACGTCGTGAACGCGCTGCGGCATATTGAGGTTCCGGTATTAAGATGGCCTGGCGGATGCTTTGCCGAATACTACAACTGGAAAGACGGCGTCGGACCTGTTCGCAAGCGTATCGTCAACGCGGGCTGGGGCGGCGTGGTGGAGGATAACACGTTTGGAACCCATGAATTTCTGGATCTTTGCGAGCAGATCGGGTGTTCCGCCTATATCGCAGCGAACGTTGGCTCCGGCACCCCACGGGAAGCAAGCGAATGGGTTGAATACATGACTTTCAGCGGTGAATCCCCGATGGCGGACTGGAGGCGTCAAAATGGCCGCGAGGAGCCCTGGAACATAGAGTTTTTGGGAATCGGGAACGAAAACTGGGCCTGCGGCGGGCATATGCGGCCGGAATATTATGCGGATGTATACAAGCGCTTCGAAACATTCATCCGCAACTATGACAGCAATAAGATTTTCAGGGTTGCCTGCGGCGCCGACGGTGCCGACTATAAATGGACGGAAACCTTGATGCGCCTTGCAGGTAATAGGATGAATGGTCTCTCGCTGCATTATTACACCATGCCGGGGTATTATGACACTGAAGAATACGCGTGGGAACGTAAGGGACCGGCCGTGGGGTTTGACAAGGCCAGCTATTACCGAACGCTCCGTCGCGCCCTGTATGTCGATGAACTGATTCGCAGACATAAGTATGTGATGGATCAGTACGACCCCGAACGCAAAGTGTCGATTATTATGGACGAGTGGGGAACATGGCATCAGGCCGAGCCGGGTACCAATCCCGCATTTCTTTTCCAGCAAAACACCATGCGCGACGCCATTGCTGCCGCGGTATCATTGAACATTTTCAACGCCCACAGCGACCGGTTGCATATGGCCAATCTTGCACAGATGATAAATGTGCTCCAATCGGTTATTCTAACCGAAGGAGAAGAGATGCTCCTTACTCCCACCTATCACGTATTTGATCTGTTTAAGGGGCATCAGAATTCCACATTGATCGAAAGCTACATACAGCAGGACCTTACGGGGACAGAAGAAGCTTCCGTGCCCGCGCTTCACGTCAGTGCCTCCGAGAGAGCTGATGGCAGAATTCATGCAACGGTTGTAAACCTGTCGGCAGACGAGCCTCGACTGGTGCAGGTAATTCTTGAGGGAAAGGCGTTCTCTTCCGCCTCTATCCGCCTGATCAGCGGCGATATGAACAGCCATAACCGATTCGGGCAGCCTGCTCAAGTCGAAATTAATACGATGCCGGATATGAATGTGAAGGACAATTGCTTTTCGATTAAACTGCCCGCCTGTTGCGTAGCAGAAATCATGGTAGAGTAGCCTCCGGGCAATCGATCAAATGAAAGAAATGACGGTGCAAGGATAAATTCCAGCACCGCCATTTCTTTTATTTTTGCCGATTTTTCACTAATCGAGCATTCTCGTCAAGTGTAATATACCTACTTTTGAGACTGCCCTTTTGCCTGTTAAAATTCGGATATTTGTTCTATTGCGGCAAAGACACGATTTCGACGCCATAAGGTTCCATATCCAGAGATGGTCCGACCGTCGCTTCCGCAAGCAATCCATAATATCGGCCTCCTAGAGGCACTGTCTTCCGCTGGCGGCTCAGATTGGTTATGAACAGATAACGTGAGCTGTCTTTCTCGCGTATTGATATCTGCACTCCATCAGGCAATCCCTCAAAGCGGTTGAACCCCGCCTTCTCCGCCGCGTCGATGAACAATTCCACGTAGAAACTCTCTTCGGCCACCGTTCCCAAGTAGATCACCTGTCCTTGCCCCAGCTTATGGCAAGTGGCTGCAGGCTTGCCGGCATAGAAGTCGTCCTCATACCAGGCAAATGGCTCTGCCCCTTCTGGCGTTAAAATATCGCACCATTGGCTGCAAGTATACGTAAGGCCTTGCTTGGTGCGGATGGTATGCGAATCAAGGCCTACAGGGTCGTATTCGGAGACGCGCACCCCTGCCGCATCGGCAAGAGGACCGGGAAGCGGCTTCAGCCAGCATACATTATTTTCGTTTTTGACACCTGTTCGAGGGGTCACGATCAGCGTGGCGCCGTTCCGGACACAAGCTTCAAGATGCTGCGCCACGGCTTCGTCCAGCATATATACCGACGGGGCGACGATGAGCCGATACCCGCTCAAGTCATCGGTAACATTCAATACATCCGACATGATCCCCGCTTTGGTCAGCGCCCGATGATAGAGCTTGAGGTTGTCAAAGTAGTCCATGCCCTCCGCTTGAGGCTGCATCTGGAAAGCGTTATAAATGTCATGCGAGTGAAGCATCGCTGCCTCGCTGCGCACCTCGGTGTCCTGAATGAGCGCAGATAACCGATTCACTTCTCTACACAGCCGTGTATACTCTTCAAATCGTCTGCCGGGAACATTGCTGTGATCGATCAGGCCATGCCAGAACTGCTCGGCGCCGATCGTCGCGCTCCGCCACCGGAAATGGACGACTGTATCTGCTCCTCTGGCAATGCATTGCCATGCAAATGCGCGGATGAACCCTGGTTGAGGCGTTCGCCACATCGGGAACCAGCAGCCCGGTGGACCGCTGATCGTTTCCATAATCCAGAACCCCCGCCGCTTGATGCCTCTTGCCAGATCCAGCGTCAGCGCGCCTCCATAACCGCTTGTGTCCGCTTTTCCCGGACTGGTGCCGGGATAATAATCGAGCGAAGCAAAGTCCAGGGGCTCGCAGAGCTTATAGTAATCCAGAGCCATCGGGTAGCTCCAAATATTATGTGTCACGAATTGGTCAGGGCATCGCTGACTCAGCAAGTCCAGCTGAAGTTGCTGAAACGACACCACAGACTCCGTCTCGAACCTCTTCCAGTCCAGCAGAAAGGAAGGATTCTGAAAAGCAGCGCTTCCCTGCGGCGGCGAAACCTGACGCCAGTCGCTGTATTCGCCGCTCCAGACAACGGTCCCCCATGATTCATTCAACTTGGTCAAAGAAGAATCGTACTTACCGCATAACCAATCTCTGAACTTTTCCGCACAATGTTCGCAGCGGCATTCGTTCAGACTGAATTCGTTATCGATCTGCCAACCGATCACTGCGGGATGCTCGGCATATCTGTCGGCGAGCCTCTCGACAATTCGCGCCGACAGCCTCCGCATGGAAGGGCTGTTGTAGCAACGATGTCCTCGCACGCCAGGATAGCGTGGATGCTGCTGGGCGTCGACTGGCAGCGCATCGGGATAACGATGCGTCAGCCAGTTCGGGGGCGTGCACGTCGGAGTGCCCAATACGACCTGTATACCCCGACGATGAAACACCTCGATTGCGTCGTCGAGCCATTCTAAGTTATATTCCTCTTCTTGCGGTTCCAGACGAGACCAGGCGAATTCAGCCAGACGTACGATTCCAACACCAGTCCGACGCATCATCTCCGCGTCCTCGTCCCACATGGCTCGATCCCAATGCTCCGGATAATATGCAACACCCATTCTTGTCATAATATCAAGTTACCTCCGTCTAGCCTGTTTATGATCGCTCTATTCCTTTACGGATCCTACCATAACGCCTTTGACAAAATACTTCTGCACAAATGGATAGATAAGTAAGATCGGAATCGTCGTGATTACAATCAGTGAATATTTCAACAAGGTCTCCATATTCTGCATTAGTGTCAGCCTCTGGGTATCCAATGTCGACGACATGCTCGTATAATCGATTTTATTCTCTACCAGAATCTGGCGCAGCACGAGCTGCAACGGGTACAGAGACTGGGAGTTCAAAAATATAAGGGCATTAAAGTACGAGTTCCACAGTCCGACCGCGGACCACAGAATTAAAACGGCAAGGATCGGCTTGGACAACGGCAGCGCAATGCGCGTTAAAAATCGGAAATCGCCGCAACCGTCCAGCTGCGCGGCTTCGTAAAGCTCCTTGGGCAATGAGGTCTGGAAGAAGGTCTTGGCGATAATAATGGAAAAGATATTTAGCGCCGACGGTACGATGATCGCCCATGGCGTATTCAGCATGCCCAACTGCTTGACGACAAGATAAAAAGGAATAAGTCCCCCATTAAACAGCATGGCAAACAGAATAGCCCAAATCCAGACGCTACGTCCGAACATCTCTTTCCTCGACAAAGGATATGCCATCATAACCGTGAGAGAGACGCTTAGCAAGGTGCCGCCTACGGTATAAAGAAGTGAATTGGCAAATCCGGTCCATACCGCGCTGTACTTAAAGACGCCGATATAACCGTCCAGCGTGGGATCGACTGGCCACAGCCACACCTTGCCGCTCTGTACGGCTGCTCCCGAGCTGAATGAAGAACTGACAATAAAGAGCAGTGGATAAAGCACCATAACGAGAACCAGAGTCAAGCCTGTATATACGAAAAACAAAAAAATGCGGTCCGCCCCAGACTCTCGGATCGTGGTTGTGTGACGCATAGAATATATCCTCCTAACCTAGAACAGACTGCTGTCCGAAACTTTTCGGGCGCTATAGTTGACGGCTGTAATCAAGATCAAGCCTATGACTGAGTTAAAGAGACCTATTGCAGCGGCAAAGCTGAAGTCGGCATTAACCAGACCGACCTTATAAACATAAGTAGATATAACCTCCGAGGAGCTCAAGTTCAGATTGTTCTGGAGAAGATATACCTTCTCAAAGCCGACGCTGAGCAGCCCGCCGACGCTCAGGATCATCAGGATAATAATTGTCGAGCTGATGCCAGGCAGGTCGATATACCGAATTTTCTGCAAACGGGAGGCGCCATCGATCTTGGCGGCCTCGTACAGCTCAGGGTTTACTCCAGCCAGAGCCGCGAGATAGATAATGGCCCCGTATCCAGTCTCTTGCCAGATACCCGACCAGACATAGATGGAGGAGAAACTATCCGCGCTAGCCAGCACGTTGGGAGGATTGTTTTTACCGAACAGTTGGGAGATAAGGGCAAGAGGTCCGCTTGTCGGCGAAAGCATGATTTGAATCATGCCGACCAGAATGACCGTCGAGATAAAATAAGGCGCATAAGTAAACATCTGCACGGCCTTTTTGAACCGGCCGTTTTTGACCTCGTTCAAAGCGAGTGCCAGGATAATTGCACATGGAATGGAAACGGCAAGATAATAGATGCTTATGGTTAGCGTGTTTTTAAGCAATGGCCCAAAATACGGGGAGGATAGAAATAGCTCAAATTGCTGAAAGCCGACCCAGGGGCTTCCCCAAATGCCCAGCACCGGGCTGAAATTGCGGAACGCAATCTGCACCCCCAGCATCGGCCAAAAACTGAATACGATCAGAAAAGCAGTAGGCAGCGCGATGATGGCGTACAACGGCCAGTGCCGAACGATTCTTTTATTTATCCCATGACTTTGTTTCATGTTTATCATTCCTCGCTTAAAGAAGTTGCATCATCCTCTCCAGGAAGCCTCGAGGGGATGATGCCGTTGCGACTCCTATTCCAACGATTCTAGACTCTTGATGACAGCATCGTCACGCTGGAAGCTGCTCGTATCGAACGGGCTGACCATGGCGGATTGGGTGATGCTCAGATATTCATCCAATCCCAGATTCTGAACGCCGGAGACGTAAGCATCCCAATCTTTGCTTAGTGACTTGTTGCCGACGATGAATTCAGCAGTCCATTGCTTCACGTAATTGTTGATGTTAGTCTTTAGCAGCGAAAATTGCTGCGACTTCACGGGATCGATCCATATAGAGGCTGGCACCACTTCTCCGGGTTGCTTGCCTTTATAGTCTTTCTCCGTGTAGTAGTGAAGCAGCGCTTCCGAGCCCGATCCATCAGGCGTAAAAGGAGCTTTAGCGACGATACTATTTCGCCATTCTTCGGATTGATAGATTGGTCCCAACTGGTTCCAGCCCCAGGTAAATGGAGTAGGCGGCTGAATATCGATCGCGAACTTTGCCGACGTGCCCACTAGGCCCTTGTCGCCATCCTTGGCTTTGAACCAGTACTTGCCTTCTGGTCCGTAATCGGTAATCGTCGTACCTTCCGTAGTCCAGATGAAATCAAGCAATTTCATGATGGCGATTTTCTCTTCGTCAGAAGCTTTATTCGTAATCGCGAATACGGCGCCGCTTACTCCGTTACCGCTGAAAGCTGCATATTGCACGCCATCCGGACCTTTAAGCGGAGGAATCGTTACCCAGTTGATAACGTCGTTCATGTTCTCCGAGCCGACGACGCAGTTCATACAGCCCCAGGGCACAACTCCAACCTCATGGTTGATGGCTTGCTTGTTAAGCACATCATTGGTCTGTGTGAATGCCGCGTTACTGATCAACCCTTTGGCATACAGCCGGTTAATATACTCGAGTCCCTTCTTCCATCCGTCCTGAATCGCGGCTAATTCAACTTGGCCGTTGTTGATCTGCAGATGATTACCGCCATCGTTGTACACAAAGGCATTCATAAGGAATGTAGTCGGGTCAGAGTTCCAGCCATCCGTCGAGCCGGTTAACGGCAGGATACCGTTCTGCTTAAACACCTCGAGCATATGCTCGAATTCTTCGGTTGTGGTCGGTATGCTCAAGCCATACTTTTCAAGAAAGGGTTTATAGACCCAGAGCTTGCTGGAATAATAACAGTGAAGGCAATAGTTGTAGAATGGCAGGCCGTAGATGTTGCCGTCCGGAGTAAACAACCCTTGCTTCAGCGCAGGCGTATTCTGAATGGCGTTCCAGACGTTCGGCGCGTGCTCCTGAAGAAGATCGTTCAATGGTTCAAAGACGCCTTGTTTTCCGTATTTCAACAGGTCTTCATTGCTGAAGTTCCCCGCCCAGAAGATGGACGGATAATCTCCGCTTGCAAGAAGCAGCGGCTGCTTGGTGGCTACATCCGTATTGGGCACGGTAGACCACTGGATATCCATATTGAAGTTTTCTTCTGCATATTCCGTAAACCAGTTCGTATCCAGATTGCCGTTAAAGCTGGATGTACCCGCGAATAAATTCACTTTTACGGGCTTGCTGCCGGCAGACGAATTGTTAGTGTTCGAGGCGGAGTCACCCGATGTGGCAGCGTTCTCATTATTGCTATTGTTGCTTTGCGAGCACGCGGCTAGCAATACGATAATCAGAATGACGGTCATCATCGTCGCAATCTTCCGTTTAACGTTCATTGTTGAAGCCCCCTGTATCATTTCAAGTTTGATTATGCTGTAACCCCTTGCTGTGCCAAGCTTTGAAGGCCCCGCATCACCTCCTTTTTTTGAATATTCTGTAATTATTTCATATAAAATAATTCCACTCTATATGATGGCGATTCCTTTTCATCCTTTGAAAAGGAAAGCTCTCGCCAATAATAATGTGAGTGCTTTCAAAATGTTACGCATCCATAAAATTCTGGAAAAAATTCAAGGGGATATTCGAGTCATTACTTGAAAAACAATCATTATTTCTGGGAATTCCAAATTAATAAGCTACGTTAATTATAATGGATGGTCACACAAAGTAAAATCAGATATAATTAAAGAGGCATATAAAAAAATGAAAGTAGTGATTGACTATGAAACACTACATGAAGCAAATGCTAGTCACACCTTTAGACCGGGCATTGCCGATCTATATCGAGCTTATGGGCTGGAACGAATGGCAGGAGGAATTCGACAGGCCCGAAGGGTATCACTGCTACCACTGGCTGCATACCACCAGCGGAGAAGGGCAATTCGAATGCTCCGGGTCGACGGTGACATTAGCCGCGAATCAGGGCATTCTGCTCCCGCCTCAAGTTCCTCATCGTTATGTCACGTTATCGCATCCCTGGTCGACCTGGTACGTTACGTTCAACGGCAATCTCGCGCCAACGATTGTATCTTCGCTAAGCCTCGCCACCTCTACAGTGATTACCTGGGAGCCCGGATCAAGGCTGGCCAAGCTTCACAGGAGAAGCCGCAATCTGGCGTTAGGCCATTTCGATTTCAAAGGTATGGACGGCTCCGCCTTCCTTTATCGATTCCTTATGGATTTGAAACGCTATGGGCAAGTGGACAAGCAGCGCTCCTATTCCCAGCATTCGCTCCGCCTGATGCCCTTGTTTCGATTCATGGAAGAAAACTTCCACAACCCGTCGATCGGCCTCGGCGATCTCTCCAGTTACGCTTGCCTTAGCTCGCAGCGGCTCAACTACCTGTTCCGGATCACAACCGGAATGAGTCCCTATCAATACCTGATAAATCTGCGCATTCAGAAAGCGAAAGAATTTCTGATCAAGGACAAATCGCTTACCATTAAATCAATCGCATCCTTGGTGGGCTTTCTGGATGCCAGCCACTTCGTGTCCACTTTCCGAAATTTCGAGAACATGACTCCGCAGCGATTCCGGGAGCAGAACTAGGATCAATCCCTGAATTCCTGTGGCGTTACGCCAAAGCGTTCTTTGAAAACCTTGATAAAATACGTCGGATTCTTGTAGCCCAGACGCGAAGCAATTTCATAAATCTTGTATCTGCTCTCCTTTAATAAAACAACTGCATGATCCATTCGCAAGCGCAGCAAGTAATCGGATATCGTCTCCCCTGTCTCCCTCTTGAATACTTTCGAAACATGAGTAGGGTGCATATACACATAATCCGCGATAGCCTGCAGTGACACGTCTTCCGATAGATGCTCCTGTAAAAACTGATGAATCTGCGCAACCAGCGAGTGGCGAGTAGCCGACATCTCCGAATTCAACTCATTCTGCAGCCGCTCCAGAATGTCCGCAGCCCAATAGGCCAGCTCTTCGATGGTCTTCATTTCCGTCGTTCCGTGCAGGCGATAATCGGCCAGAAGCTTGCCGTTTTTGTGCACAAAGTACGAGAAGGCGGACTTCAGGGAGTAATAAATCTCGGACAAATGTTCGTTGGAGCCGTTATATTTGGATTTCCATTCCTTCTCAATCTCATCCAGCTTCTCCTTCGCTCCCGCCCAGTTGCCCGCTTCCAGCAAATGCGGAAATAAAGGGGGCGAGTAGAGGGAGCCTACCACATGGGATGCCGGTCTCCTGTGTTCGCCGCCAAGTCGTACGACCAAATCATGCTCATGTCCAACTTGCGAGCGCATCGTGGCGATGCAGCGTTGATAAAGTTCTTCCAATCCTCCCGCAAGCGTTTCGATTGGCGACAGCACCACCGAAATTGCAAGATGCAGCAGTTGGTTGACTACCCGTCTCATCTCATCTGCCAGTTGTTCGATGCATTGATCGGTCATATCCCCGGTATTGCGCCTGATGACAAATACCAGATTACCGTACAGATCTTCGCTGCTCCAGCTTTTGCCGGTTCCGGACAGTAGCTCCTCCACAATATTCGCGACGGCAAACCCCAGTACAGGCATATCCGACGGTTGATATCGCAAATACACATCATGAATTCGGATGAGTATTAGAGATACGTCATCATCGGAGCAGATCGGAATATCGTACAACTGCAATTGCTCCTCCAATTTGGCCTTAGGAATCGTTTGCCCCCGGATAAGGTTATTAAGCAGATTGGCGCGAAGCACTGGAAGATTGCGATGCACCATGGCTTGCGAATGGATAAAAGCCCTTACTTGCTCCTGCTCATCCCTTCTGGCATCAGCCGCTTCATTAACGGCGGCGAGCAGCTCCGAGTCCTTGACCGGCTTGAGCAAATAATGAGACGCCTTATGCTTCAGCCCTTGCTGAGCGTATTCAAACTCCGCATGACCGGTCAAAAGCATGCAGGATATATGCGGCCACTTGCTTTTGATCGTCTTGATCAGTTCAATGCCGGTTATACCAGGCATGCGAACATCGGTAATCACAATGTCTACTGTCTCCGTCTGTATAATATCCAATGCCTGTTTGCCGGAGTACGCCGCAAAACATGCTGTGATTCCAGCCTCCTGCCACGGTATGCTCGCGATCATGCTATCCACCAGATGTTCCTCATCATCTACGATCAGCAGCTTCATTGTCACTTGCCTCCAATCTCCAATGCAGCTCGACTCGAAGTCCTCCGGCAGCGTTGCACGATAGCCTCAAGCCAGAATCAGCTCCGTAACGAAGCTGCAGCCGCCGATGGACATTTCGCAAGCCGCAGCTCCACGTGCGATCATTAGGATTGCCGCTCAACAGCCGCTGAAGCTCCAGGACCTTCACGGACGTCATCGCTCCGCCATTGTCCTCCACGATCAGTACACACACGCTTCCAGTGAGGTTGCCCGTTATTGCTATGACACCGTCGTCTTCCATACCCTCTATACCATGAATCAGCGCATTCTCAATGATCGGCTGCAGTATCAATCGAGGCACTTTGACCTCCATCAACCCCGGCATCGCCCCGATCGAATATCGAATTCGCTTCATCCGCATCCGGTGAATGCTCAAGTAGTCGTCGGCGTTCTTCAACTCCTCGGACAGCTTGACGAGTTGATACTCGACACGAGTGGTGTAACGATAGTAGTCGGAGAGATGGTAGGCCATGTTAATCACGGCATCTTTGTTGCCGAGCTTGGTCATGCTGACCACATAGGTCAAGCTGTTGTATAGAAAATGCGGATTAATCTGTGATTGCAGTTGCTTAAGCTCGGCTTCGCGCGCATGCAGCTTCTGCTCCAGCACATTCTCAATCAATTGTTGAATCTGCTCCGCCATTTCATTGAACCTAGAAATCACCAACCTAAATTCATTGTTAGCCTGCTGCGGAATCCTTGATTTGTATTGGCCCATTTTGATCTGCTGCACCCCTTTTACAAGCGCCCCCAAAGGTACCTGCACATTACGGTAAAGCAGCCAGGAGACGACGATGCCGACAATTAGAAGCAGCCCCAGGACAAGATAGCTGAACTGATTGGCAATCCGCAGAGGTGTAAGGATCTCGTCGAGAGGCACAATATGGACCACATAACCGTCAAGCGCCTGAACGTCGGAATAGGTTAGCAGATACGAGATGCCGTCGAGCTTCAGCGTCATGTCTCCTACGCTTACAAGCGGAGTACGCTGCAATGCCGATAGCCCTTGTTCAAGGAGAAGCGGCGGCATCGAACTGGCAGACAGATAATCTTCCCGGGACCTGTAGAACAAAACCTCTCCGTTACCCTGCGCCTTGAATTCATCCAGCATACGAATCACGTTGCTCATGTCGAAGCCGATCTCGATGATGGCATTCGCGTTAGCGATGCCTCCTTTGTACTGTTCGAAGGTTAGATGAATCACCTTGCCAAGCTCGCCGACGCCGCTATGGTTCCAGATAAAATTCCAATTCTCCTCGCTTAACTCCTGAAGCCGCTCCGGATTGAACATTGTCCCGTGCATGGTGGACAAGGATTGCCCCGACTGCGGCGAATATACGGTAATGTCATTGATCCAGTTCGTAGAGGCGGCCTGAAGATACAGCTTGTCTAGAATAATTTTCTTCTTCCTGATCTGCTCGTAATGGTTGGGGTAAAGGAGAGACAAATCTTGAAATTCAACCACATTCGGGTCCCGCAGCAGCATGTACGAAAAAGTTTCCATCTGCATGATAATATAATTCATCTGCGTGCCTAGTGTGGACAGCCGGCTAATGTTCGACTGTTTCAGTTGGCCGGTAATGACGTCTTCATTGACCCGGCTGGAGTATACCGAAAGGACCAGAACCGGCAGCAAGAGCAAGACAAGCGAGCCGATCAATTTGGAAAAGAGACTGTGTTCCTTGTTGCTCATCTGCCACGACTCCCAAGTTTCTTCCGATTTTATTCTTTGACCGCCCCCATCGTCAAGCCTTGCACGAAAAACCTCTGAAGGAATGGATACACGATCAAAATCGGCAAGGCGCCGATCAGAATCTGTGCCGATCGAACCGTTCGCTCCGACAAAATCTGAAGCTGACCCGGATCAATGTTGGTATTTCGCATGTCCCCGCTCTGAATGATAGTCTGAAGGAAGGTGGCCAGCGGGTACTTCCGATAATCCGTCATGTAGATCAAACCGTCAAACCACGAATTCCAGTGCCAAACCATCGCGAACAGAGACAGCGTGGCCAGGGAAGGAAGCGACAGCGGAAGATAGATGGAAACCAGTGACCGCATATATCCCGCTCCGTCAATATGCGCCGCCTCATCAAGCTCTTTGGGAATAGCCCGAAAAAACTGCATCATCAGGATCGTATTAAACACACTGACGGCGGAAGGCAAGATAAGCGCCCAGAGGGTATTGGTCAATTGGAGCTGGGTAACGACAAGATAGGTGGGAATCAATCCGCCGTTAAACAGCATGGTAAATACGAAGAACCAGGCATAAAAGGACCTTCCGGCAAAAGATCGCGACAGCGTATATGCTGCCATTACAGTCAATAACATGGAAAATAACGTGCCGACAGCCGTCCTTTCCACCGAAAAGAACAAGGAACGCAGAAAAGAAGGATTCGTCAGCGTTCTCAGGTAAGCCTCGGCCGTAAAATCGACCGGCCAGAAGTAGACCCGGTTGGCAGTAGCCGCAGAGCTGGAGCTAAGGGATACTGCTGCCACATGAATTAGCGGCAATATACATAGAATGGCCAATACTGCCAAAAAAAAGGTGTTGCCCGCCGTAAACCAACGGTATGCGATCGTCTTTTGATACATCAGCTATCACCTGCCTATGTCAAAAAATCCTATAATTGCCAAACCGGTAGGCAAGTCGGTATGCAGCAACAATAAGTACGAAGCTAACAACCGATTTGAATAAACCGACAGCGGTCGCGAAGCTGAACGACCCGTTCATAAGGCCTACCCTGTACACAAAAGTATCGATAATATCTCCTTGCTTGTAGACCAATGGATTGTACAGATTGAAAATTTGATCGAAACCTGCATTGAGGATGTTGCCCAAAGCCAGTGTGCCCACTACCAGGATCACAGGCACCATCGCAGGCAGCGTGACATGAAGCGTCTGCTTGAAACGTCCCGCGCCATCCATCTCCGCCGCTTCGTACAACGACATGTTGATGCCGCTCATCGCCGCGAGATAGATGATGGCAGAGAAACCGAATTCCTTCCATACGTCGCTTATGATGACCGTCAGCCTGAACCATGTGCCGTCTCCAAGAAAAAACACGGGCTCGGCTCCCAAAAATGAAATCAACTGATTGATAATGCCTTTATTGCCCAGAATGTCCGTCAATATGCCGCCGAGAATAACCCAGGACAGAAAATGAGGCAGATAAACCAGCGTTTGAACAAATCGTTTGAACACAATCTTGCGAACTTCATTAAGCAGCAATGCAAAAACGATCGGCACCACGATATTTGCGACAATCTTAAGTGCAGCGATAATCAAGGTGTTATAGATCACTTGCAAGCTGTCGGGATACGTAAACATGTATTGAAAATGCTCAAAACCTATCCATGCCGACTTCAGCAAGCCCAAACGAGGCTTATAGTCTTGAAACGCCATGACCAGTCCGGCCATTGGAGCATAATTGAAAATCAGCAAGCAAATTACCGATGGCAATATGATCAAATGAAGAGGGAGGTGGCGAAACAACCCCCTCCAGCTCTTCCTTCCCTCCGTCATTCAAGCCTCACTCCTTCGCATTCACCGCTTGATACCATTCGTTAACTTCATTCGTGATGTCGTCGCCTCCGGAAGACTTCCACTTCTCCACAAACGCATCGAATGCATCCGGCGATTTTTGACCATATACAACTTCCATGAATGCTTCATTTTCCATTCTGCGCAGCAACTCGCCTTTCTGAACCATTGTTGCCGTTGGCGGGCCGGTATATCGGTCAAATACAGCCGCATCGTCGAGATACGTTTCCAGAACGGCGGCCGCCTCCGCCCATTTTTTCGGTCTTGCCGAGAAATACTTCTCATAAGGCGTCTCCGGCGTCTCGCCACGCCCCAGTCTAGCCATAACCTCAAGCTCTTTTTTCGGCGTTTGAATATCATTGCCATAGATCGAATACTTCTTGACGTCGATCCAGCCCCCAGGAATCTTGTCCTGGTCGTACACCGGCTCGCCGTCGACCAATACATAATCGTAACCTTCCGCCCAGCCATTGGCAAATTCGGAATCGGGATCATAGAAGCCGGGACCCATGATGGCATCCAAATAATCGAAGAACGCGTCCATATGCTTAAAGTCCTTGTTGAAATAGAATCGGATAGACGATTGCGGCTCGCTGCCGAAACCCACCTTGCCATCGACTCCGGCAGGAACCGGGATCGGTCGATAATCAAAGTCCATATCCTGATTGAACGGATACGTCGACATCCATGTCGGACCGAATACCATGCCCGATTTGCCCTGAACAAAGCTTTCCGCAGCTTTGGCTTCGTCCATAATGCCCGCGTCCTTATCCAGATAACCCTTGCTCATCCATTCGCTCATTTTGACCAGCCCTTCCTTGACCGTCGGCTGAATGGAGCCGTATTGCAGCGTTCCGTCGGCCGCCTCTGTCCAGTACGTAGGTATGGCAGCCTGACCGAAGAGAAAATCGCTGGATGCCATATACGTATCCTTGACGGCTGCTACTCCTTTTTTAAGAGAAAGCGACAAACCAATCGTATCTTTTTGTCCGTTGCCGTCAGGATCCTTATTAACAAATGCGTTCATCACCGTCTCCATCTCTTCCAGCGTGGTCGGCGGCTTCAGACCCAAATGATCCAACCAATCCTGGCGGATCCATAATACACTAAAAGAACTGTTGGCGTTAAAAGTAGGCAAGCCATAATGCCGGCCATCATACGACACCGTGTTCCAGATCTCGGGATACTGCGCATACAGTTCTTTGAGCCGCGGTGAAGCGTATTCTTCAAAGGCCTCGCCGATATCCATAACTTTGCCCGAGTCGACAACCTGATTCTCGAGGGTCGGATTGCTCAGAGTGAAGACATCCGGAAGCTTGTCATTGGAATTGAGCAGGAGACGGAGCCTTGTATCATACGCCTCACCGGTTCCTACACTCCATTCCACCTTGAAGTTGATGCCGAACTTTTCTTTGGCCCATCGTGTATGAACATTATCTTCAATACTCTCTCCGTTCTTGAATTTGTTGTCCGATCCAACTACCCGCCCTAGAGAGATGGTCGCTTCGCGTGCGGCGTTTTCTTCCTGTTCGGAGTTTGGTTCCTTGCCGCACCCCACGGCCGACAATAGCAATGAGCCCGTTACAATCGCTATTGCCGTTTGCTTTGCAAGTCTTTTCTTCATATCTTGACCTCCTGTTTCTCATACGCTCAGTATATCCTCGTAGGGAAGGTTGAATAAATAACAATATCACGAGATTTATATAATTATTTTAGTCTCTGCTAAGTAATTTCATTTTCTTATATATCGATATTCTTTTTTTATATTTCTTATTTCCCTTTCAGCATTTATCATATTTTTAAGTTTTAATATTCTTATATGGCGGTGATCATCATGTTATTTGCAGGCGCTAATTACCATCCCCACGACTGGCCGCGTGAGCGATGGCGTCACGATATTGAGCTGATGCGCAAAGCTTCTTTCAATATAGTGCGATTAGGCCATCTGTGCTGGGACAGCTTCGAACCATCGGAAGGCAATTATACATTCGAATGGTTTGACGAGGTGATGGCGCTATTTGCTGAGACGGACATCAAGGTCGTTCTGGATATTGCGACCCGTCCCGCCCCGACATGGCTACACAAAAAATATCCCGAAATTTCACTTACTGCTCCAAGCGGCTTCCGAATGGAAGCGCAAACGCGATACATGGAGGACATTGGCCATCCTGCCTTCCAGGAATACGCTTATGCTTTTGCCAAACAGCTGGTTTTGCGTTATCGGCATCATCCTGCGCTGTATGCCTTCGGGCTATGCAACGAGCTCGGCTCAGGCTCGCCTTCGTATTCCAACGCAGCCAGGGATCGATTCGAGGCATGGCTGCGGAACAAATACGGCACGGTCGAGCGACTCAATCGGGCCTGGACTTCCCAGCGTTGGTCCAGAAAGTTGAACAGCTTCAACGACGCTGTGTTGCCGATCTCCGGACAAGTGAAAGGCGCTCCGGAGCGCATGCTGGACATGTCTCGTTTTTATTCTGATGAGACACTGGCCTATATGCAAGGATTAAGCAATATTGTAAAGGAATTGGCCCCGCACACAAGGGAAACGACCAATCATTGGTCCGAGAATCCCGGCTATGGCTTCGATTATTTGAAGCAGTATCAAAATATCATCGATTTGCCCGGCATTGGGTTCTATCCGGGCACGAATCCGGAGGACCGGAGTGCCTTGTCTGCGGCCTGCTTTTTCATGGATCATCGGATTGGAGAACTGGACGAGCCGATCTGGTGTCTGGAATTCCAGACCGGCGATTTCGGCGGATACGCATCTCCCCGCAATGCCATGCGAATGTATGCCTACCTGTCACTGATCCACAGAGCGCAAGCCGTATGCGCCTGGACATGGCGTACGATGCTTGGCGGCGAGGAGCAGTACGTGTTCGGTCTCGTGGATCATGACGGCATTCCCGGCTGGAAATATGACGAGTTCAAACAAATCGCAGAGGAATTCAAGCAGCTGAAGGACAGAGGGTTCCCGCGAAGGACTAAAGCAGAGATTGCTGTCGCCTATTCCTATGAAAGTCTGAAGGTAACGGCGGGGAATCGAAGCTTCTATAAGACCGACTATACCGAGCAGATCTTGCAAGCATACAGAGCGCTCGAGCTCGCCAATTTGGACTGCAACATCGTCAATCTGCGCGACATTCGAAAAAGCTACAAGCTGCTGATCGTCCCCGGGCATGCGGTGATGGACAGCGAGTCGGCCGAAGCTGTTCGTTCCTTTATTAAGCAAGGCGGCACTGTCATCATGACGGCCTATTCAGCGAAGGTCAACACGCACAATCAGGTGTTCGATACGGCGCAGCCCGGGGGCCTGAGTGATGTGTTCGGTATCCGCAGCGGAGCGTTTGTCAGAACCCGCAGCCATACCCCTGAGGAGAATGCCGGCGGGCTAGAGAAAACGGAGCTGGGATTGGAGCGCGAGAAGCCTATGATCATAATGGACTCCCGGGAACTCCAGCCCGTGATCGATTATTACGAGATCCTGGAGCCTCGTACGGCCGAGACGATGGCGGCCTTCACCAATACATGGGAGTGCTCCCCCGCCGTCACTCGCAATCGCTACGGCAAAGGCGAAGCCATCTACGTCGCACTTCCGGCAAACACGGAGTTTCTGACAATTCTGCTAGACTCCTTATATCCGGCGCTTGGAATTGCCGAGGGGACTTCAACGCCTTCGGGTGTAGCCGCACGGCGATTGGACAATGGCGATATCCTGTATGTCAATACAACAGGCAAAGCTCAGACGCTGTCACTGCCTCGTTCCGGATCGGGCCTCTTCTCCTGTCAATCGTTCGAATCCGAGCTGACTTTAGACGCCTATGACGCAGAGCTTGTACAATTCCAAAACCAATTAGAAGGAGGAAATGATCGATGAGCGTATCCATTAAAAGCCTTGCCCAGGTTGTCCCTTCCCCGCGCCAGCTGGCATGGCAAGAACTGGAGTTTTATTCTTTTATCCATTTTGGCATCAACACGTTTACGGATAAAGAATGGGGCCTTGGTGACGAAGATCCCTCCATCTTTAATCCAACGGAATTCGACGCCAAGCAATGGGTGGATGTGTGCAAATCCGCCGGCATGAAGGGTCTGATTTTGACCTGCAAGCATCATGACGGCTTCTGTCTATGGCCGAGCGCCTACACGGAGCATTCGATTAAAAACAGTCCATGGCGAGGCGGCAACGGAGACATGGTCAAGGAAGTGGCAGATGCCTGCCGGGAAGGGGGTCTGGCGTTCGGAGTATATTTGTCCCCGTGGGATCGTCATGACATGCGCTATGGCTCTTCTCTCTACAACGACTATTTCAAAGACCAGCTGCGCGAACTGTTGACTGGCTACGGCGATATTTTTTGTGTCTGGTTCGATGGCGCATGCGGCGAAGGTCCGAATGGAATGAAACAGGTCTATGATTGGGACGGGTATTACGAGGTGATTCGCGAGTTTCAGCCTGGCGCCGTCATCTCCGTATGCGGTCCGGATGTGCGCTGGTGCGGCAATGAAGCCGGACATACGCGAGATTCCGAATGGAGCGTAGTTCCGGAGGAGCTGCAGGATTGCGAGAAGATCCAAGAGGCGTCCCAGCACGTCGATGACGGCGAGTTCTCCAGACGGGCGAACTCCCGCGACGAAAACTTGGGCAGCAGAGAAGCAATCAAGGACAAATCGAGCCTGGCATGGTATCCGGCTGAAGTCAACACGTCTATCCGTCCCGGATGGTTCTATCATGCCTCCGAAGACGATCAGGTAAGAAGCCTGGAGAAACTTCTGGATATCTACTACAAATCGGTTGGCGGCAATTCGACGTTCCTGCTGAACCTGCCTCCCGACAAGCGGGGATTGATTCATGAGAACGATGCCCAGCGCATGGCGGAGCTTGGCAGCAGACTCAGGTCTACGTTCAAGGATAATCTCGCTTCCGGAGGAAGTGTCGCTGCCTCGGAATCCCTGGATGGGCAGCACGAGGCCGAGCGTATCCTGGATGGCGACAAACATACGTATTGGAGCCCCAAGGAATTGACGGAGAGAGCCAGCATCGAGATCGAGCTTCAGGAAGAAAGCACCTTCGACACAATCGTGCTTCAGGAGCATATCGCATCTGGTCAAAGGATCGAAAGGCTGTATATCGAGTATTTGGTAGATGGCTCCTGGAACAAGCTGTATGAGTGCACCGTGGTGGGATATAAACGGATCTGCAGCTTCCCTCCGGTGAAGGCGAAGCAGGTTCGCTTAACGATTGCTGAATCCAGATGGTGTCCCACGCTTTCCGCAGTTGAATTGTATCTTAGTCCTCAGAATATCGGATAATGCACGAAACGGGCAGCCAAGGAAATCATCCTTGAGCTGCCCGATTTTATTCCGTCCCAAGTTCAACCCTTTACAGATCCGTTCGTCATGCCCGTAATAGTGTATCGCTGTCCCAGCAAATAAATAATCAAAAGCGGCAGAATCGTCAATAATATATCCGCACTAACTAGATTCCACGATTGCTCGAATTGTCCGAAGAAATTATAAAACAGCCAGAATCACGGCCATTTTTGTGCGCTATTCAAGTAGTAAAGCGGAAGGGGACGGAATTGGAATCAGGCGGCCGTTCCCTCTTGTTCCCAAGATCGCGGCCGCTGCAATTATGAATTTTATAATAACCATTCCTTTGAAAAAAGTTGCGGAAGTTCTTGTAATTAAATATCCGCCCTCGATGCCGTCGTGAGCGAAGTATCGAGCCATGGCCAGAATCGTATTTTCAATTCTTCACCGTTGGGAGCGCATCCTCAAATTTCTGCGACGCTGCCATCCAGATTATATCGCGGTTCGTACTGCATATAAGTGAACGGATATTTCTCAAACGCCTCTTCATTAAGCTCTATACCTAAGCCGGGACCTTTCGGCAAAGGAAAATACCCGTTTTCGGGCTTGAACGTCATATTGCAAATGTCCGGCCGAGCGTAGATGGAATGGGCCGCAAACTCCAGAATATCGAAGTTTTGAGTGGCTGCGCTTACGTGCAGGCTCGCAGCCGTTGCGACGGGCCCGTTCGGATTGTGGGGCGCCAGCTTGATATAGTACGTCTCCACCAGCGAAGCAATTTTACGGATTTCCGTAATGCCCCCGCAGTGGCAGATGTCGGGCTGGGCAAAGTCGAACAGCTGGTTTTCCGCAGCCTCGCGGAACTCAAAGCGGGTGAAGAGGCGCTCACCCGCCGCAATCGGGATGTTGCCCGCATTGTCGCGGATTCGCTTATACACGGCCGAGTTCTCCGGAGGAATCGGTTCCTCGAAGAAATGGATATTGTGCTTGGCAGCGGCCTCGAGCAGCCTGATCGCCTCCGCCGGTCCCGACTGGCCATGATTGTCGATACAGAGCGCCTTGTCCTTGCCGATAGCCTGGCGGATCGCGGCCAGATTCTCATTCAGAAATTCGGTATTGGAGGCCAGATCGTGCAGGCTTCCATGTTTTCCGCCGCCCGTTTTGACGCCGTCAAAGCCCATGTCGATCGCCTTCTTCGCAGATTCCGCGTTGCCCGCATGCGTATAGGTTCGGATTTTGTCGCGCACGGCTCCACCGAGCAGCATGTATACCGGGACATTATAGAGTTTGCCGTTTATATCCCACAGCGCCTGATCGATCCCGCTGATGGCGGACATATAGAGGAACCCACCCTTCCAGAAGCCGTGGCGGTACATCTTCTGCCAGATCTTCTCGATATTGCGGGGATCCTCGCCAATCACGCTGCGCTCCGCCAAAATATGAATGCTCTGCTCGACCGCCTTCGTCTGACCTTCCACGCTGGCCTCGCCCCAGCCGTAAATCCCCTCGTCCGTCATGACCTTGACGAATAGCCAATTCTGTCTGAGCGTGGATACCAGATAGGTTTTAATTTCGGTGATTTTCATCTCGTTTGGGCCTCCATGATTAAATTCACATGCAAGATGGCAGGCAGTGATTCGGCCTGCAATGAATCAGCTTATTCGGTAGTGAAGGGCGAAGCGGGCAATCCTTCCTGATTGCACAGATTGGCGCTTACCGGATTGTCGGCCCATGCGTATCGCACATAGACGGGATCGGGAATCCGGTCGTGCCATACAGCGACAACGTCGCCCTCAATCGCGGCATCCGCCCAGACGAATACCCTATCTGCTCCCGATATGGCGAAGTGTCCCGGGCTGTCCCTTCCCCTGGCTGTCAATCCGCCGCCCGTACCGTCGAAGGACAGCAGGATTCGGTTTCCCTCTCTTGCCGCTGACTTGAACATGGGGCCGGAATGGGCCGCCGCATCATCACCGTATGCTACCCGCCTTGCCGCGAGGGCCAGCCGCCGCCCGACGTCCCTTTTATTTACAGGATGAATGTCGTTCCACTCTCCGAGATCGATGGCGACCGCCATCCCTGTGCCGGGCAGGGTGAGCGTCCTCCGTTGAGCCTCACGGATTGCGGCCCATCCGCCTGAGGTAGGCCGATCCGAGGGTTCCATATAGTTGGGCAGCTGAACATACAGGAACGGGAAATCACCGATGCCCCATTTCGCTCTCCAGTCCTCAATCATGGCCCTGAACAGCCTCTCGTACGGCTCGGGATTTTTGGCGTTGGATTCACCCTGATACCAGACGGCTCCTTTGACGGCGTAGCGGACGGCCGGTGCAATCATGCCGTTGTACAGGCCGAGCGGACGCCACTGGACAAACGCGGGGACGGGCAGCGGCTCGCTTTTAGCCCCGATTCGATACTGCCACTCCCCGCTTAAATCGATGATGGTCTCCCCGATTACCAGATGATAGGGCTTGCCCTTGTAAAAGCCGCCTCTGCCCGAGGCATTGACCACCCGAACGACCAGCGTATTTTTGCCTGCCCGCAGACAGCATTCCGGAACCTCGTATTTTCGTGGCGTATATTGGCCGGGGGTGCTTCCCGTAAAGATTCCGTTGATATAAACCGTATCCTCGTCTATTATATGTCCCAGAAAAAGTTTTGCCGGCTTGCCCGCAAGCGAGGGCGGAAGCTCGATGTCCTTTCGGAACCAGACAACGCCGTTGAATTGCCCCAATCCCTCATCCGCCCAATAAGACGGCACCGTTATGGTCGGCCATGCCGCCGTGAAGAAGCCGGTACCCAGACTCGGCTTCCCGTCATCGCTCAATCCCGCGTCGTTTCGATTGATATTGCAGGTCCACTCCTCCCGCGCCGTCTGATCCCCTCTCTCCAGAGCTTCCACGAAGGCTTTATCCTTGAGCACGCTTACCGCCTCAACACACTCCGGGAAAGCGGACAGGGCCTTTTCGCTCATGAAGGCTTCTATCGGCGCGCCGCCCAGGCTTGCGTGAATCAGGCCGATTGGAACGCCATACTGCTCGAACAGCCTCGCGGCAAAGAAATATCCTACAGCCGTGAAGTCCAGAACGCTTTGCGGGTCTGCCGCCATCCAGCTCCCCGATTCGTAATCGGCTTGCGGCTCTTGAAAGTCGTATTTGACCGGAACGGAAAACTGCCGTATGGAATCATTGCCGGAGCGGGCGATTTCCTCGGGATACAAACCCTTGACGGAAAGCATTCTCATTCCCATATTGGATTGACCGGAACAAAGCCATACATCACCGAGAAGGATATCGCTTATTGTGACGCTCTCTTTGCCTTTCCCGGTCTCGATTACCATATTATAGGGTCCGCCTGCATTTTCCGTCAGGAAACTTACCTGCCACCGGCCGTTCGCATCGGCAGCCGCACTGTGAATCTTGCCCATAAAGCGGACCGTAATGGCTTCTCCCGCCGGCGCCTGGCCCCATATGTTCACCTTTGCGTTTCGTTGCAGCACCATACCGTCGCCGATCAGGCGGGGCAATTTGATTTTCGTCATAGAAAGCTCCTTGTTTCATTCTCCAATTTAAGCGCTTTTCCCGCTGTGCGTCCGCTCCCGTCAAGCAAACGTGTCGTATATCCGGTTTCTCCCGGCTCTCTCCTCCGGGCCGAGTCGCTAGGCGTCCGCTATCTCGTAGCCCCAGAAGGTGTCAAACAGCCTCGAAGAAGGATCGATTTCCACATAGGTGCACCAGGGCAGCCAGTGGTAGTGGCTCTGCAGGATCTGGCTGGTAAAGTTGCCGCCTCGTGCCCAAGTCCTGGCATAATGTATCCGATGCTGCCGTCCACGTCGTTGGACTGCCGGGTATTCTTGTGAATGAACTCGGCAAAATCGAGATAATGCTCGTCGCCCGTTATGACATACAGCCTGTAGTAGGTATACGAGCATGCGGCCATGTAGACGTCGGCTCCGCCGCCGATGGTAATAATGCTCTGCCAGCTGATCGCATACTTGTTGAAGGGATGTTTCGGCAGCAGCGTTCGCACCGGGAATTTCCAGGCATAGGTCCACGTTTCGGTATAGTCGGCCGCTCCGATCGCGGCCTCGAGCTATCGGGCCTCGCCGGTCAGATCGTACAGGGACAGGAGTCCGAACAGGGCGTAGATGCCCGCCTCCTTGTCCTGAATATCCATGTTGTCGCAGGTTCCGCCGTGTCCTGGCCCGCCGGGCGAAGATGATATGCGCCTACGCGTTCTTGGCTATGGCGATATCCTCGTCCACCCGCGTCTGGAGTGCCGAAATGTCCACAACGTTCCATCCCTGGCGCGTCAACTGCTGCGGCACGTATAGGCTCGCAGTTTGCGCGGCGTAATCCTGCCAGTGTCCGGACGCCGAATGCAGATATGAGACCGCCTGCGTTTGACAGGACGTATCGCCCGTCTGCCGGAACAGGCACAGCTGCAGCGCGCCGGAAATTTTGGCGGCGTAATATCGGCCGAGGTATGCCATCGCCTGCAGATCGCCGAGCGTCAGGCGAAGCTGCTTGTCATCCCCATGGTCGATTTCGCCGGCGAACTGCAGCGCGCGCTCCGCATATTCGCGCAAATTCTGCGCTACCCTCTCCGGCGTGATGCCGTCGACGGCGCGCTTGCCGCTCAAATGAGCGCAATAATCGGGGATACTCATCAGTCCACTCCCAGGCATCGGCGCGTCGTTCATGAAGTGCTCCACCGTATGGAACCCCTTGGCGATTTTCGGATTGCTGCAGCACGCCTCGGGATACCATTGAAAATCCAGATGGTTATCTTCCCAATGGAACGTAGTGACAAGCGGCAAAATGCGCGAGGCCGCCGACCAAGCTTCAAGCAGCGCGTGGCTCGGCGCTTCCGGAAAACGGAACGCAAGCTGCCGCTCGAAATAGGAGTCGGGAAGCGTCGGCTCGTAAGCCAGCCGGCCCCACAGCAAGAAGCTGTACCAGCGCTTGCGAATGATCGACTGTCGCGGCGTATCCGGCTCAGTGCTGACAAATTCACGCCCCCAGACGACCCCGTCCGATCCCATGTAGAAACCGGCCAGCTTCTCCGCTGGCGGCATATTCAGAATATATTGGCGGGCAAATTCCGGATCGCCCCAGCGGAAATAATAGTAGTCGTCGTCCCGCACAGTAAGCCACGTCTTGCGGCCCTCCGGCAGTTCGGTCAGGAAGCCGCCTTCCAGCTCCTTGTAGCCGCTCGTCTGATAAATAAACGGTGGATGAACGGACGAATACATGTGCGCAAGCGAATATTTGTAGCTGTAATCGAACGTATCCGGGTAAGCTGAGAACGCCTGATCAATGGTGGACAGAGCCGACTGATGCGCCCGGTGAATGAACCGCACCTTGCGTTCCGGATTCTTCCGCTTGATATCCATTACGCCCTCTCCGTACGTGCGCCAAAGCCAATCCTCGTTGGCACGCGAATCGCCGTGCTTCATGTTTTCGCCAGCGGTTACGCCGATTCCGGCAAGCAGAGGATATGCCTCCAACAAGGCGCGGACGCTGGCCCGGAAGTAGTCTGCTGTCGTTTCGTTGTCCTGATCGCAGGAGATGCCGTAGCTGTTGCCCTCTGTGCCGTATGTGAACATATTCCACGTGATGATGAAGACCTCGATGTTGCGGTTCTTTGCATGCTGCATAACCTCGAGCCAGAAGTTGACCTTCTCCTCGATGCTCATAACGCGGACGGTCTCAAGCGAAGCGAGTGTCTTCTCGGTCGACATGTCGGTTCCCATCAGGCTCGCCTGGATCGGAGACGTCGTCCGCTTCACGTCGCTGAGGGCGATGTCGGGATATTCGGGCACGCGGACCATCGACGGGAAGGGGTGAAGATTCCACAGCGACAGCGTATTGTACCGGTACAGCGCCATATCGTCGAGGAACTCCCGCCAGAAGCCCATACTCCACATCTCGGGAATATTGTGCTGTGCAGAGTCGCCGTTGTCGGAATAGCTTGGCGTGCGCGCGTCAAGCGGGATGTTGAATTTGATCCCGCGTCCGGCGATATGCGGCTTGCCGGTCTTGTTCAAAAGATTGAAGACGCTCGTTCCGGCATTGATTGAATCCGCGACGTCAAGCCCCCCGTACATTGCTCCGGCCGGATCGGCGCCGGTCACACGGCACAGCATAATGCCATCTCTCCACTCCATCCGGATCGTGTAGCCTTCCGCCGCGAGAGCGGCGTCCCCCTCCTGCGCAACGGTAAGCACAATGCGAATTGGGGCGTCCGTCTCGGCCAGTGAGGGGGGCGAGATGCCGGCAACGGCCGCGCCACGGTTTTCCAACGCCTCCTGCAGCTTTGCAGCCGCAAAGGAAACCGCCGGGATCGTTTCATCCCATGCTATAACAACCCGTTCCATCTTCTTCATTCCTTTCCTGTCCGCTGCATGCGGACGTTCTATGTTCAGTTCGGCGTTCAGTACGAGTTCCGGGCGGCTATCGCACAAATCGAAAAATTCATGGTTGCCGAAACGGTTGTTTTCGACCACTCTGACCCAATGCGTGTTGATCATCTCGGGCCTGTTCTCGCGCTGGCCGATGCCGTCCATCCAGTGGTATTCGTCGGCGAAGCAGTTGCCCGGCCAGCGAAGAATCGGAATATTCAGCCATTTAAGCGCTTCCACAATATCGTTCCGAATGCCGAGCGTAATCGGAATGGACGAATCCTCCCCTACCCAGAACCCTGCTAAATACAACGGCCCAGATTCTCCGCAAAATACCCGTAAATGTTACGGTCGATTGTGTGTTTGCCGGCCTGGGCGTCAATTTTGACCACGTTTTTCATCGTCTGCTTCCTCGTCAGGATTACCCCTTCCGGGTGGCGCCTGAAGGGCTCGCTGCAGAAGTCCTGTCGTCAATCGCTTAACGATTCGTCAAAGTCAAGCCTTATGACAAGTACTTCGTCCGTCAATTCATTGACAGGCAGATTTCGGATTCTCAGATAAGGTTTCTCTCTCCAGTGAGAGGGAATAAGATCGACACGGGCTTCCAGCTCCTGTCCGTTGTTCAGTAGCACTGCTTTTTTGGGAAGAATATCCCATGGTTTCAGCACGATCGCCGTGGTTTGGATATCCCGGTAGAGATGAACGTAGAGCGTGTTTCCTCTTTTCGTCGCCAGCGCATGGTCTCTTTCAATCCTGTCTCCACTGGACGTAACTACGACATCCTTGTGAATCAGCGCGGAGGCGGGGAGCGCCTGTTCGAACGATTCTTTGACTGTATTATACCACTTTCCAATTTTTTGAAAAGCCTGAACGCTCTCTTCCGGAAACGAGCCGTCTGCCTTGGGGCCGACATTCAGCAAATAATTGCCGCCCATCGCCAAAATTTTGTCGATGCTCTGCATCAGAAATTTGTGGCTGTAATAATCCTCGTCGCTTTTGTAGGACCAGCTCTCCCTCCCGAGCGACTGGTTGGCCTCTGCCGGCGACCGAAATTCGTTTCCTTCGGGAAGAATCCGTTCCGGTGTGCTGTAATCGCCCTCGCCCGGCCCGCGGTTGTTGATCAGAATGCCCGGCTGCAGCTTGCGGATCAGCTCATTCAGACTGGGATCGTAGTGCTCCGCCACGTTGATGTCCCAGAAAAATTGATAGATTTTGCCGTAGCGAGTGCACAGCTCTTCGATCTGCTTGCGCACAAACTCGTAATACCGGTCGATATCGGGCTCTTCGGCGGCCCGGGGAGCGAACATCTCGTGATGCCTGCCCATATTCGGATAATTGGGATGATGCCAATCCGGACATGAGTAGTAGAGACTGAGCGGGAAGTTTCTCCGCTCGCATGCCTCGGCCAGCATCGCGAGTATATCTTTTCCGAAGGGACTGTTCATTACATTGTAATCGGTATACCGGGTATCCCACAGACAGAATCCGTCATGATGCTTGGTTGTAAAGCAAATATATTGCATGCCGGCGGCTTCCGCCATATCGATCCAGGCGTCCGGATCGAAGCGGTCCGGATTGAACTGATCGACCAGCCGCTCGTATTCGCTGCGCTTCATCATCCCCTTTCCGCGCCATAAAATCTGCTCGTGCCAGGCAGGGATGGCATATAAGCCCCAATGAACGAACATGCCGAACCTTCTGTCGAAAAAGATGTCTCTCTCATCGTAAAAGCGTTGAACCATGGCTTGTTGTTCCTCCGTTTAGGTATTTTTCTTCTTTGCATCGTAGGCTTGCTGATAAATTTCCAGATAACGCGACAGGTTCATTCCGTCCAGTGTCTTCAGGTACGAATCCCAATCCTGATCGAGATTAGCGTCGCCCGTAATAAACCGCACCTTCATCTCATTGACATAGTCGTTGATCGTTGTGGACAGGTCGCTGATTTCGGCCGCTTCCTGTTCTCCGAAGTACAGCGGCGGCACAATCTGATCCATGCTCACCTGATAAGGTTCCATCTTATTCTTCGTCTCGTTGTAGAGAATGGCTTCCAGGTTGGTATTGGGGTCAGCTACCGACTCGCCCATCTTCGTCTCGGCATTGTCGAACAACGCACGGGCAAACCAGCCGAAGCTTTGCGGAGATCCATACTCTTCCAGTCTTGTCCAGGTAGCCGGACGGCCGTCAAGCCCCTTGTCTCCCGGCTTTGCCTTCTCCCATTGTTTGCCTTCTATGCCGTAGCTGTTCCGGAAAGAAGCCTCGAAATCGTAGAAGCCGTCCAGCCATCTGAATGCGATTTCAGAATTTTTGCTGGAATTGGTGATGACTGCCGCGCCGTATTCATTCCCGCCGTACGGGTCGTATGCCGCTACCTGCAGGCCATCTGGTCCTTTGAGAGGAGGGATCGCCTTATAATCGAGCCACCTGCCGCTCTCGCCGTTGTACTGCGTAAACGTTCCCATATTGTGGGCGGCGGATACCCCCACAATCACCGCATCTGGGTTCTCGCCCAATTGCTGCAACTGCGTCTGATCCTGCGTGAATGTCTCCGGCGCGATCAGACCCTCCTTGTAAAGCTTGTTCAGGTATTGCAGCCCTTCCTTCCATTGCGGTTTATTGAAGGCCGTATCAATTTTTCCGTCTTTGACAAAGAACTGCTTGTTGTTTTGAAAATAGTTGTTGTAAATAAAGGCATTCATCAAAAAGGCGTCGGGATAGCTGGTGAACGTGTCGATGGCGCCGGTCAATGGAATTTCATCCTGCTTTCCGTTGCCGTTCGGGTCTTTCTCCTTGAACGCCTTCAGCACCTGATAAAACTCCTCGGTCGTCGTCGGCATCTTCAGTCCGAGTTTATCCAGCCACGGCGTATAGATCCACATGCGCTGCGACATGGAGCAATGGTAGCAGTTTTCAATATTCGGAAGCGCGTAAATATTGCCGTCAGGCGCCGTAATCCGGTCCTTGAAAATGACGGGATACTTCTCGAATTCCTTCTTCGTATTGACGCCGTACTTCTCGATCAAATCGTTCATCGGGATAAAGATGCCTTGCTGGCCGTACGTAAGAACCTGCGTATCCGGCATATTGAATCCCATGATGATGTCCGGCAAATCGCCACTTGCCAGCATCAGACTCAGCTTGTCGCCGGAATTCTTCTCGGGAGCGATGTCAAATTCAATGTGCACGTTCGTCTTTTCCTCATACCACTTCGTAAATTCGTTGTTCACGAAGTCCTGCACCAGTCCATGACCCCTGATCAGCACATGCAGGGTGGTTTTCTCCTTGACGATCGGAAACGTCCCCGCTTCCGTCATGTTTCCTTCCTGATTTGCGGCGGACGATTCGGACTTCTTGTTGCCAGAGGAGTCCGAGCCGGAGCAGGCGGACAGACCTAATGTTAGAACGAGCAGGACCGACATTGCGATATAGAAAGCTTTTCCTTCCAACGCCAATCTTCCTTTCCCGAATAGAGTTTAAGTACGCAACACTTAGCCTTTCAGCGAACCGATCATGATTCCTTTGACAAAGTGCTTTTGAACAAACGGATAAATAACCAGCACCGGGAGAGACGCTACGACTATCAGCGAATATTTCAGCAGCTCGTGCAAGCCTTGCCGGGCCAACTGGTCACCGGCATGCGCCAGCATGCTGTTGTCCACCTCATTCTGAACGAGAATATTGTTCAGCACAATCTGAAGCGGAAACAGGGAAGGCGAGCTTAAATAAATTAGGGCGTTAAAAAACGAATTCCACTGTCCGACCGCATAGAAGAGACAGTTGACCGCCAAGATCGGTGCTGATAGCGGCAGCACCATGCTGGTCAGGAAACGGAAATCCGAGCAGCCGTCGATCTGAGCCGCCTCCAGCAGCTCGCTTGGAATCGAAGTCTGGAAAAAAGTACGGGTAATAATCATATTCCATACCGACAGCGCGCCTGGCAAGAGCATCGCCCATCTGGTATCGAGCATGCCGAGATCCTTGACCAGCAAATAGGTCGGGATCAGCCCGCCCGAGAACATCATGGTAAAAACGAACAGGAACATAATGAAGTTTTGTCCCAGCAAATTTTTACGAGACATCGGATATGCGGCCAATACCGTCATTGCGACGCTGATCACCGTACCTACTACCGTGTAGACGGTCGAATTGGCAAACCCGACCCAGACGGATTTCTGGCTGAAGACGGCCTTGTAGCCTTCAAGCCCCGGATCGACCGGCCACAGCCATACTTTGCCGCCGATGACCGCATCCATCGAGCTGAAGCTGGAACTTAATATAAATATCAAAGGATACAATACCACTACCAGCAGCAAGATCAGCAGTGCATGATTGACAATCGCAAACATGCGGTCGATTCCCGTATCCTTGATGGCATGTTGTTGTTTCATGAACGGCTCCTTTCGTCGACCGCAGCATTTACCACAGGCTGCTGTTCGTAAATTTTCGAACGATTCGGTTAACGGCAACAAGCAGGAACAGGCTGACCACATTGCGGAACAACCCGATCGCGGCGGAGTACGAGTAGTTCATTGAGGCTGAAATGAGCCCCACCTTGTACACATACGTGTCGAGAATCTCGGACGTTCGCAGATTAATTGGATTTTGCAGCAGCAGCACCTTCTCGAAGCCAAGGTCCAGCATGCTCCCTACATTTAATATCAGCAGAATGAGTGCGATGGGCATAATGCCCGGCAGATCAATGTACCACATCCGGTGCAGCTTGTGCGCGCCGTCGATGGCAGCGGATTCATGAAGCGACGGATCAATGTTTGTAAGCGCCGCCAAATATATGATGCATGAGAATCCGAGCTGCTGCCAGACGCCTGACCAAACGTACAGGGATTGAAAATACTCCGCTTTGCCCATAATATTGACGGGCTGCATGCCAAGAAGGCCGAACAGATTGGCAAAAATGCCCGTCCGGGGATTCAGAAACTGCAGCAGAATACCGACGACCACGACGACGGAGATGAAATGCGGGGCATATGTCACCATCTGCACCGATTTCTTGAAAAATCCGTCCCTCACTTGGTTCAAACTGAGCGCCAGCAGAATCGGGAAAGGAAACCCTGCAGCGAGTTGATAGACGCTGAGGCTGAACGTATTCCTAATGATTCGCCAAAAATCATACGAGCCGAAGAAGCGGTAAAAATGCTTCAGGCCTGCCCAATCGCTGCCCCAAATGCCCTTTGACGGCAAAAAATCCTTGAAGGCAATCGAAGCTCCGTACATCGGGACATACTTAAACAGCAGCAGATAAAGAAGCGGCAACGATAAAAGCGCATACAACTGCCAATCTCTGCGGACCCGTCTGAACACCAGCCATTGCTCGGCTGTCTTGTGCCTCACCTTCTTCCGATCTCCAATGAGTGTCTTCATCCAGCAAGTGACCTCCCCATAAAATTTCGCAACCTTCGCGATTACGTCTATTACGTTAGCAGTAGAGCTTCTCGGGCGATAGCGGCTTTTCCCCAAAAACGGGGTAATGCATTAGAAAACCGGAGAAGCATTTGTAAAACCAGCGTGCAATTCATTAGAAATGGCAATTGCACCTATCTGCAGGCAGGCCGTTGTACTATAATAAATTAGACTGATCGCCCACATGGCTAGACTGTTTTTTTGAAACCGCTTTAAAATCCGTTCTGCAGGTGATCCAATGTCCCGTTTCTCCGAAATGCGTTCCTACAAAAATATACTCATCCGCTATTTAATCCCGTATTTGATTTTTTTGCTGTTCCCGCTCATCATCGGCACCGTTGTGTACGAGAAGACGCTAGATATCGTGGAAGCCGGCATTATGAAGTCGAACCTGACGACGCTGGAGCAGATCAAGAGTGGGATCGACCAGAAATTTTCCGAGGTCGACATGATTGTATACCAGACAATGAACAATCCGAAAATTAAATCGTTTCAGTATGAAACGCAGCCCTTTCAGAACGTATACCGCATGATCAATACTCAGCAAAGCATCGTCGACTACCGCATCGCCAACAGCATCATCCTCGACTACGCGATCTTGTTCCGCAACAGCGACGTTGCCCTGACCCCCAATTCCATCTACAAGGCGAAGGAATTTTACGGTCAGCACCTGCAGTTCGACGATGAGAGCTTCGATTATTGGCACCAGCAGGCAATGAACGTCTGGCATCAGGAGGATACGCTGCCTGCTCGGAATGTCGTCATGGACGGCAAGCCCTATACGGCGATCACATACATGCAGTCCCTGGGAACGCCGAAATTCTCCTACGGAGCGGTCATGATTATGATCGACAATACCGAAATCCAGCGCATCCTAAGCGCCATCAACACAGCCAACGGCGAAGCGGTATATATTCTCGACCAGAACAAAAAGGTAGTTTCCCAGTTGTCTCATTCCGCCGGCAGACGGCCGGAGTATATTCCCGCCGGCAATGCCGCGGGGATCATTGAGCCGTCGGCAGCGACCGGCGATCAATACATTAGCTACATTACGTCCAAAGTCAATAGCTGGACCTTTGTCGTTGCCCAACCCGCCAAGGTGGTGCTGCAAAACGTCTACTACATTAAAAAAATGACGTTGATCATTTTATTTATTACCCTGCTGTTCGGACTGGCCTTCGCGTGTTTGTTGGCCTACAAGAACACCCAAGCTGTTCGGGATCTGCTGAAGCTCATTCCCAACCGGCTGCACAAGGATCTTAACGAAATTCGTGATGCCTTCGGCACGATCGCAACCACGCTGTCCGGGCTGCTATTGAGCAACGAAGAGCTGCGGGTCAGGCTGGATGAGCAATTTCCGTATGTATACAGCGACTTTTTCCATAAATTATTAAAAGGCAGCTTTAGCTCGACAAACGAGCTGCATTCCTTGCTGGCCTACAGCGGATTGCAGATTCAGGGTCCCTTTTTTGCCGTCGCTCTGCTGCAGTTTCGCGGGTATCCAGACGAAATGAATGTCGAGCTTCTGCACGATCTGGAAAGAAAGCGGATACATGTGCGACAAGCCGTCCTGAAGGGGGTGTCCGAAAAGGTGCATCTCTACGATCTGGACGAAGACCTGATCGCATTACTGATTGAACTGCCGGGACTTGAATGGGAAGAAAGCAGGCAACTGTTGAGCCGTACGATCCAGCAGCTCGACGAGTTGATCCGGGAAAAGCTGAAGCTGCCTGCCGTCATTGCTGTCGGACGACCGTGCGGCAGTCTGGCTCATGTGCCTCAATCATTCGAGGATGCGAGGAGTATCATGAGCCTCGCCCTGTGGCAGGAGCATAAGCCCGGTGTGTTATGGTACAACGAACGGCCAGTCCATTTTGACCGGTACTTTTACCCCGACGATATGGAAGTCCGCTTGATGAACAGCGCCCGCATCGGGGACAAAGCGAGCATCAACGAGATTTTACAAAGCCTGTTTGTTGAAAACTTCAGGACACGGAAGCTGTCTCTTCCGATGCTGAATCTGTTCCTGAGCGAATTATGGGGGAGCGTCGTCAAGCTGGACGAGCAGGGAGCTGCGAAATCATACTGGGCCAATCAGATTAGATCCGTCGACGCGACGGACACGGCGGACACGATGGCGCGGATGTACGATAATATCCGTACTGCCTATTATTCGATCTGCGATTCGGTGCTGGAACGAAAAAAAAGCCACAATCATCGATTGAGGGAAGAAGTGATCGAGCTGATCCGGACTTCGTTCATGAATCCCGAATTCAGCCTGACGTACGCCGCCGATCAGACAGGCATGTCCGAAGCCTACATGTCCCAATTTTTCAAGGAACAAACGGGTGTCACATTTTCCGAATATGTGGAGGTTTTGCGTATGGAGAAAGCTCGGGAACTGCTCGTGGAATCCGATTTGCCGATCCAAAGGCTGGCGGAGGAGGTCGGATACCATTCAGCCAATACGTTTCGCAGAGCGTTCCGAAGAATTCACGGCATTACGCCGACCGAATATAAGTCGACTAGGATGCAAGACTGCCCGGGCACGACCTTGCCCGGAGGTGGCGGAAATCTGTAAGATTAATGTCCGGCGTGCCCTGTTCCTTAAGCCGTTGAAGAGCGGGAATCGCTTCTTCGTAAAGGAAAGGATATCCCGCTCCATAAATTCTACATCGTGCAGGAACAGGATATCGACATAGTCGGTGTTCAATCGCTGGACGTAACGCTCTTGTCGTCGCGGACGATGCGGTCCGGGTACGTGATCACCTTCCCGGGGTAACAGACGTAGCTTACGGCCGCTTGCCTCTCCCCCGTCCCGATTCTCCGTAAGCCAGCTTCCTCTCTTCCGTACGCCAACTCTCGTACTGCATCGTAACTTCAATCTCTGCAACGGATTCGATTTCTAACCAGACTGCCATCCCCATGTCATCGCCGCAAGATCTTACAAAACCCTTTTCCAGATCAAGTTCTTGCGAAAATTTTTGCTAAAATGGATTCCGGCTAAAACGTAAACTGAACCAGCCGAGCTTCAGCATCTGATTGTTCTCATCGAAGCTTCCGCTGCGATCGATGTACATCAGAACTTCGTTCTTGTCAACCCAAACATTGGCGCCCGTATCAAAGATACCGTAGGGCATGGTTCGCCGGATTTGACGCTTTGCGACAGCCACTTCACATGATACTTTCGGATATCCATATAATCCCCACTATCATCCTTCTGCATAGGCCGAGCTTCCGTCCTTTGCGTAGGAAAAGCCGTCGCTATCCAGCAATGAATTCCCCGTCAAGTCCAAATAGACCGTGTATTCTTCTTCCTCCACTCGATACAATGGGATAAATTTAGCTTGATTGCCCTGATCGTCATCGACAGCAAATTCCAATCGATTCGACTGAAACTTGACGAATTTTTCATGGAGATAGCGTTCGGCAATGCCCTTCAAAGGACGATTTCGTCCAATCTGAGCGAGTAAAATGCTACCGTACCTAACTGCCGACAGACCTTCGGAACCTTGCAGCGGTACCAAATGCAAGTGGGCATCGATTTCAATGTCGATTTTATCCTGATCCTTAAAAACACGTTGAACCACGATATAGCCGTCTTCCTTCTTCAGATCGATAGAGACGGAATTGATCCTGACCGCTTTAACGGCTTTTTCCTTCAACATCAGTTTAAACTCCGCAGGTTCGGCGGCCTCGATCACGAGCGTTGAGGTAAGCAGGTCGGGGTAGTCTGTCGATTGAGTGATCTTGGCATTCTTTTCTTTCCAAATCACAGTCGAGGATATAAAGGCGTTGAGCAGGATCGTGTCATCATGTTTAAACCAGATGTTATTTTGAAGCTCGCTCATCGCCTCGACTCCGGACGCGGTGCAGCACCAGAAGGAATCGTACGGGCCGCTGAATTTCTTGAACGCGCAGCTTCCCATCGGCTGGTGGTACTGGGAAAGACCCGTTTTATCACTCGCGCTGCTTAAGATGGCGTTAAATTTCAGGGATTCCATATGATCCAGATATTCAATCGCGCCCGACCATTCGAGCAAACGCTCCAGAATCCTTTCCGTATTATGCGCGCAGCAGCTTTCGCTTTCCCCTCCGGTTAACGCATCATTCAGCTTTCCATATCCTCCCCAGTGTTCCGACTTTTCAGAAACTCCGCCTTTTATAAACGCAGTGGCCTTTGAACTGCTGTTGCCGTTGGCAAAAGTCCTTCCCTGCAAGTAGCGATAAAAATTTAAGGCGGCTGTCTTGTATTTATCCTCCCCGCTGATGTTAAACCTGTGCATGGCGGCAATGATCATGGGGAGGTGTGTGTTGGCATGCAGATTTTCAAGTACATCCCTGCCGGCTTCAAGATGCCCAATCCAATAATCCCTGTCGAAAATGTTCGCCAGTTCGAGAAGCTTGACATCGCCCGTCAGGTCATACAAAGTGCAGAGAACATCCCCAATGCCTCCGAACTCGTTCACCGGGTTCACCTTCGTGCAGCGGAGGATCCCGTTGATTTTCCAGAAGGATAGCTTTTCGAATCGGTTACGAATGTAATGGGCCAAATTTACGGCAAGAGACAGAGATTTAGAGCTGCCCAAGTAGAGATGACAGTCAACCAGGCCTTGCATGATTTTGTGCAGGGTATAGTATGGTGCCCATACGTTTCGGTTTTCTTCGAATTCCAGAATATCCAGCTTCTCTTCTTCGAACGCGCTTAGATAGCCGTTCGGCTTTGCGCATTTTACCATCATATCGACGATCTCGTTTGCTTTGTTGCTCAACCCTTCATCCTTATCGGCAAATGCGAATTTGGCGCACGCCGAAAGAAAATGCCCGGCAAAATGTCCTCTCAAGCCGCAATCGACGTCTTCCCAACCGCCCAGTGGCTCCGCGTTCGACGGAATTCCCGCATTGATTTTAAACGTGTGCATGAGCCGATCGATGTCAAAATCAATGATATACTTTTTAACGAGATTTCTTCGGTGAGAAAAAGTATAGTCGGTCAACATTACTTCATCGAGTTTAAAATTGGCAAACATGCCGGACACCTCAATTCCAACGAATATATCTTTATTTTATAACGTCAAATCCGAGCTTTGAATTCATTCCCTTTGGATAATCTATATTATTTTTGGGTTTCTAATGAATGGACACTTAGGAAATGCGAATTTATAATTAAAATGAACGACTTGCATGAAAAGGGGAATTTCGGTGAGCAGTAGCGTATTGCTACAATTCGATCAAATGCTAAGAATACTTGATTTGGGTGTTCATACCGCAAAAAACCAATATACGCACCCTAATCGGACGCTGGACTGGAATGTTTTCTTCTATGTTTCCGACGGCCAAATGCAGGTTTGGGAAGAAGATAAGGAATATGTAATTAAGAAAGGACAGTTCCTCTTTTTGAAGAGCGGTCTGCATCATTGGGGAGAGCCGAAAACGTCTGCCGGGACCTCATGGTACTGGATACATTTTTACGGCCATTCGGATACGGAGACATTCCAAGAATTGAACATCTATTTGACTCCTACTCCATCGCTGTCCATTTCGCAAGAGGACTATCGTAAATTTATTGCGCTTCCCAAACAAGGAGAGATTTCACAACCTAAAAAAATGGAGCAAAGATTAGAGCTCATCGTTCGAATATTCCATTCCACCGATCCTTTTCGGGCAATCACCCTCAGTTTGCAAACGATGAAGCTTTTTTCAGATCTTTTCAGAGAGTCCATGCAAAAATCCCCTTTAACCAAGTCCGACCGTACCGTGCAACGGATTATGGAATACCTGGAACAAAAGAAAGTGTACGCCCTTAATTCACAGGAGCTTTCTAATTCCCTGGATATGAATTACAGCTACTTGAGCGAAGTATTCAAAAAGAAAACTGGGAGCACGATCCATCTTTTTAACTCCCAGATTTTTATGGATAAAGCGGTTAGAATGATGAGAAATTCCAATCGGAATATATCTGAAATCAGCGACCTACTCGGCTTTAAAAATCCCTTTTATTTCAGCAGGGTGTTCCGAAAGGTAATGGGCTGTTCGCCGTCAGAATACATGAACAGGGTTTACAGGGATAACGAATAAAAAAAGTGAACCAGCTGGGACTGACAAATTTGTTTATAGCCAATGACCGTGTCACTAAATACCAGAGAAATTACCCCGTTGTAATCCGCCCCTACTTTATCCACTACAATAGTGACATCCGTGCCTTCCTTGATATCTTTCTTTAGCACCGCGTTGGTTAAGCTTCCCGTGGCAGTGCCAGACATGTAAAAAGCAGATTCATCCGCTGGTATGTTTCTACCGATGTCAATTAGCAAACGTCTTATAAGTCACGAATGACTGATATTTCCCGTCATTCACCGGAACATAAGCAGGATCGGCATTTACTTTATGACCCCCAAAATTGGCAAATAAAGATGCTGATAGAAGCTTGCACCCCCCTCTCATTTTGGCGGCTTAAATTCATGTGAACTTCCTACAAAAAAAGTTAGATTCTGAGAAGCGGCATAGGGCCTTGGCGAAGGCATCGTTACAATCGCGACTACACTTGGCCCATATAAACTCTTGATGAAATTATATGGTAGAAATAGGGTTTTTTCCTGCCAGTGATTTTCTCAGCCTCCTGTTCTGGCCACTAGTTCAAAGTCGATTTCATCGTCAAGATTCTCCTCAATATAGGCTAGTGTGCCTTGTTCATGTTCTGAATCGAGTCCATTGTAATGACCACCTTTCCATCTCATCTTAGCAAACAGAGAATTTTACACCCGATAATCTGCGGACTGATTTTGCGTGCGAAATCTCGCCCTACTTATGATACGGTTCGCCGTGCCGTCTGTAACGGCAAGTTTTAGGGCCATCCTTTGCGGGATGGCCCTTTCTTTTTATCTCCCTTGGTTGCTGCCATTAGTGCAATTTTCTACAATCCTGCCTTTACCCGGCCTTCGTCGACAACGCCTTTACGGTAGAAGCGTCCGTAGGTTAATCTCCGGAGCAGCACTTCGACCCACCCCCGCTTTCCGTACCGATCCATATAATAAGCCGCAATTACGCTTGCGAGCCAAGTGATCACGGCTGTTCCGATCGCAACCAAGGTCAAACGCTCGAAATGCGCGCCTAGATGCAGCGTGAACGGCGATACGACGGCCATCCACACGATCGATTGAAACAGATAGCCGCTTAATGACCGCTGCCCAAGCGCCGTAATGGCCCGTACGATCCGGCTTTTAGCACATACCGGGTATTTGGTCATTGCATAGGCGATCAATCCGAACACGGAGACATAGCCCACCCCTCCGAACGTGCCGATCGTTTCATAAAGCAATTTGATCAACGGCGCGGTATCCGCATCGGCGTGAAGAACGCCAAGATTAAGCAGCCCCATCGGTAAACCGCCGATTGCAGCCGCTGCGATCCCGATCACGGCACACCAGCTCAGCATCCGAAGATGGTTCGCGGGGTTTTCCAGTATCCGCCGTTTCGCGCACCAAGCACCGAGACCGATAATGGCAATCGAGACGGACATTAAAGCCGTATGCATCGGCCATTCGTTCAGTCTTTCCGTAAAGGAGACGGAATACGACGGCGACAAAGACGAAGGAAACGGGCTTGTAACAATTACAGCCGTTTCCGTAGACCCGTTGGCGAGATTAATGGCAATCCAAATCATCAAGACCAGACAGTAGACGATCAGGAGCCCCCAATACCAGAATACCAATCGATAGATACGTTCGCTTCGATTCAGCAGCAGGAAGACGAACAGCAGCCCCGCTACTCCGTATGCGCCAAGAATGTCGCCGGAATAGAGCAATACGCCATGAATGAGACCGAAACCGAGAAGCCAACCATTACGGCGCAGCAATATCATACGCACTTCAAGCGGACTTCTTCCCGCCGCCTGCTGACGCATCGCAAGCTGAATCATCCCATATCCGAACATGAAGGCGAACATGGGGTATGTCCGTGCATGGAGAAACATAAACGAGAATAGATTATAGATTCGCTCCCATCCTTGCGGGTTGGGATCGACGCCGGGAGCGGTGGCAAAGAAGACTCCGGCGCAGTTGGCCAACGCGATAAATAGCAGCATGACTCCTCTTGCCAAATCCGGCGCGAGAGCCCGATCCTGTTTTGGGACAGGTCCTTCGTTTATCATGGTTTAATCCCCTTATCAATAGTTTATTTTGATGAATAAATTTTCATTCAATAATAGTTCAAAAAAAGAGCGTCGGCCATTTTAGCCAACAGCGCTCCATTGGATCTGGATAATCGGCACGCATACAACAGGTTGGCTCCGGTCAGTTCGTATCCATGATCAAATACGCCGTCAACATGTCCGCATCTGGGCATACGAATCGTTCCTTTAACGAAAGCTTCAACACAGCTAAACCCTGCACCATCGAGAAGAACAGCAGCGTCATTTGATACGGATCGCCGGGACGCAAATCCCCCATGGACTGTCCTTTTCTAATTAGATTCGCCACTCGCTCGAATAATTGGGCATTATGCCCTCCCGCTATCTTCGGGTCCAAATCACCCATCAGCAAAGAGTGCGCAACCAACACCAGATACTGCGCGGACTCGTCATTCTTGCTCATTTCACGCATCATAGCGCCGGATAATAGTTTGAAAATGCCGGACGGGCGTTCGTCGGCTTCCAGCAAAAATTCGATCGCCTTCATTTCTTGGATCGCCGTATTGACTAAATCGTGGAATAGATCCTCTTTTGTTTTATAATGCTGATACATCAATCCCGTACTGATGCCGGCTACGACAGCAATTTCTTGCACGTTCGTCCCCTTCAAACCCTTGTGAGAGAACAATTGCAAACCGGCCGAACGGATTTTGTTTTTCGTGACGGAGCGTAAGTACTCGAACTGTTCCTTTGTTCGCGGCATAGGGTCTCCTTTCTTTTTAGATTGAATGTTTATTCATTATAAAATGATGGCAACCGATTTGCAACTCTGATATGAGAAACTTCACTTCCAGCTCCTTCGGTACCTCCATCCCCTCGGAAAGTTTAAAACCAACGGCCTACAAATGCCTAAGCCCGCGTCATAAATTTGCGGATGGGGATGTTTATAGCGAGTCGTCAGGGTGATTTCGCACAAGTTGATCCTGCACTAACTAATTTAATCAGTCGACCTCCGATGAGTTTTAGAGAGGTTCTGAAAGAATCGATATCTCATTAACAAGGTTGATTGAGTTAAAACAAGCTAATAGGCATCATTTTATTTTGATGCTCCAGACTGTCGACAAAGTGTCGGTAGTCTAAAATAAAAAATAACCATCCAAGCGACGATAGTTATTTTTTTAATGTCTGTAGGGGGAATGGGATTTACTTGTATCGATATATTAATCTCTCAGCCCATCGAAGTTTCTATAGAATAAATCGCATCTACGTCGCGTGAAGCCGCTGGCGGCCCGACAGCTGGGCGGAACCGCCACGTTTGCAGCAAACACGTAGGTGAAAAAGTTATCATTAATACAAGACATCTGAAATATATTTTTGTGGAGAAGACGGGATTCTATCCTACTGGCGAGCGAGATCTTTATATAAGAGTAAAAATAAAGGGAGGAAGAAGTTTATGGCAAAGGGAAAATCAACGCTCAAAAAAACAAGGAGAAATCGCTCCTCTGTGGCATCCCGAACTAAAGCAACAATGAATGGAAAGACCCTTATCGATCCTCTTGCTAATATTTCAGGTAATAATGAAAGTAGTCACACCCCCCGTTCGGTATATCAAGAAGGGGCCTCTGGCTCTTACAGTAACAGTGCGGTTGCAATGATGCCGTCTGGACAGCCAGTCCCTACATCGAAGCAAGAACAGACCCTCGGTATTAAGATTGCGAGAGCGATGTTGTCAGGCCCTCTGAACATCACCAAAGATGCAACAGTTGCGGAAATGGGTGGAGACGGCAATCTGGTCATACTGCGGCGAGGGACCAACAACTGGGTCTGTTTTCCTGGCGATGAGAATCAGATTGGCAATCCTCCTATGTGTGCCGATCCTATGGGCTTACAATGGGTGATGGACTATATCGTCAAGAGGCCACGGCCCACGAATCGGGCTCCGGGCCTCATTTATATGCTATGTGGTGCCACGCAGCACAGTAACACCGATCCTTTTGATAGAACAAGCCCGGCAATTCCGATTGGTCCCCACTGGATGATCGTGTGGCCTTTTAATGCCAAGCAGAGCGGACTGCCTAATACGATTAGAGATGCAGGTTCCTGGGTGATGTTCGATGGTACTCCATACGCCTATTTGCACATCTGCGGCACACCTTGGATGGGCAATGTGTACATTGATGGTCTGGATCCAATCTGGACCATGGTATATGGCTCGCGATTAGAGTGTTGATGCTTGTGAACGGATGCAGGTGACGATAGTTTTTGGCACGCCGTGATTTATTAAAGCATCAGTCGAATACTGCCGGGGGACAGTAACTCAATTAACCTCAATGGTGACACAACAATCCCTCAAACTAAAAAAACCGGCCGCGCTCCAGGTTCTCCTGCAGCTTCGCCAGCATGCCATCAGCTCCGGACGGAAACGCCGGATCCGGCAAGCAGTGAATCGAGCCGGCTGCTCGAAGCCCGCGGGGGCCGAGCAGCTGCTTGACCTGCAGTTAAGCTGGCCATGCCGCAGACGTCAGCTCCGGATGCGGATTCATCCGGGGCCGGCTGAGCATTTGTGTCATTCTAGAGCCGTATTGTCTTCCTTTATCGCATCAACAGTATCGTACTTGTCTGTTTCAAACAAAATCCGCGCCGGCGCCTTATCAGTCCGTTCCTTAACGATGTGGCCATAATACTTACCATTTTTCACAAAGACGAACATTTTCCGATCAGGCTTATTCGCTAATGTGTACTTTTCAATCATATGCCACTCCTTAAACGTTTATCAGCATAGACGAAAACGCATTTACTCCCTTCAATATCATCAAAAAAATGACTGCCGGGAGGTCCGGCAGTCAAGATCGTTTTATTAAAGAATCAGTGCTGTGATTCCCAATTTACTTACTTGTTTTTAAGAACTACCATCGTCACACTGTCGGAAGGACAATACACCTGAATCTTATATTCTATGCCCTCTGCGACGGAGATCTCACGATTTTCAACAGGGAGTAACTCCATATCTTCCTCTGACCACCGTCGGTTCCCATCTATTCGGTAAACTGTGATCTCTTTATGGCCAGGCTGCAGATTTTTAAAATGACTTGTCACAAGTTTATCTTCCGATTTGTCCATATCCTTCTGATAATTCGAGATCATTAACGCAATTTGATCACCACCAACACATGAACGTACCCATAATTCGGGATCATCACTTTGCCACTCTATTTCCCTATCACCCATCCGGGAAAGCATCTGATACACGAAATATTGCGGTCTCACTTCACCGTAAACGCCAAACAGACCGAACCGGTGAGGAATCTCGTTCCAATGTGTCAGCATTATGGTTACATCTTCAAAGAAGGGTGAAAACTCTTCAGGATAACAGGTCTGATCCCATACATGATAATAGAAGGACCAGTCTAGTCCAGCATCCATCATTTCGAAAATGCTAGCGGCGACGGAGGCTGCTCTTCTCGGCATCATGGCCAGTTCCTCAATGCTGACCTGGTCGAACCCTTTGTTCCATTCGGTAACCAGCATCTCCGGCCGTGTCGCGAACTTGTCGAGTGCCTGTTTCACATTGTTAACAAGATTTTTATGCTGGAACGGATCGTCGTTGTAAAGGTGCCAGGAAACAAAATCCAGTTGAATATTGTCTGCGTGACACATTTCAATAAAATCGTATAGAAGCCTATTTTGACCGTTGGCTATAGCCATTCCACCAATCTTTGCCGAAGGGAATGCTTTCAGAATGGGTTCCAGGGTGAATTGATAATATTCCATGTAATCCTTGGCATCTTCGATCAGGTACGGACAGCCACCCCACTCTCCAATGTCGGGCTCGTTCGCGATCTCCCAGTATGTAACAATTTTTTTGTCTACGGAATATCGCTTTACAAGCTCATAGATGACCTTTTGCCATTCACCGACATTGTTAGGACGCCAAATTCTCTGGTCGATCTTCGGGAACAGCACTTTCGGCTTGATACAGATACATGCTACGATATCGGCTCCCGTTCGGCTCAAGGCATCCATATAGGGGTCCATCCTGCTCCAGTCGAACTTGTCATGGTCGGGATAAATGAAGAAATATTCCTGGAGAAAAGTCCGGATGAGCTTTGTGCCCAGTTTTTCGGCACCTTGTACGACTTTATCTGGCAGTGGCATACTATTAATTCCGCCGTGTCCCAAGGAATGTCTCCACCATTCAAATGGTCCTATGACTCGCGAAGTGTCAATCCCAATATTTATGTTCGGGAGATTCAGATATTTATGATACATGGTCAGCCTCCTTCGTATTTTACTGCCGTTAACACTCAGCCATTAATTACAGCGCATCAACATCGAACGAAATACCTGCCGGAGGTCGCTATTATTTTTGCCCTTACCTTTTTTCAGGAATAAGCTATGACTGCCTTGATTGGCTGATTCGTTTTATTTACAATGGCATTAAGAGCTTCTTCTGCCTCGTTGAATGGAATAATATCGGTAATGACGCGACGGACATTCAATTTACCCGCTTCAACTAGCCTGATCCCCTTCTCCCACAACATTGGAGCGGAGATGCAGGTGCACACCGTTAAATCCTTGCTGACGATTACATCGGAGTCAATTGTCATCCTGCCGTTCCCATGCAGGCCATAGAGCACAACCGTTCCGCTGGATGCAACGTATTTGAAACAATCCCTGACAGCCCGCTCACTGCCGGATGCCTCAATGGCAACATCAAATGAAGCCATTTTTAAAATGTTGCCTTCCCCGTCTATCCGGTTTAGATTAATGGTCTGGTCCGCCCCCAGCTGAACGCCAAGAGCGAGCCTTTCATCATCCAGACCTACCAGGGTTACTGATAAGGCGCCGTATGCTTTGGCCAACTGCATGAATAGCAGCCCTGCGGGCCCAGGTCCGAAAACGACAACCTTTGCCCCCGCCATATTCCGAACACGCTCGATAGCTCCCAGTGTGCAATTTAGCGGCTCCATCATCGCCCCTTCTTCGAAACTCATATTATCCGGAAGAGGGTACAGATTACTTTGTTTTACCACGACAAATTCGCCATAGCCGCCACTGCCGCAGGTCGTTCCAAGCTCTCCACCATGTGGACAGAGATATTTTTTCCCGCTTAGGCAATAACTGCAGCTACCACAGGTGACCACTGGATCTATGATGACCCGGTCGCCGGGCATCCAGCCTTCGATTCCTTGACCGACTTCTTCCACGATTCCCGACATCTCATGCCCTAACACCCATGGTGGATGGGCGAATTCCAGCTTGCCGGTGATCATGTGGATGTCCGTTGTGCAGATACCGGCCGCTTTAACGCGAACAACGATACTTTGTCCAGAGCGGTCAGGCTCCTTCCAGTCCGGTTCCAGTTCAATACCGCCATTTTCTTTCCATACCAACGCTCTCAACTAAGCGTCACCCCGCTTCTGTATTAATGATTTAAGTCCAAGAACCATAGCAGTGTTACGGTAGATAATCGACTCAATGACCTCTTCAGGGATGCGCGGCAGCTTGGTTCCCTCCGTCAAATCATTGATTCTGCGGAATGAATCTATGGTCTGACTCGTTGTGAAGAACGGATAGTCGGAGCCAAATAGCACCTTATGGGGCACACCGTATTCCACGACGTTCATCATGGCATTGTAAAATTGCCACGGCCTGGAACCAAGCGCAGACATGTCCGCGTACACATTTGGATTCTTGCGAATGACCGATACACATTCTCCATGCCACGGATGACCAAGATGAGCGATAACCATCTTCAATTCCGGAAACGCACGAGCGATCGGATCCAGCATGGCAGGCCGGGAAGCATCAAGAAATCCCTCCGATACGAATGAGGTTCCCTGATGCCAAAGAATTGGAATATCAAGCTCCGCAGCTTTCTTATAGATCGGGAAATAGATTTCCCGATCGGGATAAAAATTTTGATATATCGGCGCAAGCTTCAAACCTGATAATCCCAGCTCCTTAATCGAATATTCCAGTATTTGCGGCGCATCCGGGTCGTGCGGGTTTACACTCGCGAAACCGAAAAGCTGACCGGGGCGTGATCGAACATAGTCGGAAACATATAGATCTGGTACAACGACTCCTGTAGCCGGACAATTGAATGCCAGAACAATCGCGCCTGCATATTGATTAAAAGCCCGGGCATGATCTTCCTGCGTCGCCATTAGTTCATAGCCCTGCCCCCACGCGCGTTTTGCATCTGACCGGAAGCTTCCCCCTACATGTCCAGGCCCAAATAAATGGGTATGTCCATCGAAAACTGTCTCCCACTTCATCGAAGTCATGTACACGCCACCTTTACTTTGTCAATTGTGTATGCTCTAACCGCCTCTTCATGAAGTTCAATTCCGATACCGGGACCATCCGGAACCTGGAGATAACCGTCTTCGCCGAGGACCAGCGGATTCGTGGCTAGCTGCCGACTCAAAGGTGTATCGTTCGTGCAGAATTCCTGAAATACCGGATTTTTCTGATAAGCGTTAAGATGCAGCGAAGCGGCGGTCAATACATCGGATGTCCAGGCATGGGGAATCAGCAGCTTGCCGCTGTGCTCCACCAGGGATACCAGCTTGCGCACTTCTGTAAGACCGCCGGCCCTGGTCAGATCGGGCTGAATGACATCTACATCACCTTGTGAGATCAGTTGACGATACTCGTATAAACCCCCTAACTGTTCACCGCAGGCGATACGAGTGCTCACGCTGCGAGCTAGTTTGGCATACCCTTCAAGGTCATCCGACTTTAGCGGCTCCTCCACAAAGAATAAACGATACGGCTCAAGCTCCTTAACAAGCTGAATTGCCAGTTTTAAATCGGATGTCCATATCCCGTCAATCATAATATCCATCTCGTCCCCGGCTTCCAGGCGAGCCGCCTCAACCAGACCCGTTACAAGGCGAGGATTGGCTGTCACAACACCCCAGCCGAACTTTACCGCCCTAAAGCCAAGTTCCCGATATTTCTGCACCGCCTCCTTCATCCCCTGTGGTGTGCTACGAAATAAAGTGCTGGCATATGCTTTGATTTTTTCATGATTTCTTCCCCCCAGCATTACACTGACGGGCTGCCCTGTAGCCTTGCCGATAATATCCCATATCGCTATATCAATGGCACTCATAGCCTGAACCACCGCACCACGACGCCCATGATAGAACCCGCTTTGATACATTCTGTTCCATATTTTGTCGAATTCGAAAGGATTGGACCCGATCACCGCATATTTCAGCCCCTCTGACATTCCTGGCAAATAACGGGGGGCATCGATGATCGCTTTCATGACATGCGGATGGGAATCACAGTCGGAGATGCCGGTTACCCCTTCATCCGTATGCACTTTCACCAGCATCGCATACTTCGGACCACGCGAATCACCTGCATCGTCTGCCATTCCATATTCGTAGGGACTTTCAAGAATCGAGAGTTCAATATCTGTAATCTTCATCGTCGCACCTCAAAGTACACCGTATTTGTCGTACACTTCTCGAAGAAGTCTGCCGTCAAGCAGTTCCTTTCGTGTGTGATTCTCGCGTTCTACTTTTTCCTGTGCGGCGGTAACGATCTTCTCAAAGATCTCGGAAGGAATGACGGCAACACCATCGGCATCGGCAAAAATCACGTCGCCGGGATTAACCGTAACCCCTCCAGCCTCAATCGGACAATCGTAGCCGATCACGGATCCTCTTCCCCGGGAATCGACTGGTTTTATCCCGGTACAGTAGACCGTAAATCCGATCTCTGCGATCTTCTTCGTGTCCCTTATAAGGCCGTCGATAATGGCTCCATTGGCTCCTCGCATCTTGGATGCCGTGGACAACAGCTCTCCCCATAAACCGTTTTGAACGGATTGATTGGTACATGCTACGACGATTTCTCCGGGCTTGATACTATCGATGGCTGCTATTTCATGCTCATAAGGGTTTTCCGGAATATGATAGACATCCACCGATAGAATCGTCTTCGCCCTTCCCGCAATAGGCTCCGGAACATGCGTACCCAGTGGACGAATATTTTCACGCATCGCCTGGTTCCGGTAACCCAGTTCATCCAACGTATCGCAAATGACGCCGGTATACAGCTTTTGTTTCATAATCTTGAACATTTCCGTATCCTTATTGGTAACCACTAAAATTCATCCTCCTCAACGTATCGCGTTAGAAACTGGTTTTACGGTTAGGGGCGATACGCAATATAAACGGTGTTGAACATGGTGAGTCCCTTTCCTATCGATACTGTTATAGGAGCGTATTGACGTTCCGAAGCGCCTCTTCAGGAGACTTCTCCAGGTTCAGACAGGAAAGCATTTCACGGGTCAATGGCCCGGAAAAGTCGGCATCGGCGGTAGGTAGTGACCCGCTAAGTGCAACTTGCCTGACAAACAGAGACATTTCCACATCCTGACCGTATAAGTTCATATCTGTTTGGAGTGGCAGCATACCGACCGTTGCGATATGCCGCTCGAGATGACGCGGTTCGAGCAACTCATTCAACAAGGAAGCCGCTGCGCGTAACTCTCCATCTCCCGCCATGATACAGTAGAAGCCACACGACGCGTAGGACAGCGGATCCCCTCCTTTAGGGCAGGGCATCATGGCCACGCGTAAGGAAAGCTCCGGAAATCGGCGCCTCTGCTCGAGAATCCAGTCCGACGGCCCTACGGTCATTGCCACTTGTTCCGCAAAAAAGAGTTCCTTAATGCGGTGGCTCGGTGAGTTAACCGGCATGTTAGCAAGCCCCTGTGTCACCATATCCTGGAGTTGCGAAAGCCCCTTTACAGACCATTCATTATCGAAACGAATCGATTCACCGCAGCTTTTCCATTTTGCCAGTCCGCCTGCGAACAGATAAACGAAGCCATGGTCCACGAAATGTCCGTCAGAGTCATCATTAATGCCGTATGGAATGACATTATTGATGGCGGCATTAATCTTTCTCGCACAATTCATGAGTTCTTCCCATGTTGCAGGAGGGGCGGTAATATCCGCGCGTTTAAGCAGCCGGTCATTATACATGAAGCACCATACCGCACCATAGACGGGAATACCGAATTGCCTGCCTCCAAAACGTCCCATTGCGTACAATTCTGCCGAATACCGCACCTCCCAGCGTTTTACGAACTCAGGTATGGCTAACGACAGATCCCGCAATAACCCCTTGGCCGACAATTCAGGCAGCCAAGAGCCAGGAATATAAATGATGTGTATGTCCTCCCGGTCGGTCCATGCGTGCAGTCTGGCACGCCACTCCTCCCAGGGCGGGATCCTGTATGCCGCCTCAATGCCTTTATCCCGCCGAAAGCCATCAAACCATCGGTCAAGAAAGAGCTTCTCATCACCCGGCGGGCCGTGTGAAGGCTTATGAAATGTGATCGTCTTCATTTCGTTTTGTAGACGAATCGGCTCTCACTGCCGCCTACCGGCAGGAGTCTTTCAGAAAGACCTCTGTACCAGGCTTCTGCTTTGGTAAATGCCTCCGCGTACCTGCAGCCCGCCTGATAGCCCCTGAATTTACCGACTGTTTCCACCACATCCGACAGATCAACATCCAACAAATCGCGAAAAATGCGGAGCTGACTCACGTGTTTACCCAGCGCACTCTTCTTTAGATCCATCGCCGCCGTGATGTCGACGAACTCGGTCGGATGGAACTCAATACCGCCCAGATTATCCATAAAATAAAGCGTGACCTGGCGGTTGGTTGCCGGATGCTTGGTCTTTACATTCGATACGCCTGCTAGTGTGATCGCATCCCATACCAATTGGTGCGTATATCGATGGTCCGGATGATAATCGTTCGGACTGTGCGTGATGACAAGATCCGGATTAACGCTGCGGATCATGTCTACATATGTGAGCCGACCGGACAAATCATTGACAAGATACTCATCCTCATAGCCCATCCATATCGCGGTAGCGCCGAGTACCTGACAGGAGGCACGGAATTCAGACTCCCGGATTTCAGCCAACTCGGTGGGGTCGACATCGAAGTTTCCTTTGTCCCCATTCGTTGATACGGCCATATAAATTTCATGCCCCTGTTGTTGATACAATGCCAGCGTACCGCCGCACTGCAGTTCAATATCGTCCGGATGAGCTCCGACTGCCAATATTCTCATAACCATCTTCCTTTCCAGTATGATAATCGCGGTTTTCTTCTCATCCCTGGGAGATCATGCCTTTATCAAAACCTCAGCTTAACGACCAGGACTCTGATTGATACACGTTAACGCCGTCGGTCCAACTCTCATGACCGAAATTTACGGTAACCGTAGTCCCGTTCTTGAATGAAGTGCGCTGGACCCGGCCGTCCGTTGTTAGGAGGTCATAGCCTATGATTTGCTCCTTCCCTATCTTTTTATGCAGCTCGGCAACAGGCTTTGCTAGTTTCAGCGCCTGCTGTGTCGACTCTTCGTAATAGCCGATTTCATAGAAATTATAACCATTTGCGAAATTCACATCATCTGACGGCCGGTACATTTTGCCGCACAAGAACACATTTGGGGGACTTCCCTGCAATGCGTCCCAAAGTGATTGCAGTAACGCCTTACCTCCCCCGGCCGGAGCTGCGTGTCGGTCACGATGATGCTGTTGCTGGTGGTATGGATTGTTATAACTGTCACATTCCCACCAGACATTCATCGCACTGTCGTGATAAATAATTGAATTTAGCGGAACAGTCCACCAATCACTGTCACCCCAAGCAGGATAAGCCATCACACTCCCGCAATGGATCGCCTCCTGGAATCCGTCGCAGAATCCCTCTGTCGATACCGGTCCGATAGAAGCGGCCTGTTCCAATAAGGATCTCCGGCATTCCACGTCAGCCGCCCGGTTAAACAGTCTGTTTCCGAACCTGTGAGCAACCACCTTGTTACCGGTGACATCGAAATGCTGGGCTGTAAGCTCCGGCCACATATTTTGCTGGGCCCAGTGCATGAATTGTACTTGCGCTTCTCCAGCAACCGTATACCATTGATAGTCGCCGGTTGCCCACCCTTCGGCATAGCGTCCCTGTTCATTCAATCCCAGAATAGACCATAAGCCCCTTCCGGAACCGGATTGGATAGCGGCCTCCTCAGGCCAGGACCATGATGCAATATGATAGCCGAGGTCCTTAATCTCTTGATGCATCCTGCTGATATCGATCCATTTCGTCCCATCCTTCAGCGGCATTTCCGGGTTGAAACTGCGGAATACTGTAGGGTATACGAACGCGTGATCGAATCCCATTGCTTTCGCCCCGTTCATTGCGCCAAGATAATCATGGCCACTGTCAAAATATCCAATAAAAAAATGAGGAGCGCCAAACATGCTCTCCAATTCGGGTGTTGTCTTCAACTTCTCATCCCACGTCCTGAACCGGTTCTGGGCAACTTTGTGATCCCGATATGTTTGGGCTATATCAAATACAGTGGAACGGCATATGCGAAAGTGCGTCGTATAGGAATCAATATATTTACCAAAGGTCGTAAGCGGTACGTAAGCTACTGCGTCTTCAAGATTCTCATGGGCATTAATGTATATCTCATAGTCCCAATTCAAATCCACAATGGCGGATAGGCCATCCGCCGAACCAAGCAATCCGGTTACACCCTGTTGATGTCTGCCATGGGATCCTGGCTTGATGAGTGCAGCATATGCACCTTTATTGTGGAGCAGGCCCTGGTAGATTGGCAGCACCACGGGGGAAGTTCCGGAAGCGGACCTCACAATGCCCGGAGAAATGACCCTGACGCCTCGAAGACTTTCCTTCCACTCGATGATTTCCGTACATACATTGACTCCGATGGACTCAAGCTCCCAGTGCTGAACGAGCCTTCCCTCGGGTCCCGAAAGCTCCAGCCGTATAGTCCTGCCATCCGTATTCACAGCTTTGATCTCCCAATCGGTGGCAGACTCCAGAACAATCGGTTCCTGTCCGTTGAAAGGTTTGAGCGATGTATCCGTGTTCCTGGCAGATTTCTCACTTGCTGCACCAAGTGTGGACGATGGCCATAACCAGACCTGTCCGGAAGACTGATTCTCAAGAAACATGCCTTCACCCTGCTCGAAACGCAGCCTAAGCTTATATACGCTGATTGACACATTTTCCATCTGAAGTTAGCTCCTTCATCCCAAAATTGGTTATATATACATCTCTGCGTCTCTCCTTAGAGCAGCTCTTTCCTCATCTTCAAGTCTTCCATCTGAACATTCAGCCTTCATCCTTCAACGTTTTAACCTTTGATAGAACCGATCAATAAACCTTTGGAAAAGTGTTTTTGCAGGAAAGGGTAAACGAAAACAATGGGAAGCACTGTAATGATTGTGATCGCCATCTTAATGCTTTGCGGCGTGAAATTAACAGTCTTCTGATTCATTTTCACCTGTTCCAACGAGGATGCTCCCGAAACCGTCTGATAGAGCATATATTGCAGAGTATGGTTCTCCGGATTCATAACGTTATAGATCTGGGTATCTATGAAGGAATTCCACTGCTCCACGCAGGTAAATAGGACAACTGCCGCAATAACAGGCGTGCATATAGGGAAGATAACCTTCCAGAATAGAACAAGGTCGTTAGCCCCGTCGATTAAAGCCGCTTCCTCCAAACTTTTGGGCAAGCTTTCAATATAGGTTTTGATAAGAATCATATTGAATACCGAGACGGACGCTGGGATGATATAAACCCAGAAGGAGCCCATCAATCCTACAGACTTCACGAGCAAATACAAGGGAATCAATCCACTGCTAATATACATGGTAAAGACAAAAAATTTACGCATGGATTTTACACCGAACAACTCGTCCCGGGTTAACACATAAGCTGCCATCGAGGTAATGATAATCATGACTATAGGACCCAGAATGGTTCGGGTTACCGAGACGAGAATACCGTGCAGCAAGGAAGGCTGCTGAAATACAGCCTTGTATGAATCGATGGTGAATCCTTGAGGCCACAGCAGCATTCCACCGCCAAGTCTTGTCGGTACACTCAAGGAGTAACTGAAAATATAAAGAAATGGGTAGATCATCAATACGGCCAAAAGCAGCATGAACAACAAGTTGGCCAAATCAAATATTATGCCAGAGGCAGATCGCCTTCCCATCGTGCTCCCTCCCCTCTACAAGATTCCCCGCCCTGTAAATCTTCTAGCAATACGATTTACCGACAGAAGGATCAGAATGCTGACAAAGGACTTAATAATCCCCACCGCAGTCGCGTAAGGGTAGTTGGTGAGCTGCAATCCGTATTTATAAATATACATATCTAATACTTCCATACGTGGCCAGTTATTGGGATTTGTGAATAAATAAAACAGATCAAAATTCGAATTGAGAATCCATCCACTGTTCATGATTAGCAGTACGACAACTGTTGGCGTGAGGCTCGGGATCGTAATAAACATGATTTTCTGAAAACGGGACGCCCCGTCGATTTCAGCCGCTTCATATTGATCCTGGGAGATTGATGCAATGGCCGCAATAAATATGACACCGTTATATCCAAGATACTTCCATAACGACATTAGAATAATTAGTGTCCATGCATACCGCGGATCCCCAAGTAAGTCGAGACCCTCTGAGAGAAAGCCCCAGCTGATCAACGTCTCATTTATCGCCCCGGTTGATACACCGAAGAGGGCATTCATCATGGAATAAACGATGACCCAAGAGATGAAAAAAGGAAAAAAAGATACAGTCTGAATAAACTTTGCAAATCTTTTGGCACGAAGCTCATTTAAAAGGATCGCAAATATAACAGCTATAACAAGGTTTACAATAATTGACGATACATTCATGACCAGCGTATTTCGGAGCAGGTATAAATAATCGCTGCTTTGAAGCAAGAAACTTGAAAACTGTTCGGTACCGATCCATTCCGCCTTCCAGAGACTCAAGCCGATCTGATAGTTTTTAAAAGCGATTATCCAGCCGAACAATGGAATATAGGAAAACAGTAATACGAGCAGAATGGCTGGCATCACCATGAGATATAAATAGCGGTGTCTATATATTCTGGACCACCGGAACGCTCTCGACCGGTGCCCGGTCCCGGCTTCCGCCAATGCTATCGTTTCCCCACTCTGAGTGCCCATAAGGCATTCACTCCTTTACTTTAAGGAACGGAACCGGATACCGTTCGCTGCGGAATTCGGTTCCTGCATATCACTTCTTTATTCGTATTTTTTGAGGTCTGCCTCTGCTTCTTTGTACATTCGATTGTATTCATCAACCAAGGATTGGGGATTCATCTTGTTATACTGAGCGATCAGGTCATTATATTGATTTTCAAAATCCTCATCACTCTTCGCCTTAAACAGCTTTAATGTATTTTTGACCCGGAATTCCGTCAATTTTGTCTCCAGAGCACCAAATGAGGAACTAGGGGCTACCGTGATGCCAGCTGCAAGTCCGGTCGGCACCGACTCTGCGTTCTTCAGCCACCAGTCGTCAGTAGATTCCCAGCCCATCCCCTTAAGCGTTTCCTTCTCGACATCATTGAGATTGCGGTCTTTGATAGCCGGAATATTCATCATATTGTATGGTTGATCATCCGTTGGAGAATTTTTCATAACCCATCCAATGAAGCTAGCCAGGCTAAAGCCTTCTTTCACGCTATAATCCGGATCCTCCTGGGGGCCATTCAAATAGGCGTCGGTTGGAACACGCTTTCCATCCACTATGGTGTAATGAACACCCTCTATGCCACTTTGAAGCAATGTTTGGCCTTCATCTGAAGATGCCCATTCAACGAGTTCCATGATCCTTTCCGGATGCTTGGTGTTTTTGGTCAGCCATACATAATCGAACGGACGGGTTGCCTGCAGAGGTGTCCAGTTCTTCTCACCGTTATCCAGAGCTCCCTGTGCCATAATCGGCAGCTTGATATAGGATAATTCGGGGTAGCCAGCTTGTGCCAGCGCCTGGTTTGATCCCACTGCATCCCCCCAAACATACCATGCCGCAAGAGCTCTGCCGCTTTTCAGTTTCTCTGCGGTTTGGGCTGCCTTGTCCGTAAAACTTTCCTCATCAAGAACCCCAGCCCTATAAAGTTTGTTAAAGAATTGGAAAGATTCCTTCGTGTATTCATTGGTAAACATGTCTTCCCATACTTCGTCTTTCTGGTTCCAGATGACGGCGCTATTGGCAACCTGGACATTGTACCCTTTCTCGTAAAGGATTGGTGCGATACCGGCCATCCCCCACTCCTCTCCGAAAGGAGCCACAACGCCAAGCGTCTTCTTGCCGTTAGTCTGTGGATGCTTCTTGATAGCGTCGGCAAGCAGATCTACATACTGATCCGGAGTCAGCAGCTCCGGATACCCGGCTTCCTTTAGAATATCCGCACGAACCGCGATATCATTGCTTTCAAGCCAGTTGTACTTGTCCTGCGGTACGAGAATACTCCAGTTGTACAGCTTGCCGTCCCCGGCGGAATGCTTCCAATATGGCAAAGATTCTTTGTACAGTTCTTTGAAATTTGGCATCTTGTCGAGGTAGGGATCCAGTGGCAGCACGGCACCGGCTTGTATATATTTCGAGAACGTGTCCAGACACTCACACCGTGCATATATAATTTCGGGGTAGTTCCCGCCGGCAAGCATCAAGTTCCAGTTCTGCTTGATATCTCCCCCCGCTGGGAATGGAACAAATTCAAAATCGATGTTGAATTTTTCCTTTACAATTTTACCGATGGGCGTATCGCTGAATCGTTTGACGTGGTTAGTCACACGACTGTCGGCAAATGTTTTAATGACATACTCTTCTTTATTAACGTTTTCTTGTTTAGTCGATTCCGTTGTGCTGGTTTCGTTAGTTTTTGCATCACTCGTGTTAGTCGTGGCATTGTCTGCAGGAGTCGTCGTTGATTTCGTCGGACTTTCGGAACAAGCTGAAATGAAAATGAGCAACAGCGCCATTATCAAACTGAACATTCTGGATCTTTTCATATTCATCCACCCGCACCTCCATGAATTATAAACAACACACAACAGTCATCCTTTGAACAATTACTGCACTATGTACACACCGCCCCCTTGAAAACCGCGCATCAAACCCAACGTAAACCAAACATTGTTTAAAATGATGAAATCCCTTAAGATTGTAAATGCTCAGTCACCAATATTCATGATTCAATGCGTGTTTTTTAAACTACGTTTATAATATTAAATGGTGTTTATAAATGTCAACTATAATTTTCCAAAGAACTCCACTATGGCTAATGGTTCTTTAAGCGAATTTATTTTATAAAGCTGTTGCAACCTCAGATGTCCAAATGTATACTTTAGATAAACGCTGTTTAAAAAAAATTGCTATCCTATTGATAAAAAGGAGTCCTTATGGATCAGGAAAAATCGAAAAACAAATATAATGTGCCCACACTTAACAAAGCGCTTTCGATTATCGAAACTCTGGCAGAACAAGATAAACCGATTGGTGTAACCGACTTATGCAAGCTCGTCGATATTCCAAAAACAAGCGCCTTTTTCATATTAAATACGCTTGAAAGTCAGGCGTACATTACCAAAACAAAAGATGGCAAATATATGATTGGCACAAAGTTTCTGACCATCGGATATTCCATTCTCAACAAAATGGATATCCGTCAGTTCGCAATGCCTTATATGCAGAAGCTGTTGGAAGACTCTAAATATACCGTTCATCTGGCAGTGTTGGATCAAGGTGAGGCTCTATTCATTGAGAAGCTGGAAAATCAGGGCTTCGTCAAATTTTCCACATACATCGGACAGCGCCAACTGCTACATGTATCGGGTGTCGGGAAAGCTTTAGCTGCTTACATCCCGGATTCGGTGCTTGATGAAATTATAGCAACCAAAGGGCTTCCGCAGAAAACAGAGAACACCATTACTACTATTCGTGAATTCAAGGCAGCCTTGGAGACGATCCGTAAGCAGGGTTATGCGGTCGAGGACGAGGAAGGGGAGCTTGGAGTACGCTGCATCGGTGCTCCGATTTTTGACGCGGAGGGCCGTTTGAAAGCATCAATCAGCGTGACTGCGTTAAGAGCAGAACTAACCATTCACGAAATTCCTGTGATCGGTAATCTGGTCAGTCAAACGGCGTTAAAAATATCAAAATCTATCGGTTTTTCTGGAGACGATTTCCCTGCAGCCACTGTCGTTAACACAACTAACCAGAAGCAACCAACCAGTTAGGATTTCTATTCTTGAAAGACCACGATGCGGACCTCCATAATGTGGTCCCCCCCATCAGACAACGCCGCACCGTGCGCTGGGATCTGCGTGCGTTGCGAAACTCAATCCCGAAAACTTTTGTGTCGTTGCTGTTGGAATACTAGCAGACGGTTACCAAGTTCACGGCTCATTGGACCAAATTTTTGATTGGCCAACATTATCCTACTTGGTGGTGTTTGGTGTTTTTTTAATAGTCATTTGAACAAGGCGAACTGACGGTTGAGCCTCAATGACTATGGTCAGCTCACAGTGTGCCCGTAGAAATAAATACCTGACCGTGCGGTCAGGTGAGGATGGCTCGCTTAGTAAGGCTGAGCTGCCGGAAAGCCAATTTTCTCTTTGCGAACGAGTTGTTTCGTTTTTTTCGGAGAACCCATTGTAGGTCTCCTGCGGAATTTGAATGCTGCCCTGCTGCGGTCCGTTTTCCGCTGCCGTATAAATCAGGGCAATGTTCGGTCTGGGATGATCCGATTGATTCGGCGTGCCGCGATGCCACATCCGGTCATCTCTTATCATAATGGAACCAGCCGGCATGGTGGCCGTTATGACGCTCTCACCATTCCGCTTCATGCCGCGAGAGGTCCATTTGATTTATGCTATAATACAGCATATAAACCGCGTGAGGTGACATTGTGGCCCGTAATCCGAAATCCTATAACATCCCTGTGGAAGCGACGCTGGATCTGATCGGCGGGAAATGGAAAACGCTTATTCTTTGTCATTTAACCTTTAGACATAAAAGAACCAATGAGTTAAAAAAAGCGATACCCCGTTCCGACCAATGATTGTCAACTTCCTGCAGGCCGATGATGTCAGCTCCAGACTGCCCGATGATATCTGCGATTCGTTGCAGATCGAGTACGGCATCCGAGCCTTCGGCGTGATGAATGTTGTATGTCATGATTTTGATTCCCAGTTCTTTGTCCTTTTTCTCTGGGGCCTTCGCAGCTACTGCCTGCCCCGCATACGTCAGCAAGGGCAGAACCATCATGCACAGGACCATGAGCCAAGCCAAAGATTTTTTCAATATTAATTCATCCTCTCGTTTAGTAGATTCACTAGAGAGTATATCATCCGTTTATTCACGAAAAATTAGCACTAGATTAAGAAAGAATGAATTATGCAAAAAAATGGTATATTTCGTTCGTCTTGTCGGAAATTCAGCTCTTGTTGTTGAAGTATTGGGAAGATTAGACAGCGATCATCTTGACGTAATTAAATTGTAAATACAAACGGGTTCAAGTCCTCATCCAGATTGAGCGCAGCGCCTGGGATATGTTGCATGCTTGCGAAATAAGCATAGCAACACGATCAGAAAACGGTCTTCGACTTCCTACAGTATTTGATCGATCGTTCTGGAAGAAATCCGCTTTGTAGGAAAGAGCCTGACCTGCAGAAACCCGACGACATTTAAGCGAAGAAGAAATTCGCCAACAGAATAACGATGGCGGATATGTGTCGGGGGAGGAAGCCAACGCTTTGCGGGCAGCTGCTTTTCAGCTACCCGCATGCGTTTTCGCCAATTTAACAGATTGTGCATTTTGTTAACTTCAGCCTAAAATCATGATTTCTGACACAAAAAATACAGCTCTTTTTCCCCGGATCTGAATATCTCCATTTAAATCTCAACCATCCATTTAAGCCAGGTATATGGACTTCCTTCATCGAAGAATGCAAAACCTTCTGTTACGAAAAATTTATGTACTTTCAATTAAGACTTAACCAAGTAGTTATAATTGATGCAAAAAGCTACCCATATGAACAAAAATTCCACTTTATATTTTGAGCCAAGACTGAGCATCTGCCAGGGTCGGCAGTTTCTCATAATTACTATTAGAGTGGCTTCAGAAAAATAGTAAACGGCAGTCCAGGACTTAAACGTAAAATCCCAGATTGCCGTTGTTTGTTCACTAACGAATAGTTAGGTCGTGCGCCTCGCACATAGGGACCCACTGGTTTTCGGGTTTCGAATCTGCAGTAGTCCCTCTTCTGGATAGTGGTGTCGAATCTCAAGAATGTGTACCGCTTATCTTCCCAATTGTACCCGTTCCGATTTGCTTCACACCGCGTCCGGTGGTGTTTCCGGAACGGGTACAGTGTCATACACTTTTTTAGTTTTGCAAAGAATGCCGATCGTCGGAAGGCGAAAGTGCCTACTATGGCGGACCGATCCAAACGATCACGCTAGCAGATATTTGAATAAACGACATATATTACAGGATGGCAGCTTGACGCTTTTAGCTGCGCTGAAGCTTATTCCATATTCTACTTGCCCTCGACCTCACGAATCTTGAACCATTCCCCGCTACTATAATCTTGAGCCGATTCAGAATTTATTCACTATTTAAGTCGTTTCCACAACTTAAATAGTCGGTGGCGGTGGCTCAGGACGGTCACATGATCTGATATTCACGGTCGTCTTTTCACTCTGCATCTGCCCCTGCATTTGGGTTTGCCATTGTAATTGCGCTTGATGCTGAGCCTGAATCTGAGCTTGTAATTGAATTGTCGCTTGTAGTTGTTCCTGTGACTGCTCCTGGATCTGCGACTGTACTTGCGCTTGGTATTGTAGTTGAGCTTGTGCTTGTGCTTGCAATTGCGCTTGTATTTGCGCTTGGAACTGTAATTGGGCTTGGAGTTGGGCTTGCAATTGAGCCTGCAATTGCCTGATCGATGCACAATTCCTTACGATTTTGTGTGGTGACCTTTTTTTGCAATTTTTTATAGTTGGCATTTAGTCAAGATCACTCCATTTCATAAGTGAATGAGTTACTACCCATCAGCATATGAAAGAAGTCAAATATCGGACGAGACGAATGGCGTGGTATATTCGCACATTTTGAATTAATAGGCTCTAAGAACTTAACTAGCAATGCTTGTTTAATAATCGTGGTGGTAGACATTGATGGAAAAATAATGGTGGTGCTCCCGAGGGTGCCGGCCGACCCAAGGTGGGCGATATCATGCGGTAAAGATCACCCTGCACCCATCTGTTTGGAAGGCCATCGACCACGAAATAGAGGCGTTTATCGGAAACGTTAACCTGACAGGTCTGATTCGCAGCTTGTTGACGAAAGCATATTGGGATAAGATGGAGCTTATGGCCACAGGTATCAATGGGAATTAAAAAAGATGACTCCTGACCAATACGAGGCCACTGAAAAAGTCCATATAACAAGAAAAGGTATAGTCTCTCAAGTTATTTGAGGAGGCTGATCGTAACCCATTTCGTTATTTCTTGTTGGACTGTTGATGTCTCTCGGAAAAAATCGGGCTTTCGGCGAGCAACGCCTTCATCGCCGCATTGGCAGCCAACGTTTCGTCCAGAAGCAGGTAGTATGCAATTTGATAGCAGAAATTTTCAACCTTACTCAGAGTTTTGACTCTATCTTCGCATCCTGTTGGAGCAGACATTTTGTCCTCCCATGGTAAAACATTAGTTAACTTTTAAAATTCATGTTCAATACTGTCAATTCTTTCATCTCTATGGCAGCTTTCTCCTCCGCCCCCGTGTATTCAACTTCTCCACTATACAAAATAGTTCCATCAGTGGCATGAAGTACTAAAACCTGGGGAACCTCGTTTCGGTGCAAGAGAATGAATATCTTGTCTTCTTTCGTAAGAACCGTATAAATCTTGTCTCCACCCAGTTGCTCGGCAGTAATTGTCTGTTTCTTATCGATCTTCCCAGTACTAATATCATATCGGAGAATGTCGACTTGTTTTTGATCACGCTATCTTTTTTAATTACAGTCGCTTGATTGCTGCCAGGCTGAACGAATACCGATTCAAAAGGATCTTCCGTTGTAGGCAAAGTAAGCGTCTTCAGCTCCCCGGTCTTGAATGTGTAGGAAAAAAGGTGCCTCGAAATTAAGTTATCGGTTCCGTCAGATACGGTTTTTCTTACACTGGCATCAAACAATAAATATTCGCTGGGACCGAAGGAGTTACCAGTATTCCGGCTTATTGAAAGATCTTCATCATCCTTGACGTCGACTCCAACGTTTAACTGATTCTGTCTGATTAATGTTCCATTTTTCATGTCAATTACACTATAGAAATAGATTTCTGACGGACCTACCCGCGTGATCCGTGTCTGCGCGCTAAGATATGTGCTCACAATATGAATGACATTTCCAACCCGCTGTACATCCGCCACGTACAGATAAGACAAACCCTTTTGTTCCGGAATGGTTGCTTCATACCGCTTTATTTGAATATTTTTCAAATCAAGCACTTCCACTTGGATGGAGTTTTCATCCAGAGAAACCGGTTCGGCATAAATGAGCCATTCTTCATCCTTATAAAAGCTCACCAAAGAACCCTTCCCTCTCATAAATTCACGATGTTCCTGTACGAGTTGTTTGATACTGGGCTGACGCAGAAACCAATCACGTTCAGTAAAAAAACGTTTTGATGATAAATTGATTCCCTGCTTCGATATGAGTGAAAACCTCCAGGGGCGGCGTGAGAAACGTGCAGGATATGGAAGAACATGGGGGAATAGTCTCCCCCTCTATTTCCTCACGCCTTCACGTTGTCCAGGTCTACCACGTGAGTTCTCTTACTATCTTTCTGTATTTCTGGCAAGGGTGAAATCCTGCGAATAAGCGAGCATTCGTGAGAAAACGGAGTTTAAAAAAATTTTAATTTCATCTTTAAAAATTTCAGGCTCTACTATCTCGTGGCCACTGGATTGGGATAGTATGGAAGATATCAATAAGGCATTTCAGTCACCGGAAGGAAGAAAAGGGAATAACAAGTAACCGCCTCGTAGATTTTAGGAAGGTTTTCCTCAATGTCTAAGTATTTCTTTTTAGTCTAAGCGGAAGGTTTCTTTCTTGGTTAGGATTGCATATATCCAGTGGGTCCGTTTATTTGCAATAGTGGTTCTCAAATGCCTCAATATCATTTGGCTCGGTATATAGTATTAAAACTCCTCCTTAATTCTCCATGTTTACATGTTTTGAATTCCGATTTGATTAGCTTGTTGATATAAAAATTGCTGAATGGACGGATGAAAAGATTTTGAGTCCACTGAATTTTTTCAATACATGCTCTTAGTCCCTTTCAGGTTGCCTCCTTCCCTGTGACATCAGCTATCCCCCGAGCGGCAGCTGATCCATTTCTTCACCATTAACATACTGCAAGTCAGATGGGAAGACGTGCGAAGCTCGGTTGCAAAGCCGAAAGCATTCGAGAACACGTTGTCTAACCTAATTAATGCAGGCAGTAAACAATGCTAAAATAGAAGAACTTATAGACGAACTATTGGGTCTTGATCGCTGCACGGCTCTTACTTAAATCGGGACATGACCGCTTCAAGTCCATGTCGCCCGTATCCGGATCAACGCAGGCGACCTCGCCGTCCAGGATGATGGGGTTATATCGGTTTTGTGTCGGGTGTAAAGATGCGGCTGTCCGGCCGTAAGCGAGAGTACGCTGCGGATACCATCTTTTATTGGACTCATACAAGTAATGGGGATCAAAAAAGGATCTTCGCGTTTCTTAGTAACATCGGGAGGAGGTACATCGTATCACCTCTGGAACGATTTTTCCATTTAAAGAAGGAAAAACGTTCTGGAATTTTTTTGGTTGTATGCCGTTTAATTTGAAAACCCTGCCAACCAACCGGTTAGCGGGGTCTTCAGTGTATCTCGAACTTTCAGGAGAGCTATTTAACAGGGTTTTTAAGCTTTGTTCCTTCCCCGGTTTCTGCCCATGAGTCCAGCCAGACCAATCAAACCAAGAAGGCCTACCCATCCCCAATCTGTATTATCATTGTCGTTTATACCTGTAGTATAGGCCCTATAGCTATTCATTCCGTTCGTGCCGTAAGTACCATTCGTACCGTATGCGCTGTTCGTATCATCATTGCCTTTCAATTGCTCGGCTTGAGCCGGGAACAGCAGCATAATAAAGAGAACAGCGAACAATGAAAAACTTGCGATGAGTTTTTTCAAGAGAAATCCTCCATTTGATTTAATGTCCTCAGATGTGTTTTCCCCTCATTGAAAAATAATATTCATTTGAAGAATCCCTCATAAAAAGTGATTCGCTTTACGCAATCTTTGGAGCGGCTCGCATGCCGATATAGACACATCCTGTGCCAAATGAACAATAATTGGGGAGCGTAGCATAGACCCTTGCGGTCGGCACTGCAGCGCGAGGCATGAATTCCCATGCAGGCGCAGGATCATCGCGGACCATTATGTAGCGATGCTGTCGGGAAGCACTGCTTTACACAACCTACCTTATAACATGAAAATGAGATAACGATGAGAAATCGCGCTGCAACTGAAAGGTTAATTTGCGAGGAGGGATAAGGAATCTATAGCCAGCCCGGAAAGTGTCCTGACGCGGCCAATCCTCGAAGTCCTATATGTAAGGGGCCAACCCAAGTTAACGCTTAGGCGGCCCCTTACGGTCAAGAGCATGGAGGTGCTTTTGGCGAGCTTAGCCCAGCGAGAGACCGATAGAGGCATTTTCCTCGGGTGTTCCGAGCCAATAGCCGTAAGCTAGGGCCACTTCAAAAAAACGTTGCAAAGCGGCCGGCTCGGGAGGACCCGGCTGCACGGAATCGGCCGGTCGGCCAATTTCCACAAAAAACTTCCCCATTTTCACTGTCGTTGCGATCAGCAAGGTTACATTTTCGCTCGAGGAGTTTCTCCAAGCGTGCTTCATGTTTCCCGGAATGTTTACGGTATCGCCGGTCCGAACGACAACCCAGCTATCTTCCGTGAATGCTTCCAGCTCTCCGGAGAGTACATGGAAAGTTTCGTGATCCGCATGGCTATGAACAGGCACGGCTACGCCTGGCCCAATCTCGCCTTTCATCACGCAGAAAGGTATATCTTCCGATAACTCCGTTAAGTGCTGAATAGTCGGTCCAAGTACCTCCAAAATTTCCCCGTTTTTAAAGTGTTCCATTTTTTATCCTCCTATTTTAATTACAAATTAAAAACTCAAATTTGCCATCTACCCGTTCTTTTGTTCGAAAGGGATAATCAAAAAAAGATCCATTCTCACACCTTAAGGTGATTAGTTTATGCTTCAACAATACAATTGAGCGCTTTTATGGTTTCCAAGCTGAGTACGGAATATCCCCCCCATAACGATGACGATCTTCCCTGTCAGGTGCTGGCCGGTAAGGTCTTCCTGCGTGTCCGTTTGCGAACCGAGGAAATAATGATACAATTTAATCAATGTTGAGCAGAATTTTACTTAGTTGTTTTGGAGTTGAATAGAACGGCGAATGGTCTGTATCCAACGTGAATACTTCCTTGCAAGGAGATGCGGCTTGCATTTGCCTCTGCATGTCGATTGGCATGGCATGATCTCGAAGGCCTTCAATATAGTAACGAGGGACTTGACCAAAATTTTGCTTTGTCAGGCTCACCGGTGTCACAAATGGACTTGGCTCGAGCCCTGCCCTTAGTACCGAACCGTATCCTGGCCCCCGTATCCGGCCAGCATCAGAAACGATGCAAGCAAAAGAAAAAGGAACTTTAGTACGTTCTGCTTCAACGGTTTCGCCTCCATTTATTTACATATACACAGTAAACCCAAAAAGGGTGCCGCGCGGCAGCCGTTCAGCATTGTGCTATCGTACCCGTTACTTCAATAAACTAAAGAGAAGCTGCTTCGAAGCAAGCTCCTCCACTATCGTACCCGTTACTTCAACCCAAAGAGGAGCTGCCTCGAAGCAACGCGGCAGTCCTGCGTTATTAAGCTATGTAATTGCTCAATAACAAATTCATCTGTACGGAAGAAAGCTCTAATTTAATTACCTGTTACAGCCATTATATTTCCGTATTCATCGAATGCTTTCGCTGAAAATTTCCATAACATAGTTTCAGATTCGAAAAAATCCCGTGAAGGATGACCAATAAACACATTATCAACTACTGGTATTATCAGTAAATGTCCATCCATCTTCCCCGTCAGTAGAATAAATGTAGGTGTCACCTTTTTTCTCGAAAGTGTTAAACACATACTGGTCTTGATCTAGAAAGACAACGGTATCTTTTTTATTATCAATGAGAAGAACTTTAATGGGTGATTCCCACTTCCTCTGTATAGCGTCATCCAATGATTTGTTAGTGTAACAACCAGTCATCATGAAAAACATCACCAAACACACTAAACTAGTTTTAAGTCTCAACTGCCCACCACCTAAAGAAATAACTTCGCCATACAACATTATATATTTTAAAAATGCCTCTTGAGACGGAGTGAGGCCGCCGCTTAATCGCGGCAGCCACATTGAGCTCTTGTACCTAGTTAGCTTAATAAAGTGCATCCATTTTTTGTTCTAATATTGACTCTGTCAATGAATATTGTTGATGATGGCATTAAAAAGAGTGGTAATAAATTAAATAGGCTTTACTGATGTTTCATTTTGAAAGAAGGCTTTATTCACATAAATTGTATACAGTAATACAATAATTGACCAAACCATATTCCCAGTAAAAGGCTGTTGATTATGTGATAATGATAACAACAAACTTATTACTCCAAACAGCACGGAATATGCAATCATAATCCAAAATCCCCATTTTCTAAGCCTCATATATCCAAAGACCATGATTAAAGATGTAAGAGCCACTAACACCCTCATTAATTGCTCAGGGGCATTTGATAATCCAAATCGTGCAGCTATACCTATCTGATTGGCATTAGCATCATAGAAAATTGAAGTAAAAAGTAAAACTATAGAACTGAAAATATAAAAATAACTAATTAAAGAAACCCCTAAAGGTCTTTTCATTAAGATATTCTCCTATCAAAATGATGATTTTTAGAAACTAAACTTGCTTTTAGTATCGTATTAGAAAAATACATAATCACGGCAATTGATGATTAAGCAAATCTGCCCGTTAGGTGAGCGAAGGCTGCCAGTTCGTCGGCAGCCTTTCGTCATGACGCTATCGTACCCGTTAGCCATCCATGCATCTCTTTGCTGCACCACAGAGCATGAAAGTTAATCCGTTCTTTCATAGTAGTTGAACGGATAATCAATTTCACTTGACAGTCAGTTGACCTTTAGAGTTTTTCAATTGCTGATTTAATCGGTTCATTAAAGAGTGGCTTTTCTTTTGATTTAGCCCAATATATATTGAGTATATTTCCCTTCTCATATAAATAAGGATACGTTGTGAATTTGGCATCTTTCATCTGCTTATTAAATTCTTTGACTCCGGATTTACGAGCTGCTTCAGTACTAAAAATATAGAAATAAATAAACTCAGGATCAGTATGATCTACTGTTGCTTCTCCTTCAATCGAGTTCACTTCTGGAATAATTCCATTCAACGTTGGTAATGTACCTGTCATCCCGAATGATGCCAATTTTAAATTCTGTGATTCAATAGCTCCTATAACATCTTGCAAACTATACTCATTTTGTTTGACATTGTTATCTTTAGAGCAACCAACTAGTGCAATCATACATACGATGAAAATAATCCCAAACTTAGATTTCAACATAATTCGGCCCTCCATTCACGTTTAAACCTCATATTACCATAATTGGAACCTTCCTGCCCGTTACTTCAACTAGAGTAAGGGACTGAATAATTTCAGCCCCTCCTCATCAAACCGTACGTGAGGTTTTCCCTCATACGGCTTTCCGATGTTCGTCATTCATGTGCATGCGA
>NZ_JBWDNQ010000067.1:0-1181 GCF_056269285.1 Paenibacillus sp. JT31N11
GGTACTGCTTCACTATCGGTCGCTAGGGAGTATTTAGCCTTGGCAGATGGTCCTGCCGGATTCCCACGAGGTTTCACGTGTCTCGCGGTACTCGGGATCCGTCTCGGAGAGCGCTGACTTTCACCTACAGGGCTGTTACCTTCTATGGCGGGCCTTTCCAGACCTCTTCGCTTAATCAACACCTTTGTAACTCCATGTGAGACGTCCCACAACCCCAGGAAGCAAGCTTCCTGGTTTGGGCTAATCCGCGTTCGCTCGCCGCTACTGACGGAATCACTATTGTTTTCTCTTCCTCAGGGTACTTAGATGTTTCAGTTCCCCTGGTCTGCCTCCGCTGCAGCTATGTATTCACTGCAGGGTAGCTGTCCATTACGACAGCCGGGTTTCCCCATTCGGACATCCCCGGATCAAAGCCTGCTTACGGCTCCCCGAGGCATTTCGTCGTTAGCCACGTCCTTCATCGGCTCCTAGCGCCTAGGCATCCTCCGTGCGCCCTTATTAGCTTAACCTTAGTGGTTGGTTTGACTATGAAATTGAAGATTTCATGTTCACCATCCACAGTATGCTCCGCTTTTCGTTATTCCGAAAAGCATTGCTACCTACAGCGATCACACTAAAAAACATGCAATTTATTGTAAGTTATTATCCCAGCTAAAGGACATTACTTGTTATTTCTTATCCAGTTTTCAAGGTGCAATTCCCTGCCATATTCGACAGGAATTTCATTCTACCACGATTCGCCAAGTTGCTCAACCATCAAAATATGGAAGTTCAGCGGGTATCGCAGCAAAATTTTGGGCAAAAAAATGGCCCGCTTGGCGGCGTCCTACTCTCCCAGGACCCTGCGGTCCAAGTACCATCGGCGCTGGAGGGCTTAACGGTCGTGTTCGAGATGGGAACGTGTGGTTCCCCTCCGCCATCGCCACCAAACGAGATTTTTGCAAACAAACGTCTTCTAGAAATCCTTCTAAAAAATGCCTGTTCCAAAAATACGGTTGAAAGAGTTTTGCTCTTTCAAAACTGACAACGAGCGAGCAACTACTGCCTTGAGTATCTGATCTTCAACGAGATCAGGTAAATCCTTAGAAAGGAGGTGATCCAGCCGCACCTTCCGATACGGCTACCTTGTTACGACTTCACCCCAATCATCTACCCCACCTTCGGCGGCTGGCTCCCTTGCG
>NZ_JBWDNQ010000039.1:0-12425 GCF_056269285.1 Paenibacillus sp. JT31N11
GATGAGTTATCCATCTCGGTTGTCAGTGAAATGTACTGCAACCGTTAGATGAGTTATCCATCTCGGTTGTCAGTGAAATGTACTGCAACCGTTTGATGAGTTAATCATCTCGGTTGTCAGTGAAATATGTGCAGCCTTTATACGGGGAATTGCCCATCCGGCTGCCGGTAAATCATTTGTCCGAGTTGTCAGTACATATTCCCAACTTGTACAGACAATCCAGTCCGTAAATCCATCAATCACTTCGTGAACTGCTTATTTCCAGTGAAAATGCCTGTCCCATTTCAACCAATTTCGCTCAACTTGTACGTACAACCATAACAATAAGTATTGTACGCCCAAGCGGATTCTTTTTCAATACCTAATCTGCCCCCAATCCTGAACAAAAGGGCGGATGACAAATTTGAATCCATTCTAAATGGCCTAAAATCGATTAAATCATTGTTTTTCCCGTATTTCTTAGAGAAATTCACGGAATGCACTTGACATTGATACACTTTGTATCATAAATTACTAGTATATAGAATTAAAAGGTACCCGTTTGTACTAGGACTATTGTCCGGTGTGAACGTAAGGAGCTATTGCTATGACAATGGGAGATCGATTAAGGGAATTGCGATTGAGAAAGCGTCTATCGCAGGAAGACGTCGCCAAGCAGATTGGAATCACCCGATCCGCGTACAGCCATTATGAGATCAACAACCGCCAACCTGTTTACGAAACATTGAAGAAGCTGGCCATTTTGTTTAACGTAACGCTTGATTATATTATCGGCGGCGAGAGTACCAAGCAGGAACACAATGTTTCCCCGGATGCCTTTGAAATCATCCGCATTCTTAACGGCATGGACCATGACAAAAGAAAACAATCCATCGACCGGATGCTCGCTGTAATTAAGCAAGCCGAGTGACCTCTGTACAGCACGGCTTTATAATCTTTACAGCATGGCTTTATAATCTTTACAGCACGGCTTTATAAAATGAAAGCTGGAAGCGCTATCCAGATAGTTGTACCTATTCCAGGTTCGCTCTTGGCGCCGATTTTGCCGCCATGCGCTTCAACAATCTCTTTGGCAATCGCAAGGCCCAGACCGCTTCCGCCATCAGCCGAGTTCCGGGATATTTCTTTTTTATAGAAACGGTCGAATATATAGGGCAGATGTTCCGCTTCTATTCCGATCCCGGTGTCAGAGACGGTAATTAAAGCATCGTGGGAATCACGTCTATATGAAAAAGAAAGCGTTATCTTGCCCCCTGTTTGGGTATGCTTGATGGCATTGTAGACCAGGTTTGCCATGACCTGGTCTATTTTTGGCAGATCGAGCTGAAGACTGATCTGCTGCGGATCCGGATAATCGCTGCCGTCCTTATCCCCCATGTATTCACACTCAAAAGCGAGCCCTGCGCTGCGCACATCAATCTCGTACTGCTCGCAAAGCTGCTCCCGCCACTGCTCCAGGCTGACAGCCGCCTTGTCAAAACGCAGCTGTCCCGCTTCCAGCTTGGAGAGCTCAAAGAGATCATGGATCAGCCGTTCCAATCCGCCTACCTTGCCAAGCATCATGCGGACGTACCGCTGCCTCTGCTCCTCCGTGCTTACGACTCCGTCCTGAATAGCCTCAAGATACCCCTGCAGCAATGTAATCGGCGTTCGCAAATCATGTGAAATATTTGTCATTAAATGTCGTCTTGAGGTCTCCATCCGGCCAAGCTCCCGGTTCGCTTCCTCCAGCGTCTGGTTGGTCTGCTTCAGGGCGTCCGTTCTCTCCTCGATCCGTTCCTCCAGGTGCGCGTTCAATTCCCGCAGCTCATTGGACACCAGTTCAACCCGGCGAAGGGCGCTGGAGAAGCGCGTGGAAATGATAAAGGACTGCATCAATATAAAGAAAAACAATCCGAGCGGCACAAGCTGTGCATATACAAGCCATTCATTATAGAAAAACACATCATTAAATACGGTAAGAACAAAAACGCCCATACCGGCAAGAACAAAGCTTGCCCCTTCCCTTCTGTTCATCCTTGCAATGACCAGAACGACCAGGCAGTACAGCCCCACAACAAGGGCAAACAGCTGATAAAACAGCAGGATTTTGGAATAGATAATCGCCGGAACGATAAGAACGAAGAAGGTGAGTACAAAGCCGATGCCCATGATCGCTTTAATGGCTTTCCTGGACGCATCCTGCGGAAAGAGCCTGTATACGTACAAGTAACCTGAAATTGCGCATAACGGCAGTGATATGTAGCCCAGCTTTACCCCGGTTTCCCATGAGATCGGAAAAAACTGAAGCAAATATGAATCGCCGGTGACGCCCGCCCGTAAGGCTACGATCAAACACAGCAGGCCAAAATGAATCGTAAATTTCTCCTGCCTGCGGAATGCATACAACCCGATATGATAAATGCCAATAATCAGCAGGCTTCCGAAAATAACCATATCCTGGGCAGCCGACCATTTTTGCATGCGGAGCATGGAGTCGCTGCCCCCTAATCGGAATTCGACCCATATCCCGCCTTTTCGATGCTGAAAATTAGACACCTGCGCCACAATATCGATCTGCCCCGTTTCCGCCTTGAACGCCACTACGCTGGGATACTGCTCCGCCTTCGACGATTGACGGCTTGTCCCCACCGTGCCTTCCGAAGTCAAAAGCTCGCCATTGATCCACAGCTTGTAGGCGCTGTATATATTGGGCACCCGCAGGGCCAGCACCTGCTCCGTTGGATCGATCCGGACTGTCAGCCGGTAGGTGGCAAAACCCATCCCGTCCTTCAAACCGTAATCCCCGGGATAGCTGTTCCATGATTTCGGCACATCGACATAATGGCCTCCCGGAACATTCGAAGCCAGTTGCTCCGGCGTCAGCAGCTGGCGCGGATAGAATGCCCACTCCCCATTCAATGGCACGGCTCCCTCTTCCAGAAAAGAGCGGTTGCGAAGATCCAGAGTGCCATGCTCCGCTGCATGCTTGTGAGAGTCCCGGCTGTCTCCGCACCCTGCCAGAGCAAGGGGCAGTGTCAGCAATAAAATGAGTAAAATCAACAGACGGCGAATAAAAAACTCACTCCTTTTTTGAAAACGCTGATTGCCCATACCTCCCTCCATTAGATATAATGGTTCGAGATAGGGGAGGGTGTAAGATGAACGGCAGTAAAATTTTGGTGGTCGATGATGAACCGGATATTACCGAGTTAATTGCCCTATATATGGAACGGGAGGGTTTTATTGTCCATTCCACGGATAATGGAGAAGAAGCCATCACCCTTGCGGATGCATTGAAACCGGATCTGATCATTTTGGATATATCGCTTAAGACGCTCGACGGCTTCGAAGTTTGTACAAGAATTCGCGCTTCATCCGAAGTGCCCATCTTGTTCATTAGCTGTAAAAGCGATGATATGGATATTATACACGGTCTGAATGTGGGCGGCGACGACTATATCACCAAACCCTTCAGTCCCAGCCAGCTGGTAGCCAGAGTCAAGGCCCACCTGCGCAGACAGAACGTCTTCGAGCAGCAGCGCGCCGAGCGGGAATACGAGGAGGTTCTGAGCTACGACGGCTTAATCATCGATCTTCTGGCCAGGACTGTCCATGTTCAGGGGAAGGAAGTATTCCTCTCAGCCAAAGAATTCGAGCTGCTTGTCCGTCTGGCCAAGTCTCCCAACCGGGCGTTTGCCTTGAATGAGCTCTATATGATCGTTTGGGGTCATGACAGCATGGGGGATACACGGACCCTTATGGTTCATATCAGCAATCTGCGCAAGAAAATCGAGCCCAATCCGGCAAATCCGCTTTATATTCTGACGGTACGCGGTGTGGGCTATAAATTCAATTTCAAGGAAGGAAGTTCTCATGTACAACGCTGATCAATGGAAGGATTATGAACTACTGGATACCGGAGGAGGTGAAAAGCTGGAGCGCTGGGGCTCCTTTGTGCTCAGGCGTCCGGATCCCCAGGTGATCTGGCCGATCACAAGCGAAGCCGGCTTGTGGACAAGCGCAGACGGCCACTATCACCGCAGCTCGTCGGGCGGCGGCGAGTGGGAATTCCGCACGAAGATGCCCGATCGCTGGTCGGTCTCATACGGCGAGCTGAAATTTCACATCAAGCCTACCAGCTTCAAGCACACGGGGTTGTTTCCCGAGCAGGCTGTCAACTGGAGCTGGATGATGGATAAAATCCGCAGTGCCAATCGTCCGATCCGGGTATTGAACTTGTTCGCCTACACGGGCGGTGCAACTGTTGCAGCCGCTGCCGCCGGTGCAGAGGTCTGTCATGTCGATGCAGCCAAGGGCATGGTGCAGTGGGCCAAGGAGAATGCCCAGCTGTCCGGGCTTGAGAACCATCCCATCCGTTACATTACCGACGATGTGTTCAAATTCGTGCAGCGCGAACAGCGCCGCGGACGCGAATATGATGCCATTATTATGGACCCTCCTTCCTACGGCAGAGGACCAAATGGCGAAATGTGGAAATTGGAAGAGAATTTATATCCATTCCTGGAGTCCTGCAGAGCCATCCTGTCTCCGAACCCCCTCTTTGTCCTCGTGAATTCTTATACGACAGGCTTGTCCCCTTCTGTGCTGCATAACCTGCTGCATATGACAATCGGCCAGAAGTATGAGGGAACGATCCGATGCGGAGAAATCGGACTTCCGATTACGGCGTCGGGCCTGACCCTGCCCTGCGGTATATTGGGCCGCTGGGAGAGTCAATGATGAGTGGCGGGTATTCCCTGTCCGGCCCGGGGAAGCTGGCGGTTTTATATGAGGATAACCACCTGCTCGCCGTCGTCAAGCCGCCCGGCGTCCTCTCCCAGGAGGATGATACGGGCGAACCGGATATGGTGAATCTGCTGAAGCAGGATTTGAAGGAACGCTACTCTAAGCCAGGCAATGTTTTTGTCGGCCTCGTACACCGGCTCGATCGTCCTGTTGGCGGAGCCATGCTTTTTGCCAAAACTTCCAAAGCGGCCTCACGTCTGTCTGATTCGGTCCGCACCCGTTCTTTCGATAAGATCTATGTTGCCCTGGTCCAGGGAGCTCCTGAAGCATCCTCCGGCCGTCTGGTGCACTATCTGAGCAAGGACGCGAAGCGTAATATCGTTACCGTGTATGATCGGCCGGCAGCCGATGCCAAAGAAGCGGTGCTGGATTACGCCGTTGTCGCTAGCAGGGGCAGCTGCTCTCTGGTTGTTGTCCGCCTGCTGACAGGCAGATCCCATCAAATCCGCGCTCAAATGGCCGCAACCGGCTGCCCGCTGCTCTATGACCGGAAATATGGCGCGGCTGCGGTGGAGGGAGAACGGGATATCGCATTGTGGTCTGTATCAATCGGTGTGTCACATCCGGTAACCAAGGAATGGATGATCTTCCGCTCGCTTCCCCCCATGGAGGAGCCGTGGAACAGATTCGACGCGGAGGATTATTCCAGAGGGCTTGAGAAACTGCCTGCTTCAGGTGAACTGCGATGAGAATGCTGCGGCTTGTCATAACGGTAATCGTTCTTCTCCCGCTGCTGTCGGGCTGTATGGATACACCGAAGCTGAACGATAACCCGGGTATTGAGAAAAGCTCCGAAGCCGCAAACACGGATACGGATACAGATACGGAGCAGCTCCAACCAAAGCCGATTGAGTCTTCGCCTGCCGCGAAACCTCTTGACACCGAAGGGGAGCCCGCCAACGATATCGCAACTGAACCAGCTGTTGAAGAAACGGATCCAGCAGGAAACGATGAAGTTGTTCCAGATAGCGAAGCGGTATGGATGGCGGTCGGAGACATCATGATGCATATGCCCCAGCTGCCTTCTTCCTATGACGTGAAAACGAAAAAATACAATTTCAATCCCTTTTTCACTCAAGTGAAACCGCTTCTGGAGCAGGGCGATTGGACGCTTGGCAATCTGGAGACGCCCATCGCCGGCAAGTCGCTTGGCTATTCCGGTTTTCCGCGTTTTAATTCCCCCGTCGAACTGGCAAGCGCTCTTAAATATGCCGGCTTCAATGTGATCACCAACGCGAATAATCACGCCGTGGACCGCGGGGCGCAAGGCATTGACCTGACGTTAAAGCATCTGCTGGAACAGGACTTCACTGTCAAAGGAACGGCCAGATCCCGGGCGGAGGCGGACCACCTCACCCTTGTAGAGCACAAAGGAATACGCATGGGCCTGCTTGCGTATACGTATGACACCAATGGTATTCCACTGCCCAAGGATAAGCCTTACGCGGTTTCTCTGATCGACGAAGAGGCCATGGTCCGCGACATCGGCCGTCTCCATGAGGCCGGGGCGGATTTTATCACCATTGCCCTCCATTTCGGCATTGAATACCAGACGGCGCCGAATGACGAGCAAAAGGCGCTGGCCCGCAAGCTTATTGCTGCCGGTGCGGATATTATAGCAGGCTCTCATCCCCATGTGCTGCAGCCCTATGAGACCGTAGAAACGACAGAGCCCGATGGTTCTGTAAGACGCGGTCTGATCATATACTCGATGGGGAACTTTATTTCCAACCAACGCGGGGACACCAAGGATTACGGCGTGATTTACAAGGTTATGATTCATAAAAACAATACAACCCATCGTACGACAATCGGCGAAATTCAGACGATTCCGACATGGGTCTACCGCAGCGGAAACAAGGAAGCCTATAAATATGCGGTTGTGCCTCTTGCGCAGACGATTAAGAACCGCAGCCTCAAAGGACTTGCCTCTGCGGACTATTCGCTGCTTAGCAGGCAGCTGGCGCTGGTGAACAAACGATTGAATTCCATGGCGGTTCATGAGGCCATTGCCAAATAATCAGGCGGAGCAGCTTAAAGCTGCGCGGCCAGTCAGCAAAAAACGCACATCCGATTCAACGTGAAGATGAAGTCGGCTGTGCGTTTTTTTGTTTTTTACTGGAAATTAACTAAGAGGCCGCTATTGATGCACCTTATTATGAATTTGCGACTTTACCGAGCAGATAAACAAGCAGCTGCTGATTATGCGAGGAGATCCGGTCCAGCGCTTCTCCGATATACGCATCTCTTAATTCAATTCCGCGCTTCGCTTCCGACTCGCCTTTAGCGGTCACATTCACCCATACAATTCTGCGGTCATGATCATCGCGGCTGCGCGTCACCAGACCGCCTCTCTCCATCCGGTCAAGCAGGGTGGTGATCGCGGCGGGCGTCGTCGTTAGATAAGCAAGCAAATCCGAGGGCTTCATCGGCTGATGCTGAAGTAAAAGCTCCAGCACGCCCAGTTGGCCTTCCGTTAAACCCGGTGCAAGCGACTCCTCCAGATGCATTTTCCATTCCTTTGTCATCTTCATCCACAAGCGGGCAAACTCCGCAGATACCATTACCGTCACCACCTCAAGCTCTCTGTATTCTTACCTTCATTATATCATTGGCAAATGTCGGATTAAAGGTTAATGCAATTAATATTTTGCGCCATTAATCGAGTCTTTAGAGAACCTTTAGACAACATATGACATAGATTATCAATATGGGCTGTTGACCAGGATCGAATTGAAGGACAGGAGCGTGAAGAGAATGGATGAGCGTAAGCTGGCTTTGATACAGAAGTTGATTGACGCCGGAATTATATTAAAAGACCCACAATGGCTGGACCGGTTGAATGAACCGGCGCCTCTGTGGGTCGTTCTGGATATTTTGACGCAGTTTATGGAGCGCAGCGAGCCGCCTTATCAGCCGTTTGATTGAATTCTCTTATACCTTATGGAAGAAGGTTACGAGCGGGTCCTTCTTATCGACAGTGACAATGGCCTTGCCTGTCGACTTCCGGTCGCCGATAGGAGCTTTTTCCGTGGTCGTGGTGTGAGCTGCGCCCGATGCCGTGACGGCCAGCAATTCCCGCTCTTCTCTGCAGTAAAAGGCGCCGATAAGCTGCTCGCCGTTCGATCTTACCCGCTTGCCTTCCTTAAACTCAAAGCTGATCATGCCCTTGCCGCCCCGTCCCTGTATAGGGTAGTCCATAAGCAGCGACCGTTTGGCAAAACCGAGCTCGGTCAGGACAAGCACTTCTCCTTCATCTCCGGATACCCATTCCGCACCCACGATTTCGTCCTCCGGACGAAGCTGGATCCCACGGACCCCTGCAGCTACACGCCCCATCGCGCTCACTTCGCTCTCAATAAACCGGATGCTCATTCCAAGCTTGCTGACCAGCAGCAGTTCCTTGGTTCCATCGCTTGGGACAACCTTGAGCACTTCGTCGCCTTCCGAGACTTTGATAGCCGCGATAGCTGTGGAACGCGTTGAGCGGTATTCCTTCAAGTCGGTTCGTTTAACCTGGCCGCGTTTGGTGACGAATGCCAGCGACCGGCCCTGCTCTTCAAAATCCTTTACCGGAATGATGCTCACGATGGAATCATCCTTCGGAATCGGCACCACATTAACAACCGCCGTCCCCGCATCCTTCCACTTGAATTCCGGAATAAGATGAACAGGCAGCATATAATAATGGCCTTTGCGGGTGAACAGCAGGAGCTGTTCAATCGTGTTCACATCAAGCATGGTCCGGATAAAGTCGCCTTCCTTGACGCCTGCACTGGAGAGTTCTCCGCCTGATCGGGTAAAGGAGAGCTTCGAGGTCCGTTTGATATATCCATGCAGACTGAGTGTTACATACACCTCTTCAGCAGGCACGATAACCTCGAGATTCACCTTCAGCTCGTCGACTTCACCCTGAATGCCGGAACGCCGGTCGATTCCGAAGCTGCCGCGAATACCGAGAAGCTCATCCTTAATGACCCCAATCAGCTTTTTCTCACTGCCCAGAATGGACTTGTAATAGGCGATCCGTTTTTGAATTTCCTTCAATTCCTTCTCCAGCGAAGTAATTTCCAGATTCGTCAAACGATACAACTGGAGTGTCAGAATGGCATCCGATTGCCGTTCGGTGAATTCAAACTTCGAGACGAGATTGTTTTGCGCGTCCTGGCGGTTCTTGGAGGCTTTGATCGTGGCAATAATTTCATCAAGCAGATTCAGCGCTTTAACCAGGCCCTCCAGCACATGAGCGCGGTCCTCGGCTTTCTCCAATTCATATTTGGTGCGGAATGTAACGACTTCCCGCTGATGAGCAATATAAGCGGTTAGCATATCCTTAAGTCCCAGCTGCCTCGGGGTCTTGTTGACGATGGCCACCATGTTGAAATTATAGGTCACCTGAAGATCGGTTTTCTTGAGCAGATAGGCAAGGATCCCCTGCGCATCGACATCTTTCTTCAGCTCTACGACGATCCGCATTCCGTTTCGTCCGCTCTCGTCACGAACCTCGGCGATCCCTTCGACCTTTTTCTCGATCCGGATGTTCTCCATGGCGGTAACTAGGCGCGATTTGACGACTTGATACGGAATTTCGGTGATGACGATTTGTTGGCGTCCGGCCTTCATATCCTCAATGGCAACCTTCGAACGGATATAAATGCGGCCTTTTCCCGTCTCATAGGCTTCACGGATGCCATCTTCCCCCATGATCAGGCCGCCAGTCGGGAAATCCGGTCCCTTCACAATGGACATCAGCTGTTCCAGATTCAGATCCGGCTGCTCCATCACCGCAATACAGGCATCAATGACTTCAATGAGGTTATGAGGCGGAATTTCCGTGGCAAAACCTGACGAAATCCCGCTTACCCCGTTAACAAGCAAATTCGGGTAACGGGATGGGAGGACGACGGGCTCTTTGGTTGTATTATCAAAGTTATCCTTGAACAAAACCGTCCGTTTCTCAATATCCCGCAGAAGCTCCATCGCGATTTTGGAAAGGCGGGCCTCCGTATAACGCATGGCCGCTGCGGGATCATCATCCTGAGAACCCCAGTTGCCATGACCGTCAACAAGCATATGCCCCATTTTCCAGGGCTGCGCCATCCGGACCATACCCTCATAAATTGAAGAATCGCCATGCGGATGGTAATTTCCCATCACGTCGCCGACCGTCTTGGCAGACTTGCGGTAAGGCTTGTCCGGCGTGTTGCCGGCATCGTACATGGCGTACAGAATACGCCGCTGCACCGGCTTTAATCCATCGCGGACATCGGGAATCGCGCGATCCTGGATAATATACTTTGAATAGCGTCCAAATCGGTCCCCGACGACCTCCTCCAGAAACGCCGGCAGAAATTGTTCCATCATACCCATTTATGTTTAGCTCCTAACCTTTATTGCGGGGCTGGTACAGGCTGCATCGCTTAAGTGCGCGTTCCTCTCCAACCCCGCTTTATTGCGGGTTATTCTTCATACTCCGTAAAATCAACATTTTCCACGATCCATCGTTTGCGCGGATCCACTTTATCGCCCATCAGCGTCGATACACGGCGCTCGGCTTTGGCCGCGTCCTCGATCTGGACCTGAAGCAGCGTGCGGGATTCCGGATTCATGGTGGTTTCCCACAGCTGATCGGGATTCATCTCTCCCAGCCCTTTATAACGCTGAAGCTCAAACTGCTTGCCAAACTCTTTCAAATAGTTTTGCAGCTGTTCGTCAGTCCAGGCGTATCGAACCGTCTCCAGCTTGCCGGATTTGCGGGTAATCTTGTATAGCGGAGGCTGAGCGATAAATACCCGCCCCAGATCGATAAGCGGCTTCATGTACCGGTAAAAGAACGTCAGCAGCAGCACCTGGATATGGGCGCCGTCCGTATCCGCGTCGGTCATGATAATAATCTTGTTATAGTTGCATGACTCCGCATCAAACTCGGGTCCGATTCCGGCTCCGATTGCTGCGATAATCGCCTTATATTCATCGTTTTTGAGGATATCGGCGAGCTTTGACTTCTCCGGATTCATCGGTTTTCCCTTGAGAGGCAGAATCGCCTGATGCTTCGAATCCCGTCCCTGCTTGGCCGAGCCTCCAGCGGAATCCCCTTCGACGATAAAAAGCTCGTTGCGGGTGTAGTCCTTGGATTGTGCCGGTGTCAGCTTACCGCCCAGATTGGAGCTCTCGCTCTTCTTCTTGCCGCTGCGAATTTCCTCGCGCGCTTTGCGCGCTGCCTCGCGCGCCCTTGATGCCTGAATCGATTTTTTCAACAGCATTTGGGCAGTTTGCGGATTTTCTTCGAGAAATACCTGCATTTTATCCGAAACAATCGCATCAACTGCGCCGCGCGCCGAGGCGCTTCCCAGCTGGTCTTTCGTCTGGCCGACAAATTCCACTTCCGACATCTTGATGTTAATGACAGCCATCATGCCTTCGCGGAGATCATTTCCCTCAAGGTTCTTGTCTTTCTCCTTGATCAGCGAATTCTTGCGTGCATAATCATTCATCACCCGCGTATAGGCCGTCTTGAACCCCGTCTCATGCGTACCGCCGCCTCGGGTCGGGATGGAATTGACGAACGAGGCCATCGTTTCCGTATATCCGTCATTGTACTGCAGTGCGACTTCGACTTCAATATCGTCCCGCTCTCCGGTAAAATGAATGACCTCATGCAGCACTGTTTTCTCTTCATTCAGAAACTGGACGAATTGACGGGCGCCGCCCTCATAATAATAAATATCCTGTTTGCTGCTTCGCTCATCCTTCACGGAAACCTTAAGCCCCGAATTGAGAAAGGCAATCTCCTGAAGCCGTTCGGATAAGGTATCAAAATTAATGGCGATGTTGCCGTGGAATACACGGGCATCCGGCTTGAAGGTGACCTTGGTGCCGGTGCGGTTCGTATTGCCGATAACTTCAAGTCCGGTCGTCGGCTCGCCGACATGCTCCTTGCCTTTCTTGTCGACCCAATATTCGAAGCGCTGCTTATGGATTTTACCGTCACGGAAGATTTCTACCTCCAGCCACTCGGACAGCGCGTTCGTAACCGAAGCGCCAACGCCGTGAAGACCGCCGGATTTCTTATATCCCCCGCCGCCGAATTTACCTCCTGCATGCAGCATCGTATAGACGACCTGCGGAGTCGGAATCCCGGTCTTATGCATCCCTGTCGGGATACCCCTGCCATTATCGCGAACCATGATTGAGCCGTCATTATGGATAACGACCTCAATAACGGAGCAGAATTTTGCCAAATGCTCGTCAACCGCATTGTCGACGATCTCCCAGACGAGATGATGAAGTCCCGAGGTAGTCGTGCTCCCGATGTACATCCCGGGCCGTTTGCGAACAGCGGTTAACCCCTCCAGCACTTGTATATCGTCTGCTTCATAGTTGCGATCGGCAGCCGAAGAAGTTGCGCCCGCAAACAGATCCACCTGCTCAGTCATACACGTCCTCCTAAAAGTTTTGTGTGATACAACTTGATGTACTTCAGCGCGAGCACAAAACTCGCTTCGTAAGTATAATCCAAGTTTTTGCGCGGCTCTGCCTAATGGAACCAGAACATGGTTCCCTTAAGCAAAAACTCGCTTCGTAAGCGTTACTTAAGTTTTGTGTGATACAACTTGATGTACTTCAGCGCGAGCACA
>NZ_JBWDNQ010000018.1:0-133246 GCF_056269285.1 Paenibacillus sp. JT31N11
CAAGTCATTTGTCGAGGTTGCCAGTAGCTCAGCAACTCATGGTCACGATGGATGACCAACACGGGGGGCCTCAGAAAAACCATGGCAGGAGTTCAGTTCCCCTTATAAACAGTTTCTTTGTTGGTAACAAATGCTTTTTTGAACAGGAAACAAAAGTTTCGCTACCAAACTTAATACCTGGTGATGTCATTGACATTTTCGATGACAGTTATGAAATTGAAAAGAGGCAATTTGGTTTTAACGAGGATGCCTTTTTCACAGTTTATTATATGAAAAACGCTAATCGATGACAGTGAGGCGTTGAGCTATTCCAGCTAATAGCTTGTCAATAATTAATTATTAATGAGCGAGGCGAAGAGTGTTATACTGAAAAAAGCCATGACGAATAACCATTCCCTGAAAATTGGGGATGGTTTCCTCGGCAACTAAGTATTGCTTATTAATTTAAGCGGAACGTCTCTTTCTTGGTTAAAATCGCATAAATCCAGTGGAGTAGTTTATTTGCACAAGCGATTACGGCCACCTTAAAAAGCTTACCTTCTTCACGCTTTTTGTCGTAATAAGCCTTCAGTTTCTTATTACGTGAGCTTCGCAAACCACATCGCACAGCCTGATACAAGGCAGTGCGAAGCCTCCTGGAACCGCGTTTGGTAATTTTATTTCGGGTGGCTGTAAACTTACCCGATGAGAAGACGCTCGGGTCTATGCCTGCGAAAGCAACCAGCTTTTTTGCGTGATCGAATCGATCGATTTCCCCGATCTCAGCTAAAATTGTTGCTGCAATTTTGGTGCCAATGCCGGGTATCGATTGGATTAAATCATATTCAGCTCATTCTTCGGCCAGAGCATCTATCGATTTATCCAGTTTAGCTAGATGCTCTTGGTATTGAAGAAGCAACTTAATCAGCAGATCCAATGCGATTAGATGACTGGGAAAAGCGGTATCCTTAAAGGGATTTCGCGCTGCTGCGTCCATTAATTTTTGTGCGCGTTCCATTGACCAACGGTTGGAGCTGGCATGTCCGACAAGGTGTTGTATGGTTGCCGTAACGTCTTCCTCGGACAGTGCCAACACCGATTGAGATGTTGGATGCAGAGACAGGAAACGAAGTGATACCTTCGAATAAAGGTCACCAAATACGCCTTGATACTCCGGAAAGACTTGATCCATCACAGCCTGAAACTGTAGCTTTGCCTGAACAACCATTTCCGTCAGAGACTCACGTTGACGCGTTAGATAGCGCAAATTCAGCAGGTACTGACCACGTTTTTTGTAGGGCTCAAGCTCCTCCTTGTAGAACAATTCCCCCAGTTGGTGGGCGTCAGCAATATCCGTTTTCACCTTACGCAAATTGGTTTTTTTTGCTTGGTGTGAAAGGAACGGATTGATGACGATGTACAGATACTGATGCTCGTCGAGGAACTGAACGACTGGGTTATGATAATGACCCGTTGCTTCTAACACAACGGCCGGACGCTGCCCGGTAAAGGACTGCAGGTCTTGAACATAACGAAGGAAGGAGGCTAATCCCTCCAGATTGTGCTCAAATCGAAAGGTCTTTCCGTAAGGCGTTCCTCGATCTGAAAAAGCTTGTGCATGACTTTCTCCTTTTGATACGTCCAATCCAATAACAGGGTTCATTCCACCACTCCTTACCTTATTTTCACCGGCAACCCTAACCATCTTGTCGTCCACAGTATCGCTTGTTATTCGGGATCTTTGTCCCAACCAGCCTAATCATGGTTTAACAAGTAGGGGGATGAACGGAATAGCTCTCGGGATCCAGTCCCACGGGTACGAACGTTCGATCACCGGCTACCGTTATTTTACGACCATGTAAAAAAGAGGTCGACCAGAAAGATCTGGTGACCTCATAATACGAACGGGTACGATAGCACAATACAAACATGAGGCAGCCGGCCACGATCGACCGGCTGCCTTTGTTCAACTAACTTTCTCAAGGCAAAGTGTAGTGACGATGGCCAAGCAAGAGACGGGACTTGGAGTATCAATGGTAAGCGAAAAAGGATTACGTTAGCGGGGAACGATAGCTTAATAAAAGACATTTGAAGAAGGAGCTGTCGCGGCAGCTCCTTCTTTTGCTTCTTCGCAAAATCATATATTCTACAAATATGTACAAAAAAACTACGTCTGCTAAGTTGTTCAAAACGTGTAGGTACTGTTGGGATTCTGGCGGAAGCGAAGTCGGTTTGTTCCCTCCGTAATTCGAGTTTCCAAATGCGTACGTTCCTTAAGGTAGGCGGCGTACTCCACTTGTCGGAGTCGCTTCAGGGGATCATTTTGTTCCAGTGCATCATCGACCAAGAATACAAATTCTCCATTGCGCAAGATATAGCGGTTCCAACTGCGCAATCCGGTCATTCGGCGGTGACGGGACTTCGTTCGACGGAAAAATCGTTCATGGTCATTATTGGTTCGAGGCAAATTGTCGTAGTTCACTGTGAAAATATATCCGGTTTTTGATTGAAGGCATAGGAACCTCCTCCTTCCTTAGCTACTATTACCCGGTAGGAGAATCTTTCCACAAATGTTAGTGGAACGAGCAGACGTAATTTTTTTGCGTTAACCTGTCCCATCAAGCGGACATGCCGTTCTCCATATGAATCGGAAACAGCAAGCATTTCCTTCTTGGCTAATGGATGTGCCCATTAATACTGCGATACAGAAGCGATACTCCCCCAGCTTGAAATCTTGAGAAAGAGCCGGGAGAGCCGGCTTCTTTTGATAGCTCCGCTTTTCTTCATGGAATCGTCAAGTTATATGGTCAGGAATATTCGTCTTGCCGAAACCGCTGTCAGAAGGTAAAGTCTAAAAAAGATAAAACTCGCACCTCTTTATTAAAATTCATACTGGTAAAGCAGGTTATCCTGTCTTATGTTACTCATCGTATAGGGGGAGGGTCGAACATGTGGAACCGGATAAAGCCGAAGAAGATGTATTTAAGCATATTTTTGTATTCCTGCATTGCCATAAGCCTGCTCACTTTGGTGTTCACTTTGTTCCTGAGCCGGCAGTTCGCCCGAAGCGCAATGGATGAAATGGACAAGTCTACTCAGGAGAAAATGAAACAAGTCGTCACTACCTCGGAATTTACCCTGCAAAATTTGCGCCAGATTGCTTTGAGAATCTATTCGGAGGACAGCATCGGAAACTGGCTGAACATGAAGGAGGACGATTATTCCCCATTGTCGCTCAACAAAGCCGCGAAAAGTGTAAGGGAATTCATGAGCAGCGAGCCCTTTATCCACGGCATTTATTTAATCAACTTCAATCTCGGCCAAATCTACACCTCGGATTCAAGTATTTATACGCCGGAGGATTTCTACGACCAAACGATGCTGGCCTTTATCAAGGGCCAAAAAACGCCGTATATGCAGTATATCAACCATGAGGTCGGCGGAAATTCGTTTCTGGCGCTTGTCGTACCGGCCGCCGGACCGAATCTGAACTATCAGGGCTATGTAGCGATCTTGTTAGGCAAGCCGTTATTGAATGAGAACATGCTCCAGATATCGGCGGAAGACCGAAATAAAATTGTTATTGAAGGCAGCAATAAGGAGTTCCTTCTGGGAAATACGGACCCTGAGTTAACGAAAGAACTAATGGAAATGGCCAAGCCGGCTGCAGTGAACAACTGGAAATGGAAGTCCGGCAAGGAGAGCTGGTCCGTTCAGACTACAAAGCTGCCCATAGAAGGATGGAATGTATATCACTTGTCGCCGCTCTCGCTGTGGCAGGATAAGGTGAACAAAATCCGGGTCGAAATTATCGGATCTTCGATCGTTCTTCTATTAACGCTGCTCTTGTTTTTGTTTTGGCAATCCTACCGCAGCTTGAAGCCGATCACCGACCTGGCCTTTCAAATCCAGAACAAGCTAGGCAAGAAGCATCCCATCGTACAGACGGCGAATCCGGGTAACGAGATGGCGTGGATACATACCGGCTTCCATTCTCTGGTTGAGGAAATTGAGCAATTGGACTTGTCGATCAAGAGCAGCAAAGCTTTGGTAAAGGACGATTACTTGCGTCAGTGGATTCTCAATTCGAAATCCCCCGGACCGGTCGAAGCGTTTATTCAACATCAAACCCAAATTCTCCAGACGGGATGGTTCCGCATGGCGGTCATACGTCTGGAATCGTACGGACGCTTCAAAGAAAATCACGATTTCGCTTCGCGAAAATTATTGCGTTTTGCATTGGCTAACATTATGACCGAAGTGCTCGATAATCATGGCTTTGCCCCGGAAACCGTCGATTTTGGCTCAGATCACGTCGTGGCGCTCTTTTCTTCATCTGCTTCCGGAGACGAAATGGTGCGAGTAGTCGCTGCATTGGAGGATGTGAGGGCTCAAATTAGCCGATGGCTCAAGCTCGAGGTTCATTCCGCGGTCAGCTCCGTGCTCGATGTGGAGGAGTATTTGCAAATTATTTATACCCAGCTGTACGACCTGACGTTGATGGGATTCATCAATCATGAGGCAAGGGTGTTTACCTCGGAGGATCTGGAGCGGTATGAAGGAGGCAAAGACAGCGATCTGGACGATGTACTGCTAAAGCAGGTTATTCACGCCGTTCAGCTCAGGAACGACAAGGATTTGGAAGGTTATTTGAACCAGCTTACCTTGCATATGCAGGCACTGAGCTATGAAGAATGCAAGCTGCAGCTGACTCACATTATTTATTCGATTATGAAAAGCTTTAAAAACTATAAAACATTTCAAGGGATGAAGAGCATCCATACCTTCCTGGAGCAGTTCGCATCTCTGGGAGAAGTGAAATCGTGGCTGTATCGAGAAATGCAGAAAATTATGGTCCAGCACAGCAGAAAGAATGCCTCAAGCCGGAAGAATGAGGTCGCTGCCGAAATGATCGATTATGTGCGCAATCATTTTCACAATCCGATGCTTTCCGTGGACGACATTGCCGCTCACGTATCGATGTCCGTGAATTATGCCAGACAAATATTCAAGGATCATTTACAGTCCTCGCTGTCGGATTATATAACGAGCCAACGGATCGAGTATGCCATCAAGCTGTTGACAACGACCGATTGGACCGTAGCGGATATAACGGAACAGTCCGGTTTTCAAACCAAGAGCACTTTCTTTTCGGTGTTTAAACGGGCGACCGGAATGACGCCAAGCCAATACCGTTTGGAAAACCACGGAGTGTAGAGTGGAAATTCGTACTCCGAGTGCAGGAGAACAAATACTCCCCGTTTGGAACATTTCGTACCGATTGATAGATACCGGACTGTACGAAAGCCGGGCAATCCGACTATGATCAAGTATGAAACGGGCAGGCGGGACGCACCAAGCCTATACGCAAATAATAGGATGTCGCCGCTCGGCCGATCATAACATCTGGAGGGGTAAAACGAATGAGAATACGAAGAAAAGACTTATTGCTAATGGTTCTGTCGCTCTTATTGGCAGCAGCAATGGCTGGCTGCGGGTCGAACGAGACGACGAAGCCCGCGTCCGATTCCGGCAAACCGGCAGCTTCCTCAGACGCCAAGCTGGAACCGGTTACACTGAAAATCATGTTTCCTGGAGATCCGCCTGCCAATTGGGATGAGGTCAAGGGTGAAATGGAAAAACGCCTTGCCGATTCGCTTAACGTGAAGCTGAACGTGGTGTTTATTCCATGGTCGGATGTCTTTCAGAAGCGTCAAGTCGCCTTATCCTCCGCGGAAGACTACGATTTGATCTGGGATAATAACCCGACCCAAAATATTGCCGCCGGCCTCTACGAGCCGCTGGACGAGCTCATCGACAAGTATGGTCCCGAAATCAAGAGCAACCGTACGCCACAGTTGATGGAAGCCAACAAAGTGAACGGCAAGCTATACGCGGTTCCCCTTGAAGTGAATTTCATCCGTCCATGGACGTTTGTGATCCGCAAGGACATTCGGGAGAAGCTAGGTGTCGCTCCGATCAAGAGCTATGACGATTTGATCCAATTCATGTATACCGTAAAGGAGAAGGAACCGGACATTACGGCTTACATCCCTAACGGTCCGGAGCATATCGGCATGCTGCTGGCAAGCATGCTTGATCCGCAAGCCAACCTTGCTTCCGTATTGAAATATCCGGGATTATACACCAAAGGCAATGACGGCAAGGTCTATAATATGTTTGAAAATATGGACCCTAATCTGATGAAGACCTTCGAGCAGAACCGGAAGCTCTATCAGGACGGAATTCTGGCTAAAGATGCCCTTACGCTTAAAAATGCGGAATTTGCCAAAGGAAAAGCGGCCGTTACGACATTTTTTGATTTCGGTGTTAATATCAGCACCCGCACTGCGCTGGAAAAGGCGGTACCCGGGGCGTCTGCGGAAGCCTTCAGCCTGTTTACCCCCGACATGAAGCTCAGCTCGACGTATAAAGCGGGCAACTATATTGCCGTTCCTGTCGTCAGCAAAAACAAAGAACGCGCCGTTCAATTCGTCAACTGGCTGAATCAAAAGGATAATTACGACCTGCTTGCATACGGGATAAAGGGAAAGAACTGGGAGGATGCGGGCGAAGGCCTATTCAAACCAATCCAGGAAAATCCTTATGCCGGCATTCCTTTCGCCTGGGGCTGGAACTCCAAGCTGGATCGCATCGATGCCAGCCTGCCTCAGGACGTCATTGAGCTGAACAAATGGCAGCGGGATACGGGGAACTTCACGACGGATATTCTCTCCGGCTTCACCTTCGATCCGAGCCCTGTTGCCAACGAAGCTGCGCAGCTGAACAATACGGGTCTGGAGCTCTATGATCCTATCGTTATGGGTGTTGTCGATCCGGAAGAGGGCTTGGCTGCGTTTAAGGAGAAGGGCTATGACAATATGAAAAAAATACAGGCAGAGTACCAAAAGCAGCTGGATCAATATTTGGCTAGCAAGAAGCAGTAAGAGCTCTGGAAGCAAGCCGGTGACCTTAATTTATGGTCTGCCGGCTTTTTTTTAAACGCGCGCCATCCCAAATAGATCCGGCCGGAGACCGGTAAACTCCGGACTTTCTCTCAGTGTGACATTTCAAACCCTTTTAGGGTGTTAAAGTTCAGACTCATTGGTAAAAACCGGACTATACGAGCGGCACCGCGGGTGCGTAATATTCAAGTACATAAGAAAGGAAAGGTGAGCATGGAAATTCTACAGGAGATCCGGAAGAACAAATGGCTGTACGCTATGGCTCTTCCCGTCATCGTGTTCGTATTTATTTTTTCTTATTTGCCGATGTCCGCTCATTTATTGGCCTTCAAGCAGTTTATTCCCGTCAAGGGGCTTTGGGGGAGCCGGTGGGTGGGGTTAGATAATCTAACGTTTTTCTTCACGGGTCCAGATTGGTTCGGGGTTACGGTCAATACGGTATTCCTGAACCTGTTGTTTATTGTGTCGGGAACGGTAAGCTCGTTATTGATTGCCCTGCTGCTGAATGAGATCAGATTTGCCTTTTTCAAGAAGGTGACTCAATCTCTTGTCATTTTGCCGCATTTTATTTCCATTATGGTCGTTAATCTGATGGTCACGAATTTCTTTAACGGACAGGACGGTATGGTTAACCGGGTTCTGAAGGAATTCGGCTATCAGACGGTTGACTGGTTTCAGACGCCGTCGGTTTGGCCTGCGCTGCTGACGATTTTGTTCGTATGGAAGGGTGCCGGGTGGGGCTCGATTATTTATCTGGCGACCATTACCGGCTTCTCCGAGGAATATTATGAAAGCGCAAGAATCGACGGCGCCAAGCGGTGGCATCAGATCTGGTATATTACTCTGCCGCTGCTGCGTCCGACCATTATCGTGCTGACACTTCTCGCGCTGGGCCGCATTTTTTACGGCGATTTCGGCTTGATTTATGGAATCATCGGTGATAATTCCTTGCTCTTCAAATCTACGGATGTCATCGATACGTATACGTACCGCTCGTTGAGATCGGCGAGCATGAACAGCTACAGCAATGCCGCGGCGGTAGCGCTGTTTCAGTCGGTCATGGGCTTTGTCACCATTCTATTCTTCAACTGGGTTGTCCGCAGAGTCGATAACGACTCGAAGTTATTTTAGAGAGGAGCTTCTTCATGATATCAAAACCGCGAGATACCTCCCAATATGCCGTCGCCGCCGCGGCATATGTATTCATCGGCTTGTTTGCGCTGATTTGCCTTATCCCCTTCTGGCTGGTGTATATCGGATCGTTCACGGCAGAGCATCAGATTGTCAGAGGCTTCCGCATGTTCCCTACGGAATTTTCGCTCGATTCCTATCGGTTCTTGTTTAACGGCAGCCAGGTGTACCGGAGCGGCTTCGTTTCCATTTTTATAACAGTGGTGGGTACCGTCGGAGCCGTGCTCATGACGTCCATGTTCTCCTATGTAGCGGCACATCCGAAGGTGAAGTACCGGAATATTCTTTCCTTTTACATTTATTTTACCATGCTGTTTGCACCCGGTCTTGTAGGCTATTATTTGCTCATCTCCAACTGGCTGCACCTGCGGGACTCCTTGCTGGCGTTGATTTTGCCGCTGATGTTCTCCGCATTCAACGCATTTCTGATGACATCTTATTTCCGCACGCTGCCCTTTGAATTAAGCGAGGCGGCAACCGTTGACGGAGCGCATGAGCTATATATCTTCTTCAGGATTATATGGCCGATCTCCATGCCCGTCATTGCAACGATCACGCTGTTCTATGCGCTAGCCTATTGGAATGACTGGTTCAATGCGCTGATGTTTATTGACGACTCGCATAATCACCCGCTGCAGATGATGTTAAGAAGAATCGTGTCCAATTCGCAGAATCTCGATTATTTAAATACGAATGTAAATATTCCAGTCACAGCGTCGGGCATCCAGCTCTCGACGGTATGCATCACCATCGGGCCGATTATCTTCTTGTACCCATTCCTGCAGCGTTATTTTATTAAGGGTATGACGATCGGCGCGGTCAAGGGGTAGTCAGTACTTCCTGAATTGCGGAAAATAAATGAGGTCTGCTTAACTGCCGTATTAACGCCCAATATTACGTAAGCGCTTATTTATTTAAAAACAAATATTGAAAATATGTGAGGAGGTGGTCTGAATGTATCACTAAAATCAAGTATTTCAATACTTGTAGGAAGAATAAGCGTAGTATTTTTTCGTTCGCTAACGCGGCCATCAAAAACTTTTTGGGAGGAAAGAGGAGGTTAAAGGATGGGAAAATGGTGTAAATGGTATTCAACTTATGTTCTGACACTATTTCTGGCACTCATAACGGTAGCGGCGTTGATCCCCGCAGGAGATGTTCATGGAGCAGGTACTCTGCTTAAAACCGGAAACTATTACTATAGCCCTGCTCCGGATGGAGGTAGTCTTCCTGACAAAGGAAAGACCGGGCTCATACCCTCAACCAATGGTGTGCTGCTTGACGGATTAACCACAACATATGCCGGATGGATGGGGAGCGAGACTTCCCAAGGGACTGTACAGGTGGTATTTGACCTGCTGAAGGACTACCCACTGGAAAGTATTAACGTCGTACTGAATTCACCCAACAGCTATTGGGGATTTAAAGAGTTTACTGTAAAATATCGCCCTGAGGCTGTAACGGATTATTACTATATTGCTGCAAAACACATCAGAACACCTGGAATAACCTCAACGAGCCCAAGCTCAACCTGGAACTATTCGGTCAACATACCGATGGCGAACAAGACGGCAAGATTTATTGTAATCGATATTAAGCGTCCTCATGCGTTTCAGCATATCCCCCTCACCGAGGTTCAAATTTATAAAGGGACCGGACAGGAAGGCGTGAATCCAGGACCTGCGCTTACTGCGGAGCAAATGGCTCTTGAACTGAAAAAAGACGGCTTAATGGCAGACAAGTACGGGCAGTGGGTTTACGAGACCTGGCCTGGAAAAGTAACATCCGATGAGCAGCTTCAGCAGGAATATAGGAATGAGGCGGATGCACTTTCAAATGTTTCACTGGATCCTGCAAAATACGATCCGTACGGTGGGATTAAAGCCGGCGGACATTACTTAAACACCGGTTATTTCAGACTTCAACAAATCGATAACAAATGGTGGTTTATCACCCCAGACGGGTATAAGTTTATTCTAAAGGGCGTGGATGCCACAAGTCTATGGGAGTGGGGATACGGGACGCCGCTTAAAAAAGCTGACGGTATAACGCCGAGACGGGTATTTGAGGAACTTCCTGATCCGGTCGCATATGCTCCTGCCTATTCAAACGATGCCAATGGTGAAAGAGTAAGCTTCGTCATTGCCAATGTTATGAAAAAATACGGCAGCAACTATGAGTCGAAATGGGAGGATATAACCAAGAAGCGTTTGATAGATTGGGGCTTTAACGCATTCAGTAAGTGGACAAGGCCCGAAAATGTAACGTTTCCATACATTCAAGTCCTGCAAGACCCAAGTAGTTTAAGAAGGATTCAGTGGACATACGATGTTTTTGACCCGCAGAGTGAATCCAACATAGAAACCGCATTGATTTCCCAGCTTCAAAATGCGAAGAATGATCCATGGCTAATCGGTTATACATACGACAATGAGGCCGGGTGGACAACCGATATCGTAAAAGAGGTACTGACGTATACTTCGACATCTCCGGCTAAAAGCGCATTTGTGGATTTTCTTGCACCAAGGTACAACCATGACATTACTACCGTCAACCAACTGCTAGGTACCAGCTCTGTCTCGTTTACCGCATTAAAGGATACTTCGATCAATATTACCAAGGTTCCTGCTGTGGATGTTTCGGATTATATCAAGCTGGCATCCAGAACCTATTTCTCAACAATCAAGAATATAATCACAAGACATGACACAAACCATCTGTTCCTGGGATCGTCTGTCGTTCCCACCTGGCGGACCAGTCTGGATTGGGATTCGGCAGCAATGGAGTTTGTAGATGCTTTTTCTGTAGATAATTATACGAATAATGCAGATTGGATTTCCAGATACGAAGCTTATGGAAAACCGCTATTGAATTTGGAATATACCTTTAGCACGACCCAACGCGGGTTGTCACCCGTAAATGCGGCTACAAGTGTAGCAAGTATAGCGGATAGAGGTTTGGCCTTCAAATCTTTTGTAGAAAGTCAGACATTACATCCGCTGTTTATTGGCTCAGGTTATTTTTCGTACTACGATCAAGCGGTAACATGGCGTAAAGACGGTGAGAATTTCAATATAGGCCTACTAAACCAACAGGATCAGCCCTACACAGATATGGTAAATATCATGAGGATCGTCAATGCAGGTTTGGAAAGTATACATGCTAATGAGATTAATCTCACACTCGATCCTTCTGCACCGAACGGCCTGAACGAATGGTACACGGTTCCAGTAACCGTAACGTTGTCGGCCGCCTACGGGAACGTGCAGTACAGTCTGGACGGCGGAAGCAGCTGGAGCGTCTACGACGCGCCTGTTACCTTGGAACGGGAGGGTTCGAACCAAATGCTGTACCGGCCGGTAACCGTAACCGGTTCGGTTTACCCGAAATCGGTGGAGGCGAAAATCGATCTCACTGCGCCGCTAGTTAATATCATCGGAGAATCGTCCTATACCATTGATCAGACGGTTAACATTACCTGTAGTGCGGTTGATACCGTATCCAGCGTCACTTATTCTTCGTGCGGCGCTCCGCTCGCGGATGTCAAGGCGTATATGAATGAACCGGGCGTTCACAGTGTAACAGCGGAAGCGGAAGATGTCTCCGGACACCGCGGATCGGCCGAACATTCTTACAGCGTATATGCGACGTTCGACAGCCTGTCTGCGCTGACCGATACATTCGCGGCCGAAACCGGCGCTGGGGGTGCGGAGAAAGTTGCAGCATCGCTTCGGCAGCAGCTGGAAACGGCAGAAGCGAGGGCCAACGAAAGGAAAGGCGAGGAAGCCCGCACTCTGCTGCAAGCGTATATCAATGATGTGAACAAGCAAAGTGGCAAAGTGTTCACGTCTGGACAGGCAGCGGTGCTGGTCCGCTGGGCACAATGGTTGCACGATGTGACACCGCTAGCGGGGGGAACTCCGGGAAAACCGGTGCTTTCCGATAACAACGGGTATGACACGGGATTGAAAGACGGGGGCTATACCCTTACCATGAACCTGTGGTGGGGGAACAACGGAACAGAGTTCAAGCTGTACGAGAATGGCGTGCTGATAAACTCGCAGCCATTGACGGACATCTCGCCGCAGGCGCAAATCGTGAAGAACGATATCGCGGGCAAGGTGAACGGAACGTACACGTATACCTGCGAACTGACGAACACCTTCGGCACGACGGCATGCGACCCGCTTATCGTGAATGTAACCGACGCAGCACCGGGCAAGCCGGTGCTGTCCCATAACAATTGGGACGGCGACCCGAATTATGATGTCTCGATGAACATGTGGTGGGGAACGAACGGTTCCGAATACCGCCTGTATGAGAACGGCGTACTGATCGACACCAAGCCGGTGAGTGAAGTAACACCGAACGCCCAGAAGACGGTCACGAGTATCTCCGGAAAGATGCCAGGCGTATACGAGTACCGCAGTGTATTGGTTAATGCGGCGGGCGAGACATCCAGCGAAATGATCACCGTTACCGTCAAGTAAGAAGATTGACCGGAAGTTGATGATTAATCATAAATCCAATTGACGAAGGAGCTGCCGCGGCAGCTCCTTTTGCTGTGCGCACAGCATGGGCGTTATCTCTAGGGTTCAAGTCCCGAATGGTGAAGGCAGTAGTAGCCATAGCTTAAGGCAAGGGTGTCCACCGCGAGGTGGAATCTGAAGGAAGCCGGCGGCAAATCTCCGGTCTGAGGAACACGAACTTCATATGAGGCTAATGTACGTTGGATGAGGTTGCAGTACAAACCAAAGTCCTTACTGCCGAAGGCGTACGAGAGTAAATGAAGCAGATAGATGGAGAGGAAGATAGCGTTCTTACCTGGGGAGATCTGTACGGAACGCGAAATAATTTCGTAATCCTGCTTGTGAAAGTAGGCTGAACGTACAGAAGTCAGCAGAGGCCATAGTACGGAAGCTGTTGCAACAGCTCCCGGAAGCGCTGAACATGAAATAGGTATTTGTACATCAAGGCGTTCAGGATGAGTGGTGAAAGCAGAAAATCCGAAAGGACCTGACTGAAAGAAGGAAGCGGTGAATTCCGTGTGGGGCTTCGGCAGGGCAGATCGGAACATCAAAATACCCAACACGAGTTGCTACATCTGTGCGGGCTTATGTTACTGCATTTTTTGACGAGCATCTACTTCATAAACATCAGAAATTGTTTGATGGTCCCTCAAAGAAACATCCCGATATTCAATTTGTTAAGTAAAATGCCGAGTGATTGGAGTCATCTTGAATTATAAAATGACATGACGCTTTTATTCATGGAAAGAAGCTACCGATTACTTAGATTTATCGAAGGAAATAGGGCTTTCAACCTTTTCTTCTATTTCCTCTCATCTTCATGTGCCCAGGCTATTACGTGGTCGCTTTTACTATCCTTCTATATTTCTTGGAAGGGAGAAATCCTGCGAATAAGCGATCATTCGTGAGAAAACTTAATTCTATCAAGGGAATTCAATAAGGGAGGACCATTGTCCTTTCTTTTCAAAACCTAACTGGCTTCTCATCAACCTTCTACTCGCAATGCGACTATTTTTAAATGGAGTAATCACATCTCTTCGTCATGATAGACAGTGCCTAGGGCATAATTTGTGAAGACCTTTAATTGAATAGGTTGAAAAACCGTCAAGTGGCGCAGTAGCACGGCTTGACGGTTTTTTGTCATTTTCGGTTGGAAAGAAAAGAATTGGGGGAGCGGGCGCAGAACGTTGTTTTAAATAAAAAATCGGTAGGTTTGAAACTCCAACGTCCTCCAATCTAAAAGTCCATCATATGGTACTATTTATACATAGTAAGGACGCGAAGGTCTTGTAGACGAGAGTGACAGTTTAGGTAAGGTGATAGGGGTGTGTAGGAGGAGGAACTCAGAGGTCGGACGCGTTATGGTTGAAGTCGAATGTTTTAATATTTATGAGGTAGAGAACCGTTGTAACATGGATTAAGGATTAGTGTACGTAAAAGCGGCAGACGATTTTCACATAATATATGCCATTTATCTTGATGGATGTTGAGGTAATTGCCTCGATCGCGCTGCCATAGTCGGCAATTGCACCATCCTCATATTTGACCATCACTGGTTGCCTGCTTAGCTTTGCTTTCTTAAAATCTAAATCTGTCCATAGATGGTGCCTACTTTTAAATAACAAAATAATCACCTCTCTCTTGAAACTATTCGTCGCAGTAGAGGGATCTCCTTCCTTTTGGCATTTGTGATTGAGTATGAAAGAGGATGGATTATTTTGAGTTCACCAGTTTTAGCCTTTTGTTTAGAGTGTTATTTTAATGTCCTTCCTCGATATGACTTAATATGGTAACATATACCTAAAAAAATAAAGAATAACTGGAATATACTTAAAGGATTATAAGTGAGTCTTTATTTTAAAAGGAGCCGATGACAAGTGAACTGGGAAATTAAAGAAGGTAAAGTTTTCAAGGATGCATTAGGAACTACTTTAGAGGTTCTTTCTGTAGACGAGACAATGGTAAACTACTTAACTCAGCATGATGATATTGTTAGAGTAGAGCCAATTGAGATATTTCAAAAATGGATTAATAAAGAAATCTCATAAAACCTTGCATGCCTGCAGCTAAAAGCGGTAGAAGTGGGGATGGGGATTGTTGCCTTCTTTAAAAATTGCACCGACCCGTAATGTTAGCAAGAACGGCCCCCACCTCTCTGGTGAAAAAGGATGGTTTCAACCATATTTTCCGAGATGCCTTTTACTTGAAGTATTCGTTATGTGATTAAACTGGAGTTAGACTAAATAATGGACACGGATAACCGAGAGTGCGAAAATAAATGCATTCCTAAGTGAGGTGTCCGGAGATGGCAAAGAAATACGATAAGGAATTCAAGCTGCAGACCGTACAACTGGTCAAAGGCGGAAAGTCAGTCGCACAAGTCGCTAGAGAAATCGGATTACATGAGAACACGGTGTATCGTTGGATGGAGGAATTCAAGCAAGAGGGTACTCAGGCCTTCCCTGGCAGCGGGAAGATAAAGCCAGACGATCAGGCTGTGCGTGATCTTCAGAAACAACTACGAGATCTAAAGGAAGAGAACGAAATTTTAAAAAAGGCGATGCACTGACTTCGCAAAAGACCGGCGCTGATCTGTCAGTTTATTCACGATCACCGCTTCAAGCTCCGTATCGCGAAGATGTGCTGTGTATTTGGAATCTCACGAAGCGGATACTATGCCTGGACTAAACGCAGGAAAAGCTAGCGAGACAAGCGTCGAGAGCGTCTAGAGCGGCAGATCCGCCGTGCCTTCCTTGATTCTAGAAAGCTTTATGGAAGCATTAAAGTGTGGGAAACATTGAAGAAGCAGGGTGTGCAAGTTTCTGAAAAAACCGTAGCCCGTATTATGAAAGAACTCGGTCTGAAATCTCGTACCGTAAAGAAGTACAAGGCCACAACCAACTCCAAACATAACCTGCCGGTGGCAGAGAATGTACTCAGCCAGCAGTTTAAGGCTGTTGAGAGGCCCAATCAAGTGTGGATGACAGACATTACATACATCCATACAGATGAAGGCTGGCTATACCTGGCGAGCGTTATGGACCTCTACAGCCGTAAGATTGTAGGCTTCTCCATGGATGAAAGAATGACGAAATCCCTTGTACTGCAGGTACTACAGCAAGCTTATAAGCTGCAGCGTCCAGGTAAAGGCATGATGCATCATTCTGACCGCGGAAGTCAGTATGCTTCGCTTGATTACCAGACGCAGCTCCTTACCTATGAAATGAACGGAAGCATGAGCCGTAAGGGTAATCCTTTCATAGCGTACTAAAGAAGGAACTTGTTTACCTGGAGAAGTTCAAGACTCGCGAAGAAGCAAAAGCCAAGATATTTGAGTATATTGCCTGCTTCTATAATGGCAAGCGAATCCACTCTTCAATTCGTTATTTTACGCCTAACCAGTTTGAGCGTATGTACCGATCTGCGTTGTGATTCTCTTGGTTTTATGTGTCCATTCTATTGACAGTGGTACAAACTATCCTTTAAGAAAAAAGGAGTAGCTGTCGCGGCATGGACAGGCGTAAAGAAAGAATGAAGAGGCGTAGACCCTTTGAGACAAGGGAGTGAGAACCTCCAAGGGCGGCGGGTTTAAATCATGTTGGTGTTAAAAGTAGAATTTTTCGGGTATGCAAATTTTATGGTGGAAAGTCTAATGGATGCATTTCGTAAATGTAAATTGAAGGATTAAATTTAGGGGGCAACTACTTATGAACGACAAAATGGAAGAGCCAAGTAATGGCTTGGAACCTCGCGACCACACGGATCGACGCGTGCGCGCCGATACACAACGAAACATAAATACGTTGCTCCAGTCCGCAATGACGGTGTTCTCGACCTCAGGTGTTGACGCTCCAGTACGGGAGATTGCGGAGAAGGCCCGCCTCGGCGTCGGCACCGTTTACCGCCATTTTCCAAAGCGCTCGGACCTGATCGTTGCCGTCTTCCGTCAAGAGGTTGATGCTTGCGCAGATGCTGCAGAGGCTTTAGCAGCCAAGTATGAACCCGATGAGGCACTAGCGCGATGGATGCAGCATTACGTGGACTTCATCGCGACTAAACGCGGACTAGTGGCGGCTCTACATTCAGGCAACCCGGCATACGAGACCTTGCCTGCCTACTTCGAGAAGCGACTAAATCCCGCGCTGAGAATCTTGCTTGAAACGGCGACGTCTGCCGGTGAGGTGTGCGCTGACGTCGAGCCAGACGATTTGCTGATAGCTGCCGCGAGCCTCTGTACGACGGTCCACAAAGGTGATCCAGTACATGCGAGGCGTATGGTTGCTCTGCTCGTAGATGGGTTACGCTACCGCGCGAGCCCGTCAGCAAAGACGCCCTCCTAGAGCTTTTCGCTCCAATGCAATTTGGACCAGTCATCTCGGGCAATCCACAATGACCTTATTTGAGCCACTGCCACCAGTTGAAATCGGAATCGTAATTTAGTAAGCGCTTCCGCTTGTGATAATATGTAAGTGAGGTGGGGATAATGAAGAATAACAATATACAGAGAGGCTGAGTGAATGGCGGAACGATGGATAGGAAGTGTTGTTGATGCTGGCTTGGTTACATTCAGCATATGGATGACAGCTCGTATGATTAAGCTAATTAAGGAAGAACTGAAGAAAGGGCCTCTCTAATGCGAGTGGTCTTTTTTTGTAGTACTCAGGGGCTCGTCATCGATTATTTTGATTAAATCCGTCCAATATGCTTTGGGAGTCATTTGCGGGACCGGAAGTTTCATTATTAAGTATTTTCCGTTAAATGACGTTTTATTCATTAACGTAAATAGACCGAACACCCCAATGAGGTTCAGTCTAGAAACAACCGTTAAGTATCACCACCTTCCGTATTAATTCAATGTTACTGATTACTGCGAATAAAACATTTGTGAAAAGGAGATATCACTACCACTCCTTCGGTAGGAGGGTTGATAAGTTAACGCTGATCGTATCATTTTGGAAAAGAAAGTAACTCGTTTGATCGCTATACCCTGGAGGGTGAAGAGCGAGAGCTCTTCACCTAAAAGTTATAGAAAACCGCTGGTGGTTATACTACGGTTTTTTAATTTGTTTTTTTCCTATTTCATCATCTTTGCTATCGATATAAAAAGAAAAAAGCTCCGGTGAGGGTGCTACTATCGTTTGTATCGAAGCAATATTAGCCCACGTTTTTTATGTTCACCGATGCGCCTTTCTATATCATACAAGTGGTTGTTGAATTAAGGTAGCGAAATTAAACTGATGTACATGGCCATCATTAAGTGTAGTCATTCCTTTTACAAAATGTACATGCTTACCGTTGCCAACAGGAATTGCACGTCCAGTCCTAATCTTTTTGAGATTATGAAAGTGGTTAAAGAAATCAGTATGCGTTAGATCTATTTCATGAATATGACTGTTACCTACTGGGATTACTTGACCTGTAACACCTGCAAATCGATGATTATGTCTATCTGAACCTTGCTCTGCTAATTTGGTACTCCCTTCAAATTCATGAACATGCGTCTGTTTTCTTTTTGCTGTTATTGGTTTTTTCATAAGAAACACTCCTCTCCCGAAAAGTAACTCATATTATAGTATTTGATCAGGAAGGAAATGTGTTAGACCAATGTCTTTATGTGTTAGATGTCCCATGCTTCACAGACAAATAAATACCAGTTATCATCCAATTATGTAAGCAATTGAATATGTACTTTTTTAGAGACGTTTTTCTTGTAAATAAGATACTCTGGCTTCCAATTCAAACCAAGAGTCTTTGATATATTTTTTTGCCTCTTCTTCGTTAACTGAAAAATATGTGAAGTTTTCTGGAACCCTACTGGGATCGAGAATCGTGATTTAGCGATAAACCGCGATTTGTGTTCGTCAACTTTACCATTGAATTCATAAGGGGTTTTACCAAATATCATGCCCCGGATCATGTAATCCGACATCAATCCACCTCCATCAATATCGCATTCGACACCAAAAGAGGAATAACCTCTTCAAAGGTCGAATGAGATTTTTAGGAGGTTGATAAAATGTTGGAGCCAGGCTACCACCTTCAGACCGAATTAGATTTTAAGAAAGCAAAGCTAAGCAGAAAACCAGTGATGGTTAAATATGAAGATGGTGAGATTGCCGACTATGGCGGTTCGATTGAGACAAATACCTCAATATCCATCAAAATAAACGGCATATATTACGTAAAAAGCGTATGCTACTTTTACATACGCTGAACCTTATTCCATATTCAGCCTGCCCTCGATCTCACGAATCTTGAACCATTCCCCGTCAATTATAATGCGGCCACCGCGCTGATCCACACATTCGATAACGCCTATCACCTGTCGCTGCTCCCAAGGATCAAACAGTTTCAGTCCAATAAGGGTCTTTTGTTCGAGCGATTCACAAATCTCCTGTGAGATTAGCTGCAGTTCTTGCTCATCCAACTCATTCCGCTCTGGCCGGCGCTTTAGATCACGCTGATGCTCATTGATCCGCAACTTATGTTCAGGCAGCATCATCCGACTTCCCTCCCACAACCAGTTTCCACCTGGGGTTAGTTTCTTCGTGTTATCCATATCATTCACCCACCACCCTAAAATGTAGTGATGTTGTTATATACCGAACACCAGTTCTTATTCCATGGATATTTTTCACTTTAAATGAAACTGCTAACTCTTAGCATGTCTGCTTTCTGCCAGTCCGTTTGCGGCTTCGTTTAACTTGAAAATGAGCGCCCTTTAAGGACTCTCAAAAGTAATTTTATTTACGGGATTCAAGACCCGTACTCTCGCCACACCCTTGACGACTAGCGTCTAAGGCATTAAATCCTTTTCGTGAAGGAGATGAATTAAAGACGGCAAAGGCGTCTGACCTCAGAAGTCAGCGTAGAGTTACCACCAAGCCACATCGAATGACATCGCTAAGTGTTTGTTCTTTGCTGTATCCATGCTTGACGGTGACGAGCAGATAAAGGTCATTGGGCTGATGGCAAAGAAAGGGTTTGTCAAAGTCTCCTGAATAGATGAATTAGTAGTTCATTTTGGCTACTCAATATGAGTGATTTACGATAAATGACTTTTATTCAGAAGTTCACGATAATAAAGCGTTTATTAACATAAAAATAGACTGAACCCCAGTGAAAAGGTTCAGTCTAAAAACAATCCGTCCGATATGCTTTGGGAGTCATTTGCGGGACCGGAAGTTTCGTTATTAAGTTAAGTATTTTCCGTTAAATGACGTTTTATTCATTAACGTAAATAGACCGAACCCCCGGATGAGGTTCAGTCTAAAAAACAACCGTTAAGTTAGCTCCTGACGAGGTAACGGAAGTTTCGTTATTAAGTATTTTCCGTTGGATGACGTTTTATTCAAGTCAATTTTCGTTGATTCACAGTTTCCACTCTTGCCCCCCTTACCTGCCAACGTTTTGGTTGACGTTGTGACATAAGAGGTTTTTAACGTCCTCTATTAAAAGGAAAAATTTATGATGAAAGGTTTAGGTGTTTCAAAATGGCAAAGAATAACCCGTTACCCGCGTTCCAGAAACGGTGTGCTGAAATACTAGCCACCAACGATATTTACCGAATGATCGTTGAAATGATTGCTGATGAACTCGGCATTAGTACCCGAACGCTTTACCGTTGGAAGCAGGAACCCGCGTTGATCCGGAATTAGAACGAAATAGCTGAATCAGTAATGGAAGACTTCCTTTCTGAAACGTATAACTGCGTAACATCGTTCGTAGCGGCTCTAGCGATGGCTCTAGGCTAAGGCTTAAAGAACAGGGGCAAGCTTACTGACGTTCATTAACTAACCGTTGAATAACGTTCTATCACGTATATTCACGTTGGTTAACGTACCATCACTTAATAATCACTTACCTGTTGTTTTGTCTGATTGGTGGGATGTTACATAGGCATATATTGGCTCACCCTTGATATTGTGTTTGTTTAGTTACTTTTTGAAATGCTTCTTCAACGTCAATCTTTCCGAACGACAAAGCCTTTACCACGCAGTTATCTGTTCTTGTACAACGTTCAATAAGAAGTTATAGTCCTACGCTTCGCTTCGGAGTGCCTTCGCTTCGCTCGTCACCAAAGTTGGACATTCTATTTGCCATTGGATTATACCAACGATATAGCAGGTTCATTAGGTTTGAGGGGGAGCGGTTTTTCTCCCCTGAAGGCGAAGCCCAATAGTTTCGAGTTCGTAAATGTAGGGGTACTTCTGGGACTTGAAAGAAATGCGGGTGCGCGTGAGCCCGAAATCCAATTAGTTTTTATTTCAAAAAAATACTTCCGCTTCCTTTTGGATATTATCCGACAGGGGGCTTTATTATTTTTTCTTCGAAATAATGCCGGTAAATGGACTTGCCCAGGTCAACGCGATAAAGCGGAAGTGCCAGCCATAAGCAAGGAGCGCGGTTCTTAGTGTTTGAACGGACGGGGAGGGGATTAAAGCGATTAACAAGCCTTGTATTTCGTCAATCACACAAGGCGTTTCAGGGCCTTAACGAAAGGTGAGACTATTGGACCCGCTCGATAAGCAGATACGTTACGTAAACGAAGCACGATAGCATGATGCCGAAGGGCTGCCGCGCGGCAGCCCTTCGCTACGCTGACAGGCAGGATAATGAGGAACTGGAAGCTATGTTTGACGATTTGTCCGTGAGATTAAAAGCATGTATAACGAGCATGCGGATCTTGAGAAAGAGGTTGTCTTGGATAATCCTTACCCTGGAATTTTGAACACCAGATATTCAGCATTTATTATTCAAGTTGTGAATCATGGTACGTACCAACGAGATAATCTGTCTGCTATGTGAGAAGTCGAAGTCAAATCAATTTGTGGGCGGGGTTGTGATAGGCCGGTCATCCGGGAGGCCAGTATATGACGGTTAAGCCACAAGTACTTAGACATATGCTCGACTAAAGTCGTGTTTCGTTGTTAGCCCTTAGTCCGTTGATGGCCTGCGGTCCATCAGTTATGATAATGTTTAAGGATTGTAAAAATATGGATAGGGGGAATAAATAATAATGGGTATTCAACAGCCTTCCCGTTTCATACCCTTTCGTCGCCGGTTGCTTGCTTTGTCAATTGCCACAGTTCTGTGCATTGTTCCGATTACGCAAGCTTCAGTTGCCGCAGAGGCAGGACCTCCTGGTCCGACAGACCCTAAGGAAGTTCAAACGTTTGCAGACTCGTTCTTCAGCCGCCCGGAGGTAATGGAGAAGCTGACCGGGGCCTTGTTTGTTGTCGTAAAGGACGACAAGGTGCTGCTTAATAAAGGGTATGGTTATGCTGATCTGGAGAAGAAGCTACCCGTCGATCCGGATAAGACTATGTTCCGCATGGCCTCGGTCTCCAAGGTATTCACGGCAACCGGCATCATGCAGCTTGTCGAGGAAGGTAAGGTCGACTTAAACGCGGATATCGGCACGTATACGGGAGATATCCAAATCGCCAACCAGACGGGTTCTCCTCTTACCGTTGAACATTTGCTTACGCATACAACCGGCTTTGACTATTCGGATTTTCCAGAAGTGGGAACACCTGACCTTAAGACATTATTCCCACTGGAACAATATATCAAGCAATTCCAGCCCACCGTTATCCGCAAGCCAGGATCGTCTTATAAGTACGACAACATGGCCGCGGCGTTGCAGGGCTATATCGTGCAGCAGGTATCGGGCATGCCATTCGCGCAGTACATGAAGGAGCGAATATTGACACCGCTTGGCATGGAGAACAGCGACTTTCTACTGACGCCGCAGATCAACGCTAATCTTGCGAAAGGTTATAACCCGAAGCATGAACCCTATCCGATGTACGCGAATATGCCGACGGAGGCGCCCGAAGGTGGATTATACTCGACTGGTAGTGATATGGCGAATTTCATGCTGGCCCATCTCAATGGTGGTCAACTCGGCAGCAATCGCATCTTGAACAATGACACTTTGGTACTAATGCAGCAAGTTCATGCCGGTATTCATGAAGAGCTGCCGAATATGATGTACGGGTTTGAGTCTTTTTTCCAAGACCACCATAACGGGCAATACCTCATTGGCAAAGCAGGTGATATGCCAGGGCATCATACATGGATGTGGCTACTGCCGGAGCATAAGGTCGGCGGTTTGATCATTGTCAATGACGACGCCTTCGATTACATGCCTTTGTTTGTGTCTTTCATGGACCATTATTATCCGATGAAAGACGATCAGCGAGAGGAAATAGCTTTAACCAAAGAACAGCTGTCCCGGTTTGAGGGAACTTTCCGCGACCTCCGAATCCCGCTGTGGACCACTCAAGTGAGTGCAGGAGACGGTTTCCTGACGATCCAGGATCCCTATGGATCTCATAAACTGAAGCCGATCGGAGACCTTCTCTTCCAGGACGATACCAGCAAGCTTGCAGCCTTCAAGGAAGATAATACTGGGTTAATCTCCTATTTCTACTATAACAAGCCTGACAGCTGGTCCGAGATGCTGCCGGAGCCAGAGCGCTTCACCGATGTGCCGGTCAGTCACCCTTATGCAGCTGAGATTGATTATTTACACAAGCTGCAGACGCTGCAAGATATCGCAGGAGGCAAAACATTCGAACCTTCGAAGCCGATTAACCGTGCTGAATTTATCGCCGCTTTTATTCGTATGACCGGACTTGGAGTTTCGAAGAATCCGGTCATGTTCCCCGATGCGGTCCAAGACCCATATGCGAGCTTTATTCAGACTGCCACTGAATTGGGTGTGGTGACAGGAATGCCGGAACACCTTTTCGAACCTAATCGGCCGATCACCAGACAGGAAGCAGCTTCTCTCATTTGGCGGATCACGCAGGGACAGTTCGGTACACCACCGAAGCAGGCAAAGCTTAGTGATAATCCTGCTCCATGGGCGAAGGAGGGGGTCCACTACGTGGTAGCCACCAGTATGTATGGACCGGAAACAGTTACCGATACTGCAGGTGCAATCGATTACGATTCGGAAAAACCGATGCTTCGGCAGGAGGCCGCCGCGCTGCTCGCTAAATTCTCGAAAAATTTGCTCGGCATGTAAGATGAAAAGCCGTATATCTTCACTGTGAATTCCAGTGAAAGCTGTACGGCTTGATTTATTAATCTTAGTTTGCAAAACGTTGCAGACGCTTAGGGACCTGAATGGATTTTGCAGACTTAGTTTCGGGAAGTTTAGCCGCTACTATCGCCGTTAGCTGATATTGGTCTAGAATCCTGAGTCTGAATGAGCTGTAACAGCTCTTTGTGTCTAACCATTTATCCAACAAATTCATCTGTTTGATTGGAGGGAAAATGGATATAGTAACACAAGACTCTATAATCAAAGGAGGTCATTGGATGACTGACACACATGAATTTGTGGAAAAATTACATGAGACTCAGAAGAAAGATCAGCAGAATAAGAAGCGTCAAGGCGGAGGGGATCCCGGCGGAAAGCTGCCTCATAATCAGCATCCGGGAAACAGAAATAAGTAAGAATAATGCAGAACGCTTAGACTTATAAATCTAAGCGTTTTTTGTCCCTATGTTGCAATGTATTTGGTTTTAGAGCCTTTTTATAGTACTTCATAATGAAAACGGTAGTCAATGCCATGATTGTGGCCGATGACGGTCTTGTTAAAGGACCAGAGGACACACTTAATCTGTTAATCGCGAATCCGTTCCGTTATATGGGAGAGCCGGTCTACCTGAATAGCTATGGCTTCGACTAATCGCTGTTCTATGACGATAACGGCTGGAAGTACATCGCAACTGGCTGCTGTCGGAAATTACGATCCATGATTCGAACGCCCGAATCCTTTAAAAAAGGCTCTTAAAGTAAAAACGGGGTTCTTTTAATTTAAGCACGGAACCTGTAAGACATAAGAAACCGCTTTAATGGCGTTCCACATACATGATTATTTCGAAGAAAGGAGTATTGATATGACCCGATAGAAACTATAGAAAGCCAAGGAGACTACGATTCGTCGCGGCAACAGCTTGAGCAAACAAAAACTGCGATCGAACCTCGGGCTATTGGCTCTCGATGTCGCCGTCATTACATCGATTCGTAACGATGAGCGGGGACATAACATGATGTTCCGCCAAAACCAGGACCTTACGGGTCAGCCCGTAACAGGTGTGAGCAATATCGTGTCTACGACAATCACGTCTTATCCGGACGGATTGCAGCAGGTGCTCATGGGAGAACTAGGTGCCGTCGAGCGATACCGTCAAATCTGGTTCGGCCTTCCGAGCGGTATTTATAAAGACACGGTGTTCGGTATTATTTTGGACGAATTTGAAGCATGCCACCAAATATAACTATCTAATAGAAAAATATTTCCGTAAATCCTAAACACCTGATGTATGATGAAGCCGGCGCGGTTTGCTGGTTTTCAAGGCTTAATAAAAGACATTTGGAAGAAGGACTGAAGCGGCAGCTCCTTCTTTAGCTTCTTCGCAAAACCCAGGAATTGTATGGCGATGCCGCAGGTGCGACACCTAATGTTTTTTTATTCACTGACACTCCATTCACCGCAAGCAGTGCTCCATACCAAGGCACCACCCGAAGGAGCACCATAATGGTGGCTAGAGCAAGGAAGGTTCCCAGTACCGCGCCATGCTGACCAAGCGGAACAAAAATATATATCGTCATCAACGGCGCAAGCGCTTGACCGAAGTTACCCCCAACCTGATAAATCGACTGAGCAAGTCCGCGCCGTTCCCCTGCAGCGAAGAATACAACGCGAGATCCTTCCGGATGGAACACTGCCGAGCCGAAACCGACGAACACAACGGCAAGCAGCAGCACCCAGAAGCTTGGGGCAAAGGCCAGTCCAACCATAACGACCAGACTGCATGCCATCCCGACGGGCAGGCATCCATGGAGCAGGTTTTTTGTCCGATAAAATTCCTACCGCAGGCTGCAGCACGGAAGACGTCATATTAAGGGTGAAAGCAATCCAGCCGATCTGGCCGAATTTTAATCCAAGTGAATCCTCAAAAATCGGGAACAATGCGGACACAACGGATTGCATCGCATCATTAAACAGATGGACAGAGCTGATGGCAAAAAGAATCGAGTAGACCGTTCCTAGCTTAACGGCTGGAGAGAGTTTCGCTGAATTGCTAACAAACATGACCAATTCCTTCTTTCCTTTCCAAGCTTACTTGGCAGCACCCAAACGAATGCATCCCGGGCTTGGCACTTCGAGTATGATTGAATAAGTCCAGTCTCACTGAAAATAACACAGTATTGCCTGTCCTTTAATTCGCAACCAGTAGCTGGCTGCCATCCGGCAGCACTAGGAAGTTGCGCGGGTATCCCCTCATATTTACCACTTCTCCTCGCTTCGGAATAACTTCTGCTTCCATAATAAGCGAGTTATAATGATAAGCATAATATATGTTTTTATTTTATAGGTTTGATTTTGGCAGGGAAGGGGAAGGTTGCTTTGTTAAATCTGCATGCCTTACGATTGTTTCATACGATTGCCTCGGTGGAAACGTGACCAAGGATTCTGAACTGTTGAATATTAGCCAGCAGGCCATTAAGGCGAAAATCATTAATGCAGCTCCTTGCTCATTAAAGAAACGGGTAACGATAGCTTGATAAAAACAATTGACGAGGGAGCTGCCGCGGCATTTGTAATTAGAATGAAATTTGGTTTTCATCTGGCGTTAATGAATCGAGCCTATAATAGAACTCGACCCCCTTTAAAATAAAAAAAAGACCTACATCAACGAGAATGAAGTGCACCCCTTAGAATAGACATTGGAAAAACCCCCTGGTTATTCCGATGAATTCTAAGGGGTGCATTTTTATGGCGATTAAAGGACAAAAGTATCCATACTATCCAGAATCGGTGAAGCGTGAAGCGATTCGATTGCATGTGGAGGAAAAGTGGTCGTACCGAGAGATCACGGAACACTTGGGAATTCATGATAAGGATCGAATAAAAAAATGGATGAGGAAGTATCGTGAGGAAGTCGAGCGTCTTTTTGAGGATCGCAGAGGTAATCCATTTCGGGAGACAACCGAAGAATATCGGTATGTGAAGCGGTTTGAGATGGAGATTACTGTGCTAAAAAAGTGGTTAGCCATCTTGAATCAGGAGGTGTGCAAGAGAAGCGGTAGGTCGTCGAGGCTTTAAAGGGGCCGTATACGGTCAAGCAGTTGTGTGACTATCTACAGCTTTCACGGAGCGGCTATTATCAATATTTGAAGAGACAAAGCGACGACCGCGACAAGGGACTGAAAGCGCGCATCCAAGCGATTTATGTGAAGCGAGAGAAAAAATACGGTTATCGACGTATCCAGGGAGAGCTTGAGCGTGAAGGCTGGAAGGTCAATCACAAGAATGTGCTGCGTTTGATGCAAGCGATGGGAATCCGATCGATTATACACCGTAAACGCAAATCGAAGCCACAGGGAGATGGCTCAGTTCCTCGGGTAGCTGAAAATCTACTGCAGCGTGATTTTACAGCGGCATCACCTGACCAAAAGTGGGTGACCGACATCACGCAATATGCAGTCGGAGATACGTGGTTGTACCTATCGGCTATAGCGTACCACATGAGTACCCGCAACGATACGACGCTTGTTTTAGAAACCTTTAAACAAGCATTTGTACATAAAGAAGACGTGACTGGTTTGATCGTTCACAGCGATCAGGGATGCCAGTACACGTCTCGTGCGTACCACGACATGCTGCCACAGGTTGGCGCCCAAATCAGCATGTCTCGCCGCGGCAATTGTTTTGACAATGCCGCTATGGAGAGCTTCTTCTCGCATCTCAAAGCGGAAGCGCTCTATCCCTATGACATACGAACCATGGTCGAAGCACAAAGAAGAATTGAGGCGTTCATTCGTTTTTATAACGAAGAACGGATTCAATTAAAATTAAACAAACTGACGCCGGTAGAGTACCGACGCCAGCTCATAGCCTAGGGCTTTTTTCATTGTCTACAAATTTGGGGCTTGACCAGAACGAGATGTGGGTCTTTTTCTGCTTTCTGCAGATCATCACAAAATAAGAGATTTACACATAAGTACAAAAAGAGACACTGCCAAATTGGGAGGGGCCAATTGGATTGTCCTAACTTAATATATGAAAAAAATTGATCTTTGATCTAGACTGACGAACTGTCATTTAGCAATATAGCTTAATAAAAACGAACAGCCGCTTCACCTGCAAGCTGTCTATTTTGCAATCAAGTATATTTTTGTCCATTATTCAAGTAAGTTCTTGTCGCTGCACACAGAACGACTGGTTCAGTAGTTTCTGCTCTGATTCAATAACTATGTTAAAATCTGAACATTAATTCGATATATAACTATATACTAGCAGGCGATTGTTAAAGTTGAGTAGCAGAAAAGAGACTTCGTATCAGACGCCGAAGTAATCTTGAATGGCACCATTGGCCAGATTGGGGAGATGAAATGCAAACTCGAACATTTTTCGCAAACAAATGCTACATTGGGAAAGTCATTATTCATGAGAAGTTATACGTAACCTACGGACCTGATAGCCATCATTTCTTAGAATTGTTAGGTATTTCGTCTTTGACTAATGTAAGAAAAGACATAGAGAAAATATCTAAGGAAATGGAAATACCGGTATTGACCGTTTTGACCGTTCAAAATTTAAGAGGGGGCTGTCTGATTTAGAAAAGCCCCGCAAAGTTCGGTCGCGAATTCTATGAGTCATGACAAAGGAAAGTGAGGTGAGATCGCAATGAACGCCCCTATTCAGGACTTTGATCGATGGTTAAATGAAAATGGAGTTGTTCAATATGTCCATTAACCATCTCTGGGCACAGTTTCGGGCGTCCAGTTTTAGCAAATTCGCTTTTTTTCAAAAGTTGATTGTGACATTCTTATTTCTCGCTACGAATACGTACCGTTCGATGGAATGATTTCGGAATTGGAAAGGGAATAGGATGTGGCGTGCATGATACAGCCTGGAATCCCTTCCATCGAGCGTGTCCTGGCATATAAAACAGCATTGGAAGTGTAGCCACACTTCCGAAAAATGCTTGTTAGGGGTTCCCCCTATGACCCCGAAATTATTTAGGGCTGCGCCCTAAAACCCCTGAAAAAAGTAGGTGATGCCATTGGATAAAAAACGATACAGAGATAAAGAAATAAAGAGTTTTTCGTTACTCATAAGGAATTGGAGATGATTGATAAAAAGGCAGAAGTCGCGGAGTTAGATCGAAGCAAATACCTTTACCTTGACTTCTTATATGCCAAATTCAAAAATTAATTATGAAGCAATTTGGGTTAAAACCGAGGAAAAACCTGCAATCGGTTTAAAGGTTAAGGTAGAATTTGAAGGTTTGATTGAAACGTCTGATCCTGCTCAAGGTACTCCGAAAGAAATCAAAATTATTAACGAAAGCACTGACTTTACAAATTCGTCGCTTACTCAAGACCAAGTAATCGCAAATGCACTTAACAACAACCCAACCATGAGTGTTCCCACAATAAGTTGGTGGAATATTTATCAAATGAAAAGAAATGGAACGTGCTTGTTTTTGATGCAAAATCAGCTCAATCCGAAATAAATTTAGTTGTTAAAGAGTAAATAGTAATATACCTATAACTTCGCATACCAAATGTTCCGAGAAAATAAAGTTATAGACTGGATATATGGAATTCATGCGAATTTTCAAAATACAAAACCTTAGACTCCTTAAAATAAAACTGCCACCAATAACGAAACAGCAGCTGTCAATGAACGTGAAAATGTAGTCCTAGACTGCCACTGTGGGTCTGTCAATAATACCAGATTCTCCTTCCCCACTATCTGAACAAAGATGGCAGTAAATGCAGATCTAAACAACCTGCCAGTTCACGAGAGATGTTGCTGAGTGGTGTCCTCATAAGAGTAGTAGTCGGCTACGAGGTATTAGACAATAGCAGACAGGAGATCTGGGGCATAGACATCCATGAGGGTGCCATATTAGACAGGTCTAAAAAGATTTGAATAAAAAAGTTAAGAGCCGTAAAGTTGGTCCGGCTTTCCACAGAAGGCGCCTAGCGTTTCGGGTTGCGCCCGGAGGGCTGTCCTTCATTGGCGGATTTTAAAATTTCATCTATTCGTATACGCTTGAAGGGTGCAAATTCATTCTTCGCTTTACGCCAAGCACCCTGCGTACCCCAACTTGGTCAAAAACTAAAAAACGTGGGCATTTAAGAGCAAAGTGAATCTCCATAGAGGGAAATTAGTTCAACAGTAAAAAGTGAGGTATTATTATTTGGAAAAGAACTAATGAGTGTGGTGAATTGACAAAGGGCCCGATTGTGACCTGATCTGAGAACGCTTTTGTACAAATTGGCGCAAGCCATTTACCAAACGAAGAAAGGGCAGGGATCGTTGATGGATATCGGATTTATCGACTGCATCTGGAATTTTTCCACCGATCCGTCGGAACGGGATAACACAGAAGGACTATTTCAGTCCCATTCCCATGAGTCTGCCGAGATTACTCTCCTGATGCACGGTCAAGGCTATTATGCATCCGGAGAGCAGAATATGGAGGTCGTGCCGTGTGATCTCTTGCTTATTCCGTCGGATCTGAAACACAGTTATGTCTGCATTAAAGCATGGGAAGGCTACTCATTGCACATCTATGATCAGTACATTCCGCCATACTGCCAATACCTCATGTCACATGCATTTTCCCAGCGTCCCGGACCGATCCTGAAGGCGGCGCTGAATCCCTCCGCGATGGAGCGGGCGTTAACGGCCATGCGGCAGATTGAAGAAGAGTGCAGACGGGAGAAGCAAACCGATTATTCGTATGATCTGTTCCGCAATGCATTGGAGTCGCTCCTGCTTGCTTACCACACCGAAATCGAAGAGTCACAACCCACCGAGTCAAATGGTGACAATCCGGAAGAAGAGATGATTCAGGATGCGCTTAAGGAGATTCACCAAAACTACCACACGTCGCTCAAAGTATCGGATCTTGCTGCGAACCACTATTTGTCCGAGAGCATTTTTCGTAAAAAGTTTACGGACCGCTTCGGTGTTTCGCCTAAGCAGTACATCATTTCTCTGAGGATTGATCAGGCCAAGCGTCTGCTGGAAACCTCTCGCAAGCACGTTGAATTTATCGCTTCGGAAGTCGGCTTCAGCTCCTCCAGCCGCTTCCATGATCTCTTCATTAAGCATGTGGGCATGACTCCGATGGAATGGAGGAGGAGCGCAAGTCCGTGAGAAGACCTTCCTTACCTTGCCTGTGAAGGACCTTATAAACCCATTGAAAGCCTCGATACAGAGGCTTTTTGTGCTGACGTAGAATTCTGTAATTGATAAGATGCGAACCGGTATTTGCTGGTTCATGTACTTGAATATAAACCACTGCATTTGGTAAATATTATATTTTTTTTCGACCGTCGAAAACGCAGAGATTTCTGTCTTTTTCGGCGTTCTTATGTAAGCGTTTTTATGAACATGGCATTCATTTCGGCCGCTATAATGGGGAGATTCCACAAGCGATTCAGTTAGGGGAAGATAATCAAGATGGGAGGACCTTCATGAACCTCTGGAGTAGACGAAAAAGATTATTAGCAATGTGCTTATCCGCCGTGCTGGGAGCCTCGGTAATGCTCTCCGGATGCGGGACCTCCGCTCCGGGACTGGTAGATCGTCTGAATGCAGGTGATGTCAAAGATCTGCAACAGCCCATTCCAGCCGAGCAAATTAAGTATGACAAGGGCAAGATTTTTCATGGTTTGGGCGGTTGGCCCAAACCGCCGCTGTATCAGGGCAACCCATTCGGGTCCGGCGGCATCGGGGACACGAACAACCGTTACATGTACGAAGGCCTCTTTTTTTTCATCCGGTCCATGAACAATGTGTACAATCTGCTGGCGGAATCCAGTGAGGATGGCGATGGGACGACGACCGTCCATTTGCATCACAACGTAAAATGGCATGACGGTGCTCCTTTCACCAGCAAGGATGTTTGGGCTTATTACCGGTTGAATAACGGGGCTGAAGTTACGAAGTATTTAACCTCCATCGAGATACCAGACGACTATACGGTCATTTTTCATTGGATGAACCCGGCGCCGTATCCTGAGCTGAGAAAGCTCCTCCTTGCACAGGATCTTCAGGGCCAAATACCTTACCACATTTACAAGAAATACGTGGATAAGGCCGATGCATTGTTGAAAGAAGCGAAACCGCTTACAGACAAATCTAAGGATGGCCCGTTTAACCTCGATATTACGGATGAACTCAGTAAAAAAATCGCATTGAATTGGAATGAATTTACCCGCTCCGGCCCGAAAATCCCAGTGGGGACCGGACCTTACAAGTTTGAAAAAGTAACAACAACGGATATGCTGCTGGATAAGTTTGAGGACTACTGGAGACCGGATGCGTTCAACTACGACAAAATATGGCTTAAAAACGTGCCGGAGCTATCCGCTCAATATGCGCTGATTAAAGCAGGCAAGCTCGACTGGTATGACGGGACTCCGCCCAAGGATATTCTCGAGTCATTGCTTAAGCAGAATAAGGATTTACTTCACTATCAGATGTTTGATCCGGCGAGTGTCGGGCTCATGTACAACATCCGCAACAAACCGTTTGAAAACGTCAAGTTCCGGCAGGCGCTAACGTACGTGTTGGATAAGAGCAAGCTGAGAGAGATCGGGAATTATTACGGTCAGGAGTACCCGAAAATCTCAATGACAGGCATTATGCCTTCTTCCCTGACGAAGGAAGTGGACGCTTCCGTACTCGATAAGATGACGGATTATACGCACAATCCGGAAAAGGCTACAGCTCTCCTGACGGAAATCGGTTGGGAAAAGGGAAATGACGGTTTGTGGCACGACCCGGAGGGCATGGTTCCTTCCTTCATCATCGGGGCGCCCAACAACTGGGCTCCCGGCGTGAATTCAGCGCAGATTGCCGCAGAGCAGCTAACCAAATTCGGTATTCCGACCAAGCTTAAAGCCGTGGACAGTACGATTTTTTTCTCCAATGCAGATAAAGGGCAGTATGACATGTCCATGGACTGGGTAGACGTATCATGGGGCTTCCAGAATCCTTGGAGTTCGATGCGGGTGCTGTTCTGGCAAGGAACAAAGACGAAGGTCGGGTTCCCTAACGTCAAGAAAAAGGATGCGGAAGGGAATGAAGTGGATACCGGCAAGCTCGATCTCAAAGTAAAGGGGATCGACGGCAAAGTCTATGATATCGACAAAGAAATGAAACGCTACCCTTACGTGCAGGACGAAAAAGAACGCCGGCAAATGATCGATAATTTGGCCTGGATCGCCAATGAGAACTGCTGGGGAGTGAATTTCTTCCAAAACACTACAGGGGCTTGGATTAATACGAAAACGATGGCAGGCAATTACCCCATGATGGATGAGATTGTCAAATACAACCGGGATATGCCTCTGGCTACAGATCCGGAAGATCAGCTGGCTATCACCCATTTGAATCATGGTTTTAACTCGACTTATATGCCGCAGGAAAACTGGCCCCGCTAATACCGAAGTCATAATGTTATCCTAATGGAGGTGATAGGAAATGAGCCTAAAAGGGATCTTTAAACGAATTGGCGTCTCCTTGATAACGGTTTGTCTGGCGATGCTGCTCACCTTTGTCCTGCTACGGATGACTCCGGGCAGTGCCATCGATTCATGGGCACGGGATTATGCCCAACAGCGGGGGATGAGTCTGGATGAAGCTTACCGTCAGATTACCGCGATGATTAACTATAATCCAAATGAGCCGATCTTCGCCCAGTTGGGACGTTACTTGGGTGGACTGCTGCACGGAAATCTGGGCATGTCGATGATTTATCAAAATGTATCGGTCCATGAAATCATTGCCAATGCGCTGCCGTGGACGTTATTTGTGCTCAGCGTGTCGCTGGTCATCAGCTTTTTGATCGGGATTAATTTGGGGGCGATGATGGCCTTCAAGCGCAAAACGATCCTGGATCCGATTATTTCCATCTATGCCATTCTGACTTCTTCGGTGCCTAATTTCATTGTGGGCATTCTGTTGCTCGTCATTTTTGCCTTCCAGTTTGGCTGGTTCCCTGTGAACGGGGCTTATGACCCGATCGTTGAACCGGGATTTAACTTGCCCTTTATCCTGAATGTGTTATATCACGGCGCACTGCCGATCCTCACCTATGTAATTACAACGATCGGCACATGGGCGCTGACCATGAAGGGAAGCGCGTTGAACGTGCTTGGTGAAGATTACATTGTTGCCGCGAGCATACGGGGAGTGTCCGAAAGAACGCTCATGAGCCAATATGTAAAACGCAACGCCATGCTGCCGCTGATTACGACGCTGGCTGTCAATTTCGGTTTCATGCTGGGCGGTTCTCCGTTGATCGAGAACGTCTTCAGCTACCCCGGCATGGGATACTATATCGGACAGGCGACGCAGCAGCGTGACTACACTTTGATGCAGGGCCTTCTGCTCGTGACCAGTGTGGCGGTCATTCTAGCGAACCTGGCCTCGGATCTGATTTACGCTAAATTGGATCCGCGCGTCAAGCTGGAGGAGGGATAAGCATGAGCCAAGGCTTTATCGACTTTTGGCAGACGATGTACCGCAACAAGAAAGCGTTTTCCGGTTTGATTATATTGGCCATCTTTATTTTCATGGCGATCTTTGGGCCGGTGCTGGCGAGTCTGGACATGACTGTTAACTTCGAAGGGAGATATGAAAGTCCTTCCTTCAGCCACTTGCTGGGAACCGATTATGGCGGGCGGGATACGTTCCTGCAGCTGGTCTATGGTTCCCGGGACGTCTTGTCCATCGGCCTGTTCGCGGCATTGTTCACGCTGCTCCTAGGTTTTGTCATAGGCGCTGTGGCTGGTTTTGCCGGGGGTAAAACGGATACGGTGCTCATGTTCATCACGAACCTGTTTCTCACCGTTCCGAGCTTTCCGGTCCTGATGATTATTGCGGCGCTCGTACAGATCAAGAACCCGGTGATGTTCTCGTTTATTCTGGCAGCCTGGTCATGGGCACCGCTCGCCAGAGCGATTCGTTCCCAACTGCTTTCGCTTAAAAACAGGGAGTTTATCATCGCATGCCGCATTATGGGCCTCAAGACGCCTTATATTCTGTTCCGCGAGATTCTGCCGAACTTGACGCCGTATTTGGCCATCAACTTCATCATGGCAGCTCAAGGAGCGATTGTCGCCAGCGTTGGTCTCATGATGCTCGGTCTGGCTCCTTACTCGCCTACCAACTGGGGCATGATGATCCAGCTGGCGGTACAAAACACCGGAGGCATCTTTAATCCCAAGGGGTATATCTATCTGATTTCGCCGATTATGTGCCTCGGTTTGTTTCAAATGGCCTGTATTTTCTTCAGCAACGGTCTGGAGGAGGCGCTGAATCCAAGGCTCAGATCATGACATGAGGTCATGAAATTTCGGTATGAAAAAGGAGTGATACGATGAAACCATTGGTGGAAGTAAGGGGGCTGACCATCGAGTTCCCCATGCGGGCCGGCCTTCTCCGGGCAGTGAACGAAGCCGATTTTGTCATCCCGGAAGGACAAATCACGGCACTCGTCGGTGAGAGCGGGAGCGGCAAATCGACGATGGCCTCAGCCATTATGCGGGCGATATCGGTCCCTGGGCGCGTGGGAGGGGGCTCCATTCATTTTGACGGACGTGATGTGATGAGCCTCAGCAAAAAAGAACTGCAGTCCTACAAGTGGGAGCAAGCAGCGATGGTGTTTCAGGCAGCGCAAAATGCGCTCAACCCTGTTATGCGGATCAAAGATCAGATGATCGAGACATTCCGAGCTCACTCCAAGTCAATGACGGAGAAGCAGATGGTGGATAAAGCACGCAGGCTTCTCGACTACGTCAGACTGGAGCCGGACCGGGTGCTGAACGCATTTCCCCATGAGCTGTCGGGAGGGATGAAACAGCGGGTTATGATCGCTTTCAGTTTGCTGCTCGATCCGCAGCTTGTCATTCTTGATGAACCGACTACGGCGCTGGATGTCATTACGCAGGCTTACATTTTCGATATTCTGAAAAAGATTCATAAGGATATGAACATCACGATGCTTCTGCTCACCCATGATATCGGCGTGGTCGCCAAGGTTGCCGACCGCGTGGGCGTCATGTATGCGGGCAATGTGGTGGAAGCGGGCAACGTGTATGATATGTTCAAACGTCCCAAGCATCCATATACCGTCAAATTGATTAAAGCAGTCCCCAGTCTATACGAGGATCTTACGGAGCGTAAAGGAATACCCGGATCTCCGCCGGATCTCTTGAACATGCCGCCCGGATGTCCATTCGAGCCGCGCTGCGAGTATGCTCACGCCAAGTGCAGAGAGAGCACTCCAGACAAGATTTATTCACCGACCGGACATGAAGTGGCTTGTCATTTATATCCCAATCCCGATTCGATCTCGGAGGTGCGTACGTCATGAATGCCAGAAATTTGGATTTCGAGCGCGATCCCAGACAGCGCATCCGCGAAGCAGCCCGTCCGGTCAACCTGGAAGTGCTGATGCGGCTGGATAACGTAAGCATGTATTATGAACGCAGCCAAGGGATATTTGCCGCTCCGGAGAAGGTGGGGGCGGTCGTAAATGTCAGTCTTGATATTCATCCCGGTGAAATTATAGCCCTGGTGGGCGAGAGCGGGTGCGGCAAGACGACGCTTGGCAATATAATGACGGGGCTGCTCAAGCCAACCTCCGGTAAACTTCTGTACAAAGGAGAAGACGTCGTCAAGCTGAGCGGGGATAAAATGACCGACTTCCGCGGCGGTGTGCAGCTGGTGCAGCAGGATTCCTACGCAGCGCTCAACCCGATGCGCACCATCTATCAGTCCTTGGCATCTCCCATACTCCAGCGGAAAATCGTCAAGGGCCGGAAAGCGGCTCGTGCCCGTGTTATCGAATTGCTGCAAACCGTGGGCTTGACCCCTCCGGAACGCTTTTTGGATAAATATCCTCATCAGTTATCTGGTGGTCAACGCCAGCGGATTCTGATGGCCCGGGCTATTTCACTGAATCCCAAAATTATTGTAGCCGATGAACCGGTATCCATGATTGACGTATCCCTGCGAATCTCCATATTGAATTTGATGGCCGAACTCAACCGCAAGCTGGATATCGCGATCATCTATATCACGCATGATCTGGCTACAGCCCGCTATATTGCAGGCAGAGGACGGATGGCCGTCATGTATCTCGGACGCGTGATGGAGCTAGGCAGTGTCAATGAAGTGCTGAGTCAACCCAAGCATCCTTATTTGCAAGCTCTGCTCTCGGCGGTACCAACGCCAGATCCCGAGATCGCCAGGGCGATGGAGGAGCTGCCGCTGCGAAGTCTGGAGATGCCCAGTTCGGCCCGTCCTCCATCGGGCTGCCGCTTCCACCCGCGGTGTCCGATGGCAACCGACAAGTGTTCGTCCGAAGAGCCTCAACTGCGTATGGTCGGTTCCGAAGAGGCGGCTTGTCACTATGCGGAGGAGGCGCATGATCACTGGCAGCGTAAAATGGCCGATATCGGCGTCATCAAGAGCACATGATGAGTGACCTCCGAGCCTTATCCAGAATTGTGCTTTCAATGTCGCTCGTCTTGTTGTTTCTGTGCTTTGTCTCGCTGACTGCAGTCCAACCGGGGACGGGTCCCTATGTGGTGGTCGTTATGTCCGTTTGGATTAATGGGTGCCTCTCTGGCTGTATTATCTTATTATCGCTTTGGCGCCGCATACGCGAAACGAAGCGCCTCAAGCTGGAAGAGATGGAAGGGCAGGAGCAGCAATATTTGAAATGATTAACCCTGTTAATCAAGAGGGGGAGAACGGTGTATAACCGCTAGCCCAGGCGTGCAGAAATCCCTTTCGTTTAAACAAGAGATCAGATACTTCTGCGTAGGAGTCATCTTGTTTTCCGAAGGGATTTTTTGTGTTCGAGTGAATTCTATGTCCCAGCACGAAGAAGTCGTATCAGGATATGCTGTTCCACAGCCTGATTTCGAACTACGGGCACAGCTTGAACACGTCGTTTAACGAATTGCCGGAAGACTTCGTCAAACCGGTTATTTCATGGGACCCGCAGCGAGTAGCTTCCGATCGTGGTCTCGTCATGCCCATAGCCGGGCCGGTAAGCTGAGAGGACTCGCGAATGAAGTCAACCGGTGGTACAAGCAGTACGCTACCCCGAAAATTACTCTTAGCACAAACCCAAAAATGGCAGCACGAAGCTAAGCCCAGCTTTGATGGTTTTTAAAAGCTGTACTTCTTAGGAATGTATGAAACATGAGGAAGTTAAGAGGCCTCCGAATTAGAAAGAGCGACTTGAAAACCAAGATTCTCGAGCTTTCGTACGGCTTGTCTAACAATCGCATCTTGCTGTCGCTGTTCAAAGTAATGACTGCCTAAATCTTTATCATCCTCTTTGCGCGCAAGGAGATGGTAAGCAATGATCATGATCGAATGCGCAACAGCTACGGCTGCTCGGTGTCTCCCTTTTCGGGCGGCGATGCGCCGGTACTGGGCTCCCAGGTAGTTGTCAGATCTGCATACGGAGTGGGCGACTTCGATCCGTGCCGCTCGGAGATAGTTGTTGCCTTTGCGAGTTTTCGAGGATTTACGTTTTCCGGCACTTTCATTCTGCCCTGGAACGAGGCCAGCCCATGAGCAGAGATGAGCGGCAGATGGGAATCGTGAAGCGACGTCAGTCCCAACTTCGGCTAAGATTTGTTCCGCGGTACGCCGGCCGATCCCTGGAATCGTATCTAGACGCTCCATGTCTTGCTGAAAAGGATCGAGCCGTTTGGCTACCTCCGTATCCAGTTCGAGAATCTGCTCATTCAAAAAGTCGACGTGAGTGAGCATGGTCTTCAGCATGATCCGCTGGTGGGCACTCCTGTTGCCGCGTAAGGCTAATTCCAGCTCTTCCTTCTTTTTCTTTCGTGTCCGCCGTGCAAAGGCTGCCAGCTTTTCGGGATCTTCTTCGCCCTCGATCATGGCCCCCATCCTATCGCGGCTGCTCACGCCCATCATGTCGGAGACAACAGCAGCGAGCTTCATATTGGCGCCTTCCAAGACCTTTTGGACCCGGTTATGTTCGCGGGAGCGTTCCTGAATGAGGCTGCGACGGTAACGGACTCATTCGCGAAGTTCGCGTTGGTTACGGTCAGGAATATAACGAGGCTTCAGCAGCCCATGTCGCAGCAGATTGCAAATCCACTCCGCATCTTTCACGTCCGTCTTCCTACCGGGGACTGCCTTGATGTGTTGGGCGTTAACGACGAGAAACGGAATCTCCTCGGCTTCAAGCAGGTTGACGACGGGTTTCCAGAAAACGCCGGTACTCTCCATGGCCACGTGTGTACAGTGATGCTGCTTGATCCAGTCGATCAAGTCGAGCAGGAAAACCGTATGTGTACGAAACGTCTTCATCTCCTTTCCTTCGGGCGTCAAAACACAAGCAGTGATGGACTTCTTGTGAACATCCAAACCACAAGCGCGTTCGATCAGGACATCCATAACATTCACCTTTCTACGGCAATGAAAGTGGAGGACTGGTGCAACAACCAGAAAAGGATGACTCTACCCCGCGTGCTTCCCAAAAGGAGCGACATACCGTGGTGCACCGTGATCGTCGTAGTCAGACTAACGGATGGGTTCGTGACACCATAGCGTAACGACCTTCCTCACCAGCCGTAAATATAGTATAAAACGCCGCACCAAAATTTTCATTACTCTGTGGTGCCCCGAGAGGGGCATGGGTGGCTAACGAGTACGTCAGTGAGGAGCTTGCCGCGCGGCAGTTCCTTTTTCGTTTTTGAAGTAACAGGCAGATATGTTCAATAAGCATTCTGGAAACATTTTTTTTCGATAACGTGAAACCTAATCTTCTTATGTATCTAACGTATGTGTCCTTCTTGCAGTGTCATAGCTTCGCCTCAAACATGTTTCTACAAGTAGGGGGAACGGAACAGTTTAGCACACGGGATCACGGTCCCACGGGCAGTTACGTTCGACCTCGGCTACCGTTTACTAAACCCCTTAAAGACAAAAGAGGCCAACCAGTAAAAACTGGCTGACCTTATAATACTACGGGCAGATTAGGGATGAAATTCTTTTAGAAAAACGCTGGATTTCAACGGAACTAATAACATGATTACCATTCAAAATAACGCCACATCGGAACGAAAGATAAATGTGAATTTCCCTGGTGCAAACTCGAACATCGGTATCGCGAATCATGAATATTATGCCTTGTGTAAGGCCTCATTCGCTTAAGAGGTTCTCGATTTTCCCCCTTTGTTGCTGGAATTTTTGTTTTTATTGTTGTTTTTATTTTTTTTGTTGTTGCTGGAGTTGTTCTTATTGGTTCCTGAGCTGCTGCTGCCTTTCGAGCCCAATACTTCGACGTGATCGAAAATCAAGATGGCTACATTTCTTTCTTGCTTTGTCTCATTCATACAATCATCTCTCCCCATTTAAGACTTTTTCGCGCCCAGCGTACCCAATAACAATGTATATATATCGCCGATGCCGATTTCGTTCGAATCGGACGTCATGGCGCGTGGTCCCCTTTTTTTTGGGACATGGAATCGGAGACGGCTTCAAAGAAGCTTTGATTTGCTTCTACCACCCCGAGTTCCAGGATCATCGCGAACAATTCGTCTTTACTCTTAACGTAATGGTATATAACGCTTTTGGTTAAACCACTCTAATCGGCGATATCTTGCAAAGTGGTGTTGCGGCACCCTTTTTCCAAAATCATCTTCTTGGCAATGTCCAAAATCAGTTGAAGACTCGGATAAATGGTCTTTGCTTGCATATGGTCACCTCTGCTGTTTTTTTACAGGTTATAGAATCGTTCCTTCGTCTGTTTGCTATATTTCACGTTCCAAAAAATAGTCAATCCCATCATGCCGTAACTGAGGATCGGGGAGACGGCCAGAAACATCGATACCGAAAACGAATAAACGAGCAGCACTTTCACGACGCATTCCAGCACTAAAATGATTCCCCAAACAAACGTCATCAAGCGGAATGCATTACAAAATTCGGGCAATCGTTCCCACTTGTCGGCAATGTGGGGATTGTTCCCGGTAAATCGCATGGAGAAGTGATAAACTAACGGTTTGGAAAAGAAAAGGGAACCTAAAAACAGACATCCCAAAATACCGGTAACGTAAGACTCTCTTAGTAAAATAAACCTCTCGTCTCCGCCGATGAGGACGGCAATCACGCCCATGATCAGGCCGATAAATATAAAGCTGGAGAAAGTATCCACTTTCTTCGATGTAACCAGGCTGAACAATGTGTCGCATAACGGAATCGCGGCGGCGACGGTGAGAGCTGTCAGGCTGCCGGTGTGTGGAACCAGCAGGCGATAGGCCACATAAGGCAACACAATATTGATCAACAATGTGATAATAATTCCGGTTTTTGTCTTTTGCATAGGTTTCACTTTCCTTCCCCTAAAAATAATTTTTTCGTATATAAACCGTGAAATCCATAAGGAATGTGATGAGGAACTTCCGCTCTTCCAATTTCTTCGAACGTCTCGGCATTCGATGAGATTATTAGAAGATAAAACTTTTGCTAAACCACAAGATGAACATAGACATATGAAGCAGGTGGCGGGGCCGATTATGGGATCGTGATTCCGGCCGATTTCTCCGAGCTTGTGCGGCGGACGGCCTTAGGTAAGTCTGCTGCCAAAGAGGTCCATCCCTGGAATGCCGCCATAGAGCAGAAGCTGTCCGCAGAGGCAGCACAACTAGATTCTCGGCAGCTATCAGAGAATCGTAGATCGCCATATCCTGCGGTACAAGACCGATCCGCCGTTTGACTTCCAGCGGGGCCTTTCGGACAGAATTAGCCTTTAACCGTACTATCTCCACCATTAACGGACAGAAGTCCCGACAACATATGGATCGACGTGCTTTTGCCGGCGCCGTTGGGGCCAAGCAGCCCGAAGATTTCACCTTCATGATGGCAAGCGACAAATGGTTGATAGAAAGCGTCGTATCATAATGCTAAACGACTTCCTTAAAATGGACTAAGCTCATCGTGTATCCCCTCTCCGTTATTCCTCTTGGCTTTATTGTAAAGGCTGCTGGCTCAAGGCGCAGGTCAATAAAGTCATGAAACCAAGATGACGAAAGTCATTTTCTCTCGTGCTGTACACGGTGTCAGACGAGTACATTAGAGGCGCTTTAAAATAGTGCGGTTCTAAACAAGCAGCTGAGAAATTACGCTACCCCGAAAATTACTCTTAGCACAAACCCAAAAATGGCAGCACGAAGCTAAGCCCAGCTTTGATGGTTTTTAAAAGCTGTACTTCTTAGGAATGTATGAAACATGAGGAAGTTAAGAGGCCTCCGAATTAGAAAGAGCGACTTGAAAACCAAGATTCTCGAGCTTTCGTACGGCTTGTCTAACAATCGCATCTTGCTGTCGCTGTTCAAAGTAATGACTGCCTAAATCTTTGTAATCCTCTTTTCGTGTCAGAACGTAATAAACAATGGTCATGATGGAGTGTGCGACGGCTACGGCTGCTCGGTGTTTCCCTTTTCGGGCGGCGATGCGCCGGTACTGAGCTCCCAGGTAGTTGTCGGATCTGCATACGGAGTGGGCGACTTCGATCAGTGCCGCTTGGAGATATTTGTTGCCTTTGCGAGTTTTCGAGGATTTACGTTTTCCGGCACCTTCATTTTGCTCTGGAACGAGGCCAGCCCATGAACAGAGTGACGGCAGATGGGAAGCGTGAAGCGACGTCAGTCCATGATGCGCTGGTGGGCACTCCTGTTGCCGCGTAAGGCTAATTCCAGCTCTTTTTTCTTTTTCTTTCGTGTCTGCCGTGCAAAGGCTGCCAGCTTTTCGGGATCTTCTTCGCCTCAATCATGGCACCCATCATATCGCGGCTGCTCACGCCCATGATGTCGGAGACAACAGCAGCGAGTTTAATATTGGCACCTTCCAAGACCTTTTGGACCCGGTTATGTTCGCGGGAGAGTTCCTGAATCAGGCTGCGACGGTAACGGACTCATTCGCGAAGTTCGCGTTGGTTACGGTCAGGAATATAACGAGGCTTCAGCAGCCCATGTCGCAGCAGATTGCAAATCCACTCCGCATCTTTCACGTCCGTCTTCCTGCCGGGGACTGCCTTGATGTGTTGGGCGTTAACGACAAGAAACGGAATCTCCTCGGCTTCAAGCAGGTTGACGATGGGTTTCCAGAAAACGCCGGTACTCTTCATGGCCACGTGTGTACAGCGATGCTGCTTGATCCAGTTGATCAAGTCGAGCAGGAAAACCGTATGTATACGAAACGTCTTCATCTCCTTTCCTTCGGGCGTCAAAACACAAGCAGTGATGGACTTCTTGTGAACATCCAAACCACAAGCGCGTTCGATCAGGACATCCATAACATTCACCTTTTTACGGCAATGAAAATGGAGGACTGGTGCAACAACCAGAAAAGGATGACTTTACCCCGCGTGCGTCCCAAAAGGAGCGACATACCGTGGTGCACCGTGATCGTCGTAGTCAGACTAACGGATGGGTTCGTGACACCATAGCGTAACGACCTTCCTCACCAGCCGTAAACATAGTATAAAACACCGCACCAAAATTTTCATTATTCTGTGGTGCCCCGAGAGGGGTTTGATAAATATCAGATTACGTAAGTTCAATTTTGTAGTAAACTTTTATTAGATGGAAAAACGAGGAGGTAAACAATGAATATTTTGACTGAGGAAGAACGAACGCAAGGATACCGGCTATTATTTGACGGCGAGACACTGAATAACTGGTCGGCTACCGAGCATCCGGAGGGTTGGCTCGTAAAGGATGCTCATATAATATGTAAGGGTGAGAGCACCGGATATTTGTATACCCTCGAGCAGTTTGAAAACTTTATTTTACATTTGGAGTACAGGACGGCGCCAAAGGCGAACAGCGGAGTATTTTTTAGATGGTCTGATCTGCTGGATCCGGTAAACACTGGACTAGAAATGCAAATTTTGGATACATACGATCATGAAAAAATGCTGAGAAACAGCTCTGGCGCCTTGTATGATCTTGTAGCTCCTGCATCAAATACTGTTCGTCAAGCGGGCGAATGGAATCAAATTACGATAAAATGTGACGGCAGTCATATCGAGCTTACCTTGAACGGTACAATTGTCGTACAAGCCGATATCGACGAGTGGTCGGTTGCTGGGAAAAATCCGGATGGGACTGACAATAAATTTAAATATGCTTGGCGGGGCATGCCCCGTTTAGGACATATCGGGCTTCAGGACCATGGGGGATACGCGGAATTTCGCAATATTAAACTTGTTATATTATAGTTTTGGCTGAATGACTCATGCTAGAACCATAGTATTTTTTTTGATAAAGTATGATTTTGATTAATGAGTTAATGGGACAAAAAAGACGCAGCAAGACAAAAACGTTCAAGGGTCCTCTGGTGGGTACCCTGAACGTTTTCTCGTTAACGAAGCTTTGATTTTCTAATTGGAAGTGACTCACGACTCAACACTATCGTTTCCCAGCTTGCATAGCGCTACGGCCTGAACAAAGATACGCTGTATTGGCCAGTAATTTGATAGGACTGAGCGAAAGATGGGGTAGGAATCAAGATAAGAACGAAGCCTTGATCATTTAATGAAGAGAGCCACTTTTCCGACGCAAATAATAGCAGGAGCCTTGAATGTTTTTGACCATGCCCAGCTCAATAAGATGTTTTAGCGTTTTCCGGATCGTCCCGCAGCTTGCCTTTGCCTTAAATCGTTCCACCAACTCTTTTTCGGTAGGCAGTTGGTCTCATTCGACATATATATGCTGATCGATATCAGCCGCGATCGCGCCGCTAATTTCCTTGTACTTGTTTATCGTGGCAATGGCTTCATACCTCCCATCCCGTTGTTCTCATTCCGCATCAACCTGATTAATTTTAACTAGCGGTTATTTGAGGAATCTTAACTGAACAACGAGTGGGCATATGATAAATATTACATCTTGCCGAGCGCAGCCGACATATATTCCGATTTGAAATATTTTTCGAAAACAAACAGAATAAGCAGATTCGGTATGATCAAAATCAGAGAGATGACAGAAGAGCTGGTCCTCACAAAGTTCTGTCCCAGATAAGAATAAAGGATGGTCGTAATCGTTTGGATGCTTGGCGATCCGATAATAAACGAAATATTAAACTCTTCCATACTAGCTATAAATGAAAACAGCGAACCTGCCATTACGCCTGGCATAATCAAGGGAATATAAATCTCCTTGAACTTCACCCATGTGCCGGACCCGAGATTATCGGCGGCATCGATGATCTCCTGGGGAACCGATTCAAAGCTGATCGACAGTATGCGCAGCATATAAGGCAGCCCCAGAAGCGTGTGTCCCATAATGAGCCCGATATACGTTTGGGAAAGGCCCATCATGATAAAGACTTTGCTCAAAAAGAGCGCAAACACCATCCCCGGAATGATGACGGGAAGCAGGATTACAATCTTGAACGTTTCTTTGCCCGGAAATTTCTTGCGTCCGAAGGCGTAAGCCGTAGGCAATGCCAACGCAAACGCCAGTGCCGTGGAACAAAGCGCGATGAAAAAGCTGGAACCGATAGCCGGCACGATCTGTGTATAGCGGAAAGCGTGAATCCAATGATAAAAAGATAGTTTCTCAGGAAACATGTGGGGATAGGACCAGGCATGATCCGGATCCACAAGCGACCAAAGAACCCCCATCAGGAGCGGCATTCCGACCCAAACGGCAAAGATCAGCAAGATTAGCCCAAGCTTCGCCCCTTTCCCTATCCGAATCCGGGCCTTCCGGCCGACGGCATGTTTCACCGCAACGATTTCGCTCATTTGTATCATTCCACCGTTTCTATCGGCTTTTTTGAAAAATGGTAGCTATTCTAGTGTAGCAATACACGAACAGGACAACGACCGCAATCATGACCACGCCGACGCATGCGGCATAATTCCACTCCTGAAACATGTAAGCCTTCGCCTGCATCAGTGCGGACATGGAGGACGGGTAAATTGGCCCCGCCGTCGCAGTGACGGCATAATCGCCAAATGTTCCGATAAACACCATAATCATGGCAACGAGCGCGCTCGGAATCGTTAGCGGCAAAATAATGCGCATAAAGAGAGAAACGGAGCCCGCTCCCAAATTCTTCGCCGCTTCCTTAATGTCGCCCCGTATGCTGTCCAAAGCGGAGGCTACAATAACAAGCTGAAAGGGGACATTTTTCCATACCTGGATAACAAGCACGCCTAGCGCGTACTTGTCGTTCCTCATCCTCAGCGGTTCGGCGATCAGTCCTAGCCGCACTAAAATTTCATTCACGATTCCGTGATAATCAAAGATATTTATAATCAAGAAGGTAGCGACAAGGGCGGGTATAAAAAGCGGTATCCGAATCAAGGGCATAACCAGATTCTTACCGGGAAATTTGCCATGAAGAAACAATGTCAGCGGGTAGCATACGATCATCGAGCAAATCGAGCTGCCCAGGCCGATGTAAATGGAATACACTAACGAATCGAGAAATTGTTGGTCGACGAGCTCCTTCCAATATTTCAAAGTGAAGGAAGACGCTCCGGTCAGATTGAAAAAGCCGAAGCTCTGCAGCACCGTCATGCCGAAAACCATCCCGATCATGAAGAGGATATAGCCCACGCTCGGCACGAGCAATAAGGGAATCAACCACTTGTCGATCTTTTTCCGCTTAGCTTGCATCCGCGTCACCTTCCATAATGTGAATCTTGTCGATCGGAATGTGGAAGACGGATAGGGAGCCTTCATTCAGCTTGATATCTTTGGAGACCTGTGCCCTTGTACTTCTGCCGTTAATGCTGATAAACACATCCGTATTGCTTCCCATATAGACCGCCTGGGTGACATCTCCCTGCACGACATTGTCGCTGCCTTCCGAAAAATCCAGCAGCATATCCTCCGGCCTCCAGCAGATTGAAACCGATTTGCTTATCTCCTTTTCGGCTTTTGCCTTCAGGAGTCCGAATTCGGTCTTAATTGTTGCAATACCGTCGTTATGAGCGACAACCTCGCCTTTCGCAATATTCGCAATTCCCATAAAATCGGCCACAAAGCTGTTTTGGGGATAGTTGTAAATATTCGCGGGGGTTTCGATTTGCTCGATCTTCCCTTTATTCATAATGAAGATGCGGTCCGATATGGCGAGCGCTTCGCCTTGATCGTGGGTGACATACAAGGTCGTAATTTTGAGTTCTTTTTGAAGCGCCCTAATTTCAACCCGAACTTTTTCCCGCAGCTTCGCGTCCAGATTCGATAGCGGTTCGTCAAAGAGGAGAATTTTCGGCCTGACCACCAACGCTCTCGCAAGCGCCACTCTCTGCTGCTGGCCGCCTGAAAGCTCATAAGGCTTTCTTTTTTCCAGGTTGCCCAGATTCACCAGCTCGATGGCATCGGAAATCCGTTTCTGCTGTTCGTTTTCTGGAACGCGCTGCATCCTCAGGCCAAACCGGATATTCTCATAAACCGTCATATGCGGAAATAAAGCATAGGACTGGAACACCATCGCGGTTGACCGTTTATGGGGTGGCACCTGGGTAACGTCCTTCTCGTCAAACAGGATAGCGCCAGCATCAGGCTCGATAAAGCCGGCAATCATCCTGAGAATGGTCGTCTTGCCGCAGCCCGACGGACCGAGCAACGTGATGAACTCACCCGGACGGATTTGAAAATTGATATCGTTCACCGCGGTAGTCTCCCCAAATAGCTTACTCAGGTTTCGTACTTGGAGCGAAGTTGCATTCAAGAGCGATCACCTCACAAGATTTGCGTCGAATTATTTGATGTTCCAATCGCATGGCTTACTTTCTGCAGGAGCTCCGCCTCGCAGCCGCTGAAATAATTTACCTCATATTCGCAAGTATATATCCCATTAAAGTTATGATGTTCAAAAATGCGGATAACATCATCCATCGGAATGTCTCCCCAATAAGGTGGCAGATGTACGTCACCTCTCCCGAAGGCAAAGCGGTACGGCATGCTGAGCGCTATATAATCGTTCCAGTTTTGAATACGCAGCTCTTCAAAGACGCCATTGTTATCACTTAAATGCACATGCCGCACGAAGGGCGCGCATTCTTTCACCGCTTCCAGATAATTGTGGTGGAAATAATTGGCGGTCAAAAACATATGGCCGGTATCGAACGTCATGCCGAACGATTCGTTGTTTACCTGCCGGATGCAATCGAGCACATTGCGGTAATCGTCTACTTCAATATTTTCGAGGCCGACGACAATGCCCAACTCCGAGGCTTTCTCCGCCGCTTCGCTATGCCCTTCCACAAACGCATTTTCAATCAACCGGTCAAGTGATTTTTTCTCGAAATGCACAGACAATACCTTCATGCCAAGCATCGAGCAAATCTCAACCGACTTAACCATAACGCTTCGATGCAGCTGATAATCGGCCTGGTTTCTTAAATCAACACCTTGCGCAATGTGAGCCGTGAAGCTGAGACCGGAGGCGTCCAATATTTTTCGGAATTGGTTCACGTAATTTTCATGGATCCTGCCGTACGTCATAAACGGATACGCGCCCAGGTAGATCTCTACGTTTCCAAAGCCCCATTCGGCAATTTGTTCAAGTCTGGATTCCAGGGCGTTCAGCGGGACATAAGGCAAATTGGTTCCAACTCTGTTGTCTCTCATCTTTCATATCCTCCAACTCATTTTTTTTGGCCAAGAAGGCCGGAGTATAGCACCAAAGAAGCGGATATCGTCCGCCCTTGTTCCCGGATTTCTTTCGCTTGAAGGGGCAAAATCAAGAAACCCGGAAACAATAACGATCGGAAGAGGAGTCCGGTAGAAGCGGCTTTCTTTATTTACCGGACTTTTAAATTAGCCGTTCATCAATACGTTCTTTACGAATTCCTCATCGTAATGCTGTTTATAAGCTCCGGGAACCCAAGGAATGTTCTTTTCGTTGAAATCTTCAGGCGACATCGCGGAATCGGTTACCGTAATATCCGTTCTTGCCGGGTAGGTTCCGTTAAAGTCAAACATCATTTGCTGCACTTCAGCAGACGTCAGATAATTGATCAGCAGTAGAGCCGCCGCCTTATGCTCAGCGTTTTTGGTGATGCCTACCGTATCGCCGCCGCCCGGCATTCCCATCGTTGGGACGTAAAGCTTGCTTTCCTTGAACAGTTCCCCGTTTTTCCATCCTTCCAGAACCCCGGAATCCCAGGCAACGGCAATGGAAAGCTCTTGCTGGTTAAGTCTACTGATGGAATCGGCGTTGGAAGAGGTGATCGTGATTTTGTCTTTGCGGTCGTTAAACCATTTCCAAACTTTGTCCCAATCCTTCACTTTTTCAGGATCCAGTTCGGTATCTCCCGCATACTTCTCCAATCCGCCTGCTACATTGGAGACTACGGTTTGTACGAACGCTTCGCCCGAACCGCCTTGTCTCGGATCGCAGAAACCGAACTCCTTCGGGTGTTCGTCGATCCACTTTTCCAGTTCGGCGAACGTCTGGGGAGGGTTTTGGACTTTGGCGGGATTGTACAAAAAGCCGGTCTGGTTCCGGTACAGCGGGACCAGGTAGCCGTTATGGGCTATGCCTTCCTGAACTTGGCTAAGTCCCGTTGGCAGCTTGTCCTTGTTCTCCATAATGGGGAGGATCGGCCCGTACATCAGATTGCCGTCCATGACTGTTTTAACATTCGGACCTCCACCGATGATGTAGGCATCCGCAGAGCTTTTCGATGCTCCGCTTTCTGCCAACAGCTGGGTCAGGCTGTTGTCCGTAATGACGAGCTTCATGTTAATGCCGTATTTCTTTTTGAAATTGTCGGCAATCGTTCTGTACAGATCTTCGCTGTGCCAGGAGTAAAAGACAACTTCTCCCTCTTTTTTGGCTTCTTCTGTAATTTGATCCCATGACATGTTCAAGTAGTCCGTATCGGAGGAGCCTGCATTATTCGTTGTTGCCGAGCTGCTTCCGCAGCCTGCCAGGCTTACCGCTAACAGCACTGAAATAACGACCAGCACAACAACTCGCGATTTTCCTATCAACCGGTTCATCTTAATCTCCCCTTTCGGATTAGGCACTCTTCATTCCTGAATATTTTGGCTTAAGCTCCATCGACCGCATCATTTCTTTGATCACGGCAAATCTCCCTTCCTCTCAAGTGGCATGGATTGTTTCGCAAATCGGGATCAGCCTGTTCAAGCTACCGGGGAAAGTCTTCACTGATCGTTCCTGCCCCGCTCTGCCGTTGCTGAATTTATCTTACCGGTCCTGTGTAACTGTTTTATTATTGGAAAAATAATTATTATTAGGGTTGTTTATAGATTTTATTAACCTGTCTAGTCTAGTAGAGGGAACGATCAGGGAATGACAGAGGAAATATGTGTAGAAAAACAGGCATTCCGCGAGGGGTGCCCCCCCGGCGGAAGATGATTTGTCTAGGTTAGATGTATACAAATACAGGAGAGATGTTGTAAGAACCATTTTAATCGCGACTGGTCATGGCTCAATTCGAGACGGAGACGACAAGGGGGAGGCTAAAATAAATTTTTGTCCGGGGGATTGCCGATCACGATACCGCGAAAGTTTACGGCACGTGCGACATGCGTTCACTGGGTGATGTCGATCTCAACGACCAGATACTCAGGGAGTTCAATGAGGTCGGGCATGCGATTTAAACTTCATAGTAGAGCGCCTCTTGAATGATGGGATTTAAGGACTATGAGCCGTTGCGTGCTCCCATCGTACCGAGGCGCTCGTTTTATTGCAAAGCGGATATTTAACGCTCTACAAGAATGCTGACGGGCAGAATAATTGAGCACTTAGTAGACACTAAATTTGCACTGTTATCACATGATTTAAGGTGTGACGGGCAACCAAATAACTGGATTCTAGAATTGTTTAAGACAAAAGACTGAATCCCGCCAATGAGGGAAGCAAAAATCCGCATCCGAACGCCCTTCCTATCGTCTCTTGCTTATTAAGCATTCACTTCCTTGCGTTCAGATATTGAACTAGTTGTTCCGGACGGTCCGTCAAAATCATATTGGCTCCGTTATTAATGTGCCATTGCCAACCCTCCTCGGGATTCGACAGCGACACATCGTCCGTATGCCCGCCGCAATCCCAGGCGAACATCGTGTTGACCCAAACCCTGAGTTGATGCGCTTTGAGCTTCTCCAACATTTCCGGACGTGCAAGCGGGCTGCGATCGAACAGGAAGTTGATTTCAATTGCTTGTGGTTGAATTCTCTCGGAGAGTTCATCCACTTGATCGAGCAAATGTACATTGGCTGGAAGCACTTTCTGAAGAAAGGCTTCGCGATTGACGTTGTCGCTCAGCAACGCTTTGAGCTTTTCCATTCCGACGGTGTTGTGGAACAACGCCTCGAATTCCGCCTCGTTTTCTGCCGGAATCCGGAAGTCCTGGATTTTCTGAATAAATGCAGGGCGCTCGGCTTTGCCGTTTAGAAAGTTCTCGACTTTGTCCAGATCCGCTTCTTCGCTCTTGAAGATCCCTTCTCTGACAGTTCCGGTCTCGACCAGAACCCGGTAAACATCTTCGCGAATTGGCCAGCATTTGTCTAGATTGACCAGAATTCGATTCTGGGCTACCAGCATGGCTTCGTGCAGCGTTGGGACCAACTCGTCAGTAAAAGGTGCCTCGGGTCCGCCACCGCCCTGCCTCAGACGCAGAGAGCGAATTTCCTCCAGCGTAAGGTCAGCGATTTTGCCGGAACCATCGGTCATTCGGTCCACGGTATCGTCGTGCATGAGCACGAGCGCGCCGTCTTTCGTTTTCCGGATGTCGAGCTCCACGATATCCATGTTGATATCGATGGCGAGCTCGATCGAACGTAGAGAATTTTCGGCTGCTGGTCTCCAATGGCCTCGATGGGCCGCCATCATAACCCTTCCATTCACATTTAAAAAATCAGAATAAATTTCCTCGGCGGTCCGTCGGACGACGGGATTCAATTCCATATCATGCGCCTCCATTTCGTTATGTGTACCTTGTTGCAGTTAAGTTCTGCGGACATAAAACCGGATGAGGTCATTTCTCATGAAGTCATAAGAAATGTAAACCGCGTTAGCCTTGTCATCGTAGTGCACCTGAATAAATTTCAGGAGCGGAGGGTCGCTTTGCTTTAGACGGTAAGGCAGCACGTCATCTTCCCGCACGGCTTGAATCTCCATTAACGATTCGACAATACGTATGCCGCACTTTTGGTCCAAATGCTTCGAAAGCGAACCAGGGTCGTACTGTTCCGCGAAGTCTTTCCCGACAATGCTCTGAGGCAGCACATTTCGCGAATAGACGATGGATTCTCCATTGGCTGTCCGAATCCGTTCAAGGATAAACATGGAATCCTTTTTGTTGATACCTAATAGGTTCATTTCCTCTTCATTCGGTCTGCGCTTGAAGAGCTGAACTTCGATGTCGCCTTCGGACAGGTTTGCGTTCCGAATCAAAGCCGTAATGCTGGAAAATTTATTTAACGTGCTCGCCATATGTAGGCCATTTCGCCGCAAATAATAGCCTGAGCCTTTGACGTTATAAATTTTCCCCAAATCGATCAAGTTCTTGAGGGCTTTGCGGATCGTCTCGCGGCTCACCTCGAACCGAGCCGCCAGCGTTTTCTCGGACGGCAGCTTGTCCTTCTCGGCAAACAAGTTCTGATCAATCTCATCTAAGATGGCTTTGCTGATTCCCTCGTATTTGTTCATCATTGTCCGTTAGCCTACCTTTTTCGTTCATTCGGGGCTCCTCTTCATGGTTGACAGCCTTAAGTCTACAGGTGGAGTATTCGGACTTCATTAACCGAATAATAACAGATCGTAAAATTAGCATGAACAAATCTTGAGCCAATTTAGACTGAAATGGATAATATCACAAGATGTCTAGATAATTTCAAGTAATCTTTGCTTGTGATCGCGGAATTCAAGGGAATTTGATTTGTGTGAAAGTCAAAAGAAACTTCTCTAGACCATTTTGAGAATGGAGAGTTCTTCTAATTGTAATTAAATTTAAAAGAGCAACCTGGGCATGAAGCCCAAACTGCCGGTCGAATTGTATCAGAAGGGGGGGAGTTGATGGACTGCAATACTTCTTTTTAATATACTTGTTTACACCCTTACCACCACCCGCGCTCGCCGATTTTGGCGCGTTCGTGTTTCCTCCTACTGCGATGCGCCTGTCGATCCTTGTCCTCGTTCGTTCGTCTGTTCTTCCTCAGCTCTTTCTTGCCTCACTGCCACAATCATCGCATCCTATATACTACCATTTTCTGATCCTCTGTTTGTCCCGCTCCAGCTTCCTGCGACTGCCCGCGCTCCGTTTGATCATCCGGCACGCGGCGGCCGATCACTGCAGCCTTGACACACTTCTTTCAACCAAATTTTTCCATCAATTTCTTTAGTTTTGTTTCCCCTTTTTAACCCGGTTTTCGCGCGCCGCGCCGGCCCCCCCGACGATCGAAAAAAAGTAACTTGGTCCGGATGAAGGTGCAGGGAGGAAGTCTGATGCTAGGTTCGAAAAGAGCCTCAGGATAAACACGTGTCTAGTCGAAGAATTGCAGTTTTGCAGCTAGATTAGAATCTAGGTACAGACAGCAGGGGAAGGTCGAGTATTAAGGGGAAGGTCGCGACGAATGGCAAAACCTGCGGAGAGCGGGCAGCGATAAGAGTGTAAACAAGTATATCGCAATCACTCTATTGTGTGGTATAATATGGGTGTAATAGTAGGAATGTTTGTTCGTTATAATGGGGGTATAATCGATGGTGAATGCAATTAATATTTGGGAGCAATTCGAACCTCTCTTCCTCGCAATCGCAAAGCTGGATTTGTCAGAGCTGGAGCGGGAAGAGACAACGGAAAATTACATGTTTATGTTCCTTGAAGATGGTCTCTATGCATACAAACATCGCTGGACGAGGCACTACGTATATCTAAATCATTTAGGTGCGATCGAGAGCGGTGTGCTCGATACAGGTCGGTATAACGACATCATGATATCTGCCATTGAGAGTGCCGTCACGACCTTGAAAAGTTGCTTCATCTGCGAGGAATCTGCGTCCGTAGCGTATGCCGGAGCACCAGTCTGCCTCATGTGTGAGTCCATTATACGTCAGGTACAGAGCACGGAGCCGCAGAGAACCATGAACGATGAGGCGAAGCGGAAGATGGCAATCCGGATGGTTCGGACCTACAAGGACATGTATAAGGATGATTTAGAATAGCTGCTTTTATCTACTTGCCGGACAGATGTCGGAACCTTTAAAATAAGAAATCTCTATTTATATCGCTTCCTATACTAATCGAATCTCGTCGTATGGAAAATCAATCTTGGATTTCTGGGATGAGTTTCCGGAAACATGCATTTCAAGAAAAAGAGGAGGGATCACAAATGCCAAGAAATGAAAATCCTATCGAGAAGTCAGAATCTCTTGGCCACGTTGTTAAAGTACAGCAAGTCATCGACTTTATCGTGCTTTCCGACCTAATAAACGGGCAGCGTTACCATAGTGAAATGGAGCAGTTCATCATCCAAACGCTTGGCGGAGTCGGTGTCAACGATGCCTACTTTAGCAACCGTCTGAAGGCACTTACAGAGGCCGGACATGTCACGCGCAATTGGGACGGTGATAACCGGTACAATCGTTATTATAAAATGACTGACTCGGGCATGGAGTACTTTAAGCTGATGCTCCGCGAGCTGCCGGAGCGGGTACAGCGAGCCAAGCGAGTTTACGAACGCTTCGATTCATACATCGAGAAGTTCGGAAAGATGAATTTGAAATAGGGGAGCGGGATCATGGACGAACTGAACTACCAGGATGCGATCGCCCGAATCAAAGACCGCTTTCCGGAAGGTACGGTAAAGCAACGAGGGGATAACGGCCGCGCCTACATTCCAAATCAGGTCTACAATGACCGTGTTGAGGAAGCGACGATGAGTCGGTGGGATCTGACGTTTCCCGAAGTGGACGTTAACATTCGGGACCGGTTCGTGAAGGTAGTTGCGCGGGTGACGATCGGGCCGCACACGCGCGAGGGTATAGGTTTTTCTGAAATCTCCGTAGATGGTAACGGGAGTACAAAACAGCTATCGACAACAGTGGACCAGGCGAAAGCCGAGGCGATCCGCGAAGCGCTCGATACATGGGAGATCGGCTGGCAAGACCTTGCGCCATACTATCAGGGAGAGAAAGATTGGGGAAGCAATCCAGCTCTCAAACATTTGCTTCATTCTGCGCCTCCAGGCAAGCCCGATTCGTCCTCCCAAACGGCCAAAATGATTGACCGCAATTGTATCTTTACGAACTGCGGTGCCAAGTTGACGCGCGATGAGTGGGAGCTGCTTGGAAGCATTCCGAACCTTGATCGAACGCGAATGACTTACTGCTTCCAGCATATTCCGAATCATATGAAGAAAAAGATTTCTCCGGAAACGCTCGAGGCGTTCCTGAAGAAAAAAGACAATCGATAGCGTATGTTTACGATATGCCCTCCGAAGAGAACGATCAGATGTACTGGTTTTGTCTGAATAAGATATAGTGATTGATCAACTGAGAACCATCGACAACACCTGTTAAAAAGTTATCTCTCCTTCTTGACTCTCCCCTGCAGGGGAGGGTGTAGACTGGTGTTCAACCCATTAAGAAGGAGAGATAATTATGAGAAGATTAGAAGGAAAAACAGCTTTAGTGACGGGAGCAAGCAGAGGAATCGGTCGGGGAATCGCACTGCGGTTGGCGGCGGAAGGGGCGCTTGTAGCCATCCATTACGGCAGCCGCGCCGATGCGGCGGAGGAGGTCGTTCGTCTTATTGAATTGGAGGGCGGGCGGGCATTCGCGATAGGCGCCGCTCTCGAATCGATGGATGGCGTAAACTCGTTGATCGAACAGCTGGACAGGAAGCTCTCCGCGCTTGCCGGCAGCGGCAGAATCGATATTTTGGTGAATAACGCCGGTATCGGCACCTCGGGCACCTTCGAGGAAACGAGCGAGGAGGAATTCGATCGGTTGTTCAACGTCAACGTGAAGGCGCCCTATTTTCTCGTTCAGCAAGCTTTGACGCGCTTAGCCGATGGTGGCCGCATCATCAACATCTCCTCCGGCGTGACGAGGATCGCTTACCCTCACATTATGGCTTATAACCTGACCAAGGGCGCGCTTAATACGTTTACGCTGCACTTGGCACAGTTGCTTGGCCCATGGGGTATCACGGTGAATGCAGTGATGCCGGGCATCATCGATACCGATGTGAATGCGCCGTGGCTTCACACGCCAGAAGGGCGCAAACATGCGGAGGACATGTCGGCTCTCGGCCGCGTCGGAGAGGTCTCCGATATCGCCGACGTCGTCGCCTTCATCGCTTCGCCGGACAGCCGCTGGGTGACCGGCCAACTACTTGATGCAACCGGCGGATCTCATCTCTAAAACAGACGGCTAACGTGCAAAAATAAATGTCGGCCAAGAGGAGGCGGAGCATGTTTAAAATTACCGAGTTCTCGAAGATTAGCCAGGTATCGGTCAAGGCGCTGCGCTATTACGACCAGATCGAGCTGCTGAAGCCTTCCTATACCGACCCGGCAACGGGCTACCGCTACTATACAGCTGATCAGCTGCCGAAGATCCATCAAATTCTGGTCTTCAAGGATTTGGGGTTTACGCTGGAGCAGATGATCCCACTGCTGGACGGTCGAACGACCAAGGAGCAGATTCGCTCGCTCCTGCTTCACAAATCCGCGGAAGTGCAGTCACTTCTCGAAACCGAGCAGGCGCGCCTGGCCCGTATCGGGGCAAGGTTGTCCGAGCTTGTCGGGGATGATGGTGAGCGGGCGCCGCTCGATGTCATCATGAAGCGGCTCGAGTCCTTTCCGGTCGCGTCGATCCGGGAAGTTGCTTCGAAGGCGGCCATTCCGCGGATGGCTAAGGAGCTGGCGCAGTATGTAAAGCGGCAGACGAAGCAAGCCTCGCGACCGTTCCTGATTCTGTGGCACAGCTGCGCGGAATGCGAGGATTCCGTTGATCTCGAGATCGCGGTCCCGGTGACAAACCGGATAATCGAGAACGACAGAGTAAAAGTGAGAGAGCTTGAAGGCACCTTGTCAGCATGCGTCGCCCATGACGCAGGCCTCCAAAGCTCCTATGCCGTCAATGAACGATTAGCCACCTGGCTGAAGGAAAACGGTTACCGCATCCCCGACGACAAGCCGAGCCGTGAGCTATATTGGGAGCTCCCGGGCGACCCGGACTCGGCGGTTATAGCTGAAATGCAGATGCCGATCGTGAAAGTGTCGGAAGAATAGGGGTAGTACCAGCGAAGCTGACACCACCCGCTAAATAGATGTAATTAAATGGGTCATTTATTGATGACCTCGTTATATTCCCGCTGGGCATCGGTGATTGCATGCTTTGAATAGACCTCCAACGACCAATTTTAGAGAATCAGACCTTATTCCAAGATACGAAGGTGATGGATTTTCCTGGAGTTGAACCATTGCATTCGCATGGTACTGAAAAATGATTAAGCAAAGAAAAGATTCTAAAGACATTAAATGAGAAATGAAGGAGTGGATAAAACCTCCTTTTCTTATCCCTATAAATTAACATTGTAATTTAACATAGCCTATTAAAATAAAAATACCTCCCTGCTAAAGGCCGCTAAAGGCAAGGAGGTATTTTCAAACGACAAAGTCAACAAACTCAGGTGATCTCAAAAGTCCAGCCTTCGTCCAATTTCTTGTACGCACTCTTACCTTGATAAAAGGCTTCACGTAAACATAATTCTTGTCCTCACCGATAGTGATCGTTCTCGCCATATTATAAAATGCCTTCCGGCAAGTAGCCGGTACCGCCAATTCGATTACTCCCGCATACTTACCCTCATGCTGCACCATCCACCCGAAATCATCTCTACGGTATCCTGCGATCTGTACCTCGACATATGTGTAATTAATAATTTTTAGCCACTCAGGAGAGCGTCTGCTGATATATCTGCTATCCTTCCGCTTGGCAACTATGCCCTCCATGGATCGCGACTTAATCACGTCATACAATGCTGTTCCAACGCCGTCAACACTAAGTATATGGCTGAAATACGGGCTATCAACCATTATTTCATTAAGCAATGCTTTTCGCTCAACCAGCGGGCGGCTTCGTACATCCTCCCCATTGATCTGCAGCACATCAAACACGTAGAAATGTACCGGTGACCTGGCAGCAGCCTGCATTGGACTTTTGGCTTTAAACCGCCCCATAACAGCTTCGAAATCAACTGCCCCGGTTCTTGCATCTACGCATGCAACTTCGCCGTCGAGTATGACATTGGCACTGCCGACTGGAACATTATGTAGCTCGGGGTATTGGTTTGTGACGTCGGTATTGTGACGGGTGAATAATCTAACTTCGCCATTCACCTTGGTCAGTACCAACCTATGTCCATCTATTTTAGGTTCAAAGAGATATCGGGGATCATCAAAGGGCTGTTCACGTTTTTGGAGAAGCATTGGGGGAATAAACATTCGTATCACCTCATAGGGCTATTTTATCACTTAGTCCTGGAGGTATGACCAGAGAAATAGTGGGAATAACGGACGCGCTGCATTATAAGTAAGAAAGGGGCAAGGCAATTGCAGTTTTAACCGCTTTTTTTCGAAAAGATTGACGGAAATTGCTGGATGTACTATTATAGACCTATTACGATTACAATTTATTTTTCTTTGTCGCTAATGTTTCGGCAGAGAAGGGGTTCACCGGTTAACGGTACATTCATATAGGGCTTATTTAGCCATGGAGACGCAAAGCACCTGTACAGTTGGTGTTTTTTTGTGTTTTCATGGTTTTTTTTTGCATGCTCAAAACACAGGAGAGAATTCGGTTGCCTATTCGAGGAGTACGACGAAGCTCATGTGAACGTATCCGGTGGAGCCGATAGTATTGCGACCGCGCTTGTTGAGCTACACGGTTATTGGAATCTAAAGGAAAAAATCAAGCTCGAACACATACACGTCGATGGCGATCCCACTTCGGGGCGAATTCAAAAATGAAACGAATCTTATCAAGCGGTTGCTTATTATCGCGATACAAGCGTACGGACGCCTTGAGGGGTTCCGAAGCCATCAGCTTCGGTTCTCTAACTAGGCTGCCCGTGCAGGCCTAACACAAGAATTTGGGAGGAAATAATCATGAACCAATCGACCACTGATATGAGTTATCAAATTTTGATCGAGGAGGACAAAGTTAAGGGCGATTTTATTGGGTATATTCCGGCTGTGCGCCTTGGTGTTCACGGTGATTCTTTAGAAGAAGTTCGAGCAAACGCTGCCGACCTACTGCAGTTGGAAATCGAGTCTCGGCGTCAGTTGGGCAGGTGTCTTCCATCCGACAATACTGCAATGATGGAACGTTTGACGATCGCGATCCCACTTTCAATCACAAAGTAAGCGAAATGAATTTCAGCTCGATGCCCCGGCTTTAATAGAATATCTTGGGGTGTCGAACGAACATCTGACGGAACAATCCAGACTAGTTTTGAAGGAGATCGTGAATAAAAAGCTGTACGAGGTATGGATGAAAGATCGGAGGTCTTTACTATAAATTACACAGAAAAAAAGTGACGAAATGTTAAAACAACAGCGATCCCGGGTCGAAAAGGCCTGGGATTATTTGTGATTGCCTGGTCAAACAAAACGTTATAATTGTCGGAGTACGGAGGGGGTTAATTGCTGTTTATCGTTATTTTCTCGATGAGCTTCGCCCCGAAGTTTTTTACATTGCCGATGTCTTTTGAAACGGGATATTTCGTCATGTGATCCGCTGGATAAGGTATAAGCAACGATTGTAACATCTCTTTATCCGTAATCTGGGGGTCTAGCCATGTATCGACGTCAGAAGGCGCTAAGATAACGGGCATACGATCATGTACATCTTTTACGAGTTCGTTCGGTGTCGTCGTTATAATGGTACAGCTACGCAATTGCTCACCATCAGGCTGCGTCCATACATCCCATAGACCGGCATATCCGTATGCCGGTCCGTCCTTCAGCGTAAATCGATACGGTTGTTTCTCTCCGCCTTCCTTCTTCCATTCATAAAATCCGTCAGCTGGTATGACGACGCGCTGGCTTTTCAGTAGGCGGCCAAAAGCAGGTTTTTCCGCTACCGTTTCCGCACGTGCGTTGATCATCTTGAATCCAATTTTCACGTCCTTCGCCCAAAATGGTACGAGTCCCCAACGGAATCCATCGACTACTCGGCGGCCGTCTTCGTTCAATATGACTGGAACCGTATGCGTCGGAGCTACGTTATAATTCGGCTTATAATTGTAACGAACATTGGCTTCATCAACCGCGAATATTTCCATCAATTCTTCGATATCTACATTAACTGTATATCGTCCGCACACTTCGAACACCTCCACGTATCTATACCCAATCATAATACGATTTGAGTTCAATTCACACAGGAAACTTTTTACCTGTATACGAACTGGCATTCTAGTCATATAATGTACTAGAACAAATGTTCGTATTAGTCGTTAATACATGAGGTCGCTGCAGCCTCGGCATGCGCTGTTTATAACATTGGTGTGAATGCCAGTAAGCCTTCTCAGCATACCATTAGGGCGTTACGTAAACAGTGTAATCCAACTGACTTTATTTGAGGACCGTTCCCGCGCTTACCGTAATGAGCGTGCGATCGACGAGATAAAAACAGATTCAGGAGCGACACCATTTTACACGCTTCTTCGCTTCTTGAGTCCGGAGTCGCCCGCGAGAGAGCGGAGCAGATCGGAGGTCACTTTAAATGAGCAAACTCGACGGAAATGAACGATGGAAGTCCAAAATGCTGCTGACTGAACACGCGGAACAATATGAACGGAAACAAGCAGCGGGCACCCGAAAGAATTTGACGACGGAAGAACGCATCATGATCCGCGATTATATCCTTTTGCCGCATATGGAGAAGATGATTCAGAAAAGCATATCCGATATCGAAAATTCATCTAACGTTCTGAAGCGACTCTACCTGGCCGCCGGGCACAAAGTTTTAACCACGGTAGCTGAAGACTATTATCGATTAAGAAGCGAGTTGAAGAAACGGAATATTCGCGTTGTCGCGGAAGAACAAGAAGACATGATTATTTATCATAAGTGTTTTTATCGGGGTTACGAAGAACGATTCGGAATGACACGTGATGTTATGCGATCGGAGATAGGAGTTCGACTAACGAAGTATACAACGGAGCTGATAGCGCGGCTGAAGACGAAAGTGTGAGTTGGCCACAACAGCTACGCATGCCCGGAGCACGTTTTGTACCTGGTAATATATTTGATATCTTGACCGCCTCCGCTGCTTCGCAAAGGTTAAGCCCAGAAATAAGCGAAATAGAGAAAATCCTGAACTTCTTAAAGCTATACCCTGCAGAATTGATGATCATATATCCTGTTTACAAAGAAGTGGGAAATGTAATCCTATCTGAGTTAATTAAAGAGAACCCATTGAACTCGCGTTAAGATTTAATACGGATCCCTTAGGGAGCCATCGACAACATAAAGAGCATTTTTGTATAGGGCGTTCTTTTTTAACTAACATCTCGGCCCTAATAGGCAAAGGATTTGACTATACCCTCGAATCCATTGCCTTTTAATTGTAAAAGTGAACTCTAAGCGATGCGGGGCTGATTTGTTGCTTTTCTTGTGGCTTTCGAGCAGGCTATTGGGCTTGTTGAACAGGCCGGCAAACTTCCATCAGAATGTACTTAATTCATCAGTTTCAATCCCCACTAACCAACAAGCGGGATGATGAATACGGAAAAGATCTGACTCGTTTCGGCGTTCAGATCATAATGGCAGTGAAAAAAGAGATGCCGGTGGACATCCCGTTATCCTTCCGGATTTCGCGGCCGTCGAATACGCAGACGGCGGCTATAACATCGAACACGCGATCCATGTGCGAAGCTTACCGGGACGTAGGCGTGGATGTATTCCATGTCAGCTCAGGTGGGGAGGGCCCAGCGGGGGAAAGAAGGCCCTGTAACTATCCGGGCTATCAGGTGTCGTTCTCCCGGAGCATCAGAATAGCCCTCAATGTCCCCGTCGTTGCGGTTGGGATGCTGGAAAATCCGTCGATGGCCGACGCCGTCTTCGGTAATGGGCCGTTCATCTGGAGGCGCTGCGCCGGTTTCAGTTCGTTGGTGGAAGAGACGACGCATCAAAACACCGGCTTGATGGTCATTCAAGCCGTGGCCAAAGGGGAGTGTGCGAAAGATGCAGAGAGGAACTACGCAACGTGGTACGAGCCATTCGATGAGCAGTCGATTACCGATCGCTGCGTGTCTTTCGTTCTCTCTCATCCAGGCATAACCGGGTTTGCGAACGCAGGCGATATCCGCCTTCTTCCGGGATTGTCGAAGCTGCCAAACGGTACCGTAAGATGAATGAGGAAGAGAAGGAAAGGGTGATGGCTGTCCGGCTATTATCTGTATACAAAAACAACACCGGAGAGATCCATTCCAATAAATTGTGTACAAAAAAATAAAGTGACGGTGTTGGTCGGGTGCGACATCGGATAGGAGTCCGTTACTTTACTCCTTTTCGTTTCTCTGCAAGCGATGAAGCGCCGACCCCCTACCACACATCGAATGATTCTAAACTGTTTGAGGAGAATATTCCATTGTTAAAAACATCCTATTTACTATGCTTAATGTATGGACTTCGTAGAAGAAGTTTCAACACTTATCGGTTCGTTGCGGGTATGGATCGTTCGCAGAGAATTGCCGCAGGTTAGTCATCGGCCGAATACCGTCCGCAAGAAGAGAGGGGAGCCATGGTTGGACCGGTTCTTCCCGGAATATGCTGTTGTATTCAAGGATTGGAGTGGGAAGGCCTCTCTAATGACCATGCGGCGTTTCCTCTCCCGGCAGATCTCGTGTCTAAAGGCGCCCGAAAGGTGTTGGATCATTGGAAAACGGAAGTGAAGCGCGGTGTAGGTATCAAACGGGCAGAGAAGCTGGTTGCCGCTGCGCGGCCTCCATTGGATTAACCGAAGGCTCCGTAGCGGCACGAATGGAGCTAATACCTTGCTCCGTCAGTATGAACTGTTTCATAAACAACTAGAGGAAATCATCAAACAAGTCATGCACCTGTTGGAGAACATTCCTGGAGCAGGACACATGCTGAGCATACCTGGATTTGGAGTGGTCACAGTAGCCGGATTTCTGGCCGAGAGAGGAGACCTGAACAACTACGATCATGGTCAGCAAATCATCCGTCTGGCGGGGCTAAATCTCAAGGAAAACAGTTCAGGCAAACGAAAGGGAAGAACCAGCATAAGCAAGCGAGGACGCTCACGCCTGCGGGCGCTGCTGTTCCGTGCGGTGATGCCGCTGATAGCCAAGAACAAAGCATTTCGAGCACTGCATAAGCATTACACGAGTCGGATCTGAAGAAGAAAAAACCGCTCATCGCGCTATGTGGAAAACTGATTCGAGTCCTGCATACGCTGGGGACCAAGCAACGAACCTACAATGCCAACGAAATGATCAGCCCGGTTCGACAAGGCCAGATGCAGTTAGAAGCTGCTTAATCACAAGAAGCAACTTCCTGGTATTCAACGTTATTCACAAGTAGACAACCATGACAACAGAAGCACCGGAGAAGCCGACGAACAACACACCATAAGGGCAACGACCCGGTAAGGGATCAAGAATCGGCCTCCACCCTTGAGAGGTAGTACGAAGGAATGTAAGGGCATAGACCCCGCGTGACATGGGAGGGTAAACCCCGAGGGCGGACGTGGAGATCCATTGTGCGATCATAGCCATTATTACAAGTTTTGGAATAAATAATCCTAAGTTCTGTGCCCGCCTATGCTTAAACAAGTAACCAGATAATCACTGAAATACTAAGAATGAGTGAGAAAACAGGAGAAAACATTACTTTATAGTGGGAGGAATACAGAATGTTAAAAGCAAGTCTGAAGAAAGGCATAAGCATTGTATTAACACTGGCGATGGCCGTATCCGTGCTGTCGACAAATATCGTATTTGCGGCTGAAGAGGTCAATCCGATGGTTGCTGACGAGCTTGCGGAGTTGGAATTATGGCAGGACAATCCATCTGATCAGCTTACTCAAAGCCAGCAGGGAGATAGTGAATTCGCAAACGAGGAATCTAACGAATATATTTTTACCGACATAACTCCCGCGTTTGCGCCGACAGGCTTGGAAAACCTGGCCAGAGGCAGTGGTAGATTCTATTCCGCAAGCAGCACTTTTCCAAGCCCCTCTTTACCGCCGGAAAATGCCTTTGACGGCGACACGACAGGAGCAGATCTCAACCGTTGGGGATCTGCTGATGATGATGCAACAAACCCTTGGATTCAAGTGGGTTTTGGCGAGTCGGTTACTTTTAACAGTTTAAGGATCTATGAAACCCCGTCGGAAAGAAGAATTACGTCAATTGCGGTTCAAATCTCAGATACCGGCACGGACGATTCTTGGAGCTTAGTTGGAACATTTACGTTTAGTCCGTCAGGTGACGCGTTAAAAGATTTAGATTTAGTATTCCCCGTAACGTCCAAATTTGTAAGACTTATGTTTACTGGAAACCGATATGGACTTAACATAGACGAGATTGAAATTTATAACGCGCCGGATGCGGAAATTGGATCTGTAACCGCTACCAACGGCTCGGTCGAAGTTGTTCTTAGCGATGACGTTGAAACTGTTACCGCTGATGATTTTAACATTAAAATTAAGAGTGACGGCGGGGAATATCAAGCCCTTCCGGTTTATAATTTCAGTTACAATGCAAGCTCAAACATAGCTTCTTTTAAATTCAACCCCATAGCCGCCAATATAGAGCCGGTAAACGCTTCTATAAGCGTGTCATATAGCGGAGCACCCGCTAAAGAGGTGTCGTTTACAACGCAAAAGTCACCAAACCTCGCAAGAGGCAGCGGCAGAAGCTATTCTGCCAGCAGTTACTATTCCGGCGGCCCGGTGCTGACACCGGATAAGGCGTTTAGCGGCAATCCTGCAGGAACTAATTATGACAGGTGGGCTTCAGCGGACGGCACGCCTCAATGGATTCAGGTGAATTTTGGTGAGTCTGTTGCTTTTAATATGATAAGGCTTTATGAAACTCAGGACATGAAAAGAATTGCATCATTAAAGGTTCTGATATCAGACGACGGCGAGGACGACTCGTGGACTGAGATCAAATCGTTTACATTCGCCAAAACGGATAACGATTTAAAGGAATGCGAACTGCCTTTGGTACGCGCTAATTTTGTCAGGTTTGTACTGGGCGGGGAGTCAAACGGCATTAACGTGGACGAGATTGAAATTTACAACGTCCCGTTCTTAACCGGCTCTAGCATGATTGAAGACTTTGAAGGATATTCCGACGGGGAAACGGCGCCGGGCAGCACACTTGTGTCTGGTCAAAGCCGGAACGTTGTAACGGGCGCCGTTTTATCCGGGAACAAAGCATTAATGCTTTCTAATAATTCGAATTCGGGCGAAGGAGGCGCAAACGGTTTAGATGCCTACATTAACAAATTAGTCGGCATGTACAATATAATGTTTCAGATAAAGAGCACATCAGGTGGCACGTTAGAGATATCAGACGTTGACAGCGCCCAGTTTTCAAAAGCTGACGCGGCAGGTTTCGACACAGCGTTAAAACAATTCATTACGATACAATATGATAATGTATCGGGAGGATTTAAAATTCCCGAAAATTTCGACGGGTATATTTTCTTTAAAAATACGGAAAACCGTTTTCTTGAGAATATTCGCCTAGGTATGATCAAGAACAAGTTTCCCGCGAATGTGGACAATATAGTATGGATTGACAATATAACGGCCAGTGAGGGAGATAACTTCATAAAAATCCTTTTAGACTTCGTAACTATAGAAATGAATTTGACAACATCGAATATAACAGATTCAAGTATCAGTCTTTCATGGGAGACTATGGCCGACGCGACGGGTTACAATTTATACAGGAATTCAACAAAACTCAACACGCAGCCTATTACCGGCACAACTTATACCGTGACCAACCTGAAACCGCTGACATACAATACTTTTTCTGTGGCAGCTATCATTCAGGGCGAGGAAATCGCCACCAGCAGCAATGTATACGCTGCCACAAAAAACAACACCCCGGATAATGAGCTGTTGTCCGGCGTTGGTAAAAGCTTGAATTTGCCATACAGCGATCTGGCGCTAGATATGGAATATATAGGGCCGGCGCTTTCGGACAAGGACTGGTATTACTGGTGCATAGACCCGATAGATGGCGATGATGGAAAAACACATTTATTTGCTATCCGATGGCCCTCGGAGTTAGGAATGGGCGCATGGACGACGGAAGGTGAAATCGTTCACGCTGTGGGCGACAGCCCGGAAGGGCCTTTCACCGTGCTGGAAACCGTTTTTGACAACGAGAATCTTCCCGCCGGTCAAAGGTCACCCCACAATGTACGGATTAAAAAGATCGATAATAAATACGTTCTGCTTTATATAGTCCAAACCGCGAGTAATCAAACCGGGCAAAAAATAGCCATGGCGGTTGCCGACAGCCTGGACGGACCGTGGACCCTCGCGGGAGAGGCCGGTGACGGAGTTGTTGTTGAAGCAGATCGCTCCGGTACGGGTTGGACCGTAGGCTCAGGCTTGGGAACCGATAACTGTGATATCTTAAAAATAGGTGATAAATACTATATATACTTTAAAGCCGGGGCGGTCGGGGACGCAAAATATGGTTACGCCGTTTCCAATACGCTGGAAACGGGGTATGTGAAAAGCGACGCCCCGATCACCAACAATATAAGCTATATTGAAGACGCCACAGCCTTTGAAATGAACGGAAAATATTATTTATTGACTACCGACAATTTTGGCGATAATACAGGTGTATTGGGCTACGGCATATTATGGGAGTCGGATGATGGCCTTTCATTTGATTTAGCGGATGCGAAGATCGGGTTTGGCTTGCTGTCGGACTATACCGCCATACCTCCGTATTCAGTCTACCCTTACGGCAACACAAGCAAATTCGAAAGGCCTGCCGTATTGCTTAGAAACGGTGTGCCAGCGTATTTCTATGGATCTAACGGCACGAATGTAAACGGAATAAGCGCCACGCAAAATTTTGTGTTAAAGGTGAGCGCGACGCCGGAGGTGCCATTGCCCGGAGTACCTGAAGCGCCGACGGGTGTTGAGGCGGCGGCCAGAGACGGACAGGTAACGGTTAGCTGGAACACAGTATCTGGAGCGGTGAGCTATAGGGTATACAGAGATACGGCGCCGGGATTCTCGTTGGCGGATGCGGAATACGATGAAGTAAACGATACGACCCATAGCTATGTCGTAACGGATCCGAAAAATGGAACCACCTACTATTTTGTAGTCACTGCAATCAATTCAAATGGAGAAAGTACGGCATCCGCGGAGGTAAGCGCGACAATGCCGGAACCGACACCGACACCGACAACACCAGAACCGACACCGACAACACCAGAACCGACACCGACAACGCCGGAACCGACGCCGACAACATCGCCGTCTCCGGAGCCGTCTACAGAGCCTACGAATCCGCCGTCGAATCCAATCAAGCCGGAAGTGGCTGTGGACGATACGACCAAAATCGGAACGGCATCCGTAGATAGGGACGCTTTGGCTAAAGCGATTGCAGCGGCCAAAGCCGATCCGACAGGCAACACGACCGTCAACATCGAGCTGAACGCGGAAGGCGCTGAGGGTTATGTGCAAAAGCTTCCGGCAGCCGTGCTTGGCGACGAGACGACGCCTGTAACCATTGAAATTAAAACGCCGCTGGCTTCGATTTCCGTACCGACCGATCTGCTGCAAGGCAGCGAGTCTGCCGCCGACACGGTAGAGTTCTATATCGGCGAGCCGGAAGAAGGCAAGCTGAGCGAAACGATTAAGGAACAAGTCGGCGATCGTCCGTCGGTTACACTGACCGTAGAATCTGACGGCACAGCTCCGGCATGGAATGACCGGTCTGGACCGATTGCCGTACAAATTCCGTACCAGCCTAGCGCAGCCGAATTGGCCGATCCTGAGCATATCGTCGTCTGGGCGATTGACGAAGCAGGCCAAGCCAAGCCGGTAACGAGCGGCAAATACGACACGGCTTCGGGTCAAGTAATCTTTAACGCAACCGAGCCGGGCACATTCGTCGTAGGGTTTGTACAAAAAACGTTTGAAGACATCACGCCGCTTGATTGGGCGAAAAACCAAATCGAGGTGCTTGCGTCCAAAGGAATCGTCAACGGCATCTCGGACGAATCATTCGAGCCGAAGCAGCAAATTACAAGAGCGGACTTCCTGGTACTGTTGATGCGTATGCTGGAACTGAAGGGCGAGGCGGGAGAAGCGTTTGCCGATGTCCCTGCCGACGCATATTACAGTGAAGCATTGCTTGCGGCAAGAGGCCTCGACATCACAACCGGCGCTGGAGATAACCTGTTCCTGCCGATCGATCCGATCTCCAGACAAGAGATGGTTGTCCTGACGGAGAAAGCGCTGAAAGCGGCGAAGAAAGAACTGTCCGAGCAGACAGCTTCCGGTCTAGAAGACTTCAGAGACAGCGATTCTGTCGCCGCCTACGCGAAGGATAGCCTCGAATATCTGATTAAGAGCGGCATCATTCAGGGCTACAACGAGCAAATTCAGCCGACAGCGCCGACAACGCGCGCGGAAGCGGCAGTTATGCTGTACAATATCTACAACGCTGCGCATTAATAAGAAATTAGGGGGAAGAGAAGAGCGGACGTTGATCTGGCCCCCTGTCAAAGACACTTTAAAAAGGAGGCTGTTAGACAGCCGACAAAAGATGATTCCTGTATTGCACGAGGCCACTGAAAAAGTTCTTGATATGTAAAAAAGCATAATTCTTCTCGAATTTTGAGAGGAACTATGCTTTTTTTCTGTATAATTTAAGGTACTACACCGAGTAGGTGAATGTGATGATAAAACAACAACATTCCTTGGCTTTAAGCCCTTATATAGAACTTTATAACTTAGTGATTCAGAAAGTAATAGGTTGCGACAAATCAATGAACTTGTTGACTTTTCTTTTGTTTATGAAGAACTTAAAGAGCGCGATTGACCGATTCGAATGTTTAAGTATTTGCTCTTAAAGGCAATTTTTGAGCTGTCTGACCTGGATATCGTCGAGCGTTCGAAGTACGCCCTAAAAGGGAAGTTTTATATCGTTTAACAACAGAGACATATGTATAAAATACCGATTTATACTCATATTTAGCCAAAAAGAAAACCTATATCTGTCACCGGATATATATTTTCTGTCCGATTTCAAATATAGGTTCAAATGTAATTAGTCCAATAACTAAAAGGAGTAGATAATTATATCTTCTGAAGCATGATGCAGTGACCGAGATTATTTCAAAAAGCCGCCCAATCACGTATGTTTACGATATGCCCTCCGAAGAGAACGATCAGATGTCCCTGGTTTTGTCCGAATAAGATATATTGATTGATTGATCAACAGAGAACCATCGACAACACCTGTTAAGCGGAGGAAATGGCACGGTTTAAATCGGCAGAAAAAAGTTATCTCTCCTTCTTGACTCTCCCCTGCTGGGGAGGGTGTAGACTGGTGTTCAACCATTTAAGAAGGAGAGATAATTATGAGAAGATTAGAAGGAAAAACAGCTTTAGTGACGGCCTGGACGATGTTCATGCCATCAGCGCCTTCATGAGCATCCCCACCAGTCCAGTTCCTGCATCTGATCAACGCCTTTCGGGCTATGCTCGAATCCGCGGGACGCCTGACCCGCTATGGTCTGCCTGTACACAATCTCGGCTCTCAATGCGGCTTCCTCATTCCAAGCCCAGAGGAGGATCTGTTCTATGCGGAGAAAAGGTCTCTGGAGGAATCGGAGAAATATCCTCATCTCAATCAGGCTATCAACCTGCTGCTATCGTACTGAGCGAAACGGGAAGCAAAAGGCCATTCTCGAAATGTCTTCACGGGAATGGCCTTTTCTGTCAGCGTCGCCAATCAGGTTTTGTTAAGTTATAGGGTAGACTAGCAGTAAATCCATATAAAATGCAATTGATCTACTTGTAAAACAATTGTTGGAGATATGTCGAAAGGGGTATTCATTCCAATGTTCAAGTGATGGTAAAGGATATGCACATAAAAATCTCTACGCTGAGGTCGGGAAGCTCTCCACGCAATTGTCGTGGATTAAAAAAATCTGGCCTCTCTGTGTATACTCAGGCTGTTTTGCTTCCATCCACAAGTGAATAACCTAAGTCTCCCGCGCCTTCGCTTGGGCTTTGTCCTCTACCAGAGGACATCGCTTCGCGGGACGCCATCTCATTACGCTTTTCAGTTTAAGTGTCTTCTCACTATGAGGCTAAGAAACTAGAGGAAGTACCTTGTGCCTCTTTTTACACCTTAAAAATCTAAAAAACCTTTCTTGACATCTTGTAGCACCATAAAGCAGTACATCTTCAACTAAGGATAGGTTGCTTTCACACAATTAGCCTCCCAATCAAATTATACGATAGCTATGTTAGCAAAGCAGACGAAACCTGCATAACTTGTAGAGTTTCGTAGGAAAAAAGTTACATTCCAAGACGAGTGAGAAAGGGATATCATGGAATTCGTCGAAATATTTAGTGAAGAATATTTTATTTTTCTGAGATCAGAGGTTATGATGGAGATACAGCAAATTGAACAAAGTCTAATATCTAAAGCTCACATTTACCATTAAAAAGATTTAAGGCAATTCTTCAGACAAAGAAATACAAAAAGCTGTTCGTTATTTACTGCATGAGGATCCAGAATTCGTTTATTCACTGTATTGTGAATACGTTTACAAACAAGGAATGGGGACTGGGGGACGAGGATTCTTCTACTTTCAATCCATCGGAACTGGATGTGGAGCAGTGGGTCGAAGTTTGCAAGTCGGCGGGAATGCGCGGACTCATCCTGACTTGCAAGCATCATGGTGTTCACTTTTTTTGATCGCTTGGAGCGATTATCCATCCTATTTCCATTCTATAAAAGAATTCTTCCAGCCTTGCAATTGGGGGATAAAGAGCATGATCAAGAACTGGTTCTTCAAGACGCTTTTGTTTAACTTGTCTATTTTTTTGGCGGTTGCAGCCTTTCTGCTGTGTTTGCTTTTTAACTTTTTAATGCAGCAAAACGAAGACGAGATCAAACATGTCAGCGGGCAATATGCGGCTCAGGTTATGCAAACCGTCGACTCCACATTACAAATGATTGACCAGGACATGCTGAAGGAACTTGTCAAGTCTTCGGAGATAAACGATTTCATGGCAATCGGTACCAAAGATCAATATTATTTGAATTACCTTACCGTACAAAAGCTGTTAAGAATGAAGGAATCTAATTCGCTTGTCGATTCGATTTATCTTGTCCATCCAAAACATGACTATGTGGTCAGTACAAGTACAATACAGTCACTCCGGCAATATAACGATTATCCGTTTATTAAGATGGTTATGGGCCAGTCTACTCCCGCAAGCTGGTCTAGTGCTCGTTGTTTTCTTGAATTTACACTTAAGGGTTGCACGAATGTGATTAGCTTGGTTCGGAAATATCCCTCCACGTCAACAGATGGAATTTATATAGTTGTCAATATTTCCACCAACTCGATCAACCGCTTGATCCAATCGTTTTACGATTTCAAGCTTCACGTAATTCAAATCAGTGATCGTTCAGGAAACACATTTCTCCATTCCAAGAAGGATAACTTCATGGGAACAACAGACAATCAATTCATTATGTCTACGGTGGTTTCTCCATACACAGGATGGACTGTTGCAAGCGGTTCACAAAATAAAAAACTCGTCTCTGCAACCAGAATGCTGACAAATATATGGATGATTATCGGTCTTATGCTGGTTGCATGCGGTTCAGTATTTATGATTTTAAACACTCGAAAACATTATAGGCCGATCAAAAATATATTTTTACGAATCCGTTCAACCCCCTTTGTCAGATCGATCCAACATCAAGAAGGAAAGAATGAGTTTACAATAATCGAATCGGCTTTGGATCTGATGACCGAACAATCCACCCAATTTCAATTATTGCTGGAAGAAGACATCCACTTGCGAAAAAGGCAGTTCTTCCACGATGTAATTGAGGGCGCCAGGAAGATCACACTGCAGGAATGGCAGGCGAAAGTATTCAAGCTCCAAGTCCCCGAGCTTTTGAAATTTCGATGGAGTGTTATCGTTGAAATTGACCGGTTTCATCTGTTTAGCGAGTCTTACTCACTCCGGGATCAAAATTTGTTACGGTTTACACTCTTCCAAGTGTTCAGGGAGATCGTGGATTCATATGAAGGCACCGTCTGGTCGGACTGGGTTTCCCCTAACCGATTTTGCAGTTTGATCCAGTTCGGCGATCTGCAGGCAGGATCATTCGAAGAGGTTTTAAAGAGGTTTCACGATTGGTCGAATCATCATTTAAAGTTTTCCATTACGATTGGCGTAGGGGAGCAAGCAGACTCGATTGAGGCGATCTCCGAATCATACAAAGAAGCCTGTACTGCCATTCAATACAAAGCAACCACCGGCGCCGCCAATATTATCTATCATAAAGAAGTGCAAATGGCAGCTAACAGCAAATATTATTATGATTTATATGCGCGATTTCAGATGCTTGCCCAGAGTATTCGGATTCAGAATGAAGAATGGAAAGAGAAGTTCATGGAAGCCTTTATGAATATGAAAGCGTATCGTCTTTCCCGGGATGACGTGGTTAGATTGCTTTTATATTTTATCAGTCAGTTGGAACATCAAGAGCCGGTAAAACTGCATGAACAGTCACGGGAATATCAAATCCGTCTGGATAAGATGAAATTGCAGATTGACCAGTTTGAGGAAATTGTACAGCTTCAGACCCAGCTTTATTCGGAATTGTCCGAACTGTGCAATCAAATCCATGCGGATAGCGCACAAGGGAAACATTACCATTTAATACGTGTAGTTAAGGTCTATATAGAGGAGCATTTCACCGAATCCAATTTGTCGCTGGAGCTGTTAAACGAAAAATACGGGATTGGAGTGAAAAATTTAAGTAAGCTATTCAAAGAAGAATTTGGTGTCAACTTTATCGATTATGTCACACAACTCCGAATAGAGCTGGCGAAAACCTATCTGCTGGAGACAGAAAAATCTGTGCAAGAAATTGCCGAAGATGTAGCTTATTCCGGGGCTGTTGCCTTTGGCCGCGTATTCAAGAGGGTTGTCGGGGTTTCACCCAGCATGTATAGGGTACGGATGAAAGCACACGGCGGGACAGCCTAGTTTGATCAAGCATAGGTAGTGAGGGGGATCATAAATGGTACGGAAAGCAATGAAAATGGTTGCAGAAATCGTAATGTCGGCCATGTTATTGACTGCTTGTACCACAAAGCCTGACTCGGATGCTGCAACAATGAAGGAGTTTGTAACTCTGACTATTTTTACCGATCAATCGCCAAGAATTGAGGATTATGAAACGAATTGGTTTACGAAGCAATTGGAGAGTAAATTGAATCTTTCACTGAATTTCAGCTTGTCACCCAGCGATTCCATTCAACAAAAAACACAATTGATGCTGGCCGGCGGAGATTACCCGGAAGTCATCATGACCGGTCTGACTCCGGCCGATCAATACAAATACGGAACTTCGGGAGTATTATTGCCTTTGAATGATCTGATTGAGCAATACGCACCGAATATCAAGAAGGCCTTTCTGGGAGATGCGTCATTGAATAATGCGGCGACATCCGCCGACGGAAACATCTATTCGATTCCCCAAAATCTCGAATGCTTCCATTGTTCCTACAGCCAGAAGATGTGGATTAATCAAAAGTGGTTGGATAAGCTTGGGTTGAATATGCCGGAAACCATCGATGACTTCTACCATGTGCTCAAGGCCTTCAAAGAGCGCGATCCGAACGGAAACGGAAAAAGCGACGAAATTCCACTCAGTGGCGCAATCAATACGTGGAATGGCGATATATTCGGGTTTATGATCAATCCGTTTATTTACAATGACCGCATGACGTATTTAAGGATCAATGATGGCAAATTGGAGTTTGTCAGCGATAAGCCGGAGTATAAAGAAGGGCTTAAATACATTCATAAATTATTTGCGGACAAGCTCATCGATCCAGCATCTTTTACGCAAAATCTGGACTCGCTTGAGCAAATAGGCACCAACCAGGCAGAAGTATTGGGATCGTTTCCAGCCGGACATATGGCCATGGGCATACCGCTGACTAGCCCGTTGCAAAAGGACTACGTAGCGGTTCCGCCGCTCAAGGGGCCAGGCGGTCAGCTGACCGGTTATTATCCCAACGCCTATAATACCGGGATTTGGTGCATCACCAATAAAGCATCGAAAGAGCAGGCAATTGCTGCTATCAAGATTGCTGATTACATGTATACGGAGGAAGGGACAATTCACAGCACGTTCGGGGCGGAAGGGAAATTCTGGACGGCGGCGAAGCCTGGAGACAAAGATTACAATGGCGGTCAAGCGAAATATTACTACAAAACAGGCTCGTACCAGTCGGAGAATATGGTCCAGAACGAAACCTGGAGCCAAGGCGGTCCAATTCGTTTGACGGAAGCGCTTCGGGAAACGTTTGTTGCATCGACGGGCAATGTGTTTGATCCGAACTCCTACGAATATCGGTTGTTTAAAGAAACCAAAGAAAAATATGTTGGTCATGAACCGACGCAAGTGCTTCCGAACACCTTACCGTTTAAGCCGGAAGAAGCCGACGAAATCGCGCAGCTTACGACAGCGATCGAACGCTACGTCGATCAATACTCCGTATTATTCGTCACTGGGGGCAAGGATATCGATGTGGGATGGGATGCCTATGTGAACGGGTTCAAGAAGTTGAACGTAAACCGATATATACAGTTATACGAAACGGCTTACGGAAGAATCCAACAGAATACGCACCTCAATCTTCCTTAATTCGGTCAGCGAGAGCCCGGAATTTCTGTTGCATGAACTCTCCCGTTCGTCTTACGGTCCATATTTGCCTGCCACACTTCGTGGTGGGTTTTTTTGCGTTGCGTGCAACGAGGCACACATCTTCTAGCCGGGTAAATGTCCGGTCTCGGGAGGGGACCAGCCCCAGCGTAGCTGGAATGCCTGCGTACGGCGAAATCCGTGAGAGGGATGAAGGGAAGCCGAGTCGCGTGCGTATCAACGCCATGGAAGCTGCATGGAACATGGAACGGTGGCTTGTATGAAAGAGGATGTAGTGAACGAGGAGGCCCCCCTGAATGGGAATTTTTTTACCTAACCCGAAAAGAGGCGCTCTAGAAGACCTGAAGATGAGGTGAGCCGTCTGCAGGAAGGGAGTCCGTGTGGTGCGTAGTACCAAGGAACGCAGTATATCACAACCTGCAGAGGCCTCTGCTTTGTTTATGCTTTAGAAGAAAGGTGCGAGTCAGTAAATGCCAAACGGCTAACGACTCCAACCGAAACGGTTCAAGTGAATCTAGATCATGCGGCCAAGGAAAACAGAAGCGTCTATTTCATGCCGTGTCTGACAAGATGTACCGGATGGAATCTCGTGAGAGGTACGGCTGAGGGTTGCGGGCCAACAAAGGAGCGGCAGGCGTGACGGAGAGACGCTAGCGGACATCAAGAAACAAGGCGAGCATCTTTTCCTGCACGGCCACAGTCTCTTGAAAAGGCAACTGTCATACTACATTCCGAAGAAGGATGGCAAACTGCGGCCAATCGACATTCACACTGTCCGGGACCGGGTCATCCAGAGGGCGGCGAAGTTGGTCATCGAGCCTATCTTGAAGCGGAATTTTCAGGAGTCCTCGTTCAGATTCTGTCCAAAGCGAAGCGCCAAAGGGGCGCCGGAACGTATCCGGAAAGCCTGTCACCGAGCGAACATGTAGTGTAGTTCAAATCAAAGATTCAGGATGGCGCAACTATTATTATATGCCCTACAGCCAGCGAAAACCTCTAGAAGCTGACCCGGTGGTACGCCTAGAAACACCAACGGAATCGGCGGATGAGTTCGCTTCGAGACGTAAAGATGCTAGCTCAGATGGCTGGACTTAAAGATTACTTTAGCCCTTTACTCTAGCGTAGAAAACAGTTTGCTGCTGGGAAAACGATCAGGTAAGGCAATCAGGCGCTAGATGCTGTTTAAATGCCCATCGTAGAATACGGCACATTCAACAGAAAGATGTTTATTGCCCTTATTTGTGTTGACCCGGTAAGGTGGATTCAGTTAGGCAGCACGCACTGATATGGGAGGGAGTTGCATGCATGACGACACCGAAGACCTTGAGGAGGTTTAGAAAAAGTTTTAGAAGACGATGGCAGCTGTATCTTTTCCTGGTTATACCGTTGCTTCATATTACAGTATTCAAATATGTTCCAATGTTCGGCAATGTAATTGCGTTTCAAAATTTTTCTTTCAGTCAAGGATTGCTGGGAAGTGAATGGGTCGGCTTCAAATATTTCAAGCAGTTTTTTGATTCGCCGGAGGCATTGTCCACCATTCGCAACACAATAGAGATAAGTTTTTTGACGCTTATCTGTTCGTTTCCCATTCCGATCCTGTTGGCGATCATGCTGAACGAGGTAAGAAGTCAAGGTTTCAAGAAATTCGTTCAGTTGGTGACATACGCTCCTTACTTCATATCGACCGTTGTGGTGGTCTCAATGCTGATGTCCCTGCTCTCGCCGCATACCGGATTCATCAACCCCGTTCTTGTGAAGATGGGCATGGAGCCAATCAATTTTATGGGCGAAAGCCAATTTTTTAGACCTCTGTATATTCTCTCGGATATTTGGCAGACGGCAGGCTATAGCGCAATTATCTATATTGCCGTTCTTGCCGGCGTTAATCTCGAATCCTACGAAGCCGCGCGCATTGATGGTGCATCCCGTCTTCAGAAAATTAGACATATCGATATCCCATGGCTGGTTCCGACGATTACGATCCTTCTGATTCTCAGCGCGGGGAGCATCATGAGCATCGGTTTCGAGAAAATATTTCTGATGCAAAATCCGATGAATGTCAGCGTATCGGAGGTTATACCGACTTATATTTACAAGGTCGGATTAGTCTCCGCCAGCTATAGCTATTCCACGGCTGTGGGCCTTTTCAATTCATTGGTCAATTTGATCCTGATTCTGTCGGTCAATTATGTGGCACGTAAAATTTCGGACAACAGTCTGTTCTGATTGGGAGTGATGGAATGCTTCAACGGCTGACATTGCAGAAAGCGCAGAAGGAGAAAGGGTCCATACGCGAGCCGTTTTCGGACCGTGTGTTTGTCGCTGCCGTCTATATTGTCTTGTCTCTGGTGGCTATCGTTGTATGTTACCCGCTGCTTTATATCGTAAGTGCATCCTTCAGCGATCCGGCAGCGGTATTATCGGGGAAGGTTTGGCTACTGCCCGTCCAGCCTACTTTTGTTGCTTACCAGGCAATCCTTCAAAATCCAAAACTGTTGTTGGGGTTTGGTAATTCTCTTTATTATGCAGTAGTCGGAACCACTGTGAATTTAATTTTATCCCTTCTAATTGCTTATCCGTTATCGCGCAAGGATCTGGTGGGACGTGGTCCGATCATGTTCTATTTATCACTTACCATGATTATCGGCGGGGGGCTCATCCCCATGTATTTGACGGTAAAGTACCTGGGTATGCTTGATACCCGATGGGCCATGATTATCCCTGGGGCCATATCGGCTTGGCAGGTTATCGTTGCGCGCACATTCTTCCAAACGACCATTCCGGATGAATTATCTGAGGCTGCCGAGGTCGACGGAAGCAGCGACTTTCGATTCTTCTGGCAGATGGTAATTCCTCTGTCCAAGCCGATCATCGCCGTGATGGGCTTAATGTATGCGGTCGGCATGTGGAATAGTTATTTCGACGCGTTAATCTATCTGAACGATTCGGAACTATTCCCGCTTCAGCTCGTACTCCGCAGCATTCTTGTCATGAATCAGTTCGATCCCCAAATGATGAGAGACGCTCAGCAGATGATTCAATCACAAGGCTTATCGACGTTGCTCAAGTATTCACTTATTGTCGTTGCCAGCGCCCCGGTTATGATCCTCTATCCGTTTGTGCAGCGGTTTTTTATTAAGGGCATCATGATCGGCTCGCTTAAAGGCTGAACAGAAGGCCATTTTCAAAACCGGAGAGGAGGTGAGGCTGGTCGGATGGGCCAAGAAAGAAGACGCACATGACGTGAAGATACAAGGCATTCAATCAAAGGAGGAGTCAGAGTTTGAAAAGGAGAATATTGAGGGTGGTCGTACTGGCCGTATTGGCGGCGCTCATGGTCGTGATTTCTGCATGCAGCAAATCCAATGATGAAGCGGCGAATCAAGCGGGGAATGATGCAAATGAAGGCAATGCCGATAGCGCCTCTTCTAAACCGGTAACATTCAAAATGCTTGCTGTACCCGATAAGCTGGTTGAAAGCATCGAGACAAATGAATTTACAAAATATCTTGAACAGCGACAAAATATAAAAATTGACTGGATGACCGTAGCCAGCAGCGAAGATGTCGATCAGAAGAAAAACCTGCTTATGTCTACAGGCGATTATCCTGAGGTGATGTTTGTCGGATTTTCCCCGGCTGAGCAATACAAATATGGTCAGACGGGTGAACTGATTCCTCTGAATGATCTGATCGACAAATATGCTCCGAATGTAAAAAAAGCGATAGAAGCAAATGAGCTGTACAAAAACGGTATTACAGCGCCTGACGGCAACATTTATGCACTGAGCTCGCTTGGAGAGTGTTTTCACTGCTCGTTCTCACAGAAAATGTGGATTAACAAAGCCTGGCTAGATAAGCTCGGTTTTCAGATTCCTAAGACGACCGAAGAGTTTTACGAGGTACTCCAGGCGTTCAAGACGAAGGATCCCAATGGAAACGGAAAAGACGACGAGATTCCGCTTACCGGTGCCGTTGGTACATGGAACGGTGAAGTATACGGCTTCCTCATGGATTCGTTCATTCTGAACAACCGTACCGACTATGTTGAAGTCAAGGACCGAAAGGTGCTCTTTGTCGGAGACAAACCGGAATACAAGCAAGGACTTGAGTATATGAATAAGCTCTACAAGGAAAAGTTGGTCGACTCGGCGGCATTTACGCAAAACAACGACAGCATGATACAACTGATCAACTCGGCCGATCGGGTAGGCGCTTATGCAGCAGGTCATGTGGCGATGGGCGTTACTCTTGATTCGCCACACTACAAAGACTGGGTCGCCCTCCCTCCGCTTGAGGGTCCGAACGGGAACCGGGTTGCGGGCTACTATCCTTCCGGATTCAACGGAGGGGGATTCTCGATCACGAAGAAAGCCACAGAAGAGCAAGCAATCGCAGCGATCAAGATGTACGATTACTTGATTACTGAAGAAGGCACAATACGAACCGCCTACGGAAAGGAAGGCGACTTCTGGAACAAACCTCCCGATGGTGCGAAGGATTTCGAAGGCCGGCCTGCAAAATACCTGCTGGATCCGAAAGTCATTTCCGAAGCCAAAGTTCAAAACGTGACGTGGCTGGGGACGGGAGCCGGCTTGACGAACGATATTCGAGCCTCGTTCGTCGCAGTGGACGATATCCTTGCGCCCGAGGGATACGAGTATAGGCTCTATCGGGATACGAAAGACAGCTATGAACCGTACGTTCCGAAAGAAGTACTTCCGCCGGCCTTGCCGCTACTGCCGGAAGAACAAGATCGCCTTGCCCAACTTCAGACCGATATCAAAAAATATATCGAAGAAAAAACGGTGTCATTTATAACCGGAAATCAGGATATCGAATCGAAATGGGATGGCTATATTTCGGCTTACAGCAAGTTGAAGATAGACGATTATTTGACTATACTGCAAAATGGTTATGACAAACTGAAATAAAAAAAGGGATTAAGCCGGAGTCCTCAACAAGAGGGGGACTCATGGCTTACGGAATCAGGAGGTACTGCCATGACATCAGAAGCAAAGAAGGCTTGGTGGGTAGAGAGCCGCTTTGGCATGTTTATTCACTGGGGACTATACAGCCTGCTGGCCCGGGGCGAATGGGTGATGTTCAACGAACGGATCCCTGTCAAGGAATACGAAAAGCTGGCACAAGATTTCGACCCTGTCAAGTTTGACGCGGATGATTGGGTAAGGCTAGCCAAGGAAGCGGGCATGAAATATATCGTAATTACCGCCAAACATCACGACGGATTTTCCATGTTCAGAACGGAGGTGGACGCCTACAATATCGTAGACAGCACTCCGTATGGACGCGACGTTATGGTCGATCTGGCACAAGCCTGTCAACGCCATGATATCAAACTGGGTTTCTATTATTCCCACGTGCGCGAATGGCGTCATCCCCATGCCCAGAGTTTGGAGACGAAAGGGCCCAGTCTATTGGGAAACTACGGAAACTTTTGGGACTATCGCGATGAGAGGCGCAAGAACCTTCAAACCTACATGGACGAGTTTAACAAACCGCAGCTTAAGGAGTTGCTTACCCAGTACGGACCGGTCGGGATTATTTGGTTTGACACACCATCCCTGATCCGGCCGGACCAAGCTCAGCAGTTGGTCGACCTGATCCGGGAGCTTCAACCGGATTGCCTTGTCAACAGCCGCGTATCCGATGACGAGGAAGTGGACTATGATTATCTGAGCCTGGCGGATTGCGAGATCCCTGGTGTCAGCGCAGGAGCCGATTGGGAAACGCCCATGACCATCTGTACGGCATGGGGTTACTATGACCAGCCCGGGAACATTTATCGATCACCTGAGGAACTCGTACATCAGCTTGTGGACATTGTAAGTCTGGGAGGCAATTATTTGCTCAACGTCGGGCCTACAGGCGAAGGAGAAATTCCGAGTGAAGCAAGGGAGCGGCTGCAGGCCGTAGGCAAATGGATGAGAGTCAACGGCGAGGCTATCTACGGAACGAAAGGATCTCCCTTCGAAAAGCCACCCCGTTGGGGCCGGATTACGCTCAAGGGAAGCCGCCTCTACCTTCATGTCTATGACTGGCAAAAGATGATCTCTCTCCACGGTTTGAATAACCAGATAACGGGATGCTATCTTCTTTCCGAGCCCGAGGTTCATCTATCTTACAAGCGGACTCGGGACGATAAATTGGGATTGGAGCGGCTGGAGATCGAGCTGCCTAACAGTACTCCGGACCCTTTCTGCACGGTTCTGGTGCTCGAGATTGACGGCGAACCCGATGTGGATAACCTCAACCTGCAGGAAGAATCCGGCTTGATTCAACTGACGGCAATTCAGGCCTCCATCCACCGCGAAGCCGAGGATAGCAGGCTTAAACTCTCACGTTCGGGAGCGATGCAGGATTGGCTGTTTAAAGAGGACTGGTTAAGCTGGGATTTCTTCGTAACCCAACCGGGCGAATACAGCGTCCGGCTTATGGCAAGCACTGGACACAATGACCAGCAATGGGACTACGGGCATGAAGTGGAAATTATCATAAACGGTCAAAATATAGTGTGCCGGATAGACGAAATAGACATCATTCATTACGGTCAGCCCATTGAACTTCAGGTCGGCCGTATTACGCTCGATAATGCGGAGCGTTACAGTGCCGAGCTGAGAGCGAGGATGATCAATGGAAGAAACCTGAGCGGATTGACCTTCCAGACTATTAAGCTTGTACCCGTCGACTGAATGCCGCTGGGAATATGGTAAGTTGAAGCGTAAAACCGCTCATTGGAGCGGTTTTTGCTTGACGTTGCGTGCCCCGAAGCGTGTACCCTCTAGTACTGTAATGCGTAAATCAACAAACAATTAACTTTGCAAAACCTTGCCTGCGTACGTCCACTTGAACGGTTTGGCCAAGGTCAAGTTGAAGTAGCGGACAAACGCCCTGTTTCGAAGTAAAGGTATGAAACCGAAATTATGGGAATAGGGCCTTGAGAATGGAACGAGGCACGACCCACCTGAATTCCGGACATAATGCGTGCTGGTATCAGCGGTTACCTGCATGCTTTGGTGCTACTCATAATTTGAGACTTGTAAAGAAAAAAGGAGTATCTGCTTATGAGCGTCGTCTTTTTGGAATGGTTTACGAAGGACAAGCAATTCCCTTTCTTTATTCATTATGGCAGGCACGATACGGACCTTGAACTTCATAAGCATATCGACTTCTCCGAATTCGTTATTGTGTTGAACGGAAACGCTACGCATATCGTCAATAACGAAAGCTCCTTTATCAAGAAAGGCGACGTATTTGTTATCAACGGATCCACCTTCCATGGTTTCAAAGATCCTCACGATTTTAATATTTGCAATATTATGTATCCGCCCGAAATGCTTCGATCAGTTAGCCCGGATTTAAGAACATCCAATGGTTTTCAGGCGCTGTTTGTTTTGGAACCGTTTTACCGCAATATTCATTCCTATCAAAGCAAGCTCAGTTTGCCGATTCCCAGCATGGAATATGTCTCTACGCTTCTCTCTTACATGATTGATGAATTTAACGGCAAGCTTCAGGGGTATCAAACGATGCTTCTTGCCCGGTTTATGGAGCTCGTTGTCTACTTGTCCAGGCAGTATGATGGTCAGGAGTATGGCAGTGACAGCAAACTGATGAATTTAGCGAAAGCGATCTCTTATATTGAAGACCATTATCTCGAGCCACTTACTTTGGAGGAGGTCGCGAAAGAATCCGGTATCTCTGTTAGGCACTTGAATCGGATTTTCCAATCCTATTATCAAACGAGTCCAATCTCCTATCTACAGTATCTCCGCTTGGAACGTGCGTGTACGTTACTGAGACATACCAAACTTACCATTACCGAAATCGCTTCCCAGTGCGGGTTTGCCGACAGCAATTATTTCACCCGTTCGTTTACCAAGTTTTACGGGATTCCCCCCAGGGCATATCGTTTGAATCGGTAATCTCCCATGCGCAAATGAGCGCCTGTTTCCTGCGGAAACAAAGCGCTCATTTCACGAGCTTCCTATTGTCCTATCCTTGTTAAACCATCCAAATTTGGTGATACTCTTCCTCCCTAAACCCCAAATTATTAAATTATCTATATTATGCAATTCAATGACTTGAATATCAAAGACAATAGTTATGCCGTTTCTCCCTTCCACGAATCCACGACTGGACGCGCGTCTAAATTGTGCTATTACATGACCTGATAATTAAGGTTTTAAGTTAAACTGTGCTTTATGCTTATTGTAATTCAGCTACAATAAACTGTAATCATTTTAAAAAAAGAGTATTGAAAAATAGGAGGAAGGGATTGTTATCAGCCATCCATGATAGCGCTTAAAAACAAGTCTTGAAAGCTCCATTACTCTGGCGCAATTTTTATTTATCGTAACCGAGTATCGAAGTGATAGTTAAGGCTTGGTAATTCATAGAAGCCTGACTGACAGGGAGGTTGGAACCGGATTGTTTCGAGTTGTTCGCAGGTATACCATAACGATCGTATCCGTGTTGCTTGCTGTATGTTTCTTTTTGTGGTGGCAAAGCGGGAAGGGATTTGACGACAAGGCGATGGCAGGGATTCCCGATTACGCTGGAGTGGACATGAAATCCATACTATCGGATGAAGATGTGTTTGCCAATCTTGAGCCGACCTATTTAAGCTACTATGCAACGAAACAAAAAGAGGGCGTCAAGGATACACAGGGAGTTGACCTGGAGATTCCGGCTGTTCGATACAATGCTGCCAGCGCTGCTGGCGTAAGCAAAAAATCCGGAGTCGGCGGGAGAGAGGAAGAGTCGCTCCTGCTGAACGAAGAGAACGCTTGGGTCGAGTATAAGGTGGACATCCCGCAGGATGGCTTTTACCAAATAAGCCTTGATTATTATGCGTTGGAAGGCAAGCGTAGCTCTTTACTTCGCAACGTACAAGTGGACGGGAAATATCCGTTTATGCAATCGAAAAAGCTGGAATTCATGAGAATGTGGAAAGAGGCCGGACCTGTTATCGTCGATAATCAGGGCAATCAATACAACCCGAAGCAGGAGGAGGTGCAAGGCTGGCAAACCTCCGTCTTTAGGGATTCTGAGGCCAAGGTACTCGAGCCGCTTCGATACCATTTGACGCAAGGCGAGCATATGATCCGGATCGGCGTCATCCGGGAGCCGTCAGCGATCGGAACGCTTCGCGTGTTTTCGCCTGAACAGGTTTCAACCTATCAGGAGCTCGAAGCCGAGTACAAGACAAAAGGCTACAAGCCGGTGACAAAGCAGCTCATCAAGATTCAAACAGAGGAGACGACACTGAAGTCCAGTCCGACGCTACGGAGGCTGGAAAACAGAGATCCGGCAACGGAGCCGTTCAATAAGCGGGGCGTCGGCTTGAACAGTTTTGGCGGAGCAAGCTGGCGCAGCGGAGGTCAATGGGCCGAGTGGAATTTTGAGGTTCCGGAGTCGGGTTTATATAATATTGGAATAAAAAACGGCAGTTGGTTTATCGACGGAATGCCGGTTCAGCGGACGATAAAGCTTGACGGGCGGCTACCTTTCAAAGAAATGAATGCGGTTACTTTCGAGAGCGGCGATAAATGGCAGCTGAAGAAGCTCGGAGATGGTGAACGCGAATATGAGTTTTATCTTGAGAAGGGAAAACATACGCTTCGGATGGAGGTTCAGATCGGCACGTTGGGAGAGACGTTCGAATTGGTGCAAAGCGTTTCTCGGCGTATGTCGCTCTTAAGCCGCGAAATCATTTTATATACCGGAACGAATCCGGACCCGAACCGTGATTGGGAGTTGAATCGCAATATCCCGAACCTGATCCCGCGTTTGCATATGATGGCCCGAGACTTGGATAATGCCATTCAAGTGTTGTATAAACTGGGAGTACACAAGGGAAGCTCACAGATCAGTCCTCTCGGCATCGCGCGCGACCAGCTGCTGAACATGGCGAAAAAGCCAGATACCATACCTTCGCGACTAAAGCAGTTGTCTGATACGCAGTCCTCGCTGGGGACGTGGATTAACGGCCTGAGTCAGCAGGCGCTGCAGCTTGATTATTTTGTTATCCAATCAACGGATCAAGAATGGCCGAAGGTCACTTCGAGCTTCGTTGCCAGGACCAAAGTATCAATTTATGATTTTTTCCTGTCATTCCGAAAGGATTACCGGGGCGTTGGCAACGTCTTCGACAAGGGCAGCGAGAAAACGATTGATGTCTGGGTATCCCGAGGTCGAGATTGGGCAGAAATTATCAAGCAGCTCGCGGATGAAGATTTTACGCCAAAAACGGGCGTTAAGGTTAATATCAACATTCTCCCTGCGGGGGACAAAAACAAGCTCTTGCTTTCCTCGGCAACCGGATTGCAGCCGGATGTGGCTCTCGGCGTCGATGCGCAAATTCCGATTGATTTCGCTGTGCGGGGTGCTTTGGTTAATTTGAATGAGTTCACCGATTACGCGGAGGTGGCGAAACGGTTCCGTCCGGGCGCTCTCATCCCATATAAGTTTAACGGAGGCGATTATGCGTTACCGGAGAACCAGAATTTCAATATGCTGTTCTACCGCAAGGACATTATGCAGGAGCTCGGCGTAACGAAAATTCCAGAGACATGGAGCGAGGTGCTTGATCTCATTCCGCTCTTGCAGCAGAAGGGGATGGATTTCTACTATCCTCATGGCGCTGGCGACAGTGCAATCAATGATTTTTCGACATTCTTATTCCAGTATGGCGGCGACTTCTATAATAAGGATGGATCATACTCAACGCTTGAATCGCCGGAAGCGATGCAGTCGGTCAAGATGTGGACAGGACTGTACACCAATTACAAAATCAACAAGGAAGCCAATTTCTATAACCGTTTCCGCACAGGGGAAATGCCGATTGGAGTGGCCGATTATTCCACCTACGTGCTCTTATCTACTGCAGCTCCGGAATTGACTGGCTGGTGGGGGATGAAGCCGATACCGGGCATTGACAAGGGGAACGGGGTAATCGATCGTTCGACGGGCGGTCTTGCGCAAACCGCGATGATATTCAAGAATTCGGAGAAGAAGCAGGAAGCCTGGGAGTTCCTCAAATGGTGGACCAGCGCTGATGTGCAGGAGCAATTCGGTGCCGAGTTGGAATCGTTGCTTGGCGTTGAGGCCCGTTGGAACACAGCCAATGTAGAAGCATTGAAACGGCTGCCTTGGTCATCTGAGGATATTGATTCGATTATGGAACAATGGAATTGGTTCAGGGAAAAACAGATTGTGTTGGGCGGCTATTATACGACGAGACAGATCGCGAACGTTTGGAACGAGATCGTGCTAAACGGGAAAAACCAGCGGGAATCGATTGAAGATGCTGTCATCGCGATTGACAAGGAAATACGCAAAAAAAGGGAAGAGTTCGGATTGCCAGTAGCTTCCGAATCTACCGAAGCGGGACCAGTCGAAGGGAGGGCGAAACAATGAATCAAACTGTGGCGGCTGCACCGGCAGAAATCAAGCACAGACCGGCGAAACGTAGCCGAGTCGGGCAACTGTGGCTGGACATAAAGAAGCATAAAATATCGTTTCTTTTTCTGGCCCCCTTTCTGATCCTGTTTACAACCTTTACGGTTATTCCGGTTGCTACCTCGTTCGTACAAAGCTTCATGTATTACAACATTGTGGAACCGCCACGCTGGATCGGCTGGTCGAATTACAAGCTGCTGCTTGTCGATGACGAAGTGTTTCTAAAGGCAATCGCCAATACACTAAAATTTGCTATTGTTACCGGGCCGATCGGTTATGTTCTGGCGTTCTTGCTCGCGTGGTTGATTAGCCAAATTCCGGTCAAGTACAGATTTTTTTATACCCTGTGCTTCTATACTCCAGCGATTACGAGCGGAGTCGCGATCTCTGTCATTTGGATGTACTTATTCTCAGGTGACAGTTACGGGTTGATCAACTACTGGGGAATAAAGCTCGGCATTCTAGACGAGCCGTGGTTGTGGCTTTCCAACATCAAAACGATGATGCCCGTTCTGATGATCGTTTCTTTATGGTCAAGCATGGGAATTGGATTCCTGGCTTTCCTTGCAGGCTTGCAAAATGTCTCTCGGGATTTGTACGAAGCCGGAGCAATTGACGGCGTTCGTTATCGCTGGCAGGAACTGTGGTATATTACGGTGCCGTCGGTTAAACCGCAGCTATTGTTCGGGGCTGTCATGCAAGTTGTAGGCTCCCTGCAAGTAAGCGATCTCAGCACATCACTGCTTGGTATGCCAAGCATACTGTATGCCGGACATATGATCATGTCGCACTTGCAAGACTATGCGTTCATTCGATTCGAAATGGGCTATGCCTCTGCAATTGCCGTCTTTCTTTTTCTGTTGATGACCGTATTAAACAGAGTTGTATTCAAATGGCTGGGCGATAGGGGGTGAACTTCGATGGCACGTACTTCAAGAATTGTTAAAGGAAAGCGAATCGACCTCAGCGGAAACTTGTTATATGTGTTTCTGACTGTGTTCGGACTGCTAATGTTGTTGCCGCTTATGTATATGGTATCATCGGCGATGAAGCCGACCTCCGAGCTGTTTTTGTTCCCGCCGAGATTTTTAGTTATGAATCCGACGCTCAAGAATTTCAGGGACCTGCTGTTTGCGACAGGGACCTCAATCGTTCCATTCAGTCGGTATATTTTTAACAGCATTGTGGTATCGGCAAGCGTCGTCGTTGGCGGCATTGTCATTTCGGCACTTGCGGCGTATCCGCTAAGCAAGCACGATATGCCGTTCAAAAAGGCTATATTCAGTGTGGTCATCTTTGCGCTGATGTTTGCGCCTCAAGTAACGCAAATTCCGCAATTTCTGGCTGTAACCAAGCTTGGAATGATGAATACCTACTTTGCGCTCATCGTGCCGTCATTGGCCTCTGCCGTGTCTCTGTTTCTCATGAAGCAGTTTCTGGACCAAATTCCAGATGCGCTGATCGAAGCGACGCGGATTGACGGAGCGAGCGAATGGATCATATTCTGGCGGATTATCATGCCGTTGCTGAAGCCCGCATGGGCGACGCTCTCGCTGTTCAGCTTCGTCGGAGCTTGGAACGATGTTGGGTCGCCGACGATCTATACGACGACCGAAAGCATGAAGACGCTGCCGCTTGCGCTGCAGACCTTGAACGGTGGTGCCGGTGTTGTGGCGAGAGCCGGGACGGTGGCGGCGGCAAGCTTGCTTATGATCCTTCCAACATTTATCGTGTTCATCATCACACAAAGAATGGTGCTGGAAACGATGGCGCATTCCGGAATTAAGGAGTGAGGGGCGTTATGTCAAACATGCAAAAATGGAAGCAGGCTGCACTGCTTCTCGTCGGGCTGGCGATTTTGCTAACGACGGCTCCTACAGCTGCTTATGCGGAAAACCCCTACTGGGGCTATATCTACAATACGAATAAATCCAATAAGCCATCGATCAACGGTTATTTACCATTGGACTCGATTGACGGTTATGACATGGTGAGCGGTCCGTTCAATAGTCCGGAGGATCTGTTTGTCGCTGCTGACGACACGATTTACGTTACGGATACGGGCAACAACCGGATTATTCATTTCGACGTGATGCAGCAGGTTATCGGCATCTATGGGACCTCCGACGGATCGGGCAAGCTTAACGGACCAAGAGGCGTATTCGTAACGCAGGGGGGAGACGTCTACGTTGCTGATACGCAAAACCGGAGAATTGTCGTTTTTGACAAAAGCGGAGCGTTCAAGAAGGAATATGGGGTTCCGAATAGTCCGCTACTCGGGAAAGATTTTGTCTATTCCCCATCCAAGCTAGTTGTCGACAAACGGGGCTACCTGTTTGTATCGAGCGACGGTAACAGCTTGGGGCTTATGCAGATTCGACCTGACGGAAAGTTCGCCGGCTTCTTTGGGGCCAATCATGTACTATATGATTGGACACGTAATATCGTTAAGCTTATTGCAACCAAGGAGCAGCGCGACCAAATGGCGTTAGTCAGACCTCCGGAATTCTCTAATATGTTCCAGGATAGCGAAGGCTTCATTTATACGACAACCCTCGGTATTCGGCAAAATCAGGTCAAACGGCTAAGCGCTGTCGGCGTCGATACGCTTAATGCGAACGGGCAAACCCGATATGGAGATTTGATTATGGCTAAGGATGATCTCGAGCCGTTGCGGGATGCGTTTGTAGACGTTACAGTCGACAAAACGGGATTTATCACTGCGCTTGATCAAACGAACGGCGAACTGTATCAGTACGATAAGCTCGGCAACCTGATCTTTGTATTCGGCGGTATCGGAAATCAGGACGGCTTGTTCAAGACGGCTGCCGGAGTCGCCGAAACGTCTGACGGCACGATCTATGTCACCGATAAAACGCGGAACCGGATCGAGAGGTTTTACCCTACGCCATTTGCCGATCTGGTGCACAAAGCTTCACAACTTTATGCAGATGGAAAGTATAATGAGGCTTACGGTCCATGGAAACAAGTGCTGGAGCGGAACAGCAATTACGATTTGGCTTATCTGGCGATTGGCAAATCGCTCTTTCGACAGCACAAATACGATGACGCCATGCGGTATTTCAAACTGGGAGGAGACCGTGGAGGATATTCCAACGCGCTCTTTGAGTATCGGAAGGTGTTCATTCGAGAACATTTCGGCGGTATCGCTACTTTAATCAGTGGTTTTACCATTGCGCTGATGTTGCTGCACAGAGCGATCAAGCGCCGATGGTTCGCAAGATGGAGCAGCGCACGTAAACAACCACGGAAGGGGGAGGGAATCAGTGGAAGGGTATAAATTGATGAAGCGATCCCTCTTTCATCCAGTGGAATTCTACTACGACATTCAATTTGGCGGCAGAGCGAAGGTACGGAATGCACTTCTGCTTATAGCTCTTGCCGTCGTGACTCGAATCATTAGCCTAATGTTTTCCGGCTACGCCTTCCGTACGAGTGAAGCCTATCAGGTATCCGTACCGCTTGAAGCCGCCTGGATCGTAATTCCGTGGCTGACCTGGTCAGTAGCCAATTGGGCGGTTGCAACGATCATTGACGGCGAAGGAAAGTTCAAGGATGTGTTTATTAGTAGTGCATATATATACCTTCCGTACATTTTGCTAACCATACCGATTTCACTTCTAAGCAATATCATGACCCAGAACGAAGCTTCGCTCCTTAACGGAATAACGACCTTTGTGACATTGTGGATGATCTTTTTGCTTCTGACGCATGTGAAAATCATCCACGATTTCGAACTTGGCAAGACGATATGGATTACGCTTTTGTCAATCTTCGGGATGCTGATCATCTGGTTTATCAGTATGCTCATATTCGGTCTGATCAGCCAATCCATTCAGTTTGTATTGGACATTCTCAAAGAGATCAGCTACAGGGTATAGGAGGAGATAAAATGAATCAAATAAGCAAACAACATCTGCTCCTTGCCGTGCTAAGCGTCGCGATGCTGACCGGATTACTCTGTTACTTCTTGACCTGGGAGGACGGTCCTTATGCAAGCGCCGAAAAAGCGTCGAAGTCTACGCAAGCAACCGAAGCAACCGTGCAAGCATCGACCGTGAGTCCGACAGAAGCGGTGGCAGTCAATTCGGAGCTTACGCAGATAAAGACGACGAAGCTGGCTGCGGAGAACGGAAAATTCCAATTGTACGTATCCGAAGATGACGGACAGATCCGCATCCGGAACAAAGCAAGCGGAAAGGAATGGCACAGCGCTCCGCCCGTTGATAATAAGGTCCTGCCCAACAACTTGAGCTATATTCAAGCGCCCGTACAAATCAAATATACGGAAGGCAAAAGCATCTCCACAACATACCCGTCCAAGGCGAAGGCTCAGGTGAGCGGAAATCCGATCGAGTCCGGGTATCGGTTCAATTTTGCTTTCAAGACGCTAGGTATATCGTTTGCGATGGAATATCGCCTGAACGATACCGGATTCGAGTTAAACATCCCGTTCGACTCCGTACAGGAGACCGGCGACGTACGGTTGACTGGTATTGAGGAGTTGCCGTTTATGAACGCAACCGCACCTGGCCAACGGGGGGCGATTTTGGTGCCGGACGGTTCGGGAGCGCTCATGAAGTTCAAGGAGAATCGACCGGACAATTTCGATTCGTACAGCCAGTTCGTATACGGAGGCGACAATGCGTTTCAAACAAACGTATATGAGAAGGTAAGGAAGGTGCAGGCAGAGATCACCGTCAACCCTCCCAAAGAGAAAATCGCTCTCCCGATTTACGGATTGTACGTGGAGAACAATAGCGCATTTCTTGGCATTATCACGCACGGAGACAGTGATGCCAAGATCAATGCGACGCCGTCCGGAATCCGCAACGTCCAGTTATACCGGACATCCGTTGAATTTATGTACCGTAAAGACGATGTGATTTTCATCGGAAAATCAGGAGAAATTCCGATGATTGAAAGGACGCTCATTCCGGGAGATCGCACAATCCGCTATTTGTTGCTAGAGGACGATAAAGCGAATTATGTCGGGATGGCACATGAATACCGCGGTTATTTAATGAATGATCAAGGATTGACGCCTGTGCAGGATCAAACGGCCCCATTTCAGCTGCACTTGGTCGGGGGTGTCGTACGGGATGAAATCATCGGAAGCACATACATTCCGATGACGACGTTCGAGCAGGCGAGAACTATTGTAGATCGTCTGCTCGGTCTCGGGGTAAGTCGGATTGAGGTTACCTACGATGCATGGAACGATGGAGGGAAATACGGCAATCAGCCCAAGCATTTCCCGGCACAAGATGAGCTCGGTGGAAATAAGGAATTAATGAAGCTAGCGGACTATTTGGAGCAGAAGGAGATTTCGCTTTATTTGAACACAAATTACGTAAAGCCGTTCGCGGGAAGCGATGGGTTGGAGGCCAGCCGCGACGCCATCCGGGGGCTGAACAACGAGCCGATGCCTTTGTTCCGCAACTGGTGGGATACGAAACAAATGTCCGACTTCAAGTTTTACTTGATGAAGCCAGACCGTGTATCCAAACAGTATATTGCTAAGGAAGCGAACAAATTTACGGAATTCGGTGTCGACGGCGTTCATCTCGAATGGATGGGCGATCTGGTTTACTCCGATCATACGGATACCTCGCCTTTTCAGCGAGCGCAGACGATTGATGTTTGGCGAAATTCGCTGGACCTTGTCCGCAAGCAAACTGGAGACGCAGCTGTCGATTACGGATTCGCGTACACATTCGGCCATATCGACCGGATCGATCAGGTTCCGCTTGACTCCAGCCGATTCGTCTATACAGATGAGACTGTGCCGTTCTACCAGATCGCGCTCCACGGATTAATTCCGTATTATGCCGAGGATTCAAACAATTATCAGGATGATCCGCGCGTTTATATGCTTCGCATGCTCGAATACGGGGCTCTGCCTAGCTATACAATGACGTATCAGCCCCCAACGGATTTAAAGAGGACGACTTATGATGAGCTGCTTAGCAGCGAATACACCGTTTGTGAGAAGCCTGATGCCGAAGAGTATGCGAAGATTGCGGAGGTGCTTGCACCGCTTGTCGGCAAAACGATTGAGGATCATCAGTCCTTGATGCCCAAAGTGTATCAAACGATCTATTCGGACGGAACGCGAATTATTGTGAACTATAACCGTTCAAACGTTACAGTTGATGGTAAGACGATCGAAGCGTACGGATTCGAGGTCATAAAGGGGGCGGTTGAATGAAAATAAGACTGTCGATGCGAACCCGGCATTATTTAGAAGGCTATGCGTTCATTTCCTTATGGGTTGTCGGTTTTCTGCTCTTCATGGCGATGCCGCTCCTTCGCTCCCTGTACTACTCGTTTCAGAAGCTGAGTGTCTCGCAATCGGGTCTTCAGGGGGTTTGGGTCGGTTGGGAAAATTATCGCAACGCTTTCACCGTTGATGTTGAATTTACGCCGAAGCTAATCTCTAATATCGTAGACATGCTTCTGACTGTGCCGATTATTCTTATATTCTCGATGTTTTCTGCGCTGCTGTTGAACAAAAATTTTCGGGGCCGGATGATCATTCGGGGCATCTTCTTTCTTCCGGTTATCATCGCATCCGGTTCCGTTCTGTCGAAGCTTCGTGAACAAGGCGCCGCATCGTTGCCGATTTTCAAGCAGTACGATCTTGCCGTGAAGCTGAGTAATGTTATACCTTCCGATCTTCTTATGCCGTTGCTTACTATGCTTGAGTCGCTGACAGTGTCAATGTGGGATTCCGGCGTACCGATCCTCATCTTCCTTGCCGGACTGCAATCAATCTCGAGCAGCCTGTACGAGGCGGCCAAGGTGGACGGTGCTACTTCATGGGAAAGCTTCTGGAAAATTACTTTTCCGATGATTAAGCCGATGATTCTGGTCAATATATTGTTCTGTATTGTTAATTCCTTCACGAAAGCGAACAATGACGTAATGGACTACCTGCTCAAGACGGTCATGTTTGGAAAACTGGAATATGGATACGGCGCCGCATTAGGGTGGATTTATTTTGTGGTTATATTCATCATTATCGGTCTGGTGCTGTTTATTTTCCGCGATTCCATCAGAGAGAGAGGGTAACGCGATATGCAAGCTGATCATTCATTATTCAAAGCCGCCATTCACAGAATTCGATGCGTGGGACGAGATAGCACCGTATCCGCCCTCAAACGGCGGTTCAGAAGTGGCGCCGTCGTCACATTCCATTATGTCATGCTGTTGAGTCTGTCGTTCGTGTTCGTCTATCCGATGCTGTATATGCTTAGTAAATCGCTTATGCAGTCAGTTGATGTGACGGATGCATCCGTTCAGTGGATCCCAAAGGAGCTGTCGTTCGTCAATTACAAATATGCTTTTCAGGAGCTCCACTATAGCAAAAGCTTCATTTATAGTATACAGACATCGCTCATTCCAGCACTGATTCAGATTTTGAGTTGTGCTATTGCTGGTTACGGCTTCGCCCGACACCGCTTTCCGGGGTATACATTGCTGCTCGGCATGGTGTTGTTTACATTTCTTGTCCCACCACAGACAATTACTGTTCCTATTTTTATGTTGTTCAGCGATTTACATTGGATAAATACAATATTGCCGTTCATAGTACCGGCGTTATTCGGCCATGGACTTCGCGGAGCGTTATTCGTGCTCATCTTCATGCAGTTTTTCCGTGGTCTCCCCTCGCAAATGGAGGAGGCTGCCAGAATTGACGGCGCAAGCGCGTTCCGAACCTTCTGGTCAATCATGCTGCCGCTCGCCCGATCCGCCATGCTCGTCGTGTTTCTCTTCTCGCTCGTCTGGCATTGGAACGACCTATTTCAATCAAATTTATTTACGACGTTGAACGATAAATTCAATCTTACGCAGTATATGGCAGTTATTGACGGCCAGGGCGAGCAGGAAATTCAACAAGGGCTGGGGAGCGCCTCCAGCGGCAAGGTCGGTCTCGCTCCGACCTTTCTGAACAGGATTATGGCCGGGGCGCTGATGACGATATTACCGATGTTGCTGTTGTACTTGTTTACACAGAAGTATTTCGTCGAAGGCGTCGAGCGTGCCGGAATTGGCGGCGAATAATCTGTCCGATCGTCTGGCAGTAATGCTTTTCTGCTGGAAAGGGGGGAATGTCCTGGCAACAAACAGATGTAGTTTTGGTCTTACGATGCAATTACGGGTATGTCAAATTTTAAAAAAGGGAGAGGTTCAATCGAATGAAAAAGAAAATGTCAATCATGCTTGCTTTGATGCTGTTACTCACAGCAGTCTTGACCGCATGTAGCGGATCGAATGGAAACGATACTGCAAATGAGAACCAGGAGCCTGCGAAGGAGCTGTCTGGAGAACTGACCTTATGGACAATCTGGAAAGAAGATAAAATAATGCCGTTCTATGAAACGATAACGAAGGCGAATCCGAAAGTCAAAGTTAATGTTGAGCAACTTGCGTGGGACGAAATACAGAAAAACCTGAAGACGGCGATTGCGGCAGGGACAGGCGGTCCAGATGTCATTATGTTTGAAAACGGCTGGTTGGCTCCGGCCAACATGTCTGCGGGCGTAGAGAATCTGTTGGATCCTATATACAACGCAACAGATCTGAAAGACTATTATACGGATCCGAGCTGGAATTTCTGGAGATCGTTGGACGGAAATAAAATGCTTTCTTTGCCACTCAGCGTGGAACCGAAAATGACAATCTATCGCTCAGACGTTCTCGAAGAGAACGGCTTCCCGAGCGATCCGAAGGAGCTCGCCGAGTATATCTCCAATCCGGAACAATTCTTGGAGATGGCGCAAGCGCTAAAGGCGAAGGGCATTTTCTTGCTGGAAAACAATCGGACGATTATGGATGTCTATACCGTTGGCGACAGAATGTTTGATCGCAATCTGAACTTCGTGCGCAATACCGAAAAATATGTGGAAGGTCTAAAGCTTGCCCAGCAGGTGAAGCAATTAGGGCTTGCGCTCAACCAGAGCGCGTTCTGGAGCGATCCGGGTAAACAAGCGGTAGCAGCCGGCAAGATGGCGATGATTTATGAAGGCAGCTGGATCCTCGGGACAATCAAGGATACGGCGCCCGATTCAGCCGGCAAATGGAAAATGACACAACTGCCGTTCGGCAAAGCGTATGCTAGCAACGGAATGTCATTTGCTATTTTGTCGCAGAGCAAGAATAAGGAGCTTGCTTGGGAATTCATCAAGAGTATGCAAGCAACGGACGAAGGCACCAAGAATTACGTATCAGCAGGCGGTGGCACGGCATACAAACCGGCGTGGTCGTTCCCTGAATTCAAGGATTACACGTACGTGACGACAGGTGACCAAAAAATAAATGAAATCATGTCGGAAGCGGCACAAAACTCCATGAATAATGAAGTAGCTACTCCGCTTGACGACAAAGCAAATGAAATTTGGAATAAAGGCATCGACGACGCGATTGAGAAGAACAAGGATCCGAAAGCAGCCATTCAACAAATCGCCGAAGATATCGAAAGAGCTATTAAGGCTGACAAAGATAAGTTGAAAGCCGAATACGGCATCCAGTAAGCATTTCCGCTTGTTGCACTTCTTCTGTGTGCGCCACGCATGGCGGTTAACCAGGCGGTGAAAGTCCACTGTGGGGGCTTGTAGTGGCCGACGGAAACTGCCATCGTGCTGTAAACTAAGGCAGCCTCTCCATCCTGATATGGGAATCGCAGGAACTAATTCATTGGTCCAAGCTGAGAATGGTTGAGGCTGCACCTCCGGATGCTGGCTGAGCCTGGGCGCCGGAAGCGTTCTACGATGCCGATTCTGAGCAATTTTTTCATATATTGGGCCTCTCTATGCATGGAGATAAGGGTATCGGAAGGTGGCGAAGGCCGATATCACCGCATATTGGTGACGAGAACCAGAATTCAAGGACGGCAATCGCGCAGAGCGGTTAATCTCGAACTTGTTGACTCTCGTTAAGGGGGATGAACCGAATAATCATGACAGATGCGGCTTATACGCCAATCTGTTTGACGCGCATCCTCCTCAAATCGACGGAAACTTCGCAGCCACCGCGGGGATTGCCGAGATGCTGATGCATCGCATCAAGGATATTTGGAACTCCTGTCGGCCTTGCCCGGCGCTTGGAATGTCGACTTTGCAAAGAGGTTCATGATGTTCAAGCGGGGAATGGATGTATCGGGTTCTTTGCTGAAAGCGCGTTATATCGTAACGTTGTCTCAAACGGAGGTCGTGCATAATGGCTACCCGAGTTGAGGGAATAGTCATGTGTGTCTGTATAAAGCTATTCCATGTGGCTTGATACTTAAGGATGATTTTAATTCCGTGAAATATTTCAGTATGAAAACAGGACAACATCTAATTAGGAGGAGATCTATGGTGTGATTTTTGTAAGCGTTTTTATGTGTTGAGAGAAAGCGGAGCCCCGGATTTTATCTAAGTTCGAGTTATGGTTGGAATAAAAAATCCCTCTACGAATGCAAGGAGGAAAGCAGTTTGTCCCATCTGTCTCGGTGAATGCCGAGATGCTATTAAGTAAACGGGGAGGTATTTTATGAAAGGGAAAAAATTATTAGCTCAAATCGTGGTCTTCAAGTAGTGGCGAATTGGAAACTGTAAATGATGGTCAATTACCTGTTGACACTGAACAAAATTTAAATTTACCTTAATTGGTATTTAATGTTACAAAACCGGATATGGCGTGGATTCATTAAGCCATTTTAATTGTGCTTTTTTGAAGGAAGAAAATCAGAGTTTATAAAAATCTTGTTGAGAAGACCAGCAGACTTTGCAGGCGCAAAGTCTGCAGACAAACTTGTAAAATTAATAATATCTAAACGCTTGTGAGACATGGGGATTTTCCAATTTAGACATATGTATAAAATACGGGTTTTGTACATATCTATACTCTAAAGTGTTAAAGTATAGATTTTTCCATTAAAACCTTTCGAAACAGTCTCATTACATATTGTCCTAAATCGGGGTTTTCGACTGCTTTTGCTCTACCGGTTAATGTACCTTCTCCTTGCCCTCTGTCGTTCTGTCCCCACGAGTATGCCAACTCTACGATATCATCGGATCATTGGTATAGAACACCATAGCTAAATTAGGATCGAAGATGTTCCCCGCATTATCAACTGATTTGATAGTTATCGTATGTTTCGTGTTTTTCGCTAAATCCGTCAAACGAACTTGCGTTCCACTTGTCGTTGCCAATAATTCATCGCCCTCATAAACCTCATATCCGTAAACGCCCGAACTTTCGTCCGTGCCCGGCTCCCAACTTATTAAAGTATCAGTTCCCGTTTTATTAATTAAAATGAGAAGCTGAGGCGCTTGAGGTTTCTTTATCAAGCTTGGCCGTCTTTTGGGCTTCTTGACTTACATTTCCCGCCCAGTCCACCGATCTCGCAAAAACGGGTATCAGGCCTTTAATGTCAACAGAAAAAGGTACAAGATAATCTTTCCACTCGCCGTCCGTCCCTATTTTATACTGATATTTCTGAATCTGACTGGCATTGTCCGTCGCCTATCAGCCAATTTAAGCAAGATGAACCTTATGCCGTTGTCGTAAGCGATCTGACGTATATCCGGGTAGACGCTAAATGGAATTACGTCTGCTTATTTGTCGACCTCTAACCGTGAAATCATCGGTCACAGTTGCGGGACGCGAAAGACAGCCCGACTCGTTTACAAAGCGATTGCGAGCGTCTGTCTGGATGGCATTGAGATGCTCCATACGGATCGCGGCAGTGAGTTCGATAACCAACTCATTTCCAAGGCGCTGGAGACGTTTAGCATCAGACGTTCGCTAAGCAAAAAAGGTTGTCCTTACGATAATGCGTTTGCCGAAGCGACGTTTAAGATTTTCAAGACGGAATTTGCCACACAACGACATTTCCACAGTCTCCAACAGCTTCAGGGGAGGTGGACAATTATGTCCACTGGTTTAATTACCACCGCATTCACGGGATACTCGGTTACCGAACACTGGTTGAAGCAAGACGGTTGCCTCAGAAAAATCTGTCCAGTTTATTGTTGACAATCCAGAGGTGTGTTTTGAACTCCATGAAAGTAGCGGCACAAGCCTTGCTATTCCCTCGAGTGGGATCGGAGGATAAAACACATATACATAAAGGATAAAGAAGCTGTATAGGCGATATCGCGGAATGGATTCAGGAGGCTCGGACTATAAATAGTTCTGTTTAACAAGAAAACAGCGGCATCTTTGGGGAAAATAACCCCGGACTGTCGCCAAATTTATTTTGCGAATCCGTGCCGCATAACGGGAAAAAGCTCCCTCGACCGCAAACCGCAATGTCAGGGGAGCTTCCCGCTTACCATATTCCCGCTACAGGGTGACGACCACCCATTCATCCTCCACCTTTACCGGGAACGTCTCGACGGAGGGCCACTCTCCCTCTTCCGCATCCGCCCCCGGCCGATCCGGGGTGGCGGCCAGACCGACGATGTTCACCTCGTAAGCCCTCACCCGGCATTTGATCGGATCGAAGACCGATTGTCCGTTCTTAATGTCGAATTCCCAGCCGTGCCACGGGCAGCGGACGATTTCGCTGTCCATGCCATATTCGTAGACGCCCGGCTCCGACGGCATCATGATGCCCTGGATATGGCCGAGACACAGCTCCGCTCCCTGATGCGGACAGCGGTTGCGTATCGCGTAGTAAACATTTTTGATATTATAAACGCCGATCGACTTGCCCTCCAGCGTCACAATCCTGCACTGTCCCGGCAGTAGCTCTCCGGACGGGCAGACCGGGTGCCGTCCCATATGGCTCTCGCTCCTTTACAAGTGATACAGCTCGCACGCGTTTTCGTGAAAAATGCGGTTCTTTAAATCCTCCGGCAATCGGGGAAAGGCAAGACGCGGCGAATCGAAATCCCAATGCGGATAATCGCTCGCGAACAACAGAATATCCTTCGCGTTCATCTGCTCCAGCACCTGCAGCAGATGCCGGTCCTCGTCGGGCCGCTCAATCGGCTGAGAGGTCAGCCGGATATGATCCTTCAAATATTCGCTCGGCTTGCGCTTCAGCCAGGGCAGCTCCTTGTAGCAGCGCTCGTACTGCATATCCAGCCGCCACATGAGCGCGGGCAGCCAGGAGACGCCGCCCTCCACGAGGACGACCTTCAGCTTCGGAAACCGCTCGAAGACACCTTCGAGCAGCAGGCTGACCAGATGCACCTGATAGGACACGCAGTGCAGCGTGCTCCATTCGATATAATGCGTCGGATAGCCTATCGTCGGCGGGTTGTTGATGCCGATGCCGTCGTTGCCGGCGTGCATGGCGAAGGGCAGCCCGTAATGATCGCATATTTCGTAGATCGGATAATAGTTCGGCTGCCCGTAGGGCGCGCGCGTCGCGGAATCGACTAGCACCTGGACGAAGTGCTCGCGGCCCGCCCAGCGCTCGATCTCCTTCACCGCGCCAGCAGGGTCCTGCGAAGAGACGCAGATCGAGCCCTTGAACACGCCATCCGGATTATAGGCACCGACCCACGTCTCCGCCAACCAATCGTTGAAGGCGCTCGCGACCGCAGACGAATAGTCCGCGTACGGAACCGGGCTGTTGAACGGACGATGGAGCAGGATGCAATGGTCGATCCCGTACTCGTCGACCAGCTGCTTCCTCAGAAAGTCCGGGTCCGACCCCGGAGGGCCCGACGGGGGAACCGAGTCGGTCCTGTTGACGCTCATCGGATGGTGGTAGATATCCCTGCCCGTCTGGTTGAAGCGGCTCCGCCACTTTTCCGGCAAATATTTGCGAATCTGTTCGTCATTGTACGGTGTAACATGAACATCGCAGTCGATAATGCCGCGTTTGACCGCCGTTTGCGTCGGCATAGCCTCATCTCCTCCGTTACAGCTTGTAGAATTCCCTGGCGTTGTCGTGCAAAATGCGCCGCAGCGCGGCTTCGTCCATATCCGGCAGGTCGGCGGGCAAATTGCCCGTGCCGTCCGGATAATCGCTGCCGTACAGCAGCAGCTCCTTCAGATTCAGCATATCCAGCGTGTCGGTCAGGTCTGCGGCGCACGCCGGACGCTCCAGCGGGTGGCTCGTCAGCCGGACATGCTCCCGCAAATAGTCGCTCGGCAGACGCCGCACCCACGGAATTTCCGAGCGCAGCCCCTTGTACTCGGTGTCGAGCCGCCACATCATCGCCGGCAGCCAGAGGACGCCGCCCTCGGCGATGACGACCTTGAGCCCGGAGAAGCGCTCGAAGACGCCTTCGGTCAGCAGGCTGACCAGATGGGATTGCATCGAGAACGACAGGCCCGTGTAATACTCCGCATAATGGGCCGGATAGCCATGGCTCGTGACGAGGTTCCGGCCCATGCCGTCCCCGCCGGGATGGATGACGACCGGGAGCCCGGCACGCTCGCACGCCTCGTAGATCGGATAATAGTGCGGCTGTCCGAAGGGCGCGCGCGCGCCGGAGTCGAGCAGCACCTGGACAAAATGCGGATGCCCCGCCCAGCGGGCGATCTCCTCGGCCGCCTCCTCCGGCGCCTGGTGGGCCACCGTAATCGAGCCCTTGAACGCGCCGTCGGCGTTATGGCGGCCGAGCCACGTGTCCGCCATCCAGTCGTTGAAGGCGGCCGCCACGGCGCTCGAGTAGCCGCGGTCGGGGTTGACCGACACCTCGGCCCGCGGCAACAAAATTGCATGGGCGATGCCCTGCGGCTTCATCCACTGCCCGCGAAGCTGTTCGGGATCGGTGACGACCCGCTTGCCGTTGGCGGTCTGTCTCGGATCGCCGTCCGGGAGGTCCGTTCGCTTGTACAGCTCGCTGCGGTAGAAGCGGAACCTTTTATCCCAGGGCGGCTGCAGGAACCGCCTGATCTCCGCTATGTTCTCCGGGTGGACATGGACGTCGCAATCGATTACGGATACGCCGGTGCGCCCTTCGGACGCATCCGAGTTAAGCTTGGTTAGCAACATGAACGGGCAACCTCCTTGTTGGGCAGCAATCCGCCGGCACAGTTTATTTCGCGATGCGCCTGTAAGCCGTCGGATTGATGCCGTGAATTCTTTTGAACGCCCTTCCGAACGTATTCAGCGAATTATAGCCCACCCGCTGCGTCACCTCGCCGATCGACAATCCCGGATCGAGGAGCAGCTTCTTGGCTTTATCCATTCGCAGATTTTCCAGATATTCGAAAAAATTGACACCCGTATGCTCCTTGAAATACTGTGACAGATAGACGGCCGATATTTGGAAATGGTCCGCCACCTGCTCCGAATTCAGCTCCGGCAAATGATAGACGCTGTTTAGATAATCGATGATTTCGTGCTTCATCCACTCGTTGCTGCTCCGCTTGCGGCTCTGCAAGGTGCCGCAGATGCCGCTCCAGATGCGGACGATGTTCTCCGTAATCCGGGGCAGATCCTCGGAGTTCTCCAGCTCGGACAGCAGCGACTCGCTCTCCTGGCGCAGCTGTGGATCGTCGAGCCGCGACTGCTCCTGCACCTTGACGATGCTGCCGGCCATGTCGCTCGCCAACAGCCTGAGCATCGGAGGCGGCAGCCGGCGCTCCGCGTAGTTGATCCGGACAACCTCGGCGAGCAGCTCCTTCATCTCCCGCTCCTCGCCGGCCTTCGCCAGGTTCATCAGCCGCAGCTCGACGTCGTCGGGATAATAATAGGCGCCGGGGTTCTCCGGCCGCGGAAGGTCGTCGTACATGACGATGCCGCTCACCATCTCCAGCAGCTTGTAGCTGAGCGCCTGCTCCGCTTCCGCATAGGAGCGCGGCAGGTCGGCCATCTGGCCGTGCAGGCCGCCCGCGGCCAAATCCGGCCGGAAGCGCAGCGTCCGCTGGGCTTCCCTATAGACGCTCCGGAGCATCTCGTCCAGCTCGGCCCGACAAGCCGCCTCGTCGCCCGACTTGAAGACGTGAATGATGGCAAGCTTGTTCTCCTGGATTTCGTGAATATAGCCCCGGTCGAGGACGATGTCGCGCAGCAGCTCGCGGAACATGATCTTCTTCACGTCCAGCTCCTGCAGCGCCTGCTTGTTGTATGCGCTTCCGTCATCGTGCAGATGCAGAATCGAGACGTTGAAGCGGCTGCCCTGCAGATCGACCCCGATGTGCCTGAGCATGACGCCGATGTCGTCCTTCATGTAGAGCTGGTTTTTGAGCAGCCGTTCAAAGAAGGCCGCGCGCAAAAATGGCATCCGGTTGTCGATCTCGTGCTGCAGCTCCTCGTTGTTATCAATCAGCCGGGACACCGTCTGCTCGATGAAGTGATAGGCGTTGCCGCCGCTGCCTCTGCCGCTTCCGCTCTTGCCGTCGAGCTGCTCCATCATCTTTTTAAGCAGCAGCCGCAGCGGCCGGCTGTTCCGGTGGGCCAGCAGCAGCGCGACGATCAGCCCGAGCAGCAGCGAGGAGAGCACGATGGTGACCGTAATTCCCTTGATGTAATTGACCTTGCCGAGCACGAGGTTGCGCGGCTGGACGACGTAATACGTCCATCCGGTCGCCGGCGACTTGGTGTAGGTGATCATCATTTTCTCCGAGTCGATCGTCCGCTCCAGAAAGCCGCTCGAGTCGTCCAGTTTCAAATGGGGCGGCTCCGCGCTGCCCTTCGCCGAGCTGTAAGAGCTGAGAATCGCGCCACTCGCGTCCGTAATGAACGCCGACCCGCCCCTGGAGATGTTGAAGCTGCTCAGCAGCCGCTGTATCTCCTGGTTGTCGATCAGCACGACGATGCTGCCCCCCGAATAGCCGATGTATCCGAGCGAATTGACGTAGGAGATGACCGAGTGGCGCTGATTGCGGAAGACGACCTGCTCGGCTGGCCAGTAATTGCGCTTCTGGTACTGCGCAAACACCTTGCTGTACCACTGATCGTAGGTCAGGCTGTCGTAATGCATATAATTCTGGTAGAAATCGTTCAGCGAATAAATATCGGTGCCGTTCAGCGCAACGCCGTTGTTCTTGAACAGAATAAAATAATCGAGCATGAAATTATTGGAAAACCCGTACTTTGCCAAACTTCTCTGCGTTGCTCTGGTCCTGTACACGTCCGCTCCCTGGAACGGGTCGTTCACATACTGGAACTGCACCACGTCGGGATCGGTGACCGCCTGCTGCACGATGCTGTCGATGCCGGAGAGCTCCCGCTCGAGCACCTTCCGCGTTTGCGCGATGACGGACATGTTGTTGCTGATAATTTCGTTGCGGACGACGTCGACGGTCTGGTAATAAATGACGGTCCCCACCAGAATCGGGATAAGCAGAAACAACAGATACGGCAGAAAGAAGATAGAATAGACGCGTTTCATAAAGTACCCCCCTCGGTTACTTATGAACAATGCCGTGCCAACTATATTTTATCATTACGGCGCGCCGTTTCGGTTACACTTTCATAAAAGCGCTTTCTTCCAGCAGATTCCAATCAAAGCTTTCGCCGGTTCCCGGCACCATCGGCGGCGACACGAATCCGCCCGCATTGATCTCCATATGGCTGCCGAACGGATCGCCGGAGACGATGATTTCATAATAGCTGTTGTTCGGAATCGCGCAGGCCAGGTGCAGATTTGGCAGCCCGCCCGAATGGATCTCCGCCTTCATGCCGAAAGCGTCGGCAAGATGCGCGATGCGCAGCGCCCCGGTGATTCCGCCCTTCAAATGCGTGCTCGTGCGCAGTATATCCGCCGCACCGAAGGCGATGAAGTCGGCCGCGTTGAAGTGGCAGCCATCGGACGTCTCGGCGGCGAGCACCGGAATCGTCAGCTCCTCGCACAGCCTGCGGTAATTGCCGATATTGTATTCCCGCATCGGCTCCTCGTACCAGAGAAAGCCCGCTTCCTCCAGCCGCTTGCCGAGCCAGATCGACTGCTGCAGGTCGAAGGCGCCCGAGCCGTCGTACATGAGGGCGATCTCGTCTCCGACGTGCTTGCGGAGCGCCCTGCCCAGCTCCGCGTCCTTCCTAGCATCGCCCCACGCATGCAGCTTGATGGCCCGGTAGCCCTTCTCCAGCGCCTGGTCCGCGATCCGCAAATACTGATCGACGGATTCGTAGGTGACGGTGCTGGCGTAGGCGGGGACCCGGTTGGCGTAGCCGCCGAGCAGCCGGTACAGAGGCAGGCCCGCGGCCTTGGCGGTCAAATCCCACAGGGCGATATCGACGCCGCCCATCATGTAGATGGGAAATTCCTCGGTCCGGTCAAGCTCCCACAGGTCGTGCCACAGCTTCTCCTTCATCAGCGGATCCTCGCCGATCAGCAGATTCTTCAGTCTGCGCGAAATCAGATCGATGGCAATCGCTCCGCGGCGGAAGGTGCCGACTCCCTCGAGTCCCTCGTCGGTGATGATGCGCAGCACCGTCGTCTCCTTGAAGCTGCCCGACCCGGGCAGGCCCGCGCGCCAGACGTACGGCTGAATCGTCTCCCTGACGGCGTATGCCTTGACATCGGTTATTTTCATGGCGCTACCTCCTTCCTGTTTCTTTACGGGATCGGCTTGTATCTGCCGGGAATCGCCCGGTCGTTGCCCGTCAGATGATTCCACATCTTATACCGCATCTCGAAATCGATCTTCATGTCCTCGCCGTACCACGGCTGAGGCGTCTTCAGAATAGCGACGATCTCGGGATCGCGGTAGCCGTCCGTATTGAACAGATTGCGCTGCAGCTCTCCCGGGTTCAGGCGCAGCTTGAATACATAGCGGGTGTCGTCGGTATAGTTGGGCTGCGCGCAGTGCCAGATGTCGGCATGCCAGACGACCAGCGTGCCCGCCTTCACCGCCAGCTGGCGCTGGCCCTTGAAATTTTTGTAGCGGCCGATGCTGCCGCCACTGACGCGCCGCAGATGAGAACCCGGCAGCACAAGCGTCGGTCCCATCTCTACGGGTGTATCGTGGGCGAAGTAGAAAATCTGGATATCGAACCGCTGCGGATTCGGATTAATCAGCGAATCGACATGCCAATCCTGTGCCTTCAGATGCTTCGGCTTGACGGTATGCAGGAATGAGTGGTCGTATACATAATTTTCGCCAAGCAGACTCTGAATGATCCCCTGCACCCGAGGCAGTTGGAAGACCGAGCGAAGCGACTCCGACTCCTCCCAGAAATGGTACCCCTGCCGCTCGATCTCCAGCTCGTCGCGGTAGACGGCCTCGTTCAGCTCCTGCGGCACGATCGATTCGAAGACGAGAAAACCGTCGGCCACAAACCGGGCGAACTCGCCGGCGGTCAGCAAATGTTCGCGCAGCGCTCTAGTCATGGATCTCTACCTTCCTCTCCAGCACATATTCGTATGGCAAGTGGGCATTTTCATGCTCATGTCCCGGTATATAGACGGGCAAAGTCGGAATATGGATGACATTCCAGCCGTCGCGCATGGCGTCAACGACGGAAGCGTATGGCGGCTCTCCGGTATCGCCCGAGCCCATCTGCATCTTGTCCTTGGGCAGCGCCCCGTCGTAGAGCGCCCATGCGACCGTCCCGGAGTCCAGCTCCGGGGATCTCAAACTCAGAAACAACAACTGCTGTCTTGTGATCAATTCGTTCACCCTTTCGTAAATGTGTGCCATTATCCGCTTGCGGCCGCAACGCGCTGATAGCCTTGCCGCCTGATGGCGGCCGCCCTTCCGACTCGATGCGCCGGGAAGCAGGAGGAGCAAGTGCACGGACGCGCGATGCCCCTGCCTGCTCCCGTCAAGCGCTTACCGTTTTTGGCGCGTCTTCTGCAATGGCAGGTTGCGCTAGCTTTGCTGCTTCTTGTAGCCGTCGTAGGCCGCTTGATAAATTTCCAGCAAGCGGTCGACCTTCATCGATTTCAACGTCGCCACGTAGCTCTCCCATTCCTTGTCGACATCGGCGTCGCCGGTTACGAAGCGGGCGAACATCTCGTTGACGTAGTCGCCGACGGCCTTCTGGATCGGAGCGATTTCCGCAGCCTGCTCGTTGGTGATGAACAGCGGTGGCACAATCTGGCTGAAATCCGGCTTGTGCGGTTCGTATTTTTCCTTCGATTCCTTGTACAGAATATCCTCGAGGGGATTATCGGGATTGGTGACGCGGCTCATTCGCAGAGCGTTCGTCTTGTTCGCCAGACCCGAGCTGAACCAGTGCGCGTTCTCGCCGTCCGAATTGACGTAATAGGTGGCGGGGCCGCCGTCAAGGCCGATCTCGCCCGGCTTGGCGTCGCGCCATTCGATATCCGGACGACCGATACTCGAGCGGAAGGTGACTTCCTTGGAGTAGAATGCGTCCGCCCAACGATAGGCCAGGTCGGGATTTTTACAATTGTTCGTAATGACGAAGAAGCCCGTGTTCCCGATCGAATAACCGTCCCAGCCGCTGTACTGCACGCCATCCGGCCCTTTGAGCGGCGGCACGGCGACGTAGCCTTCGGAGCGTCCGCTCGGTCCCTGCCAAGTGGTGAACAGACCGGGTGTAATGCCGGGCGCGGCTCCGAGAATCGGAGCGTCGGGATTTTCACCCATCGACATCAGCTGATCGGAGCTCTGCGTGAACGTCTCCGGCGCCAGCAGCTTGTCGTCGTAGAGCTTCTTGAAATATTTGATGCCTTCCTTCCACTGCGGCTTGTCGTAGTTCACCTGAACCTTGCCGTTGTCCAGATACATATCCTTGGTGCTCTCGTTGAAGTAGCTTGTGTAGATGAAGGAATTCATCAGGAACGGCACAATGCTGTCCGTGCCGGTACTATCGCGCGAGGCGAGCGGAATTTCATCGGCCTTGCCGTTGCCGTTGGGGTCCTGCTCCTTGAACGCCTTGAGCACGTTGTAGAACTCGTCGGTCGTCGTCGGCATCTTTAGACCGAGCTTGTCAAGCCACGGCTGATAAATCCACATCTTCTGCTGATACGAGCAGTGGTAGCAGACGTTGATCCGCGGCAGCGCGTAGATGTTGCCGTCCGGCGCGGTAGATATTTCCTTCGCCTGCGGCGTCGTCTCGAACACCTTCTTGGCGTCGACGCCGTACTTGTCGATCAGGTCGTTCAGCGGCAGGAAGATGCCCTGCTGGCCGTAGATCATCATTTGCGTCGGCGTAATCGGGAAGCCCATGATAATGTCGGGATACTGGCCGCTGCTCAGCTTCAGATTGAGCTGATCCATCGGATTGCTGTTCGGCACGACCTCCCAATCGATATGAACATTCGTGTAGTCTTCGTACCATTTTGTGAACTCATTGGTCGAAAAATTGATTTTCTCGTTAGAAATGACGAGAATTTTAAGCGTCGCCTTATCCTTCACGAGCGGAAAGGTTCCTGCCGGCGCTACCGCTTCGGCCGCCGACTGGTTCCCCGTTCCGCTTCCGGCGGAGCCTGAGGATGATCTTTCGTCGTTTTTGCTGCACGCGGCTGAGATGACGAGCAGACTGAGGACGGCGATCAGAATCGTAATCTTTTTCATGCGTCCGAATCTCTCCTTGTGTTGTGGTGACCTGCCCTTTGCAAAAACCCGCTTGCCACCGCGGGCCGAATCCGGCTGCGGTTCCTTGTCGCCCCTCACCTCCCTTCGCTGCCGCTTCCGGCTACTCCTTGAGCGAGCCGAGCATGACACCCTGCACGAAAAACCGCTGGACGAACGGATAGATGAGCAGCACCGGCACGCTGGCGACAACGATAAGCGAATATTTCAGCAGCTGCCGCAGATTTTCTTTCTGGATCATCTCGTTGACGTCCATCATGTCCAGCGTCACCTGATTTTGAATCAATATCTGATTCAGCACGAGCTGCAGCGGGAACAGCTTCTCATTGCTGAGATAGATCAATGCATTGAAAAACTGGTTCCAGTGCCCGACGGCGTAGAACAGCCCGATGACGGCGATAATCGGCATCGATAGCGGAATGACGATGCGCCACAGAAACTGGTAATCGTTGCAGCCGTCGATCTGCGCGGCCTCGTGCATCTCGCCCGGTATCGTCACCTTAAAGTAGGTGCGGGTGATGATGACGTTATAGACGGCCAGCGCGGACGGAATAATCATCGCCCAGCGCGTATTGAGCATTCCGAGGTTCATTACCAGCAGATACCTTGGGATAAGCCCGCCGTCGAACAGCATGGTGAATACGAGCAGCAGCATGAAGAATCCCCGCCCGAAAAAATCGCGGCGCGACAGCGGATATGCCGCCAGTATCGTCAGTGCGATGTTGATCGCCGTGCCGCTGACCATATAGATGAGCGAATTGACAAATCCGTTGATGATCAGGTCGTAACGGAATACCGCCTTATAGCCCTCCAAGGACAGGCCGACGGGCCACAGCCACACCTTGCCCGACGCGACTGCATGCGGATCGCTGACGGAAGCGCTGACAATATAGATCAGCGGGTACAAAATGATGACGGTTACCAGACCTAGCAGTACGTTGTTGATCCAGTTAAATGCCTTGTCTCCACTGGATTCGCGGATGCCGACGGAACTCATACGACCGCCCCCTTTCTTTTTCCGACATAGCGCCTACCAGAGGCTTTCCTGTCCCGTTTTGCGGGCCACGCGGTTGAGCGTTACGAGTAAGAACAGATTGATGGCTGACTTGAACAGGCCGATCGCCGAGGCATAGGAGAAGCTTGGCGCGCTGGACGTCAGCCCGACCTTGTACACGTACGTATCGATGATTTCCGAGCTGCGCATATTCAGCGGATTTTGCAGCAGCAGCACCTTCTCGAAGCCGATATCCATCAGGTTGCCCGTATTCAGAATCAGCATAATGATCGCCACCGGCAAAATGCCCGGTATGTCGATATGCCTCATCCGGTTCAGCTTGCTGGCCCCGTCGATCACAGCCGCCTCGTGCAGCGTCGGACTGATGCCAGCGAGCGCGGCCAGATAGACGATGCAGGCGAAGCCCATGTTCTGCCAGACGTCACTGAAGACGTAGATCGTCTTGAACAGCTCCGGCCGGGCCATGAACTGTATCCGCTCGAACCCCATCGCCGTGACGAACTTAGTGAGCAGCCCCGTCCGCGGATCGAGCATCTGCAGCACGATGCCGGCCATGACGACGACCGAGATGAAGTGCGGCGCATACGTGATCATCTGCACGCTCCGCCTGTACCTCATGCTGCGCACATAATTGAGACTGAGGGCGAGCAGAACCGGTATCGGGAAGCCTACAACCAGATGATAAATAGCCAACCCGAACGTATTGCGGATAATTCTCCAGAAGTCGTACGAGTGGAAGAACTGGCTGAAGTTCCGGAAGCCCACCCAATCGCTCCCTGTGATCCCCTGTGAAGCGACAAAATTGCGGAACGCGATCTGCGCGCCGTACATCGGATAATACTTGAACACCAAAATGTAGACCAGAGGCAAAAAGAACAGGGTATGCAGCTGCCAGCTTTTCGCAAGCCGTTTGACCCAGGTTCTTCTTCCGGCAACGACGACCGCCTCCGTGCCGGAACTGACCGGCCGATCCATGACCTTCATGCGGGCGACTCCTTTCCGGCCGATTTTTTGTGAAGCGCTTACAAGAAATATCTTAGCTACAGTCTCCGAAAGAGTAAATATGAAATAAGTCAGCGAAGTGTGCAATTTTTAGGATCGGCCCAGAAAAGGCGCGCCGCAAGCGGGATGACCGCGATTATGACAGGCTCTCCAGAAGGAACCAGGCAAGCGCGGCTGACTGATCGTCCGCCGTATAGCCTAGTACCTTGACCGTGTTAAATTTTAGGATATAAGTATTTTAGCTTGTGACGTGCTTGTTCGGTTGTAAAATGCCTTTGGCTAGCGCTAAAGCTTCGGCAGCGGGAAAGGTTTCGTATAAAGACGAAATCGCGTGCGTATTCAAATTGTCCATCACGATCCAAATCCGCTTCAGCTTCGGATAGTGCACTTTCAGCAGTTCCCGAATTTGCAAGGCTCAATCCGCTTTCGTTCGACGTGGTGAGGCCACAATATGACGCCATCCGGCTAACGGTTCTTTAAACATGAAAATGCTGCAGGTTCCTTTACGAACGTATTCGTAGTCTTCTCGCAAGACGCGTCCGCTTTTCATCGGAATGGGTTTCAGCAAATGATCCAGCAACTGGTACGGCTGTTCGTCCATGCAGATCAGGGGGGTTTCCGGATTCGGCTTGAGTTGTGTTTTTTTAACGTCGTACGAAGCGTTTCCCGCCCAATGGAGTCGACCATCTCCAGTTCTACTGCACGCTTGCCTCACATTCCGCACCCCCGGCAAATGGAGTAGCGAATAAAATTTTGGGGTAAATAAGCCGTAAAACAAGTGTAGCGATGGTTCAAAAAGCAAAACCATCGCTGGAGCCGGTCGTTTCGATCGAACATCTAGGTAATATTCATACTATCCTGTCTATCTATACATTGAGGTCTGATGATGATCATAGATCGTCTTTATATCAAATGTACATAGTTTACAGCTTATACAACTCCCTCGCATTTTCGTAATAGATGCGGTTATGCATGGCTTCCGGTAATTTCGGGAAAGCCATCTTCGGTGAATCAAAGTCCCAATGTGGATAATCGCTGGAGAACATTAATATGTGTTCCGCATCCATCGCTTCTAGTGTATTAAGCAAATGCTTGTCATTGTCCGGACGTTCAAGAGGCTGCGAAGTCACACGAACATGATCACGCAAATATTCACTTGGACGTTTTTTCACCCAAGGCACTTCGTACCTAAGCGCTTTATATTCAGCATCCAAACGCCACATTAGAGTTGGCAACCAGGCTGAACCACCTTCTACCATGACAACTTTTAATCCAGGAAACTTTTCAAATACGCCTTCCGTAATAAAGCTGACCAGGTGTGCCTGAAAACCTAAGGACAGGCAGGTATGCCATTCAATATAATGGGTGGGATAACCCGGCGATGGTTGAATATTGATCCCCATTCCATCCGTACCGGGATGAATGGCCAGAGGAAATCCAAGACGTTCACATGCTTCGTAAATCGGATAGTACTGCCGCTGCCCAAACGGCGCTCGTGCCCCAGAGTCCGTCATTACTTGTACAAAGTGTGGATGCCCTGCCCAACGTTCGATTTCCTTCGCGGCCGCAATGGGGTCCTGATGCGCAATCGTGATCGATCCTTTGAACACGCCATCCGGGTTGTATTTACCTAACCACGTATCTGCTTGCCAATCATTGTAAGCCGCAGCAACAGCGGTAGCAAAGTCAGGATCAGGATGCAGGTTGCAGAAAGCTCTTGGCAAGAGAATCGCATGGGCAACATTGAAAGGCTTAATATGCTGCTCACGGAGAAATTCCGGGTCGCTTCCCTCAGGTCCTCCGTTTGTCGGTCTGGCATCCAAACGGGCTCCGTGAACCGGATTACCAAATAAGCCACGCCCACCGCCTTTATGCCTGTCCTTCCATGGCATTTGCATATAAGAACGAATTTCGTCAATATTTTGGGGCATCGGATGAACGTCACAATCGATAATTCCTTTATTCATTTTCAATCCTCCTCATTTCTTTACATTAAGATAATGACCAATCCCGATTCTACTTTTACGGGATAAGTTTCGACTTCTACCTCAGCTTGTTCCTCTTGTTCCACAGCAACCTCATAGGTTTTAACCAAACATTTAAGCGGGTCGTAGATTGATTTGCCCGTGGTGAGATCAAATTCCCAGCCATGCCATGGGCATCGGACAATCTCCCCTTGTCTCCCATAGATGTATTCACCTGGAGCAGCTGGTAAAGTCATTCCGGTTACGGTGCCCACGCACAGTGGCGCTCCTTGATGGGGACACGTATTTTTTAATGCATAATAGATACCATTTACATTAAATAACCCAACAGGCCGATCTTCCAGTGTAACGATTTTTCTTGAGCCCGGGGGCAGTTCAGCCACTGTACCCACAACGTGTCTTCCCACTTTCATTCACCTCTGTTTATTTTTAATAGCTTGTTTATTTAAACCAAAAAATAGTTATCATGTCCGGGTATCACGATATCGGCGATTTCAGCAATCCGATTAATCGAGTCCACAGTAGCAACCGGATCAACATTATTGAAGTAACCTTGCTTTGCCCTAAAAAAATCCTTGGTCATTACCGCATCTGATGCCAATACAATTCTGCCTTCCGCCGCTTGAAAAACGAGACCAGTCAGCCCCAAAGTATGACCAGGCAGGTGAATATACCCGATTCCGGCTGCCAGTTGAGATTCCGCAGGCTTTACACCGGATAAAGAAGGATCATTTGGATTTTTCAAAAGGTGAAATTCCTCTTTAGCCATTAACAAAGCCGCTTTGTCGAAAGCGTGTATATCTACAACATGATCACCATGCGAGTGTGTCAAATAGACTGCATCAATATCAGTATGAGTAAGTCCGCAGCGTGCATCTAAAATGCGTCCCATTTCATCGGCAGGGAAGGAAGGATCAACGAGAATGTTCTTGCCTTCGGCAACCAATAATACCGTGGTGCAATAAGCACGTCTATACGACTTTCCCTCATCCTCACCCCAAAACTTATTTCTGCTCAAACTTCCAAGCGTTAATAGTTTCCATTTTACTAGTTCAACATTTTCTGACATTGCCTATTTGACTCCTTTTCGCTCATCGTCCGTTTGATAAATTCGTGCCGTTAACCGCGGAATATCGGAAATATCGACCGAAGGGGTGAATGCATCCAGCAGGCGAATATTTTGCTCTACTTCTTCCGGCCATCTCATTCCGATATTCAAAACATCAACTCTCGAGTCAGAAAGTAAAAATTTCATGCATAAGGCATATAAATCGGTAGCAGACAACAACTGAGGCTCCAGGTACTCTAGCGTACGTTGAAAAATACCTGAAGTCATCGGTCGCATTACTGCTACACCAATATTTTTCTCCGCTGTTTTTTTCAATAAGTGAAGCGCTGCGGACTGATAAATAATGTTATAGCAGGGCTGCACGACACTGAAATGTCCGGATTCGACTAAATCGAGAGCCGAGAAGGGCTCCTCTGTCGTAAGTCCCAGCCATCTGACTTTGCCTTGACTCTTGAGTGACTCTAATCCCTCCAGAGGTCCATCATTAAGAATATGATGGGTATCTTTCTGAGTATACATTCCGCCATGAAATTGAATCACATCTACATAGTCCGTTTGCAATCTAATTAAGCTGTCCTCTACGCTTTTGATGACGGATGCTTTGTCCAAGCCCTTCCAACCGACTTTGGTAGCCAGGTAACAATCATTTCGTCTGGTTTTCAGAGCATCGCCAATAATGCTTTCGCTGTGACCATTGCCGTAACTAGGTGCCGTATCGATATAATTGATCCCTGCGTCTAATGCGGTGTGAATGGTACGTATAGCTGTCGTACGACCATCTGAACTATAGGGATCCCAACCATTAGCTTTATTAACTCCTGAGAATGGGTACCCCCCCAAAGCAATCCTGCTAACATGCAGTTGTGTTTGACCAAGAGTTTTATATTTCATCATCCATTCTCCTTTTATTTGATAATATCTTTACCCTCTTTATTGTACCAGTCTGTCCAAAATTGAATGGCCTTATCTCCGCCGGAGGATCTCCAGTTTCTCACATAATCATCCCAGGTAGAATCGATATCGGCGTTACCAAGCACTGCTTTCACCTTGTATTCATCCGAGATTTTGGTAAGGCTGAAGCTGGACAGCTCCGGGTAATAAGGTAAGGCTGCTTGAAGGTTATCCAATGCGCCATTTTTGATTGCATTATCAAGCCGGTCAATGGAAGATTTTGGATATACCAAGCTCAAATACGATTTCACTTCGTCATCATACTGTCCTGGATTGACCATTGAAAAACCCCAGTGAAGGGAATGCTTTTGCTTAAGTATTTCCGGTATTCCGTTAGTCATTTTATACTCATCATCCTCAACCCCAAGGTAAAGCCATTTTTTTCCTTCGTCCGAACAAACCCAATCAAAAAACTTCATAAGCTCCTCTACATTTTTGCTGGAAGCGGGAATGCCAATATAATGGCGGTTAATGGAGTTGTAACTGAATTTCGCCGGTGATCCATCCAGCTTGACAGGAAGGTCAATGGCTTCCCACACTTTGTCGACTGTTCCATCTTCATACCCTGGGAATTGATTTGCATGCCAGAAATTGGATGTAATCCCGTATTTTCCAGTTTTTAATTTGTCCATGTAGATTTGAGTGTTGGTTGTTACAAATTCAGGATCGAGCAACTTATCCTTGACCAATTTTTTCATAAATTTCAAATACTCTTTATACTCATTGGTGATCTCGGGAGGAGTTACTTTACCATCAATGATTTTATAAGTATTGGCGTCCATAGCCGCCGAGAAAATTTGCCCAACATAAGTCAACCCATCAATGCTTAAGAATCCAAATGTATCGTTTTTACCGTTGCCATCTGGATCCTGCTCCGTAAAAGCTTTCCCTACCTGATAGAAATCTTCGATCGTTTTGGGCGTTTTTAGATTAAGCTTTTCCATCCACAATTTATTAATGTAGACGGTTTGATTAAGAGCATCAAATCGCGAGTAAGGAAAAGCATAGATCTTGCCATCCTTAGTGACGGGAAGGAATGCTTCCTTTTTCATAAATTTAGCTATATTGGGGTACTTGGATGTATCATTGATATATGGTGCTAAGTCAGTAAGCAATCCTTGATCTGCAAATTTTAGAATCGTGTCTCTGGAGCTTGACATAAAAGCATCTAACGGGTTTCCCGAAGCCATCATAATATTCAGTTTATCTGCATACCCGCTAGAGCTAGGGGCATCCATGACCACTTTAACACCCGTTTTTTTCTGTAAAAAATCCACATATTTATTTTCGAGCAAGGTTCCTTCCGTCAAATCGACATTAAAATCGAACATGTAATTAACACTAACCGGGTTGTCTGCACTGGCTGTAGGGGCTTCGGATTCCGGTTTTACCGCTGAACTACATCCTGATAGAGTCATCATTATTGCAGACATGCCAATCACTGAAGTGCGAAGCCGTTTCAAATATTTCTCCATAATATGAGTCCTCCTTTTTCGTTTACAGAACCTGCGGTTGTATTCAACTGAACCTACTTCAGCTCCAATTGCTTCCCCCCTCCTTGAGCCTACCGAGAATGATAGCGAATTCATTGCAAAGATAAAATGTATATTAATTTAAAATACGGCCTTTAATTTAGTTATTTGTTGTACAAATTTTTTGTACATCGGGAGTTACCTGAAGAACGCTCGTCGTTTTATTTTTTAAATATGTGTTGCGGAAAACAGCTGGCGTCACATCATGATTTTTCTTGAAATTGCGTATATACGAATGCACCGTATCGTAACCGCAAATCTTCGCTATTTCCTGGACCGTCAATTTGCTTTCTTGTAGACAGGTTAAAGATTTCTCAATACGCAAATCATTCACATAGTCAATAAAATTAAAGCCCAAATTTTTTTTAATAAAGCTGCTTAAGTAGGAAGAATTCATATGAAATTGTTCAGCTAGACTACTTAACGAAATGTTTTTATCGAAATGATTGTTGATATATAGCAAAATTTGCTCCATGATGATAGTATCCATATTGTTTTCAATACTTTTTTTATAGCTGAACACCTGATTACAAGATTTCAGAATGTAGGCCTTCTTTTCATGAATCATCTCATGGCAATATAGCACCATGAAGATGTCTTCTTGAAATACATCATTGATCGAATACCCTAACTCTAATAAGTACTTAACGATGCTGTACAAGATATTCGAATAAATCGCATTCATCGCATCCAACGAAAAAAAATGATTATGGATGCTATATTCAATAATTTTGTTCAAGCTTCTTTCAATTTCGTTTATATCTCCTTTGCGGATGCAATCAGCGATCCAATTGATTTCTTTAAGTGGATAAATGTAATCATCTTTCTCGTTTAAATGGATATTATTGCTATCAATAATCGAATTTCTCCCATAAATCACCCGATAATCCAGACTCTTGACCGCTTGAGCGTACAAGTTTGGCATGTTTTTGACTTCATTACAAATACCCGAAACCGCAGCACAGACGGACAGATTGAAGTTTTCCTCGATTTCTTTTTGCACATAGCTGATTGTTTTCTTTAATTCTGTGGTGACTTTCTCTGGTTTCTTGCCTGCTGAAATCGTCAATAGAACGGCTATCTTATCGAGATCCGTTTTCACTACAAAGGGAATATAATCAAGCATCAGCATATATTTAATTGCTTTCAAAATCGACCTGCTGATCGTAAAACGGTCTTCATTTTGCGTGTTTAGCAAATTTTTATAATAGTCATTAATCTGAAAGACGATAATTAGATACTCTTTATCAACAAGATCAATCTTAAACTCCCGCGTTTTGTTAATAATTTCTTCTCTGGACGAAACCTTACCTGTTAGAATGTGTGAAATTAATGTTTCCCGCAAATTATCAATGTTATCCTTTAAATTTTGATTGTAACGAACCAAAGGCTTTGAATACACTCGCTTAAAATAAGGGAAGGTGAAAATAGTCAAAATAAGCAGCACTACCGATGCGAGCGCTACATACAAAATCGTGTTATTATCATATTGAATGCCACTTAAAATCTCGCTGTAAGGCACAATATATAGAATCTTGGCTCCACGGTTGATTCCATTCGAGACGGCAAAGAAATATTTCTTTTTATCCCATTTGACATAGCCCGTGTTCAAAATCTTGTTCTGGATCAATTCATTTTTTAGAATCTCTTCCTTACAATTTTCGAAAACTTTCAAAACTTCTTCATTTCTGTATGTAAGTACATCTTTATTATCATTAAAGAGGACAAACCCACCCGAATTATATTTGATCTCAGATAACAGCTTTTTTTCATTGACGTTTACAACGAGCACACCGCCTTCTGTACCGCTTGCTGGTAAGGTTGTTATATAGGGAACGATTGTGTTGGCTCCTGATTCCGTCCGCCTCTCAACTGTCGATTTATAAAAGGTTTTTTTTTCGTTATTTTGCAAATACTCCTTCAAAACCATGTTGACAGGGAATGCTTCCAAATCGGATATCATAAAATTGGACGAAAATACTTTGTTCGTTTTTCTGTTATATAAATACATCGAAGATATCTGTGGATCCGAATTGATAATACTCATAAATCGTCTCTGGATTTTATATAGCGTGTAGTAATCGACATTATTATTGTCATTGTATTGAGCCCATTCATTCGTGTCATAATCTGTCGCGATCTGATAGCTGATTGATTCAATTTTTTGTACCAGCGTATCAACGGTGCTGTTCATGGTTTTATAATCAGAAATATGATTATCGATATTCTTATCAATAGCCACATAATGATTTTTAACCATGTACAGCAACGCAGCGCAATAAAATAGAAGCGTAATACTCACATATAATATACAAAGCCGCTTGTCAACGTCGTCTCCATTAGATTTAGAAGAGAAAATCAATTTTATTCCTCCCCGTTGATAATGCACTAAGGACAAAAATAAACCGCTTACACTATTTGACTAAAACACTTGTTCGAAACTGCTATTTTACTAAACCTGCGTTCGAATCCAACGCAATCATTGCACACAGCGTCTCCACTAATTCGATCGTCCTGATTGCTTCGGACAAGTCCGGAGTAGGCTGCTCCTCTTCCAAAATACAACGAACAAAATGATTAAATAAATTTTCAAAACCGATATAAGAGAAATTCGACATATGGCCGTTATTCAAACTCCATTTTAACGTATCGTTCATCTCGTGCAAAGAATCCACTTGTCGCGCTTTTCTTACGCCCCCCGGCCTTCTGTATTCCACGCTTCTGATGTTATCAATAGATATTAAATGCCCTATTCCGGTTATTTCAACCTGCTCCATAGGATAAGTTCCATCTTGTAAAGAACCGGTTTGCAGCAATCCAATCGCCCCCGATTCATTGACAAATGATATGTTAAATCCGATTTTTGTGGGGTCAACCCGGTTAACATCGACATGGGTTAAGGTAATCTCGCCCATCAAATACCGGGCCAAATCCAGATGATGAATGATATGTTTATAAATGAAAGAATGCTCAGATTCATACTCGGAAGCTTGATATTTAGCCAGATACATCGTTAATTCCCCAAATTCTTCTCTTTGCAAAATCTCTTTAGCCATAATATATGCGGGGGTAAACCTTTTATTAAGCCGCTGCATCACATAACAATTCGTTTTCTTCTGAAGCTCCAGCAGATCTCTTGTTTCCTGCGATGTGAGACAGACCGGCCGCTCCGTTAAGACATGGAGTGCAGACTGCAAACAGGCTTTGACGATTGTGTAGTGTGTTTCTATCTCATCTGGAAAACTAATCACCGCGTCGAGGTCTTCCTGATCCAGCATTTCTTTATAATCCGTGTAGGTTGCGGGTACGTTATACCTCTGTGAAAACTTGATCATCTTCTCTTCGTTCGGGTCGCATATCGCTGATAATGTGATAGGTAAATGCTTTGTACAGTCATAGACAAAGTTATACACCAAGTCACTGCAGCCAATTAATCCGATGCTCAATAAATTTCGCAAAGACTCACCTCCTCCTTTTTTGGATCAGCCTTTTACCGCCCCTAGCATAACACCCTTCATAAAATGCTTTTGAATAAAAGGATATGCCATGATGATGGGTAAGCTTGATGCGAAAATGGCAGCAGATCTCAGTGTTAACGAAGAAACACCCTTATTAACCGCGACCGCGTCCCCATTGGCCATTATATTTTGCATTTGTTCAACCATATTTCTTAGAAAAATTTGCAATACCTGAAGTTTTGGCGAATTAGTATAAATGACTGCATCCAGGAACGAGTTCCAGTGGCCAACGGCGGAAAATAAAGCAATGGTTGCAATCACCGGCATTGACAAGGGGAGAATGATTTTGATCAAAATATAAATATCATTCGCTCCATCCATGCGTGCCGACTCTTCAAGGCTTTCCGGAACATTCTCAAAAAATGATCTTAACAAAATAATATTCCATGTGCTTATTGCCCCAGGTATAATCAAAGCCCAGATCGTATCGATCAATCCCGTTGCTTTAACAATTAAATAGGTCGGAATGATCCCGCCATTAAACATCATGGTAACAATAATAAACAGCATGAAAAACTTTCTTCCTGGCAAGTACTTCTTGGATAGCGAATAAGCAAATGAGCATTGTAAAATTAAATTCACAAGAGTACCCAATGTGGTTCGAGTCACCGTCATGAAGAAAGCGCTTATAAATTTATCATTGAACAGCAGCGTCTTATAAGCTTCCAGAGTGAACCCTCTCGGCAAAAATATCAATTCCCCATCAGAAATTAAATCGGGATTACTCAACGAAGCCACCCATACATAATAAAACGGGATAAATGTAACGAGGCCAAACAAGATTAATACGGTATAGATAAGAATGGTATAAGTGCCGCCTGCTTTCATTCCTGTCACTCCTTTTATCACCACATCGACACATCACTATATTTTTTGGCTATTCTGTTGACCCCATAGATGAGAATAAATCCGATAACAGCTTGGAATAAACCTAATGCTGTTGTCAAACTGAACCTCAAATCTTGAATCCCCACCCTATAAATGTAAGTGCTTAAGACATCGCTGACATCATAGACGGCTGGATTATACATAATGTAAATTTGTTCAAACCCTACATCTAATAGGTAGCCAACTTTCAAAATCAACATAATAATAATGACGTTGGTAATACCTGGGAGCGTGATGTGAATCAATTTATGCCACCGATTGGCCCCATCGACCGTCGCCGCTTCGAATTGTTCTTGTTCCACACCAGCTAAAGCAGCCAAATATATAATCGTCCCCCAGCCCGCTTCTTTCAAAATATTGGTAACCACGAGAATACCTCTGAAATATTGGGATTGAGTAAGAAAAAAAATCGGGTCACCTCCGAAGTATTTGATAATTTGATTAACAAAACCTTCATTCGGACTGAGAAACTGGATGATGATTCCCCCAAAAACAACCCAAGATAAAAAATGCGGAAAATAGATGACCGTTTGAATCGTTCTTTTGAAGAGAATATTTTTTAATTCATTCAAGAGCAATGCCAATATAATCGGTGCTGGAAACCCGAAAATTAAATTGTACATATTAATGATCACCGTATTTTGCAGCACCGTATAAAACTCTGAGGAAGAAAATAAATAATTGAAATACTTCATACCTACCCACGGACTATTCCAAATTCCCAGCGCGAAGTTATATTCCTTAAAGGCAATAATCAATCCAAACATCGGCAAATATCGATAAATGATATACCAAAGAATACCTGGCAGCATCAATACATATAAAAACTTGTACTTAAGGATCGTTTTAAAAAAACTCGCCATTATGTTTACAACTACTTTATTGCTGACTTTTTTTTTAACCTGAATATATTGCAACTTCATCTCCTCCTCATCATAAAAATTTGAAGTGTAAAATTGTACCTTATCGAACGGTTGATCTGCATTGATTTATATATTATAGGGGCATTTATTCAATGTAAATGAAGCTTTTTCTGTTAATGTCTATTTTTTCACATCTGCGATATTTAATTTTCAAAAAATAATTAGACATTACTTTGGCCACCAAATGACTGCTTAAACCAGAGACAACACCTGCCCTTAATTGCCACCATAGACCCCCATACAAAAGGAAAGAGACCGGGCCTATTTACGCCAAGTCTCTTTGGAAATCTGAATTACCTAACTAGAAGCGCGACGACTACAACGGAAGCATCGCCATCGTATTCGATGTACCCGGGCGAGGAAGAGCATGTGGTACGCAAGGTAACATTCTTTACTTCGCGATCACCTACCAGGAGAGTTGATATATCCGTTTTCTTCCGGTTTAACCGTTTTGCCGTCATATTCTTCCACGTCATTCCTTCCACGATCCAAGCCCGCCGATTGGATGGAAGGCCTTGACGGATATCCCTTACCTATTCCAAATCCGTATAAGGACCACTGCAATCATAGACACGAAAGGGCGGATCGGCTTGTTCGCCTGTCGTACCCGCACCAGGACTCAAGGCAATCTCACGCATAGGAACTTGAAAATATCCTCACGTAAACCTTGTACATGCACTTTTTTACTGCCTGGAAAAGAATTTACATTTGGATTATTTGACTGTTTTTCTTATCGCTTGCCATTTCATTTCCTCCTTAGAATGAATGGGTTCAAACGGAGTCCGCCGAAATGTACAAAAAAGACCGCAACGTAAAGATGCGGTCTTTGAATACAAAAAGGCTAGGTCGTTTCCTCCGCTGGCATTACCCAGATCAGGTTTAACGGTCGATGACGAAATACGGTCATCCTCTCAGCCTGGCATTCCCAAGCTCCCGCGTGTTTATGAAGTTGTCACTTATAGATCATATACCCGAAGCTAAAAAAAAACCAGAACTTTCTGCAAATCGATTTATTTCCGTTAAGGTTAGCAGCGACTACCAATCTCTTACAGATCCGTCAATCCCGTTCAGTTTTGGCAAAACCCTTGTAGGCTTTGGTGGAAGGGAGGCTGCAATCTCTTCATTGAATTCCACTCCCAGACCGGGACCTTCGGGCGGGTACGCATAACCGTCCACGATTTTAGGCCAAGGCGTCACTATATCCGTCGGTTTAGCGGAATCCACCCAGAAACCTTCCATAAGGGTAATATTAGGAATGGCCAAAGAAATATGTACACTTGCTGAAGTCCCTAACGGCCCCCAGTTATTGTGCGGGACCACATTAATGTTATATACCTCCGCCAAAGCCGCAATTTTCTTGATCTCCGTAATACCGCCGCACCAGCATACGTCGGGCCGCAAATAATCTACGTAACCGTCCACTACCAGCTCCCGGAAATCATACTTGTTATGTCCGCGTTCCCCGGTTGCGAGCGGAATGTTCGTATGATTTCTGTACCTGATCAATGCCTGCGGATTTTCATGACGAATCGGATCTTCAATGTAAAAAGGTTTGAATTTCGCTACCCCTTCGGCAAGCATTACGGCGAAATCAGGATCATACCGTCCGTGGCATTCAAGTATAAGGTCGACATCGTCCCCAACCGCGGCACGAATGGCTTCCGTATATTCGATTTGCTGTCTGACCGCCCGTTTATGATCGTGCAGGTTGATCTCGTCGGTATCGTGAAAGCCGCGGTAGCGGATGGCCGTTACTCCTTTGGCCGCCAGCTTCTTGGCGTTCGAGGCAATTTCTTCCGCCGAATTGCCGGTGATATGTCCGTAGAGTCTCACCTTTTCCCGGGCCAGCCCTCCAAGCAATTGATACACGGGCACGTTAAGAGCTTTTCCCTTAATATCCCAAAGGGCCATATCGATAGCGGCAATTGCAGATCCGGTTACCGGGCCGCCCCGCGCAAATAAACGACGGAAGCAAGCCTGCCACAAATATTCGATCCGCTGCGGATCCTCCCCGATGATGTACGGTTTTAATTCCTCCACCATGCCGATAACGGCTAGCGGTGTAAAATTCGAGCCTTCCCCATAGCCGGTAATCCCTTCATCCGTCTCAATTTTGACAAAGACTCCGTTCGCTTGAAAACATTTGACATTTGTAATTTTCATGCGGTTGCGCCTCCTATATGGTTGAATAAAAGCAGTACAGCCGATTTGTCTGTTTTTCACGCTCAGGTGCCGCTTCGGCACTCCGTTCGTTATCCTTTGATGGAGCCCAGCATAACGCCCTTGGCAAAATATTTTTGTAAAAACGGATACACAATGAGTATCGGGAGCATCGCAACGACAACGGCCGCCATCCGGATCGTTTCCTGCGGAATCATCTTTTCTTCCGCCGAACCCGCTGCTGCAATTCCAGACGATTCAGAATCAATGACAAGCGTTTTGACCAGAACCTGAAGCGTCCACTTTTTGGCGTCCGTCAAATAGATCAGTGCATTAAAATAGGTATTCCAATGAGATACCGCAAAAAATAACGTAAACGTGGCAATCGCCGGCATGGATAATGGAAGCACAATACGAAGAAACACCGTCAAATCATTACAGCCATCGATTCTTGCCGCATCCTCCAGCTCATCGGGAAGAGCGTCCATAAAGCTTTTCACCACGATCAGCGTCCAGGCGTTCGTCAGGCTGCTCAGGATCAGCGCCCAATACGAGTTAAGCAGTCCCATTTCTTTTATCAGCAAATAGTTGGGAACAATTCCTGCATTAAACAATAAAGTGAAAATGACACAGACAAGCATAAAATTTCTTCCTATCACATGCTTTTTAGTCAAGGCGTAGGCCAGCGTGAACGTAAAAACCAGGTTGAGCGCCGTGCCAACGACAGTGACGAAGGTTGTACTTTTCAACGAATTCATAAAGCTGTTGGTTGATAAAATGTATTTATAAGAAGCCAGCGAAAAATTTTCCGGAAACAAATAAAATTTAAAAGGAATATAAGTATCGGGATCCGTCAGAGATACACTAAACACATAAATAAACGGGAAAATACTGATGACGGATATGAGCAAAAGCAGAGAATAGTTTACATAATCAAACAGTGTCAAACCTTTCTTATGCACGAAACTCATGGCTTCACCCCACTTTTCTTAATAGATACCTTCATAACCTAATTTCTTCACAACATAATTAGCCGTCACCACAAACACCAACCCTACGACCCCCTTGAATAATCCGACGGTAACCCCGATACTGAACTGACCGCGTAAAATCCCCTGTGTATAAGCATAAGTGTCAAAAACCTCGCCTACCTCTCTGACAAGCGGGTTCATCATCAGCAGGACTTGCTCAAAGCCGACGTCAGCCATATTGCCCAGACGCAAAATCAGCAGGACCACAATGGTGGGACGGATGGCCGGCAGCGTAATATGCCAAATCTGGCGAAAGCGGGATGCACCGTCAACCACTGCCGCTTCATAGCGCTGCGGGTCGACACCGGCAATGGCGGCGAGAAAAATAATGGTTCCCCATCCTGTTTCCTTCCAAATGGTTTGTCCTGTAATCAATCCCCAAAAAAAGCTAGATTGCGTTAAAAACGGGATAGGTGTTATGCCAAGCGAATTAAACATTTTATTAACAATCCCGATATCCGTAGACAAGATAAAAAAGGTCATGCTGGCTATAATAACCCAGGATAAAAAATGCGGCATATAGACAATCGATTGGTTAATCTTTTTAAATATCTCGTGCCGAACCTCATTGACCATCAAGGCGAGAAAAACAGGAATCGGAAAATAAAAGATAAGACCAAACAGATTAATAAGTAAGGTGTTGCGAAGCATACGGTAAAAATTCGAATCGTTTAATAAATCCACAAAATGATTAAAACCGACCCATTCGCTTCCCGAAATGCCCTTAAACGGACTATAGTCCTGGAAAGCAAGCAGCAGCCCCCACATCGGAACGAATTTGAATAAAACAAGAAAGAGAAACCCCGGCATCGCCAGCAAATAAATATATCTCCCTTTCACGATTTGCTTCCATAGCCGGCCCGAGGAATTTCGGCCTAAGGTTCCGGATATGGATGAAACGGAAGAAATTTCAGTCGGATGTTTCATAAGCAAAAAAGCTCCTTTCCGGAAGCGGGTATGAATACAAGCTGGCCATTCAGCGGTTCTTGGCCCGGAACTGGCCTGGTGTCAATTGGATGTAACGTTGAAAAATACGGCTAAGATTTCGTTCTGTATAACCGATGCTTGCCGCAATTTCTTGCAGGGTGAGATCTGTTTCCAGGAGCATCCTCTTGGCCTCCTCCATCTTGCAGTTGATAACATATTCCACAAACGAAAACCCCATGATTTTCTTAAATAGCCGGCTCACATAGGGCGGAGTCATGGAAAGCATCTCCGAGCATTGGGTTAACGATATGTCGGACAGAACATTTCCTCTGATATATTGGCATACACGCATAATATCTGACCTGCCCTTGGCAAGCTGAGTCGGATCGTTCTGAGCGATGATTCTTTGGAACATGGGAAAGCAAACATCCGTAAACCAATCGCAGATTTCCGTTGACGTCTTTCTCTCCTTCAATTGGTCAAATAAGTTACTCTCCAATACATGAAAAATGCTGCCGCCTTGACTTTCTACAGACTGAATAATGGAGGCCAGCAGAAGATGATAGGATTGGTAAGTAATCATGTGAGATTGGGAAAGCCGTGCAGCTTGAGAAAATGATTTTAATGCCTGCCTGGCTGTTGCGACATCCTTGTTTCTAAGTGCCGAAACAATGGATTCCACATCCTGATGTGGATAGAAAGAGGGGATCCTTCTTTCTGCATTATCCAGATCCTCAATGTAAAGGACAGGATTGGAATCATCAATCAACCGGTACTCCAGCGCTGCTAAAGCCTCCCGATAGGAAACCGCGACATCGGAAATATGGGCGCAGACACTCCCCAGCCCGATAGAAACCTTGAACTTCAGGAAGCGGTTCAACGCATGGCATACGGCAGCGGCATATTGCTGGGCTTCCTCCACGAGCATTGACATATCCCTGCAACTGACGACGGCAACCCCGATTCCTTTATTGAAATTTAAAATATATCCGCTTAATGAGTTATGTTCTTCAAGTAGCTCTCCCATCACATTGGTGATGGCAAATCTAATAATCGCATTGTCCTCCGGCAGAAAACGTTTTTCCTTATGAATATTTTCCAGCTCAGCGACCAAAACGATATAATGCTTGTTGACCGCTATACCCAAATCAGAGCACTCCTTCAGCAGCAATCCTTGATCCACATATCCTTTTTCCAAAAGCTTGTGAAAAAAGCGTTCGCGTAAATTGGGCTCCATTTTCCTTAAATAAGTAGACAATGATTTCGTCTCCCAATTTAAATAATTCAGGCACTCTTTGATGTAATTAATTTCATTTGGATTATTATTTTGAAACGGACCGAGACTCAAATCTTTGCCATGTTTTAATAATTGTTGGATTGGACTATATACCCGCATGGAGTTAAAGATCGTTAACAGCACGGCAACCAGGATTAAGATCAGAACGGCACAAACCGTCATCCAGCGAATCCAGCCTAATTGCTTGGAAAATTCCTCTTTTGGAATTAATGAGATGTAAATGCGTCCCGAGGTTGTTTTTTGATAAGAATAAAGCTTCTCCCGCCCATCCTGGTCTTTGGCAAGAAACACACTCGAAGGCTTCTGTTCTTCGACAATCCGCTTTAGATTCGGGTCGCTGAGCCCCTCCGTATCCACCATATTTTTTCCTTGGATGTGGAACAAAGCCCGGCCATTCACGTCCGTAACAAGCAGCGATTTATCGGTTAAGTAAAAGAAGCTGTCGTTCATGTAGCTCTTCAGCATATCAACCCGAATATGAATAATCAGTCTGTCCATTCCTTTATTCATGGTCATTAGCGGAAGTTTGCGAATAAAAGATATATAGCCGTTTTTTTCAGCCTGGGGCAAATACAGCCATTGCGCTTCCGGGGACTCCGTATTCAGGACAAAGTCGATATCCCTCATATAAGGATAATTGGATGCCGGTATTTGCCCGTAATACACCGAATTCAGCATTATATTGCCGTTTTGATAAAGCACGATCTCCCCAATGAAGTCATTGGTATTTTTTTTACGCTCCAATGCGGCGAGCATCTGTTTATTAATAAGATAATCATTGCTGTTACGATCCTCGGATAGGAAATCTACAATGGAAGGATCCAAGGCTAAATGGAAGGATTCCAGCTCGATTCCGGCCAGTAAAGACTCGATTCGATCCATCTCGAATTTTAGTGATACGAGGCTTTCCTCTTCTGTCTTATGGTAAGCTTCCTTAACCGTCATCTGATAGTAGAGGGTTCCGGCAAGAATGATCGGAATACATGCCGAAACCAGCCCGAGCCAAATAAGACGGTAAAAAAATTGCCCCTGCATATTCGACCAAACGGAAATGATACCGGTCCATCTCCTACGCAACCATTTTGCCATCTGGAACCCTCCATACTCACCAAAAACCAGAACGAATGAACTACGATTTCAAAATGGATCTCCTACATGGAGCTGATGGTATACTCCGCTTTTTCCAGCCATTCGGGGTTAATGGTCACACCCCATCCGGGTTCGTCCGGAATGGTTACCTTCCCGTCCGTAACTTTAAAAGGGTCTGAAGTATACAAGCCGTTCAGCCACTTTGTATCCTCAATGCTGTACTCCATAAACGGCCCTCCGTTAGGGAATGCGCCTAGCAAATGCATCGTAAAGAGGGTCACCATCGAATGGTTGGCTGCATGCGGTGTGCAGGGCAATCCCGCTTCCTGGGCCATCTTCGCCACACTTAGAGCACGGCTGATTCCGCCTACATAACAAATATCAGGCTGCACAATATCCACTGCTTTCATCCAGATCATCCGTCTGAACTGCGCCAAATCGCAATCCTGCTCACCGCCGGATACGGGAATCGTCAGAGCTGCCGCCACCTCCGCCGTCCATTCCAATTCAGGATACGGGCACGGCTCTTCAAAGTGGCCCACATTGTATTGCTCCAGCATGCGGCCGACTTCTATGGCCCGTTTGGGAGTATAACCGCTGTTGGCGTCTACCAGCAGAACCGCATCGTCTCCGATCGCTTTACGGACGGCGGGCACGATCGCTTCCGTACGGCCGGGCCAACGGTCTACGTCGTTGCCGAAGTTGTCGGCGATCCGAATCTTAAAAGCCCGGAACCCCTGCTCCTCCTGCAGCCGGACCATCCGCTCCGCTTCCTCCTCGGGCTTGATGTTCCGGCTCATGCTGGAGCCGTATACGGGCAGCTTGCGTAGCTTTCCGCCCAAAAGCTCGCAAACGCTCTTCCCTTCCCGTTTGCCACGGAGATCCCACAGAGCCGTATCCACCCCTCCCACGGCACGGCATATATAAGAACCCGGAAATTTATGCTCACCGACCACGATCCGCTCGGCCAAGCCTGCAATATCGTCCGAATCGGCGCCTAACGCATAAGGGGCGATTTGCCGGTGCAGCACGTTGGCGGACAGGTCGGAATGATAAGACGCAACCTGGCCGTATCCTTCCAATCCGTCTTCGGTACGCACCCTTACGATACCGACCGATTGTGTAGTAAACGTTTCAATACTGGTGATTTTGCTCATAGTTTCCATCCTCTCTCCGCCACGATTTTAAAGCCGATCATGATTCCGGCAGCGTAAAGGCTAATTGAAAGCGATTGCAAGTCATTCTCTTCAAATTTGCCTTAAGCCACTCGGACATACTTACTCGCATTACTTGCGACTTGCACTTACTTGAAATTTACTTGCCTTTGTTCGCCGTAAAATCCTTTTCGGATTTATTAAATTCCTGGAACGCCTTTTTCATTTCGGGCATAGTTCTCAATTGCTCCTGATAAGCCCTGTAATCGTCCATCGATATTTTACCGATTATGGCCTGAACGGTCTTGGTATCGTATTCATCCTGATATTTCGGCCAAATGTCGTTAAACGTATTCGAGATCAGATAGCTGAACGGATTCAGCTTGCCCTTTTCCGTCCAGTCTTTGACCATTGCTTCCGTTTCTTTATTGAATTCAGGCGGTGCGTTGACATTTCTGATTTTAAATCCGCTGTCATAAGTCAGCACAAACGGATCATAGCTGGAAATGACCATTTCCTTGCCTCCGAGCTCGGTCATCTTGGGATAACCGTCCACCATGTTATAATGAACACCCTCAACCCCGTATTCGCCGAATTTGAGGAAATCCGCCGTAGCGGTAGACTCATAGAAATCCAGAATCCGTTTCACCTTTTCCTCCGGAACCTTCTTGGAAATGAACATGCCGGGAGCATAATTTGAACGCAAGTTGATCGCATAGCCTTTCGGCCCCTTTAATACTGCGGATCTGACATAGGCGTTTGGATCCAGCTTTCTATTGGTCTCGGTATACTGCCAATCTGCCCTGACCACATACCCCATCGAGGCCGCTTTACCGGAGCTGATCAAATCCAGAGACTGCGGCTCTTTCATGGTGGAGAACTCCTTGGGAAGCAGCCCGTCCGCATACATTCCCCTGAACCATTCAACCATATCGGCATACTGCGGCGTAAGGACATCACGGATAAGTCCTCCTTCCTTATCGTAAGTCAGATCATAGACACCGAAGGCGGGCATAAAGACGTCTTTTGCTCCGTTAAGTACCCCGTGGGTGGTTAAGCCAAATGGGTTTTGTCCGGTAGGATTCGCTTTGACAATCGCTTGCAAGGCCGCTTTATATTCGTCCAGCGTGGTGGGCATGGGGATACCCAATTTGTCCAGCCAGTCCTTGCGCATCAAAAGGCTGGAATGGACCTGCGATCTCATCCGGGGTAATGTGTAAATTTTTCCATTTACTTTATTATAATCGAATACTCCGGTTTCTTTATTTTTTTTCAAATTCGGATAGTTGCTAAAATCGCCCAAAAACGGTGTGAGATCCCAAAACATGCCGTTTTCTATTGCTGTGTAAAAGGTGGGAACATTATACCCCACTCCCATTACAATCTCGGGAATATCTCCCGTTGCCAGCATGAGCTCCAATTTTTGCTGATAGTTAGCATTCGGAATCCATTGAATGTCCAATTCCACGTTGGTCCTTTTCTTGAACTCCTTCCAGAAGCTGTTGTTCATGTCCGGAAGCTCGTTATACAGTCCCCAGGCCATACTGATTTTTAACGGCTCGTCTTTCTTGGCTGCCTGATCCGTACCGCCGGTTGCCTCCGGTGAAGTTGTCCCATTGGAACAAGCCGCCAGCATAGAGACGGATAATCCTAAGGACAATAATACTGGCATTAGTTTTTTCCATTTTCGTTGCATTTTCTTCCCCCTTAAATTTAAATTGCGGCAGGAGTGGATTTCATGGTATTTAACCGCTTACATAAATAATAAGAGGTATTTTTTGGGAGAGAAACAGACAATTCTTGACGTACGCAACGACAGTTAAAAAAATTCCTACATTTGATAAAAACCGCTGTTCATGCTCAGGAACTACGCACACTTGCAGCAAACGCCGGAAACGTCTAGTGCAAAAAATGTCCTTCAATACTCGGAGCCCGCATTCCGATTGGGTGAGCGATATTATAACCTTGCCGTTTTCCGGAGCTGTCCTGTACAAAAAACATTCGCTCAGGCATGGCTCGTGTATAACATTAAATTTCTTCCGTTTCATTTCTTTGGTTCCGTCCCATTCTAATCCACGAATAAAGGCCCTTCCCCGGTTAAACATCGGGAAAAGGCCGGAGTGTAATTCGTTTCTTATCCAAGTACAGTAACTTGATTGCGGGCGACTCCCGATTCCTGGGCGGCTTTGGCCACTGCCATAGCCACACTGGAAGCAACACGCGGGTCAAAAGGATGAGGAATAACGTAATCTTGATTCAGCTCTTCCTCCGTAATTAAATCTGCAATAATTCGGGCTGCGGCAATATTCATTTCTTCATTGATATCGGAAGCCCTTACATCCAATGCCCCTCTGAAAATGCCGGGAAAAGCAAGCACATTATTAATTCGAGCGATTGCACGTCAGCTTGGGCGACATCACGCCACTATTGCTCGCGAAATTAAACGGGGTCAATCTGGTTCGTGCTACGGAGCCCTTACAGCCCAACAGGCGTATCGGGAGCGAAGAGCCACAAGCGTACCAATTGGATATAGGTTGCAAATTCAGGATTCATAGGCACCTCCGCGAAATGAAGCTTTCTTTCTTGTTAAAATCGGTTTGCCCGTGTCATACCATTTAAATCAAAGCAATAACCCCTTCATATCATTACATCAAATATACCACATATTGTGAGCTGCGCAGGCAGTCGATCTGTCGGCAGCGTCGTATCATAGCGCTATCGTACCCGTTAGTTCAATGATTTTAATACTACAAACGCCTGTTTCTCTTTTCATCTAGATAAATATCTAACGCTGCTATTCCTCTAATCGCAAGTTTAATGAATAAATAAAGGCTATATAATCCAAGAAGAATGAATAATCCGTAAACAATAAACATGACGATGGGTAATATTGAAAACAATCCGTTAGAACCCTGAAACATAATTTCACTCCTTTTCAAAATCATATCATTTTTTGAATCACGGTGTGATTTTTCCCTTATCTCGTTATCCTGCCAGTTCGTATTATAGCTTACGCCCCAACAGTACATGTAGATCAATTTTGCGAAGAAGCAAAAGGAGCAGCCCCAGCAGCCCCTTCTCTCATACCCGTTACTTTAATGATCTGGTTGTTGCACTATCGTACCCGTAAGCTTAATAAAATATCTGACTTATTTTTTCTGAAATGCATTGGGCGAACGATTGTTTTCTATTGCCTTCTTTCATTCTTAAATCGACTTCCAATCTTATTAATAATAATTTCTATATTTGATGGGCTGACCTTGATTAACAATCTAAATTGATTTTTCATTCAATATCTTTCCTAATAATTTGTTATCAATAACTTCGCAAACTAATATTGTAATAGTTATTATTACAGAATAAGTAACCTTTTTACTGATTTCCGCCTCACTATAAACAAAAATAATTACACAAAATAAAAAAATAAAAGCTAATACCGTGATTCGATCAATTCTACTATTTTTTCGGACTGGCCGTCTCTTAATAATACTTAGCAGCGATCCAACAAAAGAGCCAATGAAAGAACCAATGAATATAGGAGTATTACGCGGTAGTTCACAGAAATAAAAACAAGCAAATATAATTAAATATCCTATTATGAATGTGAGAATTTTGAGAATCTTATATCTTTTTAACGATGACTTTGATAGTGTATCGTTTCTTTCCAATAGTTTTTCAGCCCTTTCATCTAACGTCAAAATTACGAACTTGCAAAAGATTCCATCATTTGAGTATTCGTGAAGTAATCAATCTATCCTGCCCTTTCGTATATAACTCACGCCCCAACAGTACCTATAGATCAATTATTTTGGAAGAAGCAAAAGGAACTGCGCGGCAGCTCCTTCGTCACATGACTTTGTTAAGCTAACGTACCCATTAGTTTAATGGCCTCTTGTTTAAAATACGTAATGTCTCTATGGCATTAATAACAACTTTTGTCTTTTCTTCTTTGGAGGCTCCATTGGCTTCTAACATGTCCAATATATCTTTGCTCTTTCTAAGTAACAACACATCAGAGTACAAATCGATGCTTTTTTCTTCTATCGAGCAAAGCAGCCTGACAGATTGATACCCATGATGAATTGCCTTATAGGTGGTGTTATCAAAACAAAGCCTTAGCACCGCTAAATCGTGTATCCTCCATCCGTACGCACAATGATCAAAATCAAAAATTTTAAATCCATGTTCCGGACTATAATGAACGTTGGACGGATTTAGGTCTCCGTGAATTAATCCATATGCTTCGTTAGTTATTGGAAGTTGGTTAATGTGCTCAAGCATTAGGTTAGCACGAGTCTTGATAAATGATATATCGGATAACTTTAAGGACGTGATATATCTTTCTAAATTTACTAATGGCTCTTTTATCAGATAGTCCTGATCCATATTAATTCGAGAGAACTCACTTTTAAATTGGTCCGCTTTCTTATGAAGGGCCGCGACAATACTCCCAAAGGTCTCTGCATCGCTAAGATTGACATCACCGATTTGACTCCCTTCGGCGTAATTAAACAAGGCTACATATCGGTGCTCATTTTTATAAGTTACGGTGTTTAGGGTTTCTTTTTTAATACTTCGAATTGGAAAAGCAACAGGTATCCCTTTAGTGTGGAGATACTCAAGGAAATCCAGTTCAAACCGAATATCTGCAATATTTCTAATGTGGCTCTTTTTATTTTTATAAACCCTTAAAACGAATCTTCTTCCATTTGCATCAACGGAGAAATGATCATTAAAACTTCCCCTTAGGAACTTACACTTTATGGGTCTTGAAAGGTTGTATGTTTCCTCCAAGGCAACAAGCAGTTGATCTTCTTCCATCATATCACCGTTAATTTTCACATCACTCCCATTACCTCTTTTTCCACAATACTGCCCGTTACTTCAATGAAAAAGGAACAGTTGTTAGCCGCGGCGATCTGTTCCTGGTCTTTGCACTATCGTACCCGTTCGTATTATGAGGTCACCAGATCTTTCTGGTGGACCTCATTTTTGTGTGGTCGTAAGATAGCGATAGCCGGGGATTGAACGTTCGTGCCCGTGGGAC
>NZ_JBWDNQ010000017.1:0-137379 GCF_056269285.1 Paenibacillus sp. JT31N11
GGAAGCATCGCAAGATGTGCAGCTGACGAATACTAATCGGTCGAGGGCTTATCCTACACCGGAACAAGAGAAGTCTTGTTCCACCCGTCAGCCGAAGGGCTGAAGGGAATCGACCGCTAAACGTTTCGCAAACGTTCGTATCCAGTTTTCAGGGTGTAACCACCCTTATGATGATCGGTCCATAGCCGAGCCATCCCGTTTGGTAGCAATGGCGAAGGGGAACCACGCGTACCCATCCCGAACACGACCGTTAAGCCCTTCAGCGCCGATGGTACTTGGACCGCAGGGTCCTGGGAGAGTAGGACGTTGCCAAGCACGAGAAGCCGACCGCAGTTCTGCGGTCGGTTTTTTGTTGTCTGCTGATATCTTCCCTGAATGGTATCTCACCCGGTTTGTTCCTTGCCCTCCAGTGATCCCCACTTCTGGCTATAACTCCTTTACAACTCCATGTATCGGTATGCTCATACTACATAGGAGAGCAATGATTGAGGATGATGGGGGGTATTTATTATCATTATGACTATATGGGTTAAACGATGCTTGGTCTTGGTGCTATCAGGTCTGATGATATTAGGTTATTCAGGATGCAGCGCCAATCATCGAAGCGGCAAGTCATCGGCTGAAATATCGGAAAAGAACCAAGCACAACAAACAATCGAACAATCATCCAGCCGTTCATTATCTACTCACTCTCAATCCCAACGAAAAGAACCTGCTTCTCTCCCCACTGTCTTGAATGCTGACCAAAAAGAGCAGATTAGAAAGCCAAGCGAACCCGTCAGAGGGATATATGTCTCCGGATGGGTCGCAGGCAGTCGGAAGTACATGGACCGCCTCATTCACCTAATAGATACGACGAATCTGAATGCCATGGTTATCGATGTGAAAAATGACTATGGCGAACTAACGTATCGTTCCAATATTCCGGAAGTACGTACAATGGGAGCGGCCTCTCATCCAGCCATCAAGGATATTCATGCTTTAATCAACAGGCTGAAATCCAGGAATATATACTGCATCGGCCGTATTGTCGTGTTCAATGATCCGTTATATGTTCGGAAGAAACCAGAGTTGGCTTTTCAAAAGAAAAACGGTGGTGTATGGCTTGATCATCAAGGTAAGTCATGGATCGACCCTTATCAACCGGAACCCCGTTCTTATAACATCGCAATAGCAGAGGAGGCGGCCAGCCTCGGGTTTGACGAGATCCAGTTTGATTATGTCCGTTTCCCGGACAATGGGGCAAGAGTGGACACGGAAGTGCGGTATGCGGATATAAATGGCAGCAGCAAGGCTGAGGTTATTCAGTTATTTTTGCAGCAGGCCAAAGATCGTCTTCACTCTGCGGGAGTACGCATTTCGGCGGATGTATTCGGCTTGGTAACATCATCCAAGGATGATATGGGGATTGGACAGTCATGGCCGGCTATAGCGAGCGTTGTCGATGTTATCTCACCCATGACGTACCCGTCCCATTATTCGCAGGGAATGTATGGAATAAACAGTCCTGATCTTCAGCCCTATAAGGTTATTCGCAAGGCCATGGCGGATGCGATGCGGCGCAATAAAGCGTTGAATGCCACCCCCAACAAACAGGCTGCACAAATCCGCCCTTGGCTCCAGGGCTTTACAGCCACCTGGGTACACCCGCATCAGCGTTATGGGGCGCATCAGATCAATAAACAAATTCAGGCTGCGAATGAGCAAGGTGTAAATGAATTCCTGCTTTGGAGCTCCAATTGTAAATATGATTATCGTTCATGATTGGAGTATTAAGAGGGCATCGCGAATCCTTGACAGCCCCTAACCCCTCTGCTAATATTGCAATAATATAAGTGAGTCGAATCAATTTATTCACAATAAGAAGCCCGATTTTGAAATATAAGAAAGTATCGATTAGCTCTATACTTTAATTATATTTTTAAGGGAAGGAACATGGCATACCGCCGAAAAGGAGAAAAGGCGAGCGTAAGATGAAATGACTTTTCGGCTCGTCTGCGTTAACAATGTTTTCTTGCACAGCGGTGGCCGTTTCTTCCCTCTTTCGGAAACCATTTGAAGGAGGATCATATCAGTGTGGGAAAATAAATTCGCCAAAGAAGGATTAACCTTTGATGACGTTTTGCTTGTACCCCGTAAATCGGAAATTTTGCCGCGGGAAGTTGATGTTTCAGTCAGCCTGAGCGCCAACGTGAAGCTGAATATTCCGCTGATCAGTGCGGGTATGGATACAGTAACGGAATCGGCTCTGGCGATCGCTATGGCGCGTGAAGGCGGTATTGGCATTATCCATAAGAACATGTCCATCCAGCAGCAGGCCGAGGAGGTTGACCGGGTTAAGCGCTCCGAGAGCGGCGTTATCACGAACCCTTTCTCCTTGACGCCTGATCATCATGTATATGACGCTGAGGAATTGATGGGCAAATACCGGATATCCGGCGTTCCGATTGTAGATGAGAATCAGAAGCTGGTTGGTATTTTGACAAATCGCGATTTGCGCTTTATTCACGATTATTCGATGAAAATCAGTGAAGTGATGACCCATGAGGAATTGGTAACCGCTCCTGTAGGCACTACGCTGCAGCAGGCGGAAGGTCTGCTCCAGAAGCATAAGATTGAGAAGCTTCCGCTGGTTGACGATACCAATACCCTTAAGGGACTTATTACGATCAAGGATATTGAAAAGGCGATCCAATTCCCCAACGCTGCCAAGGATACACAAGGCAGGCTGCTCTGCGGAGCGGCCGTAGGCATAGCCAAGGACACACTGGAGCGCGCTGAGGCGCTTGTACAGTCCGGTGTGGATGTTCTTGTTGTGGACACAGCGCATGGACATCAGATCAACGTGCTGGATATGGTGAGAAAGATTCGTGAGAAATATGAGAATCTTGTTATCGTAGCCGGCAACGTGGCGACGGGTGAAGGTACGCGCGATCTGATCGAAGCCGGAGCATCGGTCGTTAAAGTGGGCATGGGACCTGGCTCGATCTGTACAACACGGATTATCGCCGGTATCGGGGTTCCGCAAATTACAGCTATTTATGACTGTGCCAGTGTGGCACGTGAATATAATATTCCGATTATCGCCGATGGCGGTATCAAATACTCAGGTGATGTTACCAAAGCAATCGCTGCGGGTGCAAGTGCGATTATGATCGGCAGTTTGTTCGCCGGAACGGAAGAAAGCCCGGGCGAGTCCGAAATTTATCAGGGACGGCGCTTTAAGGTTTATCGGGGTATGGGTTCATTGGGGGCAATGAAAGAAGGCAGTAAGGACCGTTACTTCCAGGAGAATGAGAACAAGCTCGTGCCTGAAGGGATTGAGGGACGCGTAGCATACAAAGGACCGCTTGCTGATACGGTACATCAATTGATTGGCGGTTTGCGTTCGGGTATGGGGTATTGCGGAACGAAAAGCATCGAAGAACTGAAGCATGATACACAATTCGTTCGCATCACCAATGCCGGTCTGCGCGAGAGCCATCCGCATGATGTTCAAATCACTAAGGAAGCACCAAATTATTCTCTGTAATCTATCATTAGAGTTATTTAATCATATTGTCAGCTTCGCTTGTTGTAAACCGAGATACGGATCGGATAGAATTCTAGATAGAAGGTTCGTGCCCAGGCAGGAAGATGGTGGGATCACCATTTTCCTGCCTCTCTTTTTTCATGCGCGTTCCATGTGGTACAATAATAGATAGACAATCTACTGGAAGAGGGAGAGAAGACGTTGGAACGGAATAAAAGACCGGTACGTCTCGTATCGGCGATATCCGCATTGTTAGTCGGCTTGCTTTTTACTACGATTATAGGTTCGACGTCGGCTTACGCCGCTGCTGCAAAAGATGCATTCACACCGAATTCACTTGGACTTGAGGTTCAATCGGCCATACTTATTGATGCGGATACCGGTCAAGTGCTTTATCAGGTAGCGCAGGATGAAGTACGCCCCCCTGCCAGTATGACGAAGATGATGTCGGAATATATCGTTTTAGAAGAAATCCAGCAGAAACGTATTAAATGGGACGACATTGTAACGGTAACGAAGGAAGCAGCTTCCACGCCTGCGGATGGATCTCAAATCTACTTGGCTGAAGGCGATAAGCATACGGTAAAAGACTTATATATTGCCATGGCAGTAGGTTCAGCCAATGACGCGACGGTCGCGCTGGCGGATCATATCGGCGGCGGTACCGAGCAGGGATTTGTTCAGAAAATGAATGATACCGCTAAATCGCTGGGGCTGAACTCCGCTCATTTTACAACGGCAACAGGACTGCTCGACACAACGGTGATTTCCGCAGCTGATCTGGCGAAGTTCGCAAGGCTTCTTCTGCAGAAGCACCCGGAATTCCTGGACTATTCTAAAATTCAATCCTATAAATTTCGTGAGCGCGACAAAGAGCCCATGATCAACTGGAACTGGATGCTGGGCAGCAATAAGGACGTGCCGTCCTTTAAGAAATTTGCCTATGAAGGCTTGGACGGAATGAAGACAGGCTACATCGGAGCAGCCGGCTATTGCTTTACGGGAACAGCCAAGCGCGGCGATTTGCGCCTGATTAGTGTTGTCATGGGAACAAGCACCAAGGAAGCCCGTTTTTATGAGACAGCAAAGCTGCTCGATTATGGCTTTAACAATTTTGAAAAGAAAACGGTAGTCGCTCCAAAAACAGTGGTAAAAGATGCGGAAACGGTCAAAATAAACAAAGGCGTTTCGAAAACTGCGCCTATCGTGACAGCGAACGATATCACGTTCCTGGTCAAAAAAGGTGCAGCGCCGCAGATCTCCGCTCCTAAAGTAACCTTGCAGACAGAAGATAAGCTTGTAGCTCCAATCAAGCAGGGGCAGGTTGTCGGAACAGCTACCTATTCGTATAAGGATGCAGATACAGGGGAAACCATTGAAAAGAAGGTTGACCTCATTTCTTCCGAGAATGTGGATAAAGGAAGCTGGTGGCGCCTGATGTTCAGAGCGATCGGCACTTTCTTTGCCGGACTGTTTAATGGGATAGTGGACTTGTTCTAATTTAAGCCAATACCAAGCATTTCACTATGGATTAAATGGTTGTCGATTTTGATTGGATCATGTAAAATAAATGGTTAGAGCTAACTCGGATATTCGAGGGATGAGAACATTATTTTAGGAGGACTCGGGAACATGGAAACAGGAACATCACGTGTAAAAAGAGGCATGGCGGAAATGCAAAAAGGCGGCGTCATCATGGACGTTATGAGCGCCGAGCAGGCCAAAATTGCTGAAGCGGCAGGAGCTACAGCGGTTATGGCGCTTGAGCGTGTGCCTTCCGATATTCGCGCCGCAGGCGGCGTTGCCCGCATGGCCGATCCAACGATTCTCGAAGAAGTTATGAAAGTCGTATCCATTCCGGTTATGGCCAAAGCCCGTATCGGACATTATGTAGAGGCAAGAGTGCTTGAAGCACTCGGCGCTGACTACATTGACGAGAGTGAAGTGCTCACGCCGGCAGACGAAGTGTTCCATATCGATAAACGTGACTTCACTGTTCCCTTCGTAAATGGCGCCAAGGACCTGGGAGAGGCGCTGCGCCGCATTCAGGAAGGTGCAGCTATGATGCGGACCAAGGGTGAGCCGGGAACGGGTAATATCGTTGAGGCGGTTCGCCATATGCGTATTATTACAGGTCAAATCCGTAAGGTGCAAAACCTTGCCAAGGATGAGCTGTATGCGGAAGCTAAAGTGCTGGGTGTGCCTTATGATCTGTTATTAGAGGTTCACGAAACCGGCAAGCTTCCGGTTGTGAACTTCGCGGCAGGCGGTATTGCGACTCCTTCCGATGCTGCACTCATGATGCATCTGGGCGCTGATGGCGTATTTGTAGGCTCGGGTATTTTCAAATCCGATAATCCGGAGAAATTTGCACGTGCGATCGTAGAAGCAACAACCCATTTCACCGATTACAAGCTTATCGCGGAAGTGTCCAAGAATCTTGGCGCTCCGATGAAAGGCATTGAAATATCCAAGCTTGATCCAGCTCAGCGGATGCAGGATCGCGGACTGTAAGAGAGCAGCTAGCTGGTAAAGAAAGAAGGCATAACGAATGAAGATTGGCGTGTTGGCGCTGCAGGGTGCGGTTGCCGAGCATATGCGAAGTATTCAGGCAGCTGGCGGTGAGCCTGTTGCAGTCAAACAGTCTGGCCAGCTGGACGAGTTGGACGGCCTCATTATTCCTGGTGGAGAGAGCACAACGATCGGCAAACTGATGCGCAAGTATGATTTTATGGATGCTATTCGCAGCTTCTCTGATGCCGGCAAACCGATTTTCGGTACATGCGCAGGACTTATTGTACTAGCCGACCGGATAGAGGGTCAAGAAGAAGCGCATTTGCAGCTGATGAATATGACGGTGGCACGCAATGCCTTCGGACGGCAGCGGGAAAGCTTTGAGACGGATTTAGCCGTTATCGGAATTGATGAGCCGGTAAGGGCCGTCTTCATCCGGGCCCCGCTTATTAAGGAAGTGGGCGAGGGTGTTGAGGTGCTTTCCACTTATAACGACGAGATCGTAACCGCAAGACAAGGGCATCTGCTTGTATCTTCCTACCACCCGGAACTTACGGATGATTATCGTCTGCACGCGTATTTTTTGGACATGGTTAAGGAAGCGGCTGCCGAGTCCGCGCGTTAGAAGAGCCGGAGACTGCGAATTCGCAGTCTCTTTGCCAATAGATACGAGTGTTTAATTAGAGAGGGGTTACCTTTTCGTGTTGGATGTTAAATTGCTAAGAAATGATTTTAGTAAAGTTGAACTGGCGCTCAAAAAACGCGGGAAATCTGCCGAGCTCATCAGTGAATTCCCGATTCTGGACACCAAGTGGCGCGATCTATTGCAGGAAAGCGAGCAGTTGAAAAGCCGCCGCAACACTGTCTCCCAGGAAGTGGCCAAGCTGAAGAAAAGCGGCGGCGACGCAGAAGCCCTTATTGTGGAAATGCGCGAGGTCGGAGACCGGATTAAAGTGCTCGATGAGGAAGTGCGTGTAGTCGAAGCGGAAATTGCCGAGTTGACGCTGGCTATCCCGAACATTCCGCATGAAAGCGTGCCTGTTGGCTCTTCAGAGGCAGATAATGTGGAGATTCGCCGGGTCGGTGAAGTGACGGAGCTGCAGTTTGAGCCAAAAGCCCATTGGGAGCTTGCTCAGGAGCTCGGTATTCTTGATTTTGAGGCCGCCGGCAAGGTAACAGGCTCGCGGTTCGTGTTTTACCGCGGCTTGGGTGCCCGTCTGGAGCGTGCGCTTATCAACTTTATGATGGATTTGCACAGTGACAAGCATGGTTATGAAGAATTGCTTCCACCTTACATCGTAAATCGGGATAGTCTGGTTGGAACCGGTCAGCTGCCGAAGTTCGAAGAGGATCTCTTTAAGCTTGCAAATACCGAGTATTATTTGATTCCGACGGCGGAGGTACCGGTAACCAATATTCACCGAGACGAAATTTTGTCAGTGGATGATCTGCCCAAAAATTTTGTCGCCTACAGCGCATGCTTTCGTTCGGAGGCCGGCGCCGCCGGGCGCGATACCCGCGGACTTATCCGCCAGCATCAATTCAACAAGGTGGAGCTTGTAAAGCTGTGTAAGCCGGAGGAGTCGCATGCGGAGCTCGAATCGCTGACTCTAAACGCAGAGACTGTGCTTCAGCTGTTAGAACTGCCCTATCGAGTCCTGACGCTCTGCACGGGCGATATGGGCTTCTCGTCGGCCAAGACCTATGATATCGAGGTCTGGCTGCCAAGCGGCGGTACATACCGGGAAATTTCCTCCTGCTCCAACTTCGAGGACTTCCAGGCCCGCAGAGCCAATATCCGTTTTCGCCGCGATTCCAAAAGCAAGCCGGAATTTGTGCATACCCTTAACGGCTCCGGACTTGCTATCGGCCGAACGGTCGCCGCGATTCTGGAGAATTATCAGCAGGCTGACGGCTCGATTATCATTCCACAAATCCTTCGTCCTTATATGGGGGGATTAGAGGTAATCGGCGCTCGTTCCTGATCTGGAGCCACAGGTCAAAATTGGTGTTGCATATCCATTTTGGCCTGTGGTACAATATATCTTGTGGCCTAAAGCTACATCTTATCTGGAGAGGTACCGAAGCGGTCATAACGGGGCGGTCTTGAAAACCGTTAGGGCGCAAGTCCACGTGGGTTCGAATCCCACCCTCTCCGCCAACTATAAGAAACCAACGCCCGGGCATTTTGCCCGGGCGTTTTTTGCTTTCTCTGCTGATATGCCAATTTTCATAAGAAAATAGCGGGTTTCGCTTTCTTCTTTGTGTCCGCATCTACACCGGAGGGACTGCATAAAAACCGCCCCATGTCGGCATATTATCCGCATGGAGGTGGTAAGGGATGAGTAAACAAGACGAGCTTCAGATGGATCAGCAGCAGTTGGTTGATGCCTGGCAGCGCACGCTTCCGGAGTATTTGAATGAGTCGGATCGTGTGTCTGTTTTGGCAGATGAGGCTGATGAACAGACACTGCGTATTACGTTGGATACCGCAGGCCATCAAATGTACAGCTTTGACTTTAAAGCGACCTATGTGGACAGCCGTGAAATCAAGGTCACATTGATCGATGTGGAAAAAGACGGCCGCTCGGTTGACGAGAGAACGCCGATCATCCAGCAGCTTGTAGAAGATTACACCCGTCATATTCATGAATGCGCCCAGGCGCTTCATGTACTGACGAATGCATAGATAGACGATTGCCAGCCATCTGAAGGGGAGGCTACACCGCTATGACTAAAAATAAAGGCAGCGCCGATAAAAACTTGAGCAACGTTGTAGAGGCGCTTGATATCAATCCCGTTAACAGCCATCATGCCCAGCAGCTTCAGCAGGACAAGAACGATCGCCGCCATCAAGATGCGCTCAATCATGATGAGCCGACCGATTTGAAGCATCCGCGCAGCTAAAAACCAGCAAGAAAGGAGGGCAAAGCGATGAGCAAGCCAGACAGTACTCCGGTCCCTAATCCTTATGACCATCAGGAGAAGCCAAAAACCCACAATCAACAAGAGCCATTATCTGGATCCAAGAAGGTGAAACAGCTCAATCATACCCGTCATCACAATCCTCAAGGCTGATAAGCTAAAGATTTGGTAAATATTGATTATAGCCCTTTTTTTCCGGTTAATTAACCGGGAAGCAGGGGCTTTTTTTATATGCCTGAAAACAGACAATAGTCTTTTCGAACTGGCAATTATGGTTTAGAATGAGAGTTGCGTTAGAAAATGGAGGGGAAATCCGAGATGAAGAGAATCAAAACCGGATTCATTGTTTTACTGGCTGTCATGATGGTTGCCGTGGCAGGCTGCAGCAAGGGGAAGCCGCCTAAAGAAGCTGTTACATCGGCATTAACCAACATGCAGAAAGCCAAATCCATGAGCTTCAAAGGATCCTTTGGCATTGACAACGTTACGCTGCCGGACAGTGCCGCAATGGACAGTACAAATGCTGCCGTGGCATCTGGAGTCGTTAATTTTCTTAAAGGCGCTACGATCAATATGAATGGTGTCATTCAGACGGACCCGCAGCATGCTGAGTTCACACTGGATATGGCGCTTGGCAGTGAAGATATGAAATTCAATCTGAAAATTCCGATTATCGTGACGGATGAAAAGGTATGGGTTAAAGCGCCAACTATCCCGGGCTTCCCCATTCCCGAAACGATTGCCGGGAAATTTGTCGAGATTGATGTGAAGAAGCTCGCTGAAGAGCAGGGCGGAGCTGCCATGCCGGATGCGGCAACCATACAAAAAATGAGTCAAGACATGATGAAAACAACCCTTGATAATTTTGATGAAAAGACCTATTTCAGCGAGCCCAAAGCCGGAGATATCAAGTGGCTGCCGGGGGACTATAAAGCTGACCAATTTGTCCGCTTTTCGATTAATCCGCAAAACTTTGAGACAGCGATCACCACTGTAATTGAAAAAGTTGCACCCCAGATCATCGATCTTATTCTTAACAATGAAGCGTATATGAAAACACTCCAGACCAGCAAGGAAGATCTGGAGCGGGCCAAAGCGGAATTGGAAGGCAAGGAAGAAGGCGAAGTGAAGGATGCGATCGCTGAGGTCAAGAAATCCCTTAAGGTCAATGAATTCACGTTGACGAGCGGTATCAAAGACAATTATCTGACCTATCAGGATATGACGATGAATATGGACTTTATTGATGAGGCTGACACAACCAAGCTCGCGGCTCATATGTTTATGACGTATGCGGATATCAACAAGGACGTGACATTCGAGTACGGAATCCCGACAGATGCGATTCCTGTGGAACAGCTTCAGGAACTGCTGGTCCCGCAAGGATTGGGCGATATGACTGGCATAGAAGAGCTGCCGGATCCCACGAAGGGACTTTGAGTTGATTTTACGCATTGCCATGCAATAATTTGAAAAGTGCGTTCTTCGAGCCCGGAGCTCAAGAACGCACCTTTTTATTATTTAGACGAGTTATGGAACCGTACCCTGCTTATTGTTTGCTGATTTGGCGGTAGCCGGAGGGTGTGAAGCCGCTATGCTCCTTAAACAGGCGGGAGAAATAAAATAAGGTCATCCCTACACGCTCTGCCACTTCGGAGACAGGCATGTCCGTGGTAGACAGCCATTGTTTGGCTTTGTCGACACGCATGGCGTTGAGATATTGAATGGGAGAACTCCCGGTGAACTGTTTAAATACCTGGATGAAATAATTGGGATGGTAATGAACCAGCTTGGCCAATTCATCGATTGTCAGCTGTTCTTCAAACCGCTGCTCCATGTAAGAGATCGCGGTATGGATCTTATCAACGACAGCAGAGCTCCGATTGAGCTTGATTTCCCCGATTTGCTCGATGAAGCAAGCCATGATCTCCATAATCAGCGAATTGACACGAAAGCTCGCGGCGATCGTATCACGCTGGATATATTGCTTCAGCGAGGCGAAAAGAAAGATCCAATGCTTCCAGCGCTCTTCGTCGTCGACAGTGAGAATATATGGAGTTTCCATAATATCGAACAATCTCAAATCTCCCAAAGTTGCGGTGAAATGACACCAGTACTTTCCGTAGGTTTCATCGCTGATGGTGGAATAGCTTTGGCGTACGCCTGCAGGCATCAGTACCACCTGTCCCTTGACGGGATAATACTCCTCGTCCTCGATACGAATGAGACCTACACCCTCCTGGATCAAATAAAAACGGTTAAAGGTGGGAATATGATCGAATTCCTGCCAGGAACGCTGTACTTTGGTATATTCTGCGGTCCACACCTGGAAGCGGGCAGAAGCCAGAAGTTCTTCCCACAAGCGGCTGTTTTCATCCGGCATAAAGGTTGTACTCTCCCCTTTTGGGCATATATTTAGAGATATCCTGAAAAAATAATTGCCCTGCTTCGATGGCAGAGATCGAGGCAAGGCAAGAGGCTTCTGGTAAAATGGCGCGCCCGATACGATTCGAACGTACGACCTGCAGTTTAGGAAACTGTCGCTCTATCCTGCTGAGCTACGGGCGCGCGGCAACATTTATAATATCACGTTTCCTTTAGGCCGTGCAAGCCTTAACGAGGAACAGTGAGAAGCAAATGCGGGGAAACAGTTAAAAAGCGGTAAACGGTTGGAGTAAGAACAAGGTACTAGAATTTCATGATCCTCCACAAATAATCCTGACAATCAAACGATTTTCATCGAAAGAAGCGGGTTCTTGTTGTTTTATGTCGAAATATTCCCTAAAATACTGTCGAATCCTCGACATGTTTTTACAAAATCCTGTAATCGATAGGGGTATAATTAACTTGTTACTGTTTGTAACCCAAGAGGTGATAGGAGCGATTAGCAAGGAGTCATGAACGACAAAAAAAAGCTGCTCGACGAGTTGCACGTTCTTCGCATCAGACTTTTGGAGGCTGCGGAGACGCGCGGAAGTTTAACCGACCCAGAAGTTCTTGCTATCAGTGAAGCAGCCGATCAGCTTATTGTCACCCTACAATATATTCAGAAAAGAGAGTTAAACCGGCAGAGGCATCCTACTCCTTTATCATAGTAAATCTTCATCTACAACCGCCCTCTTAATCGACGAAAAAATTGCGTGAGCAAAGCTGAGCATTCTTCCTGCAATAGTCCGCTGACAAGCTGGGTCTCATGATTGAACCGCGGTTCCTGCAATAAATTCATTAATGTACCCGCACAACCCGCTTTAGGGTCTGCTGTGCCGTACACGACTTTTTTTACACGACTTTGGATAAGGGCTCCCGCACACATCGGACAAGGCTCCAGGGTGACATACAGGGTGCAATCCAGCAGACGCCAGGCGCCAAGCTTGCGGCTGGCCTCACGTATGGCAATGATTTCGGCATGCGCGGTGGGGTCCATAGAGGTCTCCCGTAAATTATGTCCTCTACCGATGACTTCATCGCCATGTACGATTACCGCCCCGATGGGAACCTCCCCGAGCCGTTCGGCTTTCAATGCTTCTTCAATTGCTTCCTGCATCCATTGCCGGTCTTTGTCCTGAAAATAAAAGTTATCCATAGAACGTCTCCTCCATCTACTCGACATATTGTGCCACGAACAGATATTCGTTGTTAACAGCATGTGTATAGAATTGTGTATAACTCATCCGTTATGCACAGATTTATACACATTACCGAAATTAATTTGTGGATTTGGGGATAAAATTGTGGATAACTATGTGAATAGTCACTTTTCTGACCCATTTCTAGTCTGTAATCATGGCTGCAGTTACTTTCATTTTATGACAAATATGTTATGATCCAAGTAGATGTCCACAAGCGTGCAAAAGGGTGTGTCGTTAGTTGTCGGTAAAAACGAAGCTATCGTTCATGATTTCGTTCATCGTATTTTTGCTGCTGATTGTTAATGTGATTTTGAACGAATATTCGACCAGAGTCAACATGAAGGCTGAGGTTGAATCAAATATGACCCATATCAGCGAGCAAATCGCCGCCTCCGTAGCCCAGCACACCAGAGAGTATGAATTATTGCAATCGGTATTCGACGAAAAACTGAAGATGGCTTCAGCGGAAACAGCCAAGCGGCTGCAAGACAGCGCAAATCCCGTTACCAGTGAAAAGCTGGGACAGCTGGCCAGTCAGCTGGGTGTGACCCAGCTCTCGCTCATTGTACCCATAGATGGAGAATATATCATCAAGCAATCTTCCGATTCGCAGTTAAGCGGACTTAATATGAAAAGCCTGGGGAAGCCTGAGCAGCTGCTAAAGCAGGGACTTACCAATCATTCAAGTGAAGCGCTGCAGAGATTGGGTTATTATTTCTGGTCCGGACCCATCGAAATAAATACAGCTTCAACGACTATGGCCTATCCCGGCAAGTGGGGATTCTATATGCTGAACGATCAGGAATCTATCATTGGCAGCTATATTCAAAATAATCAAACGGAGGGCTATGGGGAAATTAACAGTCCCACTTCCGTATTATCCCAAACCATGACTAATAATCTGATTATTCTGGAGATCAGCGGCTTCAATCCGTTATTATTTGGCAAAGAGCCCGTCGGTGAAATCCCGAAAATGACCAGCGCGCAGCAGATGGCGGAACATCCGGTTTCATTCGGCAGCTATCATTACCGGCAGCCCCAAATGGATGAGAGAAATATTCTTGCGGCATCCCGGGGCCAGAATGTTTTTCGATATACCACCGTTCAGGGCAAGGATGTGATAAAAAGCTTCGTCAAAGTCGCCGCTCCTGTCCCTTATGTCATTGGCCTGGTGTTGGATGGACAGCCGCTAACGAATAAAATCGATGAACAGCGCAACAACCAGATTTTTATTTCCGCTATTCTTCTTATTATTGTCGTGTTCTGCAGCTATTGGTTGTCCGATATTCTGATACGTCCCATCCGATCGATTTTGTGGAAAATCAACGAAGTTTCCTATGGACGTTTTGATAATTCAATTGAAGTCAAGCGCAAGGATGAGCTTGGGCAGCTGGCCCAGCGGGTCAATGCCATGTCCAAGAACCTCGGGATTTATATGACCAAGCTCAAACTGGCATTCGAAGAGAACCGTTCAATGAAAGAATATTTGGAATCCTTCATTAACCATACGACGGATGCGATCCATGTGGTTGATCTGAGCGGACGCATTACCCAGGTGAACCGGGCATTCGAGCAGCTGTTCGGATATACAGCGGATGAGGCAACAGGTCATACCCTTCCACTGGTTCCGGAGCATTTGCATATGGAAGAGCTGCAAATGATGGAAGGGCTCAAGTCGGGCAAACATTTGACAGCCAGGGAAACAATCCGGGTCAACAAAAGCGGGGAGTGGATCGCCGTCAGTGTGACGACATCGCCGATCAGGGACAAGCATGGAACGATCCACGCGATTGCGAGCATCACCCGTGACATGACGGGCCGCAACAAGATGGAGGAGCTGCTGCGCCGGTCAGAGAAGCTCACGACGGTCGGACAGCTGGCGGCAGGGGTCGCCCACGAAATCCGCAACCCGTTGACCACGCTTCGCGGATTTCTGCAGCTCCAATTGGAAACAAATAAGCTGAATACCCGGCATGTCGATATCATGCTCTCCGAGCTGGACCGGATCAATCTGATTGTGGGAGAGTTCCTGATCCTCGCCAAGCCCCAGGCTACCCGGTTTGAGGAGAAGGATGTCCGTTTTATTCTGGGGGATGTCATCTCCCTGCTCGACAGCCAGGCTCATCTATGCGATATCGAATTTATTGCCAACTTCAACATGGACTCCTGCCTGATCTCCTGTGAGGAAAATCAATTGAAGCAGGTGTTCATCAACCTGCTGAAGAACGCCATCGAGGCGATGCCGGACGGCGGGGAAATTCAGGTGAGCATCGACAGCAAGGGAAGCAGCGAAGTGTCCGTATCCATAATCGATGAAGGAATCGGCATCCCGGAGGAGATGATCTCGAAGCTTGGCGATCCTTTTTTTACCGGTAAGGATAGCGGCACGGGGCTTGGGATTATGGTCAGCCAGCGGATTATTGAAAGCCATCATGGTATGATGGAGATCAAGAGCAAGGTCGATGTCGGCACAACGGTAACGATCACCCTGCCGCTTATTCAGAAGCCTCGGGAAGAGACAAGCGAAGATCAACCGAATCATGTACAATAGTAGCTGCAGCGACATACAAAGCAAACGGTGCGGGGTGAACTTTCAGCTTGAGAATTAACAAATTTATTAGTGAAACCGGATATTGTTCCAGACGGGAAGCAGACAAGCTTGTCGAGTCGGGACGCGTGACGATTAACGGCATAACAGCAGAGCTCGGGAGTCAGGCGGAGCTTGAGGATGATGTAAGAGTGGATGGGGAGCCGATAGGCGAGCAGAAGAGCCATGTATATCTTGCGCTCAACAAGCCGATCGGCATTACAAGCACAACCGAAGCTCATATTGAAGGTAATATTGTTGATTTTATCGGTCATGAGGAGCGGATATTTCCGATTGGGCGTCTGGATAAGGATTCGGAAGGACTCATTCTGCTGACCAATGACGGAGATATTGTGAATCGTATTCTGCGGGCAGAAGGAAGGCACGAGAAAGAATATATCGTAACCGTTGACCGGTCGCTTACGCCGCGGTTTCTCAAGGCGATGAGCGAGGGTGTCCGGATTCTGGGCAGCATGACGCTTCCCTGCAAAGTGACGAAGGAAGGGGACCGTGTCTTTCGGATCATACTGACTGAAGGAAAAAACCGCCAGATTCGGCGGATGTGCGCAACCTTTGGTTACCAGGTGCACGGCCTTCGCCGCGTCCGCATTATGAATATTCATCTTGGCGAGCTCGGAAGAGGCAAGTGGCGTGACCTGACAAAAGGCGAGCTGCAGGAGCTGATGGCGTTGCTGGAGAATCATGGATGAGAGGGCGGTCATCGCGAGCTTTTTATGCTAATGCCTCTTGAGAGCGGCATAACGGAGGCTGGCCTGCAAGCTGGCATGTAAATAATAAATAAAGAAAAAACCAACGTTTTCAGCAGAAATGCCGGATATACGTTGGTTTTTTGTGTAATTACGTTTGATTTGATGAATGCCTTTAAGCTTTTGGGGTTGCCGGAATTTCCTGGGCCTTGGTGGCATCCATGAATTTTCGGATAATGGAAACTTCCACGCGGCGGTTCTTGGAGCGGCCGAGCGCCGTATCATTGGTGTCCACGGGACGATACTCTCCGTAGCCGATTGCGCTGAACAGCTTCGGATTCAGGTTCTTGTTGAGCAATAAGACATCCATGAAGCGTATGGCACGTGAGGAGCTTAAATCCCAATTGGATTGAAACTCCGCGGTCGAAATCGGCTCATTGTCGGTATGCCCGGATACGACGATTTCATAGTCGGAATAAGGCTGCAGCATGTTCGCGATCGCTTTCGCAAGTATGCGCGCTTCCGGCTTGACTGTAGAGCTGCCGGATGGGAAGAGCGCATTGTCGCTTATCGTAATCATAAGCTGCGATTGATTAAGCTTTGTATCGAGCTGAGTTGTGAGGCCGTTCGTCTGGATGTATTTATCAATCTGCTTCTTGAGGTCCTCCAGCTCCTGCTGCTCCTGCTTCATCAGCTCATTGCGCTTCGCATCGGTGGTGGCATCCTCCGGTTTGGTCTGGTTTTTGTCATCCCGGTCCAGATCCTCGCCGTTGCTGACGACGGAGGTATTATCCAGAACGCCGACACCGCTGTCGAGAGCCACGTTAAACGCTCTGCTCATATCCTCAAACTTCTTGGAATCAACGGAGTTCATTGCATATAATACGATGAACAAGGCGAGCAGGAGGGTAAGCAAATCGGCATAGGGGATCAGCCACGACTCGTCGGCATGTTCTTCGTGATGCTCGCTTTTATGCCTTCTGCTCATTGACCTCCGCCCCCTTCTCACTCATTTTCAAACGTTGAGTAGGTGTTAAGTATACAGACAGCTTCTGATTGATTGCGATGGTCGATACACCGGATTGAATGGACAGGAGGCCTTCAACCATCATCAGTCGAAGCTCGACTTCACGTTTGGAGAGACGCTTGAGCTTGTTGGCAATCGGATGCCACAGCACGTAACCGGTGAAAATCCCGAGCAGGGTAGCAATGAAGGCCGCTGCGATCGCATGCGCCAGCTTCTCCATGTCGCTCATATCTGCCAGTGCGGCAATAAGACCGATAACGGCGCCGAGAACCCCAAGCGTAGGAGCGTACATGCCAGCCTGGGAGAAAATAAGGGCTCCGGCGCGGTGGCGCTCTTCTGTAGCGGATATATCCTCAAGCAGCACGTCGCGTACAAAATCCTGATCGTTCCCGTCTATAATCATCCGCATTCCGTTGCGAAGAAAAGGATCCTGGATATCATCGACCTGGGTCTCAAGTGCAAGGAGGCCTTCGCGGCGGGTGATGGTAGCCCAGTCCATGAATAAGCTGATAAGCTCTTCACGCGGCAGCAGCTTCTGTGCGATGAAAGTCATCTTGAGCAGCTTAGGGAATTTTGCGATCTCGTTCATGGGAAAAGCAATGAAGAGAGAAGCTGCGGTACCCACGATAATGATCGTGAACGCAGCGGGGTTGACCAGACTGCTGAGCGGCGCATGCTTGAGCGCCATACCAAGAATAACAGCCACGAGCCCAAGCACAATACCAATAATCGTTGATTTTTCCATGACACACCTCGTCCGATAAAATATTGACAATGGGATAGCTGCCGACTTAAGGCAGCTCGGATCCCGTTGTTAGAATTGCAGGGCGGTACACGGAGTGTCCGGCTGACAAAATAAAACTTCTTTCGACAATGCAGTCTATATCTATTTATCGTCAAAATCAGCGTGTAGATTAGAGCAATTTGGATGTTTTAGAAGCAATTGATTATTTTTTATGTGATATTCGTGTAAAATGATGATGAAGAAGCTCCATTTGAGGGTAAAGGTGGTTATAAGAGATGGGCGTTAAGCACGCTAGAGAATATACCGACATTTTGAAGGATCTGACCGAGGCAATCGGGTCGATTGAGGACAGTTATACCTTTTTTGAAATGGAACGGGCGGACTGGATGGCGCTTGAGCCGCAGCAGCGGACCGAGCTGATGGAGGTTCTGGCGGATGACCTGTTCTATGCGCTTGGTGAGGATTCTGTCATTGAAGTCGGGCAGGGAGTGGTCAATTACCGTTCCAAACACCATTGCATCGAGGTTTCGGTCGATGGGAAGGAAAGCCGGATTGTCCGCCTGATTTAAACTGTTGGATGAAGGAGTGAGTATCGTGGCCAGAGTGGAAAAACTGCCGAAGGCGATAGTGGATGAAGCGATATCGGGGCTTGAGGGCTGGGTTCGCGAGGATGAGAAATGGATGCGTGGCAGCTACAAGCTGGGATCGTTCAAGAATGCGATGGCATTCGCCCAGCAGGTCGCCGTCATTGCCGAGGAGATGGATCATCATCCCTATATTATCATCGATTACAAGAAGGTCATTCTTCGATTGAGCACTCTGGATGCTGGCGGCTTGACAGAGCTGGATATCCAGGCTGCCAAACGCTACAATGAGGCCTCGCTTGCTTATCTTTAGGGAATAGAAGGCAAACAAACGGATGTGTGGACTCCAATGCCGTGTGCCTAGGGCAGTTCTGGCCCTTTACAACGATTCGACACTATTTTACAATAAGAAAAAAGTGTTAATTGTTAGTAAACATGACATTAAGATATCATGAGGGGCGCGGCGGCGATGACGGAAGCACACAGCATGACGTGGTCAATGGAAGAGAATACGGTTGATCAACTCATCCCGTTTTACCAGCCGGTGCTTGCGCTCGATACCAGGCTGATTATGGGCTACGAGGCGCTTGGCCGTATTCGAACCCGTCAGGGAGTACGCAGTCTCGGGCCATTTTTTGAAAACAAGACAATATCGATGGAGGAGCAAATTCGCGTTGACCGGCTCTTGCGGGAGCAGGCGCTGGCCAAATTTGCCGCGGATTCCGCATCGTCGGACCAGGGGATGCTGTTTCTGAATTTAAAGCCCTCCTGGATTTTTCAGACCTATGCGGATACCGGGGAGCTGCCGACGCTTCGGCTGCTGGATAAGTATGGCGTCGATCCTGGCCGTGTGGTGATCGAGATTACGGAGGAGTCGTTTCTGGATCCTATGGAGCAGCTGCGGGCTGTTGTCGATGTGTACCGCAAGGAAGGCTGCCGGATTGCCATAGACGATGTAGGCAGCGGATTCAGCAATATGGACCGGATTGCGCTGATTCAACCCCATATTCTGAAAATCGACATCCATATGCTCCAAAAAAGCGAACTTCACAGCGGCTATTACGGCGTTCTTCGTTCCTTCTCCACGCTGGCCGACCAGATTGGCGCTTCGCTGCTGCTTGAAGGTGTGGAAACGGAACAGGAGCTCCAGCGCGCCATCGAGATTGGCGCGAGGTATGTACAAGGGTATTTGTTTGCTCCGGCAGAGCCGGAGTTCAGGGCCTCCGGCAGCTTTGTCGGATTGATCGAAAAAGGGCTGGAACAGCGCCGCTCGCGCATTATTCTTGCCGAGCGTTATTGGACTTCCGAGGCGGAGAAGCTGCGGCTTATTGTGGAAGCGGCCTGGGAGGCAAGAGCGGAGGGGTGCCCGGAAGAGGCGGAGGATACCGTTATCGAGCAAATTCTCCCCAAACTGGAGGCATCCTGTATCCGCGTTTATATGTGCAGGGAAGACGGCATTCAGATCTCATCCAACTATCATCGGATTATGGGAGAAGACTGGAAGCGGGAGGCAGCCTTCAGAGGGCTGAATTGGAGCTGGAGGCCTTATTTTATCCCGACTTCAGTGGAGCTCGAGGGAACGATGCGCGCCGCGGTGTCCCGAACCTACACGGATCTAGACTCCTTCGACCGCATTCGAACAATCTCTATGCCGGTGGGCAAACGCGGCCTGTTATTCGCGGATTTAATCGACCCTGAAGGGGAAAGCTGACAATCTCACGGCATGACATAATAAAGAAGACATACCAGCTGCTCGGCGAGAGGAGCGGGTATGTCTTTTGTTATGATTGGGGAAGAAACTAAGCTAGGGCCGCCAGTGGACGGCGAAGCGATCACTTCTTATAAAAAACGTGATGTTAGTTCTCAGAGGATACTTTAGGAAATAAGGACAGGGCATAGAGCGCGGACAATCCTACGATAATGTAAACGATTTTGGCGCCGACTGTGTCCGAACCGTCGAAAATTTCCGATACCACATCATACTCGAACAGACCGACCAATAGCCAATTCAACCCTCCAATGATGAGAATAATCAAGCCAATGATATTCAACGTTTTCAAAATGGACCCGCCTCCTTGAAAATGGTATGCGAAGCACGAGAACGAAGCTGATGGATATGCTGCGCTCTTCACACCCCATAATACGATTATGCAAAGCGGGGATATTTTAGTACGTATCGCGAGTGCCCCACATTCTTATGAGGCATTCATCGGCTCGGGAGAGTAGGTCATGCAGTGCACTTCGATTGGGCCGTCGACCGTCCTCCTGATATAGGTATCGGTAATCACAAACCCGGCTTTCTCATAGGTGCGGATCGCCCGCAGGTTCCACACATGCACTTCAAGATCCAATATATCTTCAGGCGCGCGGCTGATTCCTTCGGCGATGATGGTTTGCAGAAATTGCAGGCCAAGCCCGTGTCCGCACAGATCCGGACGCATGCCCAGACCAATCCGGGTAAAGCCGAGCAGAGGGAAGAACTGGATAAATCCGATCAATTCGCCATCCGCATCCACGACTGCGCAGTACTGCTTCTCCCGGATCTCGGAATCGCCGAACTCCAGACCGAGCTGCAGCATGACCTCCCATGACGACCAGTTATAGAAATCAAAAGGAGGCTCATAATGCCAGCTGCAGAGCTCTTCGGCCTGCTGGGGCGAGAGCGCCGTTACGGTAAAGCTGGAATTATTGGCTGTACGTATGAGATTCATGTTTAGGCAAGCCTCCTAATGGGGATCATGACGGAAAGGATGATTGTTATTATAGCAAATTGGTACGAATTCTAGTGGAGGAAATATCCGCCTGATCGGTTTGAAATGTCTTCCTGACGGTTAAATAATAATAGGTATTGCCGAAGATGTCCACACAAGGAGGAATTACCATGCTTTTTTCTCATATCGTGGTCGCTTATGACGGTTCTATGGCTTCTGTGAAAGCACTTAATACCGCAATTGAGCTGGTGGAAAAGAAGCAGGCGAATAGAATTACCGTGGTTCATGTATACAGTGTTCCCTACATGGCGATTGCGGATTCGGTTGTATCGGTGCCGAACTCCGTACAGCGGGAATGGCTGGAGAAGGCGCAAAAATTGCTCGCTGATGCCAGCGAGAAGATCTCGCAGCTGCCTTATGCAAATACGGTTATTCTGGAGGGCAGTCCGGCTGAAGCCATTCTGCAGTATACGGAACAAAACGGGGGCAATCTGATTGTGATCGGCAGCCGCGGACTTGGTGGACTACGCGAATTTATGATGGGCAGCGTAAGCCACAACGTCGCCCAGCATGCGAGTGTCCCGGTGCTTATCATTAAATAAAATTGCAATGAAGATGTTCATTAGGAAGCAGTTAGAATAGATAGTAAAAGGGCCGTAATCCCGCGCTGCAGCGTTGGATTTACGGCCCTTTGTTCACGAAAATAACCAGAAAGGCGGCTCCTGCTTGCAGCAGGGTTTATTTGCCCAGCAGAATCCGGGTGTAAGGCGAATCAATCGGCATGAGAATAACCGGCTCGTTGGAGAGCGTCGTCACATAGCTTTCCAGGGTACGGTAGAAGCTGTAGAACTGAGGGTCTTTTCCGTACGCCTCGTTATAGATTTTGGCGGCTTCCTGCTCGCCCTGGGCAATAATTTTCTTGGCGTCGGCTTCTGCCTGGGCCAGAAGCTCGGTTGCCGTGCGGTCGGCCTTTGACGTGATTTTGCGGGATTCCTCGTCGCCTTCGGACAAGTAGCGGGCCGCGATCGACTGCCGGTCCGAAATCATCCGGTTATATACGCTCTGCTTGTTCTCTTCCGGCAGATCGGTCCGTTTGATCCGGACATCGATAATTTCGATGCCATAGTTATCGCGTATAAGGGCAGTGGAAACGTCAGCCGTAATTTCATCGTTAATATTGCCGCGTTCCGTATTCTCGCTGATAATATTGTCATAATTGATTTCCGACAGCTTGCGCCGGACCGAGTTGTATACGGCTTCGTCGATCCTCTGGATGCCCACCGATATGGTCTGGGCTGTCTTGAGGAAGAATTCAGGGTTGTCGATCCGCCACACCGTATAATTGTCAACGATGATCGGCTTTTGGTCCTTGGTCAGAATGGCGGTAGGATTGCTTTCATAGGTCATCTGATACTTGGGCAGTGTAGAGACATTTTCGATAAAGGGAATTTTGAAGGCCAGGCCGGGTGTCTTCTCTACCCTGACAGCCTCGCCGAATTTGAGCACCACCTTGTACTCGCCTTCTTTGACAATGAACATGGAGGTGAAGCACAGGATGATCACAACGACAGCTCCGGCTAAACTCAGAATCATTCGTTTACTCATGGCGTTGAACCTCCCGAGGTCGTACCGGATGATGTGGTAGAAGGTGTGGTCGTGGTCGTTGTGCTGCCGCTGCGCAGAAGCTCATTGATTGGCAAATATTTCACGGTATCTCCGGCTGAATCAGAGATGAAGATTTTGGCCTTCGGCAAAATTTTCTCCAGCGTCTCGACGATCAGACGGCTTTCAGTGACGTCGGGATTTTTCTTGTATTCGGTGAAAATGGCGTTAAACTGGGCGACATCGCCCTCTGCGTTCAGAATCCTGGATTTCTTCGTCCCTTCCGCATTCTCAAGCAGCGCCTGCGCTTCACCGCGCGCTTTGGGGATTTTGTCATTCTCATATTTGGTTGCGTTGTTGATCTTCGTATTCTTCTCCTCGCGGGCGTTGGTAACCTCGCGGAAGGCTTCTTCGACCTGACCGCTTGGGGGTTCGATGTCCTGGAATTTAATATCGATGATCTGCATGCCGGTGTGGTATCTGCCCTGAAGCTCCAGCAGTCTTTCGCGGACTTTATCCTGGATCTCGGTCTTCCCGTCGGTGATGGCATAATCGAGCTTCTCTGACCCGATTACCGAGCGGATGGAGGAGCTGGAGGCATTGCGCAGAAATTGCTCCGGATTATCAATGTTGAATAAGTATTCATGAATATTGCTGATTTTCCACTGGACGACGGCGTCGGCAGAGACAATATTCTCATCGCCGGTAATCATCATGGCTTCTTCATCAACCGGCGTAATGGTCGCACCGTCCTGACGGTAGCCGATGTAAATGCGCTGCGTCAGCTCGGCGGGTACGATAATGACCTGCTGAATTGGAAAGGGCCATTTGAAATGCAGCCCGGCCGTTGTCTCGCCTGTATATTTGCCAAATGTCAGAATAGCGGCTCTTTCCTGTTCCTGTACCGTGTAGAAGCTTGAATATCCAATAATAATGACAAGCAGGATCACGACCCCGATCGCGATCTTTTTGAACAAGCCTGGCGGCAATTCGGGTTTGTTCTTTTTACTTTCCATTCCCACGAGTTCCATTCAATCACGTGCCTCCCTTATCTTATTTCTGTATAAATCTGTCTCTGTAGGAAGTCTATACGCAGCCAGGGGCATATAGGTCTCATAAATAAATTTTACCCGGATAGTTAGGTCTTCCTTGATAAATTCCCCGCGTGGTATGATAACGGGGTCTGCATATGTGAATCAGGAAAGGAATTATACGTATGGCTCGATTGGTTTTTTTGGGTTGTGTCGCTTATTTTGTTGTCGGGTTAGGGCAGCTCGTAGTTGGAGCTGTAATGGAGCCCATGGTCCATGCTTACGGGATTCATTACGGAGATGGCGGACAATTGGTCATGAATTCGTTCCTGGGCGGCATGGTGGGCGTTCTGCTAGCGCCCTGGACGATCAGACGGATCGGCAAGAAACCGCTGCTGCTGCTGGCGCTGGGCATCATTGTGGCAGGGGAAGCGGTATACGCGCTGCAGCCGCCCTGGGGATGGATGCTGGCTGCGGCGCCGTTCGCCGGATATGGCCTGGGAACGATGGAAGCGATCGTCAGCGCGTTCATCATTGGGGCATCTGCCGGCAATGCCAACGTGGCGATGAGCCGGGTGGAGGTATTCTTCGGTGTTGGAGCGCTGCTGATGCCATTCGCCGGGGCGGCGCTCATTGCAAGCGGGCATTGGGTCGCGGCGTTCGGCGTCGTAGGCGGAATGGCTATCGTAACTTTGGTCCTGTGGCTGCTGTTCTGGCCGTCTATTCTGGATCGTCCAGCCGTTCATCAGGCTCATGAAGCGAATGAGGCAGGGCAAATGCCTAGCCGTTCGCGCATCATAGCTGTGCTGACCGCATGCTGCACCTTCTTCATCGTGTATGTCGGGATGGAGATGAGTTTTGTTCATTATTTGCCATCGCTGCTGGTGCAGAGTAATGGACTTACGGAGGAAGCGGCTTCGCTGTCCTTAAGCGCCTTCTGGGGCGCGATGGTGCTGGGCAGGCTGGCAGCCGGCCAGATGGCGGACCGATGGGGCGGCGCGGCGTATCTGTTCACAACCTGCGCCGTGACTTTTGTGCTCTTCGTGCTGATGGGCGGCTTCGGGGGGCCGTGGGCGATGTTTCTGTTCACCTTCGCGGCCGGGCTCGCGATGTCGGGGATGTTCGCCATTGCGCTTGTGTTCGCCAATCGCGCACTGCCCGGCATGACAGAGCGGACCATCAGCCTGCTGATGGCCTGCGGCGGGATCGGCGGAGCGTTCATGCCCCGGCTAACGGGATGGTTCCTGGACGAAAATGGTGCGGACGCTACGCGCTGGCTGTTCGCAGGCTATGCGCTTCTCATGTTTGGCGTCGTGATTTGGGCCCTGCTTGTATCAAGGCCAACAAAGCAGTCCATGCAGACTGCAAACCATGTAAGACTTCATTCCACTCATTCGTAAAGGAGACAGGCCTATATGAAAGCTATTGTAACGGCAGTCTGGCTGGCCGAGCATGCACAGGATAAGGACTTGGTCATCGCGGATTGTCGATTCCGACTGGATGATGTCGCTGCGGGAGACAGCGCCTATCAAGCGGCTCATCTTCCCGGGGCTGTCCGTCTGGATCTGGACCGCGATCTTACGGGAGCGAAGGGCGAGCACGGGGGCCGGCATCCGCTGCCGGACCTGGCACAGCTGGCCGCGAAGCTTGGTACGCTTGGCATCGGCAACGGGACAACGGTCGTGGCTTACGACGACCAAGGCGGCGCTATGGCCTCGCGTCTGTGGTGGCTGCTGAGGTATATGGGGCACGATGCCGGGGCTTACATTCTGGATGGCGGTTATAGCGGCTGGGAGAAGGCGGGTTATCCGCTGGATTCGGCGGTTCCTGAGCCGAATCCGCAGACGTTCCGTCTGCAGGTCCGCGAGGGGCTGACCGCGGACGTGGAGGAAGTGCGCGGCAAGCTGGGCCAGCCGGGCGTCGTGCTGGTCGATTCCCGCGAAGCGCCGCGCTACCGCGGCGAGGCGGAGCCGATTGACCGCGTGGCCGGGCATATCCCCGGCGCGGTCAACCGTTTCTGGGGCGAAGGCCGCGGCGCAGACGGAGCCTGGAAGAGCGCCGAAGCGCAGCGGGAGCGCTTCGCGGATCTGTCCAGGGACGATGAGATCATCGTCTACTGCGGCTCTGGCGTGACCGCCTGCCCGAACGTGATGGCATTGGAGGCGGCGGGTTTTACCCGGGTGAAGCTGTATCCGGGGAGCTGGAGCGATTGGATTTCGTACAGCGAGAATCCGGTGGCAACGGGGGACGAGTAAGAGCCGAGAGACCGCGTCGGACGCGGGTTTGGGGGTTGTGACAGGTTGCCGATGGGTAGCCTGCTGCGGCCCTCTTTGGGCTTCTCTGCAAACAGCTTGCAAACAAGAAGTCGGAGAAAACAGTTGCAGGAGGCCCGGAGCCAGCCACAGTCGGGTGCCGCCAAAGCTATGGTGGCGTTAGTTCTGTTCATAATAATTCTTCCATGGCGCGTCGATCAAGTGCTTACAATGGCATATGAATTCATGGGTACAGAGCGCGGGGAGATAACGACCGCTGCTCTGTATTTTTTTGAACGATCAGAAAGGCTGAAATGTGGCCGCGCCTTTTCTGATATTTTTGAGGAAGAAACTAACTTTACGCATAAGGACGGCGAAGCCGTTTCTTCTTATATAAACACAAGGACGGCCGGAACTCCTTTCTAAGGTGCGGATATTTTAACAACAAAAATATATCTAATATCATCATAAACATATTGTAAAACGATAAATATATGTTAAAATCGTATTAATTCTTCTAAAGTGAGGGGCTTTTTTATGAAACGAGGAACAACACTATTTTTAAAGGTAGCTGTTATTCTTATTGGAATCCCAGTTCTTGCTTTATGCGTCTTTTTGGTGCCTGAGATCGCGAATTATGCGGTGGAATTGTATCCGGATATGACGTATTTGAAACTTCTCGTGTTTATTGATCTTTATGCATCGGCGATCCCTTTTTACTTCGCCCTGTATCAAGCTTTTAACCTTTTGAGCTACATTGACAAGAACACGGCGTTCTCGGAATTATCCGTGCGGGCTTTAAAGACTATCAAAAACTGCGCGATCGCAATCAGCGGCCTGTATGCGGCAGGCATGCCGCTCTTTTACCTCATCGCGGAGAAAGACGATGCCCCGGGAATCATCGTCATTGGATTGATTATTATTTTTGCCTCTATGATGATTGCCGTTTTTGCCGCCGTTCTCCAAAAGCTCTTAAAAGAAGCTATCGATATCAAATCGGAAAATGACCTGACGGTCTGAGGTGAATATTATGGCGATCATAATCAACATTGATGTGATGTTGGCTAAACGAAAAATGAGCGTAACCGAACTTTCGGAGAAGGTTGGAATCACAATGGCTAACCTGTCCATATTAAAGAACGGAAAGGCAAAAGCGATTCGATTATCCACTTTAGAAGCGATTTGTAAGGCTTTAGCATGCCAGCCGGGGGATATTTTAGAATACAAAAGCGACGAAACCCAAGCATAAGGGAGGCATAACGATGGACAATAACAATCTCATTACCGAAAACATGGATAATCCCCGCGAACTGGAGAGAATGTTTAGAAAAACCCCAGAAGCCTTTAAAAAGTCGTTCTCCCACGCATGGGAACAAAACCCCGATTCGCAGGTTCTTGCCGTTTGGCAGGAAAGGCTGCATTTCAAGGAGACGGAAAATACAGAAAAGACTTCTTTGCTTCGGAAAAATTTCGTATTCGTGGGTATTTTAGCAATCCTGGCCGGGATTAGCACGAGGCTCCTTTTTCATTTTACCGAACAGGAAGCAATAGCCCCGATTAACCTTGTTTTCGGCATACTTCCCTTTATGGCTATCTATTTTGTATACAATAACCCCTCCAAAAAAAATGTGATCTACACCCTTTCATCGTTATTTCTGATCTCCGGATTTTATCTGAATATGCTCCCGCTAGAGAATAAAGACAGCATTATCATGGCTTATCTTCACCTTCCCATTTTCTTATGGGTAGTTATGGGGCTGGCATTTACAGGAAATGAATACGGCAGAGGCAGCGCAAGATTAGCCTATCTTAAATTTAATGGGGAATTTGGCATCCTGTACGCCTGCATGGCCATCAGCGGAATGGTGCTAACCGCAATAACGATGCAGTTATTTAGATTTGTCAGTACGGATATTTCGGAATTCTACTTCAAAAATGTCGTTTTATTCGGTGCTGCCGCCCTGGCGATCGTGGCTACATATTTGGTATCAAGGGACATTAAGCTTGCAAAACATATAGCGCCCTATATAGCCAAAATTTTCAGTCCGCTTGTACTGGCAACATTGCTGGTCTACTTTATAGCGGTTATTTGGATTGGAAAAAATCCATTCCTGGACCGCGATTTCCTCTTAGTTTTCAACGGAGTGCTCCTTAGCGTATTGGCCGTCACCATTTTCTCCATTACCGAAAGCGGCACGGACGAGAAAATGAACGTTTCCGATTATATTAATTTTGCCCTCATCGCCCTTGCTCTTATCATTGACGGTGTAGCTTTATCGGCCATCGTGTTCAGGCTTTCTTCCTATGGGATTACGCCCAACAGACTTGCTGTTTTAGGTGTAAACCTGCTGATTTTTGCCAATCTCATTTGGATTATTCTCTCTTATGTGCATTTTCTACGAAACAAAACCGGACCGTCAGCTATTCAGGATGCCGTTACGAAGTATTTGCCGGTCTACGGACTGTGGGCTGCTTTCGTTACCTTTACTTTCCCTTTGTTGTTTAAGTAGAAAGGATTTGCATTACTATTGCGACTGTTATTCAGCATATTGTCGAATGCCACAAGATCGTGCAGTGAATCCGAAATGAGTGAGGTAGTGCAGCTGGAGTGACTGGATCAGCTATAAGGGAATCCCCGCATGCAGCTAATTCAGCTCAAGTTATCTTTCGACCGCGACCCTATCAAGTAGCCGATAATCGTCGATTCGACGGGGATCACCACGAGCGTCCACATATCCTTTAATCCAAAGTCGGCCGAACGGTACCGGTCGGGCGTCAACGTATAGACAAGAGCGATGAGAAGAACGCCGAGTGCGATCGTCCCTACGATATACAGGCGTACATTTTCTCCTGATCCGAAAAACTTGCCAAGAAAGCCGAGCTCCGCTTTGCGTTTATCACTTTCCGCGTTCGCCGCTATGATCTTGCTCGCTACTTTCGGGTCCTGGATTTCGATCTTATTCATGCTCAGTGACCCCCTCGCCCGAGAAAAATGTAAACGTCAGCGCCCAGGACGACGCATCGAAATTTATGGTCACCTCGTAACGCAGAGAGAGTTTGCGGTTGTTCAGGACGCCAAGATGAACCATGTCGTCGTTGCCGGTCGGCTTGCCTCTCGGAAAGTTGACACACGCGATCCGGACCTCATTGTAACGAACAAGCCGGATATCCGTCATGAAATCGTCCCTCGACGGTTCGTGTTCGATGCAGAAGACGAATGTTAACGGATCGTTTTCTTCCGACAACACGATTTCGATGGGACTCATCCCATAGGCGAATACTCTGCCGTGATACACAACTTCGAATCCTCCAGACGTAATTTTCATCTTTATCCCTCCGAGGCGATCTGTCATCGTACGAGCTTCCTTGATATAGTGTACGAACGAGTGGACGGGTTCATGTCAACAGTCGGTCTGCCCGCGCGAATTGAGCATCAGGGGATGACCGGCTGAACGATAACTGTATGGCGAGACGGCTGTGTTTCTCCTTGCGCCAAGGGAACACGGCCTTTTTGTTCACTGCATAATTTTTCGTTCTAATAGTTGCAATAACATCCTATTTCGCATATACTGAAATTAGTTGCAATAACATCCTATATAGGAAGGTGAATCTGATGGAAGTGGATTGGGCTCATGAATCCAAGGGAGCTGTTGAATCGCACGGGAAGTACATTTCGGCCATTTATCGCCATATGCAGGTTCTAATCGCAGCTGAGCTGGCGCCCTTTCGCATCGGGAGCGGGCAGTATATTTTTCTGATGGCGATCGCGGGCCAGGAGAAGATCACGCAGAAGGCGCTGAGCGAGGATCTGCTCATCGATAAGACAACGACCGCGAAGGCGATCGCCAAGCTTGAAGCCGAGGGATACGTGCGGAGGGAAGCCGATCCCGCTGATAACCGCTACCAGCTGCTCTATCTGACAGAAGCGGGCAGAGCGGTGGTTCCGAAGGTTCAGGAAGGATTGAACCGCATCAAGAACATCGCCCGGAAGGGCATCAATGACGAGGAGTATGCGTTCATGCTGAGCCTGTTGAAAAAAGTGCTCCGCAATGTGAGCGAATAGAAGGGGAGGCGTTGATCCATGAGTGCGAGTGAAAAGGCCGGCTTGACCGATGAGCTGCTGTCTTGGGCAGGGGTGACAGTGCAGCCTCACCGGTTCGGAGGAATCGAGTTTCAGCTGGAAGGCAAGGAAATTGGACATCTTCACGACGATCGCCTCTTCGATCTGCTTTTGCCGAAGGCTGAGCGCGATGTATGGATTCGTGCGGGAAAAGCGGAGCCGCATCATATTTATCCGGAGTCGGGCTGGGTATCCATTTATATGAGAACTGAGGAAGACATTGCCCATGCAATCGAAATTGCACGTGCCAAATACGAACGTATGACAAGAAGGAGGATGGAATCATGATTATGGCTTGCCCGTTTATCGTGGTCGATAATTGCAAAGAAGAGATCAAGTACTATCGGGACGTGCTTGGCGGCGAGATTAACATTTTGAGAAAACAGGGGGATGAGGTCTTGAACGCGGATCTGCATCTGGGCGGCGTTACAATTAAATTTGGCGACACACAGGCTGCCAGGCCTTCATTGAAGGGCGATTATGTAAGGGTCTTCCTGAAGATCGAGGCGGAAGAAGCGTTTCACCGCATATACGGACAATTCGCGGCTGGCGGCCATATTAATACGGAGACGTACGAGGCACCGTTCAACGGATTGCTGGCCGTCGTCACGGATCGGAACGGCGTTTGCTGGGTGCTTTCTTACTACCGGGAGTAGTTGAAAGGACTGGGGTCAGATAGGTGTAAAAAATTATAAAACCGGGAAAGCCTCCGCTGAAAGGGAGCTCCCGGTTTTTTGTCAGCCTTATCTTCTTATATCCAGCCGTATTAGACGCACGTAAACGATTCGATCCGCTGAAGATCGAGACCGGAGAACATCCAGAAGAAGCCGTTCCAGCGAAATCCGGCCACGGACGTCCGGCCGACGAAGACCGGATAAAACCAGAAGCCTGCGCCGCCGCGCGGCCAAATGTACGTATAACGAAACATGCAGCGGGAGATCGCGCCCGGATCAATGGCAAGCGTTGACGCTAGGGGCTGCACTGGGATGTTTTGAGGCGGCGGTGAAGAGGGGGGCTGCTGCCCGCCCTGCATTTGGAAGGGAGGCGTAAAGGCCAAGATAATCACTCCTTAGTGGTTGGTCAGTTGCCCTGCACCCTTAGAGCAGGGAGATGGTGAGAAGGTTAAACAGAACGAGCGGGAGCACAAATCGGTTGTAATAAGGATTAGGGGGAACGGGAAAGAAACCGCGGTTGTGGACCTCGTTCAACAGGCAGATGTAGACAATCCCCCTGTCGCAATGAACGATGTGCCCCTCGAAGACATCGCCGTCCATGGTCTCGATCCTGACCAGCCGGTTGGCGTGGCGGCCGCACAGCTGATGCAGATGGTCTCTAATGGACCGCAGCGTCTCATGATGGTTGGAATCACATTGATAGATCGGGCTCAGCTCGGGCTGAACCGTAGTTTTCGAGCTCATGGCAAAGACCTCCGTATTCATTCGAACATGGAGTATTCTATGCAGGAGCCCAGTCGGGCGTTACAGATGCCCCGAACAAGGGCAATCACGCGGGGATGATCGGGCAGATTGCAGAGGTCAATACGTGGAGCTTCCCATTTACAATTCCAGCAGGGCGCTTGCGCCCGTTCAGGTTTCAAAAATCACTTCACCCGTGCGGGACAAGTCGTAGCCCTGGATGGATTTGAGTTCATGCTTGAAGGAATCGGACCGCAGGATTTGTTTTAAATATTCGATCCATTCGAGGTTTTGCGGCAGTTTAAGCATCACAAGATCATATCTTTCCGTAATCAGCGGGATAAAGTCAACCCCTGCCACCATATACGCTGCTTTCTCGATTCCAACGCCAACATCGGCCTCACCCAAAGCGACTTTTCCGGCAACGCCCATATGATTGGATTCCTCTGTCTCATAGCCCTGCAGGTCTCCAGGCAGGATACGATGAAGCCGGAGCTGCTCGTCCAACAGGATGCGCGCCCCGGATCCTGGCTCACGATTAACCAGGGAGAGACCCCGTTTGCTCAGATCCGCCCATGCCGTTATATTTTTCGGATTTCCCTTTTGCACATAAATGCCTGCGGACCGCATGACGAGATTGATGACCAGCAGCGGGCGGCCTGTAAGGATTTTGCGAATATAGGATATGTTATACTCCCCGGTGTCTCCGTCAAGCAGATGGGTGCTGACCAGATCAACCTCGCCCCGGTAGAGGGCGATCAAGCTGTCCAGACTGCCTACATAGGAGCGAAGGGGGCGAATGGCTTTGGTCGTTTTTTCAAAATGCTTGGCCAGAATATCCAGACTTGCATCCTGGCCGGTGATGATCATGGATTTTACCCCTCCACGCTGGATGTCCCCACTCCTGGAACCATGATCGGCCGACACTGCTGATGGCGCGAATGAATCCCCTTTTTCCCGCTTTTTATACGCCTCCAGATCCACCGCATCCACCCGCATCTGTCTGCCGACCCGATAGGAGGGGAGCTTTCCTTTTTTAATCAGATCGTAGACCGTCAGCTTGGAAATTTTCAAAAGCGCGGCGATTTCCTCGGTCGTATAGGAATCATTGTTCATTCGGCTGTCCACCTCAATGTATGGCTTGATGTATTCTATGATAGCAGGTTTTCATTTTGCCGTGAATATTTATGTCTGTTTATGTCTATTTATATGTAAACCTTATTAGATATATTTAAAAAGCTAAAGATCTGTGCTAATATTCTTCCTATACCTATCAAGTTGAATAAGGCGGGATGAAGCGGATGAAAAAGAAATATTTCATTGTTTTTAGTTTGGTATTGATGATGGTGATGGGTCTGGTTCCGGCGGGTGCGTTCGCAAAAGAAGCCCGGACAGAACTGGTGATCTCTGCAGCAGCCAGCCTTCAGGATAGTCTGCTTGCGATACAGCCTCAATATGAGAAGGAGCATCCGGGGGTCAAGCTGTCCTTTAATTTTGGCGCATCCGGAACGCTCCAGAAACAAATCGAGCAAGGCGCGCCTGCCGATGTTTTCATCTCTGCCGGCGCCAAGCAGATGAAGTCGCTGGTGGATAAAGGCCTCATCGATTCGGGCGATCAGACCACTATTCTTTCCAATGATCTGGTGCTTGTCATGCCCGTTAATACCAAAATCAAGCTTGCAAAGCAAACCTCCGCAGAATTGACAAAAAGCGAATTCAAGCATGTTGCCATTGGGATTCCCGAGACGGTTCCGGCTGGACAATACGCGCAGGAAACGCTGCAATATTTGAAGATTTACGATAAATTGGGACCCAAGCTGGTGCAGGCCAAGGATGTCCGCCAGGTGCTCACTTATGTAGAAACGGGCAACGCGGATGCGGGATTCGTATACCGGACCGATGCTTTGACCTCCAAAAAGGTGAAGATCGTGCTTACGATCGCCCAGAAGGCCTACGAACCGATTGTTTACCCTGCCGGCATCATTCAAGATACCAAGCATCTCAAAGAAGCAGCGGATTTCTACAGTTATATTCAAGGGAAGGCCGCAACAGCGGTGTTCCTGAAATACGGATTTAAACTCCCTGCAGCATCTTGATATGACGATCAACTGGCATGATTTTATATCACCTGTTCTATTGTCATTGAAGATCGGATTCGTCTCCAGCATTGCGGTGTTTCTGTTAGGGACTGCTGCTGCATGGCTGATGACGATAAAGCGGTTCTATGGCAAAACGCTGGTGGAAACCGCGTTTTTGCTGCCGCTGGTGCTGCCCCCGACGGTTGTCGGGTTTGTGCTGCTCATTGTGATCGGCCGAAGAGGCTGGGTTGGCGAACTATTCGAGCGGCTTTTTGACAATACCCTGGTATTTACCTGGTGGGCTGGCGTTCTGGCCTCCATTGTCATTTCCTTCCCATTGGTCTATATGACCATCAAGACAGGCTTTCTCTCCATCGATAAAGACCTGCAGGATGCCTCGCGATCCATCGGCGCGGGAGAGTGGCAGGTGCTCCTGTGGGTAACCCTGCCTTTATCGGCCAGAGCGCTGGTGTCAGGCTATATCCTGGGTTTTGCGAGAGGGCTGGGGGAGTTCGGAGCGACGATCATGGTTGCCGGAAACATTCCGGGCAAAACTCAAACGGTACCCACCGCCATCTATGTGGCCGTCGATAATGGCAAAACGATGTTGGCCTGGTATTGGGTCATCTCGATTGTAATTACTTCATTTTTCATGTTGTTGATCGCAAATTTGAAGAGGAATTAAATGATAGTTGCCATATTGCGCTATTATGACGAAATAGAGGAGCGGCTGCAGTCTTGATGGATGCAGCCGCTCTTTTTTGCATTTCCCGCCGATTCAGCCGCATTCTTGCAATACTGAATGCGGACAAGGAAAATACCAGTTATTTGTAGAAGTTATTGGAGGGATATATTGAATCAGAAGACAATGGAACCGAACGATTCCCACTTTGCGTGTGAAAGGATAAATATGGCGATATCCGACCTTGACCTGATTCAAATCAAGCAGAAAATATATCGGTATTGTTTGCGGATTACGCAAAATCAATGGGAGGCTGAGGACTTATCGCAAGAGGTTCTCATCAAGATATTTCGTGCGGTGGAGGCGGTCCCCTCAAGAACGGTAACGAATGCTTATCTGTATCGCATCGCCAGCAACGCATGGAAAGATAAAATAAAGATGGATAGACATCGCTTGCAGATAACCGACGCGGCTTTGATCGATACAGCCGTCCATGATGGAGAACTATCCGCAAGGGAGCTGCTGGAGGCTCTGGCTGACCGGATATCGCCAAGGGCTATGGTCATTCTTTTACTGATGGATGTGTTTGATTTTACAGCCAAAGAAACGGCAGAATTCCTTTCATCCACAGAAGGAACCATACAAGTGACATTGGGGCGTGTACGGACAAAGTTGAAGAAGCTGGCTCTGCTTGCGGAAATGGATATGAAGCCGGGAGCGCATGATCGGAATTCGCATGCAGGGTTACTGGATCTGGACTCGCTTGTAGAAGCCTTTAAACGGAGAGATCCTGAAGCGATATGCAAATCGTATCTGGGGCTTGTCAGACAGCGGGTGAGAATCAGCAAATTAAGCTGGATAGAGGGCAAGCTTGCTTTCTATATTGAGGATCCTGATGGAAACCGGTTCTTGGTGACGGAATAATAAGATAATTAAGGGGAGGCTGATTATGAAAGGTCCGGATTATAATTTCGATCAACAAGAACAGGTGCAGGTCATTGAGGCCGCGGAACGATTTGCCAAAATGGCACTGGAGAACGATCCAACGGGGCATGATTGGTGGCATATCTACCGGGTCGTCAATATGGCAGGAAGATTGGCGCGGGAGGAAGGAGCCGACCGCTTTATCTGTGTGTTGACCGCGCTGCTGCATGATGTTGCGGATGAGAAGCTCAACGAGTCCAAGGAAGCGGGACTCCGGAAAGTCAGCGATTGGCTGGAGTCCCAACCACTATCAACCGTGGATCGTGAGCATGTGATGGAGATCATCTCCACGATGTCTTACAATGCCGGGGTAAACCCGCCCATGCGTACGTTGGAAGGAAAAGTGGTGCAGGATGCGGATCGTCTTGACGCGATCGGGGCCATAGCAATCGGAAGAACGTTCCTCTACGCGGGATGGAAGGGACATCCGATTCATGACCCGCACCTGCCGCCGCGCGATGCAATGACAACCGGGGAGTACCGACAGGATAAAAGCTCGGCCATTAACCATTTTCATGAGAAGCTCCTTAAGCTCAAGGACCGAATCAATACCTCTTCGGCCAGAGAGATCGCGGAAGAGCGGCATAGCTATATGGAGGAGTATGTAGAACGGTTTTATCAGGAGTGGGAAGGGCAAGTGTAAGCGGGAATGCAGGCGCCGCAAGTAATGATAGTATTCAGGGGCTGTGACAGGCTGCCATAAGGCGGCTTGCTGCAGCTCTTTTTTTCATATAATGGTGTTAAAAATAAAAGTTTCCTTGTTGACACTCTGTTGTCAACAAGGATGATCTAAGATAAATATAATTTTGGTAATGAAAGGGGGTATGGAAATGAATCGGAAGTTGGAGATGCAAAAGATGAGTGGAAATCAGCGGTCAATAACAAATTCCGCAGAGAATTTCTTTGTGAATTCAGCTTGCATTGGCTGTGAAGTCTGCAGTCAGTTTGCGCCGGATATGTTTTCCGTAATAGACAGTCATGCGGTCGTCATTCAGCAGCCTAAGCAGCTGGAGGATAAGCGCCGCGCTTTCCATGCATTGTTGGCCTGCCCGACAGCAGCCATAGGCAGCAGGGAGAAAGAAGGACTCTCCACGGCTTTAACGGACTTTCCGTTATTGCTAGCGGAGAATGTATACAATTGCGGCTTTACATCGGCCAAATCCTATGGGGGCCACAGCTATTTCATTGCGCATCCGGATGGCAACTGGCTGATTGATTCCCCCCGCTTTGTTCCGGCCTTGGCCAAAAAGCTCTCAGAGCTGGGAGGGGTGCGAACGATCTTTCTCACACATTATGATGATGCCGAGCATGCCGATGCCGTTATTTATGCCAAAAAGTTCGGAGCAGAGCGTATTGTTCATATCGAGGAACAGTCAAGGACTTCACAGCAGGAGGCAGCCGAGCATTTAATCGAAGGGAACGCCCCGGTAAATTGGCATCCGGATTTCCGGTTTCTAATCGTCCCGGGACATACCAAAGGTCATATGGTACTGTTATATAAAGGGAAATACCTGTTTACGGGAGATCATCTCTTCTGGCAAAAAAGGACACAATCCCTTGGAGCCATCCGCGAATACTGCTGGTATTCCTGGCCTGAGCAGGTGAAGTCCATGGAGCGCCTGGCCAAAGAAGAGTTCGAGTGGGTTTTGCCTCGTCACGGCGACCAGATTCAACTCGAAGCAAGTCAGATGAAGCCGGCAATGGAACGGTTGCTCCAGCATATGAATGAGATCGACTGAACCGCCGCGGCTTTGCATGGGGCGATGTCTTGCACATATTGCCGCTGCCTAGTGCTGAGAACGGCCGGCACCGTGCCAGAGTATGTGCGAATCGCCGCTTAGGTTGAATATTTGGGATTGGGAGGGACTGCAATGAAGCTGGAACGGCTTATGGCGATCACGATGCTTCTATTAAACCGCAAACGTGTGCAGGCGCAGGAGCTGGCTGAACGGCTGGAGGTGTCCTTGCGTACGATTTATCGTGATATGGAGTCATTGAGTCTCTCCGGAATCCCGATTGTATCGCACACGGGGACGGACGGCGGCTTTGAAATCATGGAAGGCTATCGGCTGGACCGCCAAATGCTTACTTACGATGAACTGACTGCCTTGATCACCGCTCTGCGTGGTCTTCAGTCGACGCAAGCGATGGATCGCCTGAATATGGATCGTCTGCTTCAGAAAGTTGGCGCATTGGTCTCGCAGGCGGAACAAGGGCGTCTGGCTGATCGCGAGCACATACACATTGACTTTACTCCCTGGAAGAACAGTGAGTCCGAACGAAACAAATATGACGCTCTGCTCAAGGCTGTTCAGGACAATAAGCTGATCAGCTGTGCGTATACCGACGGCCAAGGGGGGAATACGAAGCGGTGCATTGAGCCGATAGGGCTGGTGCTCAGGCGGTACGATTGGTACCTGCAAGGCTATTGTTTGGACCGTGAGGATTATCGGACATTCAAGCTTTCCCGTATCCGGGACCTGTGCGTATTGGAAGATTCCTTCCAATGCAGGGATGTGGCGCTTTCCAATCTGAATGAACGATGGAAAGCGCCTGGATATACGGGGACAATTGACCTTGTGCTCAGATGCTCCGGCGAGTCTATAGCTTCGGTTGCGGACCATTTTGACGAGAGTGAGCTGGAAAGGCTGCCGGATGATTCCATTATGGTGCGGACTACACTCCCGAATGAGAAGTGGGTGATCGGTTTTTTGCTGCATTTCAAGTCCGATGTGCTCGTTCTTGAACCCGCTTACATTGCGGCAGAGGTCAGGAGGGTAGCGCTGGAGATATCCGCTTTGTATCGCGATTCCGGACAGAGAAGTGTGATGGGCAGCCCGGAAGAACCGGCGGAAGAGTAGAGGTCGGTAACAGGGTTTTTTTCACTTGAGAACTGAGGAAGGCCGGATTTAGCCGGTTCTTCTTATGGATTTTATACTTTATTTATAGTTTGTTTACAGATTACAGAGAGCGGGGGATTAAGATAAGAATAAGAACATTAGCAGAATGAAGCCTGGAGTTGAATTCGTGAAACAGAAGAAAAGCTGGTGGATTTTGATTTTGGTCTCTTTTGGAATTATGATCCCGTTCATGGTTCCCTATTTGACCCTGAACCCTGTGAACAGCCGTATTAGCATCACATCGGGGACGGTGCAGTATCCGGTGCTGGTTGCTCATATTGCTTTTGCGTGTATAGCGTTAATCGCAGGGTTCCTTCAATTTGCGGACCGTATTCGGCTTCACCGTCCAAAGCTGCACCGCTATGTGGGCCGGGTTTACGTCGGAAGTGTTTTGATAAGCGGGCTTCTTGCCCTGGTATTGGTCTTCTATGTCGGGGATTTCACCAAAGCTGTGTCTTTCCTGGTGTTATCGATTCTGTGGATGCTCACATGCTGGAGGGGTTACCGGACCGCTGTTCAACACAAATTCGACGAGCATCGCATATGGATGATACGCAGCTTCGGGTTCACGTTAGTGGCCGTGAGCGCCAGGCTGCTGGTGCCCCTTCTTCTTCTGACCTACTATATGTTGAATGATTTCTCCCTCCCGGGCGGCCGGGAAAGGATGGTCGGGGAAGTATTGAACGTAAACATCTGGGCCGGCACCGCCTTGAATGTCGTGATTACAGAGTGGGTTGTGCTGCGAAAAATCAAGAGAGCAGGAATATAAAATAATTTTCGTCCCTGTTTGGTTTTCATTCGCATTCTCGTTTATTAGAGGTAAGTCTATAAGGAAAGGGTGTTAGGTATGTCAAGTAATAAGCTGCAAGGCAATGGCTTGAAATGCATCTGCTCGGTGTATGTGCCTGTCAAAGACCCGATCAAATCTGCCCATTGGTGGCAGCAGCATTTCGGGTTGGATTTTGCCGTTCCTTTCAACCCTGAGGAAGCGCAAGCGATCATGAAGCTTTCTGACGGACAATGGCTGCATCTGGTTGAAACGAAAGGCAATATTGATAATCAATTTGTCAACAAAGCAGGCTACGAAATGTTCCGGCTAACCTTTGAAGTCAGGCAGATCGAGGTGCTGCATGATCATTTGCTGGCGAATGGCGTGAAGGTTGACGAGCTCAAAGACCGTGGCAGCTGCGGCATTAACTTTGTATTTTACGACCTGGATGGGAATAAATTTGATATCAATGAAAATGTGAGCGTGCAGCGGGAGCCCGAAGAAATTGACAAAGTGAAGCAGCATTTATTCTCGCATGCGAGATAAGAAGGGCAACAAAAAAAAGAAAATGCGATCCCGAAGGACGCATCTTCCTTTTTTTTGTTTATTATCGATTATTAATAAGGTGCAGATATGGCAACCGCTTGGTAGGATTTCGTTCCATAGTTCCATACAATATAGGCAATTACACAGCCATCGTTTGCGGTGATGCTCGTTGAATAAGGGCTGCCTGCATCCGCCCATTGCCATCCGCCGTATTTATACGTGCCGGAAGGATCGTTTTGAGCATTCTCCGCGTTCTCAAAAACGCCAACCCAGTCCCACCTTCCATAGACTTGAGGCGTTACGCTCCAGTTAAGTATAAAATCTCCTTCATGTACCCCCAAATTAACGGAATAGGAAACGTTACTTTCGGATGCCTGCAACGGTGCTGCTTGATCTTGCAGTAGTTTGGCTTGTTCTGCCGGATTCTCGGCCCTTGCAATTAGATCTTCACTCATCAATTATGCCTCCCATCAAATATAAATCTTTCTATATTTTAGAATAATTACATTTTATGTATATGATTCTAAAGTATGCAACATGCGGCAAACCAGAAAATAAAGCTTTGGATTTTGCAGCTGATACCACATCAAATCAGGTTATGTGTTTTGCTTCTCCTGCAGCAAGGTGATCCAGGCCTTTGTTTATTCTCTCGTACTTAAATATTTCCATTTCCAATCAGGAGTTCTCCGCTGCCGAGCCGCCCATGCGGGGCCATTGCTCAACTCTTATCCGTTTGCCCGTGCTGGACGCTTCACAACTATGCGGTCATTTTGAAAAAGAGAGCATTATCGGTTATTCACAAATGGGATGTATCCTACTATACTGTTTATAGAGAGAATGATAATCAATATCAATTAAAACAAGTAGGGAGTTAGAAAAAAATGAAGGTCATAAACCGTTTCATGTACACTGCTATCACGATTGTAATCATCAGCATGCTGGCTGCATGCGGCAGCTCTGTCAACGATCCGGAGCCATCCGCCTCTGCAAATACGGAGCAGCCTGCCAACGCCGCAGACACTGCAAATTCCGCAAATACTGCGGACACGGAAGGAAGCACTCCGGCCGATGCCGACTCATTCCGTCTGCTGACGGATGTCATGGGCCATGAAGTGAAGGTGCCGACCCATCCGCAGCGCGTTATTGCTCCTTTCATAGAAGATCCGCTAACAGCCCTCGGCATAAAGCCCGTTGCCCAATGGGGCGCAGCAGGCGTTCCGCAGCATTATTTGCAGGACAAGCTGGCGGATGTACCGGTGCTGGACATGGCGGGAGGCTTGAAGCCGGAAGAAACGCTTTCTTACAATCCGGATCTCATTATTTTTCTGGCTCCAACCTATCTGGCCAACGGCACCTACGAGCAGTATGCCAAAATAGCACCAACCTTCGTGCTGTCCGACAATGAGGCCGATTGGAGAGGAAATCTTCAGAAGCTCGGCGCTTTGCTTAATCAGGACGAAGCGGCGGAGAAGGCGATTGCCGACTACGATCAGAAGCTTAAAGAAGCCAAGGAGCAGCTGGGAAGCATACCTGGCAGCAAGACGGCCATTCTCATGCAGGCGGGCGACGAGAAAGGCTTCAAGCTGTTCGGCCCCAAATTTTATGGAGGCTCGATACTCTATGAGGCACTGGGCTTCAAACAGCCTCAGGTGCTTAAGGGCGACTACGAAACCTACTCGCTTGAGACACTTGCACAGTTAAACGAGGTCGACTATATCTTCGTGATTTCGGGCGAGGGACGCGCCAAGCCGCCGGTTGACAACCCATTGTGGCAGGGATTGCCTGCGGTCAAAGCAGGCAACGTCTTCGAGGCGGATTCCGGGCATTGGTTCAATGCCAATCCGATTGCGAACGGCTTGATGATTGACGATGTATTACGGGATATTCATGAATAACAAGCGCGAAATCGACCTGCAGCATTCTGCTGCGGGTCTCATTTGCTATAAGCTGCTGAATGTCGGAATCGTCAAGAGCAGCTTGCGGTCTCCCCTGCAGGAGCGTCATTTTGTGGAGACGAAGTCACATCTGCTCATTCTCCACTGCCCGCAGCGGGCAATTGGTCATCGATGGACGTCCCTGCCCCCTTCGCCCCGGAGCGGTATTCGTCTGTTCGCCCGGCCAATTAGTGGAAGTGACCAACTATTCAGGCAGCGAATCGGGGCTGCTGCTGCTCTATTTTCAGATCCATGTTCTGCCTCCGGAAGATGGGGCCGTTATGTCCTCACCGCACCCGGAAGCTGCTTTTCCCTTTTTGGGTGAAGCCCTGGTAAGCCCGACTTCACTGGTCATCCAGCTGTTCGACATGATAAGCTCCAATTGGAACGAAGGGGTTTCCTCGGCCAGGCTTCGCTGTGAAGCGGGTCTCCTCGAGCTTCTCAGCCTTGTATTGGGTTATCAGGAGCAGCAGGTGGCCCTTGCGCTTGAGAGCGCCCGCCTGGAACTGGAGCGGCATTACCGGAGCGAAATCACCATAGACAGGTTGGCGGGTATCGCCGGTCTGAGCCGGTATCATTTTATGCGGTTATTCAAGGAACGCTATGGCAGAGGCGTTATGGAATACCGGACGGATCTCCGGCTCATGGAAGCCAAACAGCTTATGGAGGGACCGGCTGCCCTCCCGCTAAGCAGCATAGCCTATCAGATCGGCTATAAGAATGAGAACTATTTCAGCAGCCTGTTCAAAAAGCAGACCGGCATTGCCCCCGCTGTCTACCAGCGCAATCAGAAATGCAGGATTGCCGCCTACAGCTGGATCAATTTCGGACAGCTGCTTGCGCTTCAGATCATTCCCTTCGCCGCGCCGTTCGATCAATACTGGACGGATTACTACAGAAACAGGTACAAATATGAAGTAAAGGTGCCCTTAAGCCATCAGTATGAATTCAACCGCGAGGCATTGCGCAAGGCGGAGCCGGACTCTATTATCGCTATGGACAGTCTGATTCCGCCGGAGGAGCAGGAGAAGCTTCGGCGTATTGCGCCGGCCCTGTTCCTTTCCTCGGAGGAAGACTGGCGTCAGCATCTGCTGCGCATAGCGGAATTTCTGGGAAGAACGGAAGAAGCGCTCCAATGGCTGAACCGATATAACCGTAAAGCGGCTGCGGTACGGGAACAGCTAAAGCCCGTTGTAAGCGGAGATACCGTACTGGTTCTCCTGATCAGCCGCGACCAGCTGCATGTTTGGGGAAGCAGGGCGGGAACGGTGTTGTATGATGATCTGCAGCTTGCCATGCCGCAAGCTGTGGCTGATTTTGAATGGAAGAAGCCGATTGGATTGCATGAGCTGGAGGCTTTCCATGCGGACCGGATTCTGCTTCATGTTGAGGGGGACGATGTATCGCAAGCCGCATGGAGCAAGCTGTCCCGGAGGGATGGCTGGAGAAATCTAAAAGCCGTTCGAGAGAACCGGGTTCACCTGATTTCCGGCTATCCGTGGTTCGAGGTCCCTTGGAGCGAGTATACGGCGGATAATTACGACCGTTTTATTGGTGAGGTGCCGGGGTTCTTTGACAGTGGCGCCTTTCCAAAATAACAGGCAGGAATCCTTTCTGATCGTTTTTAAAAGACATTTTCATACCTAATCCGGATAGGGGCGATCCATTGCACACGATACTTATCAACCCTTCGATCAAAAACCACGAGGTGCCCGACCTCAGAGAGCTGGTTGGCTGGGAAAGACGGGATCATGATTTCCCGGCGTTATTGGAAAAATGTAATTTCTGGGCTGGATTGAGGGACGCAGACAATACCCTTATTGCTTTTGGATATATTTGTGGAACGGGACTACAGCATGGATATATGGAGGACATCATGGTGCATCCGGGTCACAGGAAGCAGGGGGTTGGTGTGGCCTTGGTAAACGGCTTATTGAAGGAAGCGGAACTCAGAGGGCTGGAGATTGTAACTGTGACCTATGCTCCCGAGCATGCCGAGTTTTATAAGCAAAGTGGATTTATCCCCTGCCCTGGCGGACTTTGGAGAAAATAATCTTATACTTGTTTGCATGCGGTCCCGCTTATCTAACCTTACGGTTAGGCAGACGGGACTTTCTTTTTTCTCATGTGATTATGTATAGTAGTGTCTACAACGACATGACGGAAGGGAGTACAGGATTTGATCAACCTCGGACGCTTGAACACGCTGCGCAATCAAATCTTTCTCGGTTTCATGCTCGTTATGGTGATCGTGCTGACATCGGTGGGGGTTTTTATGTATGATCAGGTCTCGGTCCTGCTGCGCAACAGTAAGTATTCAATCTTCCGCCATTGTCGCTGCCGATGCATCTCCGCTGGGAAAATTATGAGAAAGTATGGAGTGCCGGAAATATCGATGTCTATTTTCTAAACAGCGTATGGATTACGATTGCGGCCACACTGCTTACCGTTGTCCTGGGGAGTCTGGTCACCTTCGCCATTACGAGGATGAAGTGGAAAGGAAGCTCCCTCGTGCTCGGCTTGTTCATGGTGGCCATGATGATTCCCGTCCACTCTACGCTTATTCCGCTGTTCAGTCTTTTCAACAACATCGGCTTGACGGATCAACCGTTATCGCTCATTTTGACATATGTGGCATTCAATATGCCGATCACCATAATGATCTTGTTAGGCTTCTATTACGCATTGCCGCGTGAAGTGGAGGAAGCGGCGGTCATTGACGGCTGCTCGGTAAACCGGATGTTCATCCAGATCGTATTCCCGGTGACGAGCTCCGTTCTGGCAACGACCGCGATCATTAATATGATCTACAACTCGAACGAATTTATTTTCGTCAATACGTTCATCAGCTCGGATGCCTACAAGACGCTGACCGTCGGCGTTCAGAACTTCATCGGCCAATATTCCACCGATTGGGGGGCCGTCGGGGCGACGCTCATGATCAGCATTCTGCCAATTCTGGTTACCTTCCTGTTCCTCAGCGACCGGATTGTGGAGGGCATCGCCGCAGGCTCGGTTAAAGGCTGAGGCTTCGATACGCTCCAAGGCTAATCGACCCCAGCTGAATTCCATCCTGGGAATGGCTGAAATTCATCAGCCTATAGGGGATGAGAGGATTGTGTAAGGAGGTCAATATCGTCAGCTTAGCTGAAAGACGCCTTCAAGCGAAATAATGAAGCTTAAGCCCAAATAAGGCTATGAAAATGGATTTCTTAGATTACATTAACATGAATTGAATAAATTTACACTAAGGATTTTATGGGTTTTTCCGCTGTCATATTAACTAGAAATTTAGGGGGGATACTGGATTGGACTTCCTTGTGTGCCCTCCAGGAGCTTCGGTTCAAAAACGTCTGACGGTGGAACGAATCATTGACAGCCCATCAGAAACAGCTTAAATTAACATTGACTGACTAAATCAATCTGTTATCTTTTGCTATTTTTCCACTGTGTAACTTGAGACTCGGAACTGCTATGATGAGATCAGAATATGTCCAAGAGGGAATGAGAACATTGGCGCCATTAAACGAAGAACAATTGATACACATCCGCGATGAACGCACAGAACAAATTATGGCCGCGGCACTTAAAGTATTCGCCCGCAGGGGGATTATCGGCACCAAAATGAGCATGATCGCTGCGGAAGCGGGCATTAGCCACGGTCTTCTCTACCATTACTTCAAGTCAAAGGACGAGCTCTTTACGACACTCGTTCAGCGTGCGGTGACGGAGTCGATATCCGCATTGAAGAATGTTTACCAGCTGCCGGGATCACCGATCGACAAGCTGAGAAGTTTGACCGAATCTATGATTGAGGCGGAAGGCGCTCCTTTTTTTATGCTGGTTCATCAGGCGCGCACGTCGGACGGCGTTCCGGAGGAATCCCGGCAGCTGCTTAAAGAATATCCGATGAACGCCTATGTGGATATCCTGCTTCCTCTATTGAAGGAAGGCCAGGAGGCCGGAGAGATTGCGCCGGGCCGGCCGGAGGATCTGATTGCAGATTATTTGTCTGTGCTTTCCGGCCTTATGGTGCTGGATGCGAAGCAGACGGAGGATTACCGGATGCCGGAGGTAGACAGACTGCTGCGTATATTAACGTAATGAAGTCGAGAGCAGCAAGGGATAAATTCAATGACTTCACTGGCCGTTATTGTCAGCATAGCCGGGGTATAATGTTGATATAAGCGTATCGAATGGAGGGACCAGGATGGAATGGAATTACTATAATACGTTCATCACGGTAGCCCGTGATTGTCCTGCGGAGAAGGGCATGACACCGCCCGACAAAAAAAACGGAAAAACAAAGCCCGGCATTGAGTTCGAGCTGGTCGCGGATCATCCCTATGCATACACGCAAGAGGAACTATTATTTGAAGTGCACATCAGGCATAAGGAAATACCGGAAGAGGAGCTTGAGGCGCGGGGGACGCAGATGAAAGATGAATTTTATCAGAAGCCGATGCCCTGCCTGCGGGCATCCATGCTGCCGAAGAAATACGGGTGGGGCATCCATTTCAACGCCGAGGGGAAAATGGCGCTCATCCCGGTGGACTCTCCGGAATATCACCGTTTTGTGAACGGGGAATACGAGGATGTAAGGATCGTGCCGGCGATGAGCAACAGCAAGGCAAAATAACAGCGCGTACGCATCAAACAGGCCGGGAAACGCCGTCATGGGTTCCCGGCCTGTTTGTGTTGTCCTTTGCCGCCAAAGGACGGTAAAGCCGTTTCTTCTTAACCTTATAGCATTTATAGTTTCACGCCTGTAAATGTCTATAAGGTTTGAGGGAAGAAACTAACTTTGCCGCCAAAGCACGATAAAGCCGTTTCTTCTTACGTGAAAAAATCTGGCTGCTCATGCGAAGAAATGTTCTGCGTCCGCTGCGACAGTTAATCATGTTCCCATAAGGAAAGGTTTATATTGACAGGAGAAATAGGGTCTGATAACATGCTAAATGATAATGATTCCCATTATCATTTAATGGCGAATGATTAACTGATGATTATTCCGGGAGGTTTACCATGCTAAAGAGAAAGTCGTTTTTTATTACTTCGGCAATCATTATGATGCTGTCCGTGCTCATCACTGCTTGCGGATCAACGAACAGCGAGACGAACGGCGGCGCTGAGCCGAACACACAGGCAGAAGCAAACAAGACCGAAGAGGAAGCAGCGGAAACCGATAAGGAAGAGGAGCCTGCGGCTGCTGAATTCCGTACCTTCGAGACTGATAAAGGGCCAGTGGAGATACCGGTGAAGCCGCTTCGCATCGTGACGGATTATTATGGCGGGGAACTGCTCTCTGTAGGAGCAAATGTGATCGGCATTGAGCCGACGACCTTCGACAATCCATTCCTGAAGGATCTGCTGAAGGATGCCAAGGATGTAGGCGCGCCTATCAACTCGGAGAAGGCATTGGAGCTGGCGCCCGATCTCATTGTCGTCATGTACGACGACAGCTACGAAGCGTTATCCAAAATCGCGCCGACGCTGCATATCCCCTTTGGCACAGCAACCAACATTCGGGAGACGGTGAGACTGTTCGGAGATATCGTAGGCGAACCGGAGAAAGCGGAGCAATTCCTTGCGAATTACGAGAAGAAGGCCGAGGAAGGCCGTCGAAGCTGAAGGGGGTTGTGGATGAGAATGCAACCGTGGGCTTGTACGAGCTGACTGATAAAGGAGAATTATGGATATTCGGCGACAATGCCGGCCGGGGCGGACAAGCGGTATACGATGCGCTGAAATTCAAAATGCCGCACCAGGAAAGCTCGGGCGAGCAAACGCTGAAGCTGTCCATGGAGGTGCTGCCGGAATATGCGGCCGACTATATGTTCCTGACGACCTACGATCCCGAGAAGAAAGGGGATCAGCTCAAGAAGCTGAAGGCTTCTGGCGTCTGGTCGGGGCTGGATGCCGCGAAGAACAACCGGATTTTTTATAATGATTATGATACCTTCTACCGTTATGACCCGATCGCCATTGTCGGACAAATTGATCTGATTGCCGATATGCTTATTGAACAAGCCAAGGAGAGTCAAAAGTAAGACTCGCCCTCGTCCCCGTCCCCGATCAAAATGAGAAGGCGACTCCCCGCTAAGCTCAAAGAGCCCCATACCAAGGCAGCCTGCCTCGGATGGGGCTCTTTGAAAGCTTCAGGCTTGCGTGTCCCCCAGATTCAGAACAACCGGGCAATGGTCGCTTCCTGTAATATCACAGTCGATCTGCGCATCAAGCAGCTGGCTGCCCAGCCTTGTGGATATCAGGAAATAATCGATCCGCCATCCGACATTGCGCTCTCTCACCTTCGGCATATAGGACCACCAGCTGTAAACATCTGTCCGCTCCGGGTAGAGATGACGGAAGGTATCGATAAATCCGGCCTCCAGCAGCCGGGTCATCTTGTCACGCTCTTCCGCGGTAAAGCCCGAATTGCCGTGATTGGCTTTGGCATTCTTCAGATCGATCTCCTGATGGGCCACATTCAGATCGCCGCAGACAATAACGGGCTTCTTGGCATCCAGCTCCAGAAGATAGGTCCGGAAGCGGTCTTCCCATTCCAGCCTGTACGGCAGTCGGGTCAGATCGCGCTTGGCATTGGGGGTATAGACATTCACGAGGTAGAAGTCATCGAATTCCAGGGTAATGATGCGTCCTTCGGGCTCTTCATCCTCCTCCATGCCGTAACGGACCGACAGCGGCTTGATCCGCGTGAATACGGCTGTTCCGGAATATCCTTTCTTAACGGCATAGTTCCAATACTGTGTATAGTCTTCCCCATGATCCAGGCTGATTTGTCCTTCCTGGAGCTTCGTTTCCTGAATGCAAAATATATCGGCTGCCGTTTCCTTGAAATACTCATTGAATCCTTTGTTCACGCACGCTCTCAGGCCATTCACATTCCATGACACCAACTTCATAATTCCCAGGTCTCCTTGCTGATCGTTAGATGATTGCTGCTACCAGTTTATCATAGAAAGTCGTTCTTCTTGTTTCGATTTAGTAGATCTCACCATTCTTCTTCGTAGCAAGTTAAACAAAGGCCGGAATCACTCATCCAGTGAGAGATTCCCGGCCTTGTTCATGCTCTGCTTCAAGGCAGCGCATAACGCTTCTTAAGCTGCGCGCACATCGCCTCCAACGCGTCTGCCTCCGGCATGCGGAAGAGTCCCGCTGGAGCAGCCGTCTCCTGCGGGTACCGGTTCGCATGGACCGCTTCCTGAACAGCATGCGCGAATACGGCTGATCCGCCGGCTCCGACGACGGATCTTTCCTCCAGGCTGGTCATCCGGTCATCTTCGACCTGCGGATAGGCAGAGGGGGCCGCCCCTGCGGCTGCCCGCGCATAGAAGGCCTGAACCAGCTCAGCGCGTGTTCGTCCCGAGCCTTCCACTATAATGAAGGCCTGAATGATGGTGGCGCGAAGCTGCCTGCGCTGGGCAATTCCGCAAAACTTTAATCCCTGGATATGCAGGTCATAATCGCCCGGGCAATAGGATCCCGCTACCTCGCCCTTATTCGCTTCAGCGCCCAGAGAAGCCACAGCCCTCCGGATCAAGGCGTACATCCGGTCAAAATCGCGGTAAATCCCCTGTCCTTTAATGCCCTCGCCAGGCAGGATCAACGACAGATTCACGACGCCCATGTCCAGCGGAACGGCGGCTCCGCCTGAATGGCGGACAAGCGTCGAATAGCCCTCGCCCGCAAGCCAGCGCACAGCGTCGGCAGCGCCAGGCAAACGGCTGTCCCGGGAGCCGATCACGAAGGCCCGGGGATGCCGCCAGAGATGGCATACCGGCGGGCTGCCATCTCCGGTTTGCCTCCCGATCAGCTCGTCCAGAGCGAAGGGATAGCTTATATCCTGGTCATTCTTTTCATTCGTGCGGTCGAGCAGCACCATGCCGCGGGTCCAATCCCATTTATCCTCGGTCACTGCAAGCTCCCCTGTCCGGTCCTATTTTCCCCATGAAGAGGAATGCAAGCTAACAGGTTTCAGTATAAACAACAAAAAGAGACTCTTCAACCGGATGGAAGAGTCTCTTTTTGCCGCTAGGCAAGGAACTTGAAGGCACTCATGGTTTCGCCAGCCGATGAATATCCTCACACTCCAGAATGGACGCATCATAGCCCTTATTTACGGTATGGATCATGGCCACTCCCAGTTCGTTCAAGGAAACCGCGTATTTGGGCAAAAACCGCTTCAGGAAGGGATAAAACAAGGACAAGACGGCGTAATAGCCATGCGTGTTTTTCATTCCCTTGATGGGATGGATATAACCGGGGCGGAACATATACGCTTTTTTGAAAGGGAGCTGCAGCAGACGGTTCTCCGTTTTTCCTTTTACCCTGGCCCACATGCTTCTGCCCCTTTCGCTGCTGTCTGTACCGCTTCCCGAGACGTAGCTGAACACCATATCCGGATTTAGGCGGGCAAGCACACTGGCCGCATGAAGAGTGAGATCATAGGTCAAGCGGCTGTATTTAGCCTCCTTCATACCCGCCGAGGATACGCCCAGGCAGAAGAAACAGGCATTGTACCCGGTTAATTGCGGCTCTATAGGGGACAAGTCAAAGAAATCCTGGTGCAGAATTTCAACAAGCTTGGGATGGGACACGCCGCATGGCTTCCGGTTGATGACCAGAACGCGTTCCACATCCGGATGCGCAAGACTCACATGCAATACACCTTCTCCAACCATTCCGGTGGCGCCTGTAATAATGACTCGAATGTTGGAGGTATCAGAACGCAGAGGCATTATGTTCTCCTGCTTTCTTTATAGGATTCATCTTATAACTCGCATGTTAAATGATCATTCAATTAAAGTCAAATTGTAGTTTTTAAACCGGCTGGAAAAGGCGATCCAGATGGCCGGAGATAATAGTCATCATCTGTGCTTGGCTGAGCTGCTCCGGGTAGACGGTATGATGCAGGACCAAACCGTCCACAAGCGCATGGAGCCTGCCCGCCTCGTACTCAGCATCGATGCTTTCCCTGATCAGTTTCCCGGCAATTAGAGAATCGATCATTTGGCGAAAAGCGGCACGAAGCTCGTCATGTACCTCATGACTCAATGCCCGGATTGCAGGATCAGAGATCGCTTTCCCCGCAAAAACCAGCCAAACCTCGGATTCGCAGCGCCGTTCTTCATCAAGAGGTACCAGCTCGGCAATGATCATTTCCATATCAAGCCGCGGATTCCCGCTGAACGGCAGATTTTTAATACGATGGTTTGCACGCTGTGAAACAAGCCTCATGGCAAAAGCCAGAAGCTCATCCTGGGTAACAAAATAATGCCGCAGGGATCCAAAGGAAATACCTGTTTCCTCCGCAATCCGGCGGACGGTTGCACCATCTAGGCCATCCCGGCGTATGACCCGCCAAGCGGCTTCGGCAATTTGTTCTTTTCGCTGCTGGTGATTCACAATTTTAGGCATAATTTATTATAACACGGTTGTATTATAAAACAAACGCGGTATAATTTATATCATACAGTTGTATTAAGAAGAAACAGATGAAGTCTATATATGTATAAAAAAGGAGAATCAAGATGATCACTGTCGTTATCATTGGCTGCGAAATTGCATTCTGGATATTTGTGCTGGCCGGACTGGTATGCCGATACATCCTGAAAGCGAAGAGAACAGGCGCCATACTGCTGTATTGTACCCCTGTCATTGATCTCATACTCCTTATTGCTGCCATCACCGATTTGCGGGGAGGCGCAGAAGCCAGCGCTGCTCACGGTCTGGCTGCCATCTACATCGGCGTCTCCCTGATCTATGGCCACGGGATGATAAAGTGGGCGGATGTCCGCTTTGCCCATCGTTTTGCCAATGGTCCGGCTCCAGTCAAGAGAGTCAAGCATGGAAAGGAGCATGCCAGGAATGAGCGGAAAGGCTGGTTTCAGCACGCGCTTGCCTGGGGAATCGGCTGCGCGATCCTATATGGAATGATTGTGATGGTCAACGCAGGAGACCGGACAGCGGGACTTATGCAGATAATTCGGATATGGTCGCTCGTGCTCGCTATAGACTTTGTGATCAGCTTCAGCTACACGTTGTGGCCAAAGGCCAGGAAGGATACTGCCTCTTAATTCACCGATCGGATTGATTGGCGGGCAGTGCAGCTTATGAGCCTGGTTCAATTATGAGGCGAAAGATACCTTGAATTAGCGGGGCAGCTGATGTGGAAGCAGCCTGAAAGCCGCGGTTTTACTGGGCTTGTAAGAAGATACTGCTTTTTTTGTAATCCTTAGTAATACTAAAAGTTATCAAGTATTACTGTTTGATGAAGATGATTTTTTCAACAAACGAGAATGGAAAAATCTTGCTTGCTGATCGCTGACATTCGTCACCCGGGGTCATTTTCTCTGCCCTCCGCGATGAGGACGGGAGCATCAACGCCAAGCGGAGGAATGTCTGTCAGCTGGCTGTTTGTGCTCAATTAGGTTCGGTTGACCCTTCTTAATCGGATCATAAGGGATGTATATGTCATCAGCACCGGGATGCTGATGACAGCTCCGAGTGCAATCAGGACTCTCAGCGTTTTTGCCAGAGCCAGCGCAGTCTCGTCAATGGATGGAACAAACAGAAGCAGCGCCAGCAGGACGAGCGTCAGGACAGGCGCCAGCAGCAAGGGTCTCATCATCTTGACAGAGCTGTTGTACTTCTCGTAATGGGTGTCGTTATCTGTGTAAATTGGCGCCGTTCCCTTCCTGGCGGAAAAGATGTGGATTCGCTCGCTTGAGCAGACCTTGTGCCAGCCACCAGCTTCGAATAGTTCCACGTAATCAGTCATATCGCGTTCATTCACCTGGTTATAATCCACGCAGTAGGTTAACTGCCGCGGCTCGCTTCGCCGCAGGCGGTATCCAAGGAAAGCAAAGGATTCGAGAATCCATCCCTTGGCCGCAAGGCGGCTCAGTCTGTCCATGTCTCGTTCCTCGGTGAAGGCAAGTCCCCCGGAAGCCATATATTTGTATCGTTTACTCATAACCTGATTCCTCCTTCGAAGAATGTAAAGCTTGCAATCCATGCTGCGCCATGCGGGAGCGGCGCTCAATCTCCTCCGCGACAATTCGCCTGCCTTTCTCCGTAATCATGTAAGTTTTGCGCCTATCGTTATCCTCTTCCTCTGACAGCACGATATATTGGCTTCCCAGCAGCTTCTTGATCAAGGTATAGGCCGTAGCAGGCCCGATAATGACTTCTTTATCCGTCAATTGCTCGATGTAGCTCATAATGCCATATCCATGTCTGGGAGCGAGCACGGACAGCAGAATATAATAGGCGGCATCCGTTAACTGCTCATTATCCAGAGAGTTGCTTCGGGACAAATAAATACCACCCTTCCACTTTTATATCCATAATGGATATATCTATTACGGACATAATAACAAGCCGTTTTGCGGCTGTCAAGCTCCCTTGTGAAAAATGGGCAGCGAAAGAGCGGAAACAGCGATGCAGAGGACGGCACGGCCGATTCTTCTTAGGATAAAAAACAAAAGCCGGGCACCGCTCACTGATGGGCGGGGAACCCGGCCTTTATTTTAAAATATCAGAAAGTATAAAATATGGCCTCACCTTTTCTGATATTTCTGAGGGATGAAACTAACTTGCTTGCCAAAGGACGGCGAAGCCATTTCTTCTTCTAACTGCGTTACCAGAGGCATTGCGGCGCCTGTCCCTCAATCAGGACAAAGGGACCTTTACCGAGAAATTGTCGAGGATCTGGATCGGGTAGTTCTTTCTGGCGGCCAGAAGAAAAAGGCCTCCTGTCAACATGCACAGGAAGCCTGGTAACCAATGTTATTTTTTGGGCCAGGGGAAATGTATAGGAGGGGAGAACAGTGCTGGCTTCGCTACATACACGGGCCAGGGTCCGTGATCCTAAATATTCTGGCCTCCAAATTGTTGGGCCAATAGAATAGCAGAGTGGCTTAACCACTCTGCGTCATGGACTGCGCAGCAACTACAGCTGGTCAGCGATCAGCTGGCTGTCATAAATAAATCTCCGCCTCATCCACTATCCGCTGGCCGGAGGTTATGGCGGGAGCGTCTTCAATAACCGGTGCCGCTTCGCCTGCCTGCTGCATCCGTCTGATCAGTGTTTCACGGAGATGGTCCGACACCGCGCGGTGGGAATCGAAGCCGGCCAGATTCGTAAGCTCATAGGGATCGGCATACAGATCATATAGAAATTGCTCGATATACCGGTCGGCGGATGCCGCCGGATGCGCAGCGGTATCCGAGGCGGTCACGCCATATTTCCAGCGCTGCGTCCGAACTGCCCGGCCCGTCTGGGATTCGCTGATCTGCACGAATACTTCGCCGGGCCAATCGCTGCGCCTGCCATTCAGCAGCGGCATCATCGATCCTCCCTGCATATGCCCGGGAACCGGAATACCGGCAGCCGCAAGCAGCGTCGGGGTAAAATCGACCAGACTGACCAGCTCCCTGATCTGGCCGCCTCCGGTAAACCGGCCGCCGTAGAACGCGGCGGGAACGCGGATAGAGCTTTCGTGGCAGGAGCGCTTATATTCGGAGTTGCGCGTTTTGAAATGCGAGCCGTGGTCGGAGGTAAACAGAATGATGGTGTTCTCCGTCAAATGCAGGCTTCGAAGCGCGTCCCGGATCCGGCCCAAGGCCTCATCCAGGCGCTTCACCATGCCGTAATAGCCGCCAAGCTGCTGATGCGCCGTCCCTCCGAGCGCGGACAGGTCAGGCGGAGTCCATCTGCCGGTATAGGCATCGCGGTACACATCCGGAGCGGGATAATCGTCCCGGCGGTTCTGATGGTGGGGCTCCAGATAGGACAGGAACAGAAAAAACGGCTTGTCCTTGCGCTTGTCGATAAAGCGCACCGCCGCATCCGTTAGCGCGTCGACGCGGTATCCCGGCAGGCTGACAGGCTGCTCATCGTTGTCATAAAGCAAAGTCTCGTACGCATCCGACGTATGCTCCAGCGCGTCAGCAGCCAGCCAGTAGTTGTAGCCGCCGCGCAGATGCTCCGGCACCGGCTTGTCGCGGGTGACGGCCAGATGCCACTTGCCGATATAGCCGGTGTCGTACCCGGCATCGTTGAAATAATGGGCGAGCGTCGGCAGGTCCTGACGCAGCGGTATCCCATTGCGGTAGCAGCCGGTCTCGGTGGCGTACAGCCCGGTCTGCAGGCTGGAACGGGCCGGCGCGCATACCGGTTGACATGTGAAGGCATGCTCCAGATGCGTTCCGGAACGGGCCATCTGGTCGAAATTCGGCGTGAGCCCCAGCGGATTGCCGTGCACGCCTGTCGTGTCCCAGCGCTGCTGGTCGGTAAAAAACACAATCACATTCGGCTGCTCTGCCGCTTCTTTTCCGGTTCTGCGGGCAGCAGCGTCCTTTTCAATTTCCGCCACTACGATTCCTCCTAAAAGTTATTGCATGATTAACCTTAAGCATTCCGGCCCTGCTGGATGCCCAAGCGACCACTCACTTCGAAAGCGATACTTAAGATCGTCATGTTCAACCCTTCAATCCCGTTGTGGAAATTCCTTCGATAAAATACTTTTGCGCCAGAAAAAAAACGAGCACACAGGGCAGAATGGCCACGACGGACATAGCCATCACCTGGTTCCAATGAACCGCCCCTTCATTGTCAAGCGTCATGCGCAGCCCGAGGGAAACGGGGAACTTCGACACGCTGTTGATATAGATCAGGGCGTTGAAAAACTCGTTCCATGTCCATATAAACTGGAAGAGCGCAGCGGTAATCAGAGCCGGCACGGTCAGGGGCGCCAGCACCTTGGTCAGAATGCCCAGCGAGCCGCACCCGTCCATTACCGCGGCCTCGTCCAGATCCCGGGGAATGCCGCGCAGGAACTGGATCAGCAGAAAGATAAAAAAGGCGTGTACGGCCAGCAGAGCGGGAACGTAGAACGGCAGATACGTGTTGAGCCAGCCGAAGCGGCGGAGCAAAATATACCGCGGGACGAGGACGACCGCATCAGGCAGCATCAGCGTCGAGATCATCAGGGCGAACAGGAGCCGCTTCAGCGGAAAGCGGAAACGGGCAAATCCGTACGCCACAAGTATGCTGGACAGCACGGTCAGCACCACTACCGGAACGACAAGAATCAGCGTATTGCGGAAAAAAACGCCAAAATTATTCGCGCCGATCCCCATCCAGCCCTTGCTGTAAGAATCCCATACAAAAGATGACGGCACAAGGCCGATCGAGGAAAATACTTCGGCGTTCGGCTTGAACGATGCCGACACAAGCCAGATCAAGGGATAGACAAACAAAATGCCGAATACCGACAGCAGCAGAACGACTGTCGTATTTCGCCGCAGCGTCACAACCGCCCACCCCCGTCCTCATAATACGTCCAGCGGCCCGAAAGCTTCATCAGGACGTAGGTAACCGTCAGAATAATAAGGAACAAAATCCACGACAAAGCGGAAGCGTACCCCATTTTGAAATAGTGAAAGGCGTTATCATACAGCATCAGTCCGTACAGGTATGTCGATTTCACGGGTCCGCCGCCCGTTATGACGAATGCGGCGGTAAACTGCTGGAAGGCGCCGATCGTCTGCATCACGAGGTTGAACAAAATAACGGGTGTAAGCAAAGGCAGCGTGATATGAAAAAACATGCCAACCCTCGATGAGCCGTCTACTCTTGCCGCCTCGTACAGCTCCTTCGGAACCTGCTTCAGGCCGGCCAGAAAAATAATCATGGACGAGCCGAATTCCCAAACCGGCAGCAGCGCGATCGTAAATAAGGCAAGCTTCGGATCGCCAAGCCAATTGACAGGGGGAATGGAAGCCGCCGCAAGCGCATGATTGACCAGTCCGTCGCGCATGAACAGAAACTTCCATAACACGGACACGGCAATGCTGCCGCCCAGAATGGATGGCAGATAATAGATCGTCCGGAACCAGGCGATTCCCCGTACCGGCAAATTCAGCACAAGCGCCACCAGCAGCGCGAATATCAGCTTCGCCGGAACGGCCATCGCCACATATATGGCCGTGGCCTTCAATGATTTGAAGAAATCGGGATCTTTGGTGAAGATCCCGATGTAGTTTTGCAAGCCCACCCACTCAGGGGGACGGATCATGCTGTAATCCGTGAACGAATAAAACAGCGACGCGCCAAACGGATAAAGCGTCAATACGAGGAAGCCGATCAGCCAGGGACTTATATAGACCAGTCCGATATATTTCTTCATCGTCTCTATTTAATATCCTTCAGTTTTTCCGTCATTCTGTCCATCAGCTCCTGGGCCGCCTGCTCCGGCGTTATCCCGCCGAACCCGACCTGCTGCAGATAGTCCGTCGCCAGATCCGACAGCTCCTGATTGCCGCTGATGCCGTTCACGGGATCCCCTGGCTTGGCCAGCGCCAGCTTGACTGCTTTGGCAACCGTCGGGTCAATTTTGTTGTTCTGGACCAGCAGCTCCGAATTGCTCTCCACCGGCGGTACGCTGTAGACGTCGCCCAGAATAAGCGCGGCTTCGGGATCGGTCAGCAGCCAGCTCGCGAATTTGGCGGCTTCCTCCGGATGCTTGGAGGCATTATTGATGGCCAGCGGATTGCTTGGATTGACGAGCACAGCCGAAGTCTTCGCATTCGCGGGAATCGGGTATGTCGTGACGTCGATATTCGGAATGACCGATTTCAAGGCGACCAGCGTGGAGGCGAGGCCGAAGCTGAGGCCAATATTGCCTTTTTGCCATGCGGTATTCTGCGTGATATCCGGATATAGACTGCTCTCTGCCAGAGGCTCAAGCACGCCGTCGTCCAGCAGCTTCTTGTAATACGTCAGCGCGTCGGTCAGTACAGCCTGATCAAAGCCGAGCGTCTTGTCGTCCTGAATCCACTGCTTGTTTGTTTGCTGCCGGACGTAAGGCTGCAGAAATCCGCGGACATCCAACGATGCCAGCAGATAGGCGTCCGGATCCTGCTGGTGAACCTTCCTGCCGATTTCGTCAATTTTCGCCCAATCCCAGTTCGTGTCCTCGGGGATGCCGAATTTCTTGAAGAAATCCTTGTTGTAGGCGATTACCATGCCGTTGACGCCCATCGGCAGACCTACGAGCTTCTGATCAAACACCGTATATTTATTTAGAAAATCGGGATCAAACGCATCCAGATTGATGTTTTGCTTCTGCGAATAAAGATCAAGCACCAGATTGCCCTTAACGGCGATATCATCGATCCAGTCAACCGACAGCGGCGTCAGATCAGGCGCGGTACCGCCCGAGAGCTGAGTCACAAGCTTCTGGTAATAACCGTCAAACCCGCTGTATTCCGGCTCAATCGTAATGTTCGGATTCTTCTTCGTATACGCGTCGATGGCTGCCAGCAGTGCTTTATGCCGGTCCTCCGAGCCCCACCAGGCAAATCTCAGCGTCACCTTTTCGTTAGACTGTCCCGCGTCATCCGCCTGTGTTGTATTGCCCGTCTGGGCCGGATTGCCGGCAGCGTTTGTCCCGTTTTCGTTTGCTCCCGTGCCACAGCCCGAAAGCGCGGTCGTCAACAACAATATGAAGCTTATAAGACTTATCAGTTTAATCGGATTTCTCATTGCAGGTTTCCTCCCCTTGTCTGTTCATGCCTGTATTCAAATATAAGCGGAATACTCGGAAATAAAAAGATGTGCTTCTTGGTATTTGGTATCACTCGCGGGCCTTTTGCGGTTGAAAGGTATCCTGAACCGGGATCGCACCGGATGCGGAGAGTTTTTCCCGTTCCCGCAGGCGATAAGCGGAGGCAAACGCCGCCTGATGCAATTTTTCTGTACAAGATCCGAAAAGTCCGCTATCCTTTTTTATATATCCGATAGGATTACTCTTATTTAAAGAGGCTTGTATTCTGCAGGAGATGAGCGATAATGTACAAACTTGTATTGGTGGACGATGAGGTCGAAATCCGCAGCGGATTGGCGCAATATTTTCCCTGGAATCAACTCGGGTTTACGATTGCGGGGACGTTCGGGAATGGACGCGAGGCGCTCGATTATATTTTGGCGCATCCCGTGGATGTTCTGCTGTGCGACATTGCCATGCCGGTGATGGACGGACTTGAGCTTGCCAGAACACTTCATGAGAGCGGCCGCCGCATCCGCATCGTACTGCTCAGCGCCCACAAGGAATTCGAATATGCCAGGAAGGCCCTGGCTTATGATGTGAGGAGTTATATTGTCAAGCCTACCGGCTTCGAGGAGCTGTACGGCGAGTTTTCGAAAATCCGCGCAGAGCTGGATGAAGCAGCAGCGGCACAGCCGCATGACGGCGGACTGTCTGATTCAGACAACGGCGCTTCCTTTCACGAGAAAGTGATCGAAACGATAAAGCGGTATGTGGAGCAGCATTATGCCGAAGCGTCCCTGGATGAGGCGGCGCGGCTCGTTAGAATGAATCCGGACTATGTCAGCAAGTTTTTCAAAACGAGGACGGGCCGGAATTTCTCGGATTATATCGTGGAGGTCCGGATGAACAAAGCGGCCGAGCTGCTGCGGGACATCCGCTATAAAACGTTTGAAATCAGTGAAATGGTCGGCTACAGCTATCCCAAAAATTTCACCCGCACCTTCAGAAAATTTTTCGGCATGAGCCCCCGGGATTACCGTAATGGCCGGGAACAAGAAAGAAGCTCCGAATGAGGACCCGGTTTTTTATTAAAAATCTGCTGCTGTTTCTGTTTCCCCTCCTGATCCCGGTCATCATTCTGGGCACATTGTCGATTGTCGTCACCAAGCAGTATATTCAGGGCGAAATCAATAAAAACAATCTGGTCCTGTTTAATCAGATCGACCGCAATATGGAGCTTATCGTGGATGAAATGAATTCGCTGAACGTCAGTCTGGGCAACTCGGAGGTCGTCTTCAGGCTGGGAGAGATCATGCGCACCCAGACTCTGACGCTGGAAAATCTGCGGCTGATGAAGACGATGCTCAACTACATCAACGGCCCCTCCAACGCGAAGCCGTATATGGAGTCGATCTATGTCTATGTCAACAATCCCTATCGCCAGTTCCTGGCAAGCGGCGAGGGCCTTGTCCGGCTGGAGGGATTCAATGATCCCTCATGGATGGACAGCTTTGCCGCGCATCCGGATCGGACGGCCATATGGACGGAATCCAGGAGGATCAGGCGTTATTCGTTCGAAGCGCCGGTTGCCGTCACGACCCTGTATCAGAATCTGGTATCGAATGTGCAGGATCGTCCGAGCGGCGTTATCGTGCTCAACATTGATACCGGTTATATCGAAAAGCTGCTTGCCGACATGACGACTTATCCTGACCAGCAAATTTTTGTTATGGACGAAAGCGGCAGTCCTGTCTTTCAGACGCATACCCAGACCGGTTCCCCGATTCCGGATATCGGCCGGATTCCTTATTCGGACCACTCCGCCAATTGGAAAACGGGAGGGACGACATATCTGGTCTCCCAGTTTAAGGCAAAGTCCGGCTGGACCTACATCTCGGTGACGCCGAGGCTGTCGCTCAACCGGATTCCGTTCCAGCTTAGCGCGCTCACTGTGTTTTTCGTCCTGCTGTCCTTTGTATTGGGACTTGCCCTGACCTGGCTGCTGACGCAGCGCAGCGTCAGGCATATCCGCCGCATTATCGAGCTTATCCAGCATGCGGAGGCTGGCGCGCCGCTGCCCGAAGCCGATTCCGCCCGCAAGACGGACGAATACGGCTATATCGCGCAGAGGATTATCAAAAATTTTATCGAGCGTCATTACCTGAGTGCGCAGCTCTCGGAAAAAAAATATAAGCTCCGGACGGCCGAGCTGCTGGCGCTGCAGGCCCAGATCAATCCCCATTTCCTGTTCAACACGCTGGAAACGATCTATTGGAAGGTGCTGGGCCTGACGGGCAAGCCAAACGAGGCCAACCGGATGCTGGTGAATCTGTCGTCGCTGCTCAAATATTCGCTGGACACGCCCAATGAGATCGTGCCGCTGGCGCAGGAAATCGAGTCCGCCAAAACCTATATCCGAATCCAGCAGATCAGGTACAAGGAGCGGTTTGAAGCCATCTGGCAGTATGATATCGAGGAGCTTCAGGATGCCGGCATAGCCAGACTGCTGCTGCAGCCCCTCATCGAGAACTGCATGAGCCATGGGCTCAGGGAGCAGGAGGTCAAGCTGCGGATCAAAATCAAGCTGGCGCGCCTGCCCGGCCATATCCGCATTGCCGTCATCGATGACGGGCCAGGGATGGATGCTGCGATTCTGCAGAAGGTGCGAAGCCGTCTCGAATCGGAGGAAGAGGTATACCGTCATATCGGATTGGTCAACACCGACAAACGGATCAAGCTGACGTACCAATCTGCCGAGGGTCTGACGATTCGCAGCAAACGACGCTGGGGAACCGTCATTACGATGGCCATTCCGCTGCAGCGGCCGGACGGGGGCGGGGAGCCTGAATGAAGCGTTCCCCGTTATCGTCGGCTTTCCGGAAGGCAGGAGCTTGCGAAGCGCCGCCCGAGCATAACCTGAAGATGAAGCTTTAGAAGGTCAGCAGGATGGCCAAACCTCTCCGCTTCTTGGGGTATCGTGGTGGAAATCGGAATATTTGCGCTCCATGATCTCACGCCCAAGCTGCTCGGCGGCAGACACGGGGGAGCTCGGGTCGCGCGTTACCTCGCCGCGGCTGTTGCCAAAGCCGCGGACAACACCTGCAAATTCAGAGCGGGTATAACGGGAAAACTCCTGAAGCTGATGAATGATGCCGAGCGACGCACCCGGATACGTTTCTTCGGAGGCAAGAACGAGACCGATCCGCTTGCGGGTCATTCCCTCGGCGACCTGGACGGATTCCGGGTGCGAGGCTGCATAATAGCAGAATGTACGGTCGAAAAAGGATTTCATCTGGCCGGACAAGCCGTACCAATAGATGGGCGAGCAGAAAATCACGCCCTGCGCGGGAAGGAACTCGTCGATGAACAGAGAACGGAAGCTGTCGTTAATGGAGCATTCGCCGCTTGGAAGACGGCAGGTCCGGCAGTCGCGGAGAAAGCTGGAAATATAGTCGTCAACGAAGCGGAGCTGAACCTGCGTACCCGCTTCCTCCGCACCGCGTTGAACGGCGGCGGCAAGTGCCGCTGAATTCCCGTCGCGCCGCGGGCTGCCGACAAGAATAAGCAGTTTGGTGATTCGGTCAATGTATTCATTTATTTATCCCCTTTGCTCTTCGATTTGCCTATCCGTATGGCTGATTTCATTGTAAGCAAGGATTTGCATATCGTATAATGATTGATATTCATATTCCTATCATTATTTTTGATATCAAATCGGAGGATCTGCTCATGGAATTGACTGACCTTAACGTTTTTAACATAACCGCTGAGGAGGGCAGCATATCCCGCGCGGCTGAGCGGCTGCAGTACGTGCAGTCCAATGTCACGGCGCGGATTCGCAAATTGGAGTCTGAGCTCGGGGTTGCGCTATTTCACCGGCATTCCAAGGGCGTTGTTCTTACGGAGAAAGGAGTCCTGTTTCGGGAGTATGCCCACAGGATTCTGAGCCTGTCCCAGGAAGCGGTAAATGTCGTTCAGGAGACATCTTATCCAAGCGGCCCGCTGGCCATTGGAGTTGTGGAGACCGTAACCTGCGGCAATTTCATGAATGCCCTGTCTGACTTTCAAACCAGCTTTCCCGATGTCTCGCTGTCGTTATCGACCGGGAACCCTTCGGAACTGCTTGCAAAAGTGGTGAACCACCAGCTGGATGGAGCGTTCATTACCGGTGAAATAAAGTCATCCAGGCTGGTGTTCGAATACAGCATGCAGGATGAAATCAAGCTGCTTACCAAGCATACGCTGGAGGGTGATCCCGATTTATCGGGTATGAAATGGGCGGTTTCTCCACGGGGCTGCCCCTTTCGGGCGATTTTGGAAGAGTGGCTGTACAGAGAAGGGATTCCACTTGTGAATATGATCGAGATCGGTTCGCTAGAAACGCTGCTGAGCTGCGTGCGGTCCGGACTTGCTTCCACGCTGCTGCCGGAAGCCGTCTTGGCGGGAGAGTATGCGGTTCTGCGCAGCAGCCCCATTCCAGAGGATTTCCGGTATATCCAAACGAGCCTGGTCCGCCGCAATGACCGGTATTCCAGTAAAGCCTTTGCCGCCTTCGTGGAGCTCATTAAAGAAAATGGCTTGTAATCCTGCCCAGCGCCTGATCTCCGGAAGGCATCCATATTGCTTGACTGACTGCAGCTGTCAGTGAAGGCTCTGTATAGTTAGCGGTGTAAGGAAATTGGAACCGGAGGGATCGGATATGTTTACAAAAATCGATGATTTCGTGCAGGAATTCGAAATGGAGTCTGCTGTCACCATGCGGGTTCTGGATTCGCTTACCGATGAATCGCTGACACAAGCCGTTTCGGCAAATCAGCGTACTTTAGGCCAGATTGCCTGGCATCTCGTAGGCTCCGTTTACTACATGACCTATCTTGGATTATCCTTTGACGAGCCGTTGGAGGATAATGGCGCGCCTGCCTCGGCGGCAGAGATTGCCGGTGAATACCGCCGTATCGGACAAGCCATGCTGCGCGCGGTGAGAAGCCAATGGACCGATGAGTCCCTTGGTCAGGTGGTTAACATTGGAGGCGAGGATTGGCAGAACGGCGCTTCTTTACGGTATACGCTGCGGCATGAGATTCACCATCGCGGCCAAATGACGGTCCTGATGCGTCAAGCCGGTTTGCGCGTTCCCGATGTGCTGGGCCCGACTCGCGATGACTGGATCGATAAAGGAATGGAGCCTTATGCCTGATGGAACAAGAGCGCCCCTCGCGAGGCGCTCTTTCCTTTTCATTACCAGTACGGCAACTCTCCGAAAAAAAACATACAACCCCATGATTGGAGTCGGTGTTTGCATGAACCGATTCAGTTTGCGCCTGCATTCATGTAAAGCACGATGCCTGAGTCCAATGAAGCAGCCCCAATATGCCTGCTCTGCCATGCCATTCGTCGACGGCGCAATCCTGCTTGGCGGTTGGCAGGAAGGCAAAAACGTTATTAACGATAGAGAAGAGGTATAAGCCGCACAGGAATCAAACGATTGTCCGCTGACTGACGCCGCCTGCTATAATAGAATCAAGCAAAATAGAGGCAGAGGAGTGTTTATAATGGCTAAGCTGGTGCCTTACATTTTTTCTGAGGATACGCATGCGCAAGGGAATTATTATGCAGAGGTTCTGCGCGGCGAGATCGTAAATTTGAGGCATTATTCCGATCTGCCGGATATGCCGCAGGAGATGCAGGATAAAGTGATCCATCTGGAGCTCAGAGCCGGGGATCTGAAGCTGTATATGGCGGATACGACTCCGGCAAGAGCGGGTAACCGGATTGACCTCACGCTCGAATGCGGGTCGGAGGAGGAGGGCGCCGGTATATTCGATAAGCTTGCCCGGGAAGGGAAGGTCATTTTCCCGTACGGGCGGATGCCGTGGGGCGCCTTGCTTGGGCGGGTGGAGGACCGGTTCGGCATTACCTGGCAGATTGCCGCCGACTAATGAAAGGTTTAGGCGGGCTTTAGCTAATACGGCTTAACTGCGCAGGAAGTCCGGTCCCATTTATCCTTCGCGTTGACGTTCTGGCTGTAGCTGTTATGGCTATTGCCGCCAGGTCGGGGAGTTTCTTTTTTACAAAGATCTCATGGGAGGATACGGTATTGGCCTTTTGTCCAGATGCCCCTCACACTAATGAAATTGGATATCATGTTCGGCGGCGTCAGCTGCAGCGAAGCCCAGCAGCCGCTGGCCTTCCTGGGCAAGAGCGGCAAGGTCCTCTTCGGACAGCGGCTCAAAGGGCTCGATAACCAGAGTGGCGCTGTTCCCGCGGCGCTCTATTCTCCATACTCCCCGGGTCAGCCCGTCAACCAGTATCACAGCCCGAATGATTCCGTTGATGGTAAAGACCAAGGGCCGGTGCCGGTCGGCGATGATCCTGCTGCGGTCGGCATAGGATAGCAGCATGTTGTCGAACTCACCGAGGAACCGCGGCGGAACGGGCGTATCCGGGTCCGGCAGCGGGGCGTCCGGCAGGTCAAACAGCTCCCGGCCATGCTCGTCGCGGAATGTTCTTAAGCCGGGCCGCATAGCTTCAATGACCCCTCGCAGCCGGGTAAGACCCGACCACACCTGCATATCCTGAACAGACGCGGGCCCGAATGCCGCCAGATAGCGCAGAAGGATATCGGCGACCGACTTTTGGTCAAGCTCCTGTCCGAGCCAGGACTCGGCGGAGGTATGGGCAGCCTGCCCGCTTTCGCCCCAGATTCCTCTGGGCGGAATCTGGACGAGCGGCACCCAGCTGCGTGCGGCCGCTGCAAGGGCGCCGGGCTCGCGCCCGGGCCACCGCTCGCTGAGCCTTGTGCCGAGCTCACTGAAGGTCAGCGGATGCTCATCGACCAAAGCCCGGGCGGCAGAAGCGAGCTCTTGCGGATCCAGCCCTGTCAGATGCTTGCCGTGGTTGCCCTTCAGTCCCCGTTCCAGAACAGGCTGCAGGAGAGGGCGCAATGCCAGGCAATCACGGGCGGTGACCAGATGGATCGTGGAGCGCATCAGGGCTATGCGCACGGCGCTCCGATCCCTGATCATCACTGCCAGGTCGTCCTGATGGAAGCCGTGCAGCCGAGACCACAGCCCGATATAAGGCGGATTCGGCGCCTGGGCCTGCATGCCGACCAGATGCTCCAGAGCATCCGGAACAGACAGCTTCGAGCGTCGCAGCAGAAGCTGCCGCTCAAGCAGCGCCCGTCCCAGCGCCCGAGGTCCCAGCACAGCGGTCTTGCCGCCCGTACCCCGCCCATTAGATGCGCCTCCCGAAACCTGCGATCCCATCGTCAATCCAGTGGAAGCGGCTGAAGCCGGAATTGAGCCGGACAGATCTTCTGTGGGCGGATTTGATTGATCCGATGGAACGGCGGCGATGGCGGGCGGATATATGTCGTTCTCTGATGCAATTTTACTGCTGTCTGAGGGTAATTCATTGTGTATGTCCATTTTGGATAACCTCCTTGTACAGGGCTCCCTACCTTTACAAGTATGAGTATATAACAAGAACCCTGACCACCTATTGTCAGGGTTCCCATTGAGGCTAATCAAATTAGAAGCTATACCACGCCTTGGTCAATCATCGCATCGGCTACTCTGATGAATCCTGCGATATTGGCTCCGGCGAGCAGGTTGCCGGGACGGCCGTATTTCTCTGCCGCCGCCACGCTGATATCATAAATATTTTTCATAATGACATGCAGCTTCGCATCGACCTCTTCGAACGTCCACGACAGGCGCATGCTGTTCTGGGACATTTCCAGGGAAGAAACGGCTACTCCGCCTGCATTTGCTGCTTTAGCAGGGCCAAACAACACATCATTGCTGAGAAATAAATCGATTGCATCCAGGGTGGAAGGCATGTTGGCTCCTTCGCCAACCGCTTTGACCCCATTGGCCACCAAGGTACCCGCCATCTTGTCATCAATTTCGTTCTGAGTTGCACAGGGAAGCGCAATATCGCATGGAATGGACCAGATACCCTCACAGCCTTCGGAATAAGTGGCTTCGGGGTGTTCATTCACGTATTCGCTCATGCGGCCCCGCTCCACTTCCTTGAGGCGTTTAACGGTCTCAAGGTTAATTCCGTCCGGATCATAAACATAACCGGCTGAGTCGCTGCAAGCCACGACATGGGCTCCCAGCTGCTGCGCTTTCTCAATGGCATAGATGGACACATTTCCTGAACCCGAAACGATTACCCTGCTGCCTTCGAAGCTCAGACCTTTGGAGGCCAGCATTTCTTTTACGAAGTACACGCAACCATAGCCGGTAGCTTCTGTCCGACCCAGGCTTCCGCCATAATGAATGCCTTTGCCTGTGAGGACGCCGGATTCATTGCCGCCGCGGATTCGTTTGTATTGGCCGAACATATAGCCGATTTCCCGGGCTCCCACGCCGATATCGCCTGCCGGAACATCGGTATCCGGACCGATATATCGATATAGTTCCGTCATGAAGCTTTGGGTGAAGCGCATGATTTCGTTATCCGATTTGCCCTTGGGATCAAAGTCGGAGCCGCCCTTGCCGCCGCCGATCGGCTGACCGGTCAAGGCATTTTTGAAAATCTGTTCAAAGCCCAAAAACTTGATGATGCTTGCGTTGACGGAGGGGTGAAAACGCAGACCTCCCTTGTAAGGGCCAAGCGCGCTGTTAAACTGTACGCGGTAGCCGCGGTTTACCCGGACCTTGCCGTTGTCATCAAGCCAGGGAACCCGAAAATAAACAACACGCTCCGGCTCAACGATCCGCTCCAGAACGCTGTGCTCCATATATTTGGGATGATGCTCAAACACAGGGACGAGGGAATCCAGTATTTCTTTGATTGCCTGATGAAATTCGCTTTCATAAGGATTGCGGTGAATGACTGTTTCATAAACAGACTGGACATATTGTTGGGCTGAGGTTTGATTCACAGTAGTTATCAAGTAAACAGCTCTCCTTTTTTGGGTAACTCCAGATTGGTGATGACAAGGTCCAAGGTTATTTACAGCAGTCCGCGGCGAAGCTCCTCCGGTGATTTGGGGGATAAAAGTCCAAAAGGAATGTCGAATACGGTTTTGGCTCCGGCAATTCCTTCGCTGCTTAAACGGTAAGCTGCCCGGGCATAGGCGACCAGGACGCTCGCTGTAAATTCCGGATTGCTCTCCAGCTTCAAGCCGAATTCCATAATTTGTTTCGTTCCTTCACCCGTGACGCCGCTGCGGATAACGAAGCCGCCATGCGGCATGCCCTGATGCTCCGCTGCCAGCTCCTCTTCAGTAATGAAGGTAACCGTGGTGTCATAATCGGAGAAATAGTTCGGCATGTTAACGATGGTTGCACGGATTTGTTCCTGATCCGCGCCTTCCTCCGCCACAACATAGCATTCTCTCAGATGCTTCTCCCGGGTAGGCAGCTCTGGTGTTTCCCCGAAACGGATACGGTCAATGACAGACTGAACAGGGACGGTATACTGGACTCCTGCCTTCACGCCCGCAACGCGGCGAATGGCGTCGGAATGGCCCTGACTTACGCCTTTGCCCCAGAAGGTGTAATCCTTGCCTTCGGGCAGGATCGCTTCGGCCAGCAGCCGGTTAAGCGAGAACAATCCCGGATCCCAGCCTGTCGAAATAACGCTGACGTTGCCGCCTTGCTTTGCTGAAGCATGCACGGTATCGAAGAATTCGGGAATTTTAGCATGGGTGTCGAAGCTGTCGACGGTGTTGAACATCCGTGCGATGAACGGGGTTTGCTCAGGGAGATCCGTTGCCGATCCGCCGCATAGAATCATGACATCGATATGGCCCTTGAATGCTTCGATCGTAGAAATATGTTCAAAACGGGTGCCATCTCTGCCTGCGTCTAATTGTTCGGGTTGTCTGCGGGTGAACACGGCAACCAGCTCCACATCCGGATTCTGGCCAATTGCTTTGTGGACCCCTTTACCGAGATTTCCATAGCCTACAATTCCGATTCTAATAACTTTTTGCAGAAAAAGCCCTCCTTGTGCCATACTTCAGATTTTTTTAAAGATCTTTATTCATTATAAAGATCTTACACGAAATGTAAACTATGAAGCGGTGAAAATGGCTAAAATAACGGTTAAATGCCATGGGCTGGGTGCTCTTTTTAATGAATTCCTTGTATCAACTGACAGATGCATTCCATTAAATTGCACCACCTGATTTTATTTGCCGCATCCTATACATAAACAGGCTCTGTCCTCCCGATGAAAGGAAGGCCAGAGCCTGCAGCTTGTTCATTATGCAGATTGCTTTCGTGAGTTTATAGCGGATTCTCGCCCGTACTTTGGAACAGCTCGATAATTTCGCCGTCCGGTCCCTTGAAGAAGGAGAGGCGCACCGGTATTCCGCCAAGCACGGCATTCTTGGGTTCTACCGTAATTTCCATGCCCGCTGCTCTGGCGAGCTCTGTCGCGGCATCCACGTCATCCGAACGCAGGGCCAGATGGAGAAAAGCGCCTTCCGGTTTCGGACCTTTGGTTCCGCCCGCGAAGACCTCCAGATAATTGCCGTCGCCGGTATCGAGCATAATCGCCCGACTGTCGCCTTCGCCCCAGCGGACTCTGTCCGTGAAACCAAGAACTTCTGTGTAGAATCGTACGGTTGCGTCAAAATCATAGACCCGAATCGCGACATGATGAAAACCGCCGCCGCCTATTTTCGTATTGCTGCCCATAAGGCCACCCGCTTTCATAGAAAGTTAGTCCTTCCCTAGTATAAACGGTCCGGGTATGGATGCCAACGGGTTGGGGCTGGACAGCGGGGGAGAGGCATGATAGCATTCACGAACAAGGCCCATATGCATGGATGATTTCCGGATAATTTCCAATCCGGAACGGGGGCTTCATCATACAATATCAATCGATAGGGATGAGTGGACAGGGAAATGAACAATTCAACCTCTATAGCCAAAACAAGCCGATCTGCCAGCAGGCTGCGGCTTGCTATAATACTTGGCTCGCTGGCTGCTTTCGGACCGCTTTCCATGGATATGTATCTGCCTGCGCTGCCGGCTCTCGCTGCTGAACTGGGCTCCGCCACCTCTGTCACACAGCTGAGTTTGACCGCCTGTTTGCTTGGTCTGGCGCTTGGCCAGCTGCTTGCGGGTCCGCTCAGCGATGTGCGCGGCCGCCGGATACCTCTCATAATCGGCGTTGCTTTATATGCCATTGTCTCTCTTTTATGTGTATTCTCCCCGAATATATGGGTCTTTATCGGGTTGCGGTTCATCCAGGGCCTGGCTGGCGCTGCGGGAATAGTAATCTCCAGAGCCAGTGTGCGCGACCTCTATTCGGGTGTGGAGCTGACGAAGTTTTTTGCCCTGTTAATGCTGGTCAATGGGGCGGCCCCCATACTGGCGCCAATTATCGGTGCCGAAGTGCTGGAATTCACCTCATGGAGGGGCGTGTTCAGCCTGCTCAGCATCATCGGCGTGCTCATGCTGCTGGCAGTCCTGTTCGGTATGAAGGAAACATTGCCCGCAGAGCGGAGATCAAGCGGCGGAATGCGCCATACACTGACGACCTTCCGGCGTTTAACGCGTGATTCGATGTTCATTGGCTATGCCTTGACACAGGGCTTTGTGATGGCGGCGATGTTTGCCTACATCTCCGGCTCGCCGTTTGTACTGCAGGAATTATTTGGTGTTTCTCCACGGATGTTCAGCCTGATCTTCGGCATTAACGGGGCTGGTATTATCGCGGCCAGCCAAATCGCCGGCCGTTTGGCCGGACGGGTTCATGAGCGGAAGCTGCTCGGCAGCGGCCTGATGATGTCATCGGCCGGGGGAGCTTTGCTGCTGCTCGCTGCCGCGCTGCAGGCAGGACTTTATATCGTCATTCCGGCCTTCTTCCTGGTGGTTTCGAGCGTGGGCCTGATTGCAACGACGACCACATCCCTGGCTCTGCAAAGCCAGGGCCAATCCGCAGGCAGCGCTTCCGCTCTGCTGGGAATGCTCTCTTTCATTATCGGGGGAGCGGCGGCTCCGCTTGTCGGTATCGGGGATAATCAGAACGCCTGGCCGCTGGCCATTGTCATGTCGGCTCTGGTAGGTGCAGCGGTGTTATGCTTCTTCTTCGTTGCCAGAACGAAGAAACAAGCTGAAGCTTCTCCGCACCCCCGATAAGTTATAAGATGACAGAAACCCTGTCCGGCCCCGCAGCTTAACAGGGCTAGGCTTTATTTTACACGCCGGAATGTATACGTTTCACAGTTATTTATTTCGATAAGGTCTAAGGGAAGAAATTTACTCTGCTGCAAAAGAGCCGGTTCTTCTTTTCTCCTGCTGCTCAAAGGATTGTGCCAGCCCCTGCCTCGAGTATCCTCTTGAGCTCCCTGTTCCGGTGCTCCAGGAATTTCTCCATATAGCGCTTTAATACAGCGCGTTCGGCTATCCGCCCGACCCACCCCAGCGGAGCTTCAAAATATAACGTATCCTTCATCATAGTGATGCCGCCATGCTCCTCGAAAGTATGGATATGCTTCAAATATTTGAAGGCACCCCGCTGCATTTCATCGACGAAGCGGAATGGCGCGTTGAATTCCGTTATTTTGGAGGTCAGGCTCTGCCGGATGCCGAAATGGGTCGCCCGGAAGGTGACCGTCTGATGGGCGCCTATCGGCCCCGATGTAACGCCGCCGACCGCTTCTTCCTTCGTATGCTTCCATACTGTACGGGTATGGAGGCTGATATCTCTTGCCGAGTCGAAGCATTGCGTTATCGGAGCTTGAGTGGCGATTTGAGTTTGTACCGTTACCATAGCGGTATTCGCCTTCCTCTCTTAAGGATCAGGATCGAGGCCAGCCTTTGAAACAAGAATACTGATCAGCGGGGAGAAGTCGATTCGGACACCTTTGGCCAAAAATGAATTCTGGAGCATCGCAGCTGTTTTTGTTAGAATGAGAGCAGTTGGTTTTTGTACACGCGCAAGCAAATTTCTATAACCAGACAAAGGAGCTGAACACAGATGACGCAAGAATGGATCCAGCATTCCGTTATTTTCAATTTGAAGCACAAGAAGGGCTCCGAAGAGGCCAGGCAGTTCCTTGCCGATGGTCAGGAAATTCTCAGCTCCATACCGGTTGTGAAGAATTTTCGCGTATACCGTCAGGTCAGCGCCAAGAACGATTACGACTACGGCTTCTCCATGGAGTTCGCGAATCAGGAGGAGTACGAAACCTATAACGCGCACCCGCTCCATACCGCATTCGTACAGGAGCGTTGGGTGACAGAAGTGGAGCGTTTCCTGGAGATCGACTACCAGCTGTAAGCACTTCACTTCACACGCAGCGCGCAGCAGCAGATTTCATATAAAAAAGAGCAATGAGCGAAGCCGGGCTTCCGTGCATTGCTCTTTTTTGCTGCTGTCAGCCTAATGTCCGCTGCAGAAATTCCATCACTTTGCGGCCGTGCTCTTCTCCGGTCTCATGGCCGTTAAAGGGATAATCGAGGATCTGCTTGCTGCATCGCAGCTTATTATAGACCGCATAGATCGTTTCGGGAATGCACACCGTATCCTTCCAGCCAACAGACATTAGCAGCGGAGCGGTGATGCGCGGGGCCAGATTCAGCATGTCAAAATGGGCCAGCGTATCCAGGACAAGCTCCAGCTGATGGGGATGCCGCTTCAAATATTGGGCAATTTCCGTCAGCGAACCGGTTGAATGCATGAGGCCGTAATCCATATGGCACATATTGGGGATATCGGCAACGACGGCAGCCACCTTGGGATTCAGCGCGGCTGCGAGCAGCGAGAGCCCGCCTCCCTGGCTGCCCCCGACAACCGCGATTCTTGCGGGATCAATCTCCGGCTGCTGCGCTGCGGCATTGACGCCGCGGACAGCATCCAGCGCCAGCGCTTGATAGTAGCTGTGCTCCTTGTCCAGCACCCCCATGGATACCCAGCCTTTGGATGATCCATAGAGCTCCTTCATCTCGTTGCCGGTTTCTCCGCCCTGGCCTCTTGCATCCAGTGCCAGAACGGCATAGCCCAGCAGCAGCCAGGCAGCATAACGCTCAGGCAGTCCGCGGTCGCCCGTATATCCCTGAAACAGGACGATGCATGGCGGCTTGGCCTTCCCTTCGGGCTGCTTGCGCGGTACCATAAACCAGCCATGAAGTGGCGTATGATCATAGCCTTTGTAGGTGAGCTTATCAACAGCAATAGTGGGAAAAGGAGAGTCCTGTTTTTCCCGTTTCACCTCCAGCGGTCTCTCTGAATCCTGCCGCAGAACCGTTTCCCAGTACAGATCGAGCTGTGCCGGATCCATGGTGGAGGCTGGGGCATATTGCTCCAAATCCCTTTTACGCCGCGCTATCGCGTTCATCCTGATCTTCCTCCTTCAATTGGACATGCAAGAAGAGATGTGTTCGGCCCATAACAGACACGTATTTACAATAACATGATTGCTGGCGGCCGAGTAGACTTCTCTTTCAACCAGGTACTCCGGCGGCTCTGCACGAGAAAATAAAAGAAGCCAAGCCCAGGTCCGATTGGACCCGAGCTTGGCTTCTTCGAATGCATAGAAATTATATAGCTAAAGCATCTATAAATTTCTATTATACGCTGCTTATATGTCGGAGGGAAGAAACCTGGCTTGGCCGCCAACGGACGGCGCAGCCGTTTCTTCTTATCCGGCCATTAACAAAGGCAAGGCAGCTTCTTTGTCCTAATCCTGATGTCTGGAGGGATCGGAGGAATTCTCTTCGAATACCTCTGCGGCTTCCTCCGCGGAGAACTCCGTATCTTCTTCCTCTGCGAGAGGCATTTTATTCAACTCCGTAGACTGTACGTCTGCTTTGGATGCCTTGTCTTGTGGGTTTGACACGTAGACACCTCCTTTTCCAGTATAACAACAATCATTAGTTTTCCGTATTCTGGGGATTTTATGCAAACTTCCCATTCATTAAATTTCTCCTTGCGCGTCCTGAACTCAGTTAATGTCGCTTGCCCACAGGACGAGCGCCCGATTGTCGCGTTCGGCGCCAAGAGCGCGCAGCTGGGCGGCCATATCCGATTCGGCAATATCCTCTCCGTTCCAGCGTTCAATCTTGATCCTGCTCAGCCCCTGCTGGCGCAGCACGGTCCGAAACATATGCTTCAACAAATCGGGCATATCCGCAGCTTTGGTTATGGCTTTCGACTGGGCAGATCCGGTTTCGGATTCGGGGGGAGATTCAAGCTCCACAATCCGGCGGCCATTATTCTCGATCCAGAAGCGCCACTGGCCCCGGTATAGCACCATATAGTTGCCCCTCTTGCGGGAGAAGCTTGCCCCCTGGACGGCAGGCCAATCTGCGGCCAAGCCAAAAGGATTGGCGGGATCGACGGCGGAAAGCACAGTGATGGAATCGTCATTGCGGGCTAATATCGGCTTGCGTACGGAAGCGATCTGCTCCCGTCTGGCAAACTGCAGATTAGGCACGCCCTCGACAAGAAGACCGCGCGTTACCACGCCCCAATGCTCCAGCTGCCGCAGCACGGGCAGCAGCTCATCCCAGCTGAATGGCGAGAGATGCGAGACTAACTCCTTGGATATAATGCCGTAGCTGTCCAGTAAATGCTGTGTCCAGTACAAGGCAGGCTCAGCCCCGGCTTCAACCGCCGCCGGATTCTGGGCAGCTTCGGGCTGCCCGCGACCGGGCTCCGCGCTATCATGATCGTGCAGGGAGCCAACCCAATACCAGCGCCCAAGGCCTGATCCGGTCTTGGCATGCTGTTTGCCCTTGGCGATCAGCTGCAGGCGCAGCGGCGCGAACTGATCGTTCGAGACGCGGCCCTCCCACACCAGATCGATCAGGTCTGCCAGCAGCTCGGAAGGCAGCTTGCCATAGTCGCGGCTCAGCTTGGTGAGGAAGCTCGCTCCGCTATTTTGAAGCAGAGCGAGCAGCTTCGGGTTGCCGGACTGCTCATCCGGCGGCTGCTTCACATAAGGCGTATAAAGCGGCTTTGCATCAGCGAGGAAAAAGGCGATTTTACCTTCCTTCTCGCCTTCATCCTTGCGCCCCAGCCACAGGACTTCACCGGATGCGCAGAGCAGATCCAGATCCTCCTTGCGGTAGCCCGTGATCCGGGCAGGGAAAATAATCGATTCCCAGTGCGATGCCGGCAGATAAAATCCCTGCAGCCGCTCAATAATAGTCCGCAGGCCGTCAATGCCGCTGAGCTGCGTCCCGGGCAAAGCATGCTGCAGCATCGACATATGTGCGCACCAGCGAATCGGATCGACGGGCTCCGCCTGCTTGCGAGCCTGCTCCATGGTCAGCCGGATCAGCCGTTTAGCCACGCTCCGGCTCGTCCAGATCCGCTCGGCCCTGTCAGCGGCGAAGGGGGCCTGTTCGATAAGATCCAGCCGGATCAGCGCAAGAATAACATGCTCGGCATCCGTTGCAGTGAGGGCCGGATACCGCCCGCGGAGCTCCTCCTCGGTGAAGGAGAGCCGGTGCTGGGCGAACCGTCCGGCAACGAAGGCAATCGAGCCGTCCGTCCCGGGAAAGCTCTCGTACATATCATTCTCGTCCGTACAGATATAACGGACTTCCCCGCCGAACGTCATGGTCATCACGCTGCCCGATTGCTGCAGAATGTTAAGCCAATCCGAACAATCCCCGGCAGCGCCCGCAATTGCTGCGATTTCCCCGAAAGAAAGATCCCCCCGCCATTTGAGCAGCGTGTACAGCTCGCTTGAGGAAGAGGGGATGAGATCCCCGCTTTCCAGCCGCTTGGCCTCATCGTCGGCAATCAGCGGATCGATGGCCCGACGCACGGCATCCTCGCCGAACAGCTCGCCTGCAAGCGTCCTGCTGACGCTCATCAGCTGCAGCTGTGTAGCTTCGCTTAAGCCGTCGCCTTCATACATTTGCGCATTCACGTATTCCCACAGGAACTGTGCGGCAAAAGGCGACGGGTTATTCGTTTCCTGCACCACGATATCCATGTATCCCGTCGAGATGTCTGTGAGCAGCCGCTTCAGGCCGTTGACATCCAGATACAGATGAAGGCATTCCCGCATCGCTTCCTGCAAATAAGGAAAATGCTCCGCATACGGCAGGGACTGCTTCAGCAGCTCCTCGCTGCGAAGGCGCTTCTGCCACATGGCCGTCCGGGTAAAGCTGCGCGAGAGCAGCAGGGACGTCTCGGCTATGCGCCGGAAGGCGATGGCCAGCAGCGGCGATCCGGCGATCGCTTCTGTCATGAGCGGCTCGATACTCTCCGGCGTGATATGCCACAATGTCTTCAGCCAGGAGGCATCCCATTCCGGCAGCACCAGCTCGATGCCGTTGTCTTTGGCATTGCCGTACATCTTGTAAGGAAGCAGCCGCTTGAACTGATGTTCAATGGCAAGCAGCCAGGTCCGGTTGATCCGGCGGCCGAACGGATTGTGGATAATAACCCGCGTCTGGTTCATCAGATCGCGGTAATGCTCAATGACGATCCTGCGGTCAGTGGGCAGAGCCAGCGCCCGGTGCTGGGATTTGGCAAATCCGATGAGCTCTCTCGCAGCATTTGCATCTAGTCCGTACTCCGTGTCCAGCCAGAGGATGGCCACGATTTCCGATTCATCCGGCGGGGGCTGATCCATCCCGCCCCCGCCGGAATTTCCCGGCAAAGAAGCGGGCTGCACGCCGGTGTCCTCTTCCCCCCAATGCATGCGGGCCTCCAGCTCGCCCATGAATTGTCCCAGCTTTACGCCGAGCTCATAGCCCCGTCCCCCGGATTCCGCACGCCAGAAGGGAATTTCACTGAAGCGGTTCGGCGCTTCCCTCACATAAACCCGGTCGTTCTGGATGGAGCTGATCATCCACGAGGACGTGCCGAGCTGAAACACATCTCCAACACGGCTCTCGTGGATATATTCCTCGTCCAGCTCGCCCAGATGGACGCGGCTATCCGCGTGGTGAACCGGATAAGCGGAGCTTTGCGGAATCGTTCCCGCTCCGGTGATCGCGGCCATGGCGGTATTCGCCCGCTTGCTGAGCAGGCCGCGGCTGCGGTCCCAATCCATAAGCGGCTTGGCGAAGGGATAAAAGCCGGCCAGCACCTTCAGTGAAGCCTCCAGGCGCCCCATTGGAAACTCGCGGTAGCATTCGCTCCGGGAAATAAGCGCGTGGAGGCGGCTAACCTCCAGATCCTCCGCCGCGACCATCGCTGTAATCTGCTGGGATAGCACATCAAGCGGCTCCTGCGGCAGTACGATCTCCTCGATATCACGGCGTGTGATATCGCGGCAGAGCACGGCGGATTCCGGCAGCTCGCTGCGGCTGCGGGCCAGGATGAAGCCGCGGCTCACATCTCCCACGGCATGGCCGGCGCGCCCGATCCGCTGAATGCCGGCCGCGGCCTGCTTCGGGGAATCGATCTGAATGACCAGCTCGACATGTCCGACATCGATGCCAAGCTCCAGGGAAGAGGTGGCCACAAGGCAGCGCAGCTCGCCTGCCTTGAGCATGCCCTCGATCGTTAGCCTGCGCTCGCGCGCAAGGCTGCCGTGATGGGCGCGCGCCATCTCGTAGCCGGCGTGCTCGTTGAGCCGGTGCACAAGCCGCTCGCACAGCCGGCGGCTGTTGACGAAGATCAGCACAGACCGGGCGTCGTTCATTAACTGGAACACCCGGTCAACGATCGGCAGCCAGACGGCTTCGCGGGTCTTGGCCGGCTTGCTGAGATCGGGCATCGTAACCCGAACCTCAATGGACTTTGACATTCGGCTCAGGACGATCGTAACAGGCCGCTGACTGTAGCCAAGCGGGTGCGGGCGCTGCCCGGTCTCTGCACCTGCTCCGGCAGCGGGCGGCGGGGAGCCGCTATTATGAACGGAATTCGGTATTGCAGGGTATATAGAACGTCCGCCCGTCTTGCGCCCGGAGCTCGTATCCGCTTCCTGCGGGCTGACGGCTTCCTCCCGTCCGCCGGCCTCCCCGGGAGCGTCCGCGGCTGGATGACCGGCCGCCGCATCGGCCCGCTGCTCCCAGCCTCCGAGGAAGCGGGCAACGCGTTCAAGCGGCTTTTGTGTCGCCGAGACTCCGATGCGCTGCACCGGCTTCGGGCATAACGCACTGAGCCGCTCCAGCGACAGGGATAAATGAGCTCCCCGCTTGTCTCCGGCCAGCCCGTGTATTTCATCCACAATGACCGTTTCCACCGTCTGCAGCATGCCGCGTCCTTTCTCGGAGGTAAGCAGGAGGTAGAACGATTCAGGGGTGGTAACCAGCACATCCGGCGGATTGCGCACCATTCTGGCGCGCTCGCTTGAGGACGTATCCCCGGTCCGCACGGCTGAGCGTACTCCCGGCCAAGCGAGGGTCTCCGCTCTTTGATGCTCTTCATGGAAACGTTCAATAGCTTCCATAAAGCCGATGATATGGTACTGAATATCGTTATTAAGCGCCTTCAAGGGCGTAATATAAAGTGTGCGCACACCTGGCTTCCAGCTGCTGCCCGGGGCCGTGGCGGCGATTTTGCCCACTGCGATTCCGTTCAGGCAGGGCAGCAGCGCCGCAAGTGTTTTACCGGAGCCGGTCGGTGCTGCGATGAGCGTATGATGATTGTCCATGATTGAAGCCCACGCGTCCAGCTGAATATCGGTCGGCTCGCCGAAGGCCTGCCGGAACCACCCCGCAAGAGTCGGATGAAACACCTGCAGCGCAGGGGAAAGCTCTGTCATCACCTAACAGCTCCTTTCATTCATACATCAAGGTTGGGATTGTGGTTATATTATACCCATTTTCCCTCTGATTGCGAGATTCGCCGGCACCCTCCGCACAACGCCCGGGTCTTTCGGGTCCATTTTGACGGCATCCAGCATGCACTGGACTGTTTGAATACCGGAACATACGGGGTATATATAGGTGCTGCTTCTTATTTCATACACCCAAATGAAAAAGCAAAAACCGCAGCAGCTTGTCCAATCGGACAAGCGTCTGCGGCTATGCATCAGCATTCTTTAGCGAATGCTCATCGACACTGATCAACCAGCGTCTTCGCTGTCAACCAATTCATCAGAAGGTTCGTCAGCGTATTTCTCGAATGTCTCAGGGCTCATTACGCGGCGGGCAGTAACATAGCGTTTAACGTAGTAAGAGTCGCTAAGGCTGCTAATGGTAACGCCCTTGCTGGAGGAGGAATGAGCAAACTTGCCGTCTCCAACATAAATGCCGACGTGTGAAATGCCGCGACCATTCGTATTAAAGAATACGAGATCACCAGCAATCAAGTCGTCCTTGACTACTTTCTTGCCCAGCTTGGACTGAGCGGAGGATGAATGCGAGATCGAGACGCCGAGTTTGTCAAACACGTACATCGTAAATCCGGAGCAGTCAAATCCTTTGGTAGTCGTCCCTGCCGTGCGGTAAGGAGTGCCGATCACATCACTGATAACGCCGTCCATTTTGGAGTCTGCTAGTGCGCTCCCAACTTGGAATAAGAGTACCAATGCTAGACCGATGAGTAGTGCAGAAACTTTTTTCAAAAAATGTGACCCCTTCCGGTTGCCTGCGAGGTTAGCTGTGGGGTTCGGTTGAAGGCTCCCTATGATACCCTCTGACATTCGTTGCAGCAAATGTCGGGATCAATTCACCCAAGATGGTTCCCCCGCTTCTCATCCAAGAGAATTCGGCAATTTTTTCATGCTGGCATACTAATTCTGTTTTTTTAGCGAATCTCCTTCCAAATTCACAATTTGTTCACAAATTAGAATTATTAGAGTGAAACTTTTTGACAACTCGTCTCGTTATCTTATTGCAAAAAATGCGAAAGGGCCTTCCGGCATTTGCAGGAGCCTTTTTTTTGTGGTCTAAACTTGAGTCTTAAGTCCATGCCGGCAGATGAACGCTTCCGATTTCACCCGCATTATCGACAATATCTGACTGCACCTGTTTCTCTAATTCGCTTTTCAGATGTCATATTTTCAAAACAAAGAGGGACCAACCGCATCAAAACGGCTGATCCCTTTTTGATATTATAGGTTCTCTCCGGCAACTGAACCGACTTCTGCCTGCTGCCTGTTCACTAATAAGAGCGGTGGTCAGGTCTGCTTGGAATGCCATACTTCATACTGCGAGGCTACCGTCCACACTTTCATAACCGTACGAACCAGATGATAGCTTTGATGCAAAATGAGTGCAATCAACCCGGCCCAGAGCATGGAGGCCGAGGCCATGGTCAGACTGAGCGCCATTCCAATGGCCCACATTAACAGCGAGATGCCGGCCAGCGGAATAAGATGCCGCACCCCGCCCCAGAATGAGCGAAGCGCGCCGTTTCCGGACACAACGCCGAACTGCATGGCGAGGAAGAGCAGGTGGAGCAGCGCCGCCCACACCAGCCAACCGCCGGCCCAGGGCCCGACCTTGTTGGCGATGTCCGCCAGACTGCCGCTGCTGAGCAGGGCATCAAGGGCTTTGGGCAGCAGCCAAACGCCCGGAGCCAGCGTCAAGGCTGTTTCGATGCCGTATAGCAGTGCAATCGGCTTCCACGCCGTACGGATTCCTTTGATAAATCTTGTGCCGTTCTCATCCTGGGCATGATGCAGGGAATGGAACAGCCCGGCGTTCAGGAACGGGGTCAGGAGCATGCGCCCGAGCAGCAGACTTGCGAAGAGCCAGATATAAGGACGAATGAGATCGGTCTTGAGAAGCTGGAACTGCGCCTCCGTCAGGAAAAGCGCCACAGCTCCGTCCGAGGGTGCGCTGTCCGGGTAACGCTTCAGCAGCGGGACCATAATTCCTTCAACCGAACGGTAGAGGAAGAAGCCCCACAGCAGCTCATACAGGAACAACATAATAATGATGTAAATATGCTTCATCGTCAGATGCCAGCCTTGCTTCACATGATGGTTCATGCAAGCCTTCACCTCCTTTTTTCTCCATTTGTTTGGCGGGTACCTTGCCGGCCCCAGGTCGCCAGGCTACCAGGCAAGGGAAGTGAAGATCCCCTCCAGCAGCTTGGCGACGCCAATGCTCCAGCGCGTTTGTACCTTCTCCGGAAGCTCGGCTTTCATGAAATTGTTAATATGCTTGTTGTCGAGCACGTTCTCATTCTGCGGATCAATCGCTGCCCAAAGCAAAGGAGAGGAATGCACAAGCGTATATTGAATGTGCATCTGCGCCGCATCCCAAACCTTCGGCAGGGTCGTCCCGTCGGCAAACTGGAAAACAATCGGGACAGGTCCGTAGCTCCCGCCATTCTTGCGGATCAGCACGGTTGACTCATACTTTACAGTGCCGTTTTCCTTCACAGGCTTGACCGCAATCGATTCAACCGAATAGTCGGACATCTGATTGCCGTAGACAAACTGGCTGAAATAATCGTTCCACTTGGTCTTGGTGACCTGCTCCACAACATGCTGGAAATCCGCCGTGGACGGATGCTTGAACTTGTATTTCTGAAAGTACGTCCGCATGATCTTGCTCATGATCTTCGGACCGACCTGTTTCTCGATGCCGAACAGGACGAGCTTGGCCCGCATGTACACATTTTCCGCATAATGATTATGACTGTGGTAGGACCAGGAAAGCTGCTTGAGCGGTGCGGGATCGGTCATGTAGCTGGCTTCCACAGGAAGATTGGGAGCTACGCCGTATTCGCTCTCCATCACCTTGTCCTCGGAGTAGGAGGTGAAGCCTTCATCCAGCCAGGCTTCTTCGAATTCATTGGAGGCGACCATGCCGTACCAATATTGATGGCCGATCTCGTGAACGACGGTGCGCTCGAGATCGTAGCCGGGATTGTCCGTCTCGGCGGCGAACGAAGTGATCAAGGTCGGATATTCCATTCCTCCCGCTCCATTGCCGCCTTTGGGGGGGACGACGATCGAGAGTGTGGAATAGGGATAAGCCCCGTACCACTGGGAATACTTGGCCAACGCTGATTTGGCGGCATGCATGTAGCGGTCCTTGAACTTGGCATGCAGCGGGTCGAGGTACAGCTTGATGCGGACACCGGGGACATTGTCGGTCGAGAACGGTTCTTCCGCATAGACAAAGTCGGGAGAGGCGCTCCAGCCGAAATCATGAACATCGTCCGCATAGAAGGAGAAGATTTTCCGGTTGTTGTCGGCTGCGGCAGGCTTCGTCTGGAATCCGGTTGCGGCAACCTTGTAGGAGGCGGGTACATTGATTTTTACGCTGTAAATGCCGAAGTCGCTGTAAAATTCAGAGTTGCCGTGGTACTGATGGGCATCCCAGCCTTCGGTCGTTCTTCCCCTGGTGCCTACCGTCTCATAGGCGGCAAGCTTCGGAAACCATTGGCCGGCCATAACGAAATCCCCCATGTAGCCCATCCGTGCAAAGACTTCCGGAAGCTTGACCTCGAAGGCCATTTTGAGGGTGACGCTTCTTCCGGGCGCTACCGGCTCGGGCAGGCGGAGCTTGGCCAACGTTTGGTCATTCGCATTGCCGTCATCGGGCTGCACATAATGAAGCCTTGGCAGAAGGCTGTCATTCTCGCTGGTGACCAGCGAATTGATCCTCATGTAGCCGAGGCTTGCTTCCGTGGCCTTGTCATTCCTGAGCTGGCCGCCGGATTCGTGCATGAACGTCGAGTCTTTGGACTGGAATGCGTTGGGGTACAGGTGAAAATACATCTCGGACACCTGCTGTTTGCCCGGGTTTGTCCATGTGATCGTCTGCAGACCCTGCAGCGTATGCGTATCTTCCTGCAGCCGGACATCAATCTGGTATTCGACGACTCGCTTGCTGAGCGGCGCATCCGGCCCGGGCTGCACCACCGGGTCGGGTTCCGGCATATTGATGCGCGGCGGGGGTGTCTTGGGCGACGTATCTGTTTTGTCGGGGGCAAAAGCATACGTATATTGCGAAGCCCAGGCATCCCCGAATCCATACTGGGCACTCACGCCGAGCAGGACGGCAGCTATTGCAAGGAGCAGCAAACGTTTGGTGTGACGTGGCGTCATTGAACCATTCCCTCCCGTTGACAAGCATCTACAGCATGTATATGTTGGCTTTTCCCGGATTATTAGCTAAAATGGAATTAAAGTGTGGACAGGCGAAGAAGCCTTGTCGGACGCGGGATTTGGAATCATTGGCGAGCATGCGCAGCAATAAACGGGCGATGCTTTTAAAATATAAGAAAGTATAAGATTTCATCATACTTTGCTTATATTTCTGAGGGAAGAAACCTGGCTTAACCGTCAGAGGGCGGCGGCAGCCGTTTTTTCCTGGCGGCATATACGGGCTTGCAGAGAAGGAGAGTGGAACCACAGATGACCGAACAGGATCAAGGACAGGATAAGAACCCGGAACAGGCGGCGCCTGCGCCGGAGAAGAAAGAGAAGAGGCAGCTCTCGCTCAATGTGGTGAGCAACAAGGAGCATCGGGGTTTCGGGGCGGGAACGATCGACCTCAGCGCGGTGTCATGCGTCATTATCGATCAGGGCGAGGCTTATATTGATGTAGGCGCCATGCACGCCAAGAGCAAGGTGGAGAAGGGCATCAAGTTCAGCCCGGATAAAGAAACGGTACCGAACGGTCGTCTTTGCTGGATTGTGTGGGTAGCGGTTGACCGGAATGAGGAAGGCTCTTATTATGCGGGTGCGACGGCCTGCCCGATGCTCGTGGATACGGAGGCGCGCCGCGGGTGGAAGATCCTCGCCCAGCACGTGAACAATCTGGACTATGCAATCAAGCGGCGCTTCGTGCTGAGCGAGCTTTCAGCCGAGGAGAAGGCTGCGCTGCGCAAATTGCTGATCGCCAACAATGAAGAGTGGTGGGACCGCTCGCCGGAAGAGCTGAAGCAGGGGCTGGCTTAATTGAAGCAGCAGCTGCAGGCGAACGTCATCGCTTGGCTTTTATCCAACGCGTATCGTTCCGCCGCGCTCTGTGACTATGGAACGTGGAGAGCACATGCATGATCTGCTTTTCTTCTATTAATAGTGGGGTATAGTTACGAGGGGATACTTCTTTGAGGTATCCCTCCCTTTTCATTGAACCTGCTGATGGTGTTAAATATCGGCTGGCTGTGTTTGAGCTGGAGATTCCGCAGAGGAAGACTCTCTTAGTTCCAAGTGAATAGATAAATATAAAATAGCTGTAAAGGCCAGGTTATTTGTTGTATTTTGGAAGATTAGATCCTAGTATGGAGAGGAGAAAATCAGGGATATTTGGGGAGGACTTTTATTGAACCATCGATTCGTACGAAGAATATGCGCTATCCTGCTGACCAGCATGCTGCTCAGCCTAAGCTTCCCGGTATTGTTATACGCCGCAAGCTTCATCAACATCACTTATGACTCTAGCAGCGGTCAAATTTCCGGAACGATTGTCTCGGACCACCAAAGCGTCCAATTGAGCATGGGTCAGGATAACATAGTCACGGATATTTCTTCTGTAGTCAGCCAGGCTTATCCCAGTAATAACTCCAATTCTTATTATTACAATGTTAATGGAACCATTGGAAGCGGATTGCGCCCATATGGTCTGTTTGTGACGGATAATGAGCAGACAAAGGTTACGCCATTGAGCAGATCCAATATTTACTCTTTTGACAACAGACCCCTCCCGGCGCCTGCTTATCTTACATTTACGGGTATCGGAACAAGTTTGGGAACTGGTCATGCTGTCCTGATCTGGTCTCAGGTGTTAGACCCTAATGTTGGCGGATACCATATATATGAAAATAATGTATTAATAAAGACTGTTTCTGTGAGTGCTTCTTTTGTTGATCTTTCGGAAATCAAATTAGCTGTCAATCATGAGTATGCAGTTGCGACAGTGAACCTGAATGGAATCGAATCGACAACCAGAGCAACAGCTGTAGGCAGAATCGGCAGCAGCTTTAATCTTTTTGAACCCCTACTCAACTATAAGCCCCAGGGCTCTTTTCTAAAAGGCGGCGATTCGCTGCTGTCGTTCAGGCTGTTGGGGGCTCCTGATAGCGGTATTCCGGAACATTTTAACAGCTCAGAACTAGCATTTACTTTACCTCCGGTATACGTGCCTGAAGGGCTTGGATATCATGTTGTGAACTTCACATTCCACCCTGAGGACCTATCTGCATCGGATTTTGAAATGGTATCGTCGGATGGCGAGCTTGTTCCAATTTCAAGCTTTTACGCTACAAATTTTACAAATCCCTATGATTCCTCGGAAAACAAAATTATGTCTTTTCATTTCTTAAACCCTTTAAACCTTACGGAGAAGTATACAATACGAATGTCCGCGACGAGCTCAGGAGATGAAATCGGCCTGCCCGATATTCATACCACAGAGGGGCAGTTGTATGCCGCTTTCTATGGATATCTTAACAATGCAACCTATCATTTCAATTATGGGGATAAAAAAATTGTTTATGGCGATACCACGCCGCCCGCGCAGCCGGCAGACCTCCAGTCGACTCCGGGCGATGGACAGGCTGCATTGAACTGGACAGCCAATAAGGAGGAGGATCTGGCGGGTTATAATGTGTATCTGGATGACGTCTTGTTGACAAACATTCCGGTTCCAGCGGCAACTTATACACTGACTGGGCTTGCGAACGGCAAGTCTTATTACATAGGTCTGTCCGCTGTAGACAAGGCTGGCAACGAATCGTCCAAAGCATCCGTGACCGCCGTTCCAAGGGCAAGCACGAATAATGACGGCGGAGGCGGCTTCGGCGGAGGAGGCGGAGGCTTCGGAGCTGTACCTTCAACGCCTCCTACAGCCCCGCCGGAACCATGCGCGCCGATCGTGGACAGCTCGCAAAAAGAGCAGGGCAAAATAACGGTGTCCCTCGGACAGCAGGACAAGCAGAAGCAGATTCCTGCCTGCGCATCCGATTTGTCCAAGGACAGTGTGCTGACCTTCAATAATGAAGATGTGAACGCGGCTATTCCGGGATCGCTCATTGAGAAGCTGAAGAGCCTCGTACCTGCCGACGAATTGAAGGACGCTCAAATTTCCTTCATTTACGATAAAATGAGTCCCGAAACAGCTAAGGTGGCGCTTGCCAAAGCGCAGCAGAGCCTGAAGAATACGAAGCTCCAGCCCGCCGGAAATGCATATAAATTTGACCTATCCATCATTTCCAAGGATGGCAAAGAGCATAGATTGACCCGCTTCGATACACCTTTGACGCTTAAGCTGAGGATTGCCGAAGGTGCAGACCTGAAGCTGATCGGCGTATATCGCGTAGGTGATAACGGTGAGCTGGAGTATCTCGGAGGCAAGCAGCAGGATGGTTATATGGAAATCGAGACCGACCAGCTTGGCGCTTATGCTGTACTGGAGTTTAATAAGTCCTTTGACGATGTAAGCGCAGGCCACTGGGCATTACCCGCCATCAGGCAAATGGCCGCTCAGCATGTTCTGGACGGAGTCAGCGATACGTTGTTTGCTCCGAATCAGAAGGTGACCCGTGCGGAATTTGCAGCGTTATTGACGAGGAAGTTAAAGCTGGCGGCGCAAGGCGGGAATAGCTTTATGGATGTTTCCTCAACCAAATGGTATGCGGATGCGGTAGCTGCCGCGTCTGAGGCAGGTATCGTAAATGGCCGAAGCAGTACAGCCTTTGCCCCCGAAGAGCAGGTTACAAGGCAGGAAATGGCTGTTATGCTCATGAAAGCCTATGAGATTGCGGCAGGTGCCTCTATCAGCAAGGTACAATCCGCTGGCTTCGCCGACAGGATGTCGATCAGCGAATGGGCCAGCGATTATGTGGATGCGGCCTATAATCTGGGTTTTATCAATGGCCAGGGAGAAAACAGATTTGCTCCCCAAAGCCCTGCAACCCGGGCAGAAGCGGCGCAGATGATTGCCAAACTTTAGTTTTTCTCAAGGATTGCAGATAATCGTTTTATCTTAAATATCGATCATGAACAATCGCGCACCTCCGCTTAGGCATCCTGGAGGTGCGCGATTGTTTGGTTGTTAAAAAAGCGGTGTTTGTTTGAAAACCTGCCACCCCGTGTAATTGGAAATAGAAAGGTTTTACCAGATTTAGGGTTGACTAATGAATAGGAGGCGTTATAGCCATGGATAAGAAAATTGTAGGCGTGTTCAGTACCCATGAAGAAGCGGTAAGAGCGATCGACGATTTGAAAAGCCAAGGATATTCCTCTGATGATATTTCAATCGTAGCCAAAAATAACGAGGTCATGGAGGAGATTTCTGAGGAGACGGCTACCAATGCGGAGACCGGATTTGCAGCGGGAGCCACTACGGGCGGCGTGGTCGGCGGCGTGACCGGACTCCTGGCGGGGCTGTTTCTGATTCCCATTCCGGGTATCGGCCCAATCCTCGCGGCTGGCCCAATTGCCGCAACATTAACGGGTCTGGCCGTTGGCGCGGGTGCAGGCGGAATCGTAGGCGGCCTGATTGGGCTGGGAATTCCGGAGGACGAGGCGAAGGAGTACAACGACTACGTGGACAGCGGGAAAATCCTCGTCATGGTCGATTCGGATGCGCAGCGGGACTTGCGCGCGTATGATACATTCCGTACTCATAACTCCTTAAATGCCCACAAGTACAACAATTACAGCCGTTAATCCCGGTTATGCTTATTATGTGAAAAAGCGGAATTCGCCGCTCTTCTGGCGGCTAAGTTCGTTTCTTCACCTGAATAAAAGCCATCTATTATGCCCTATTGCGGCAGGATAGATGGCATTTTTTATGCGGAAAATCACCACTTCATTAAAACGGTTTAATGATTATTTTCCCTTTATTTTACCCGTTAACCCCTCGTATAGAAGAAAAAACCACTATTTAAAGAGAAGTTTCAGGTCCTTTACATAAAATTCATCTCAAATTGAAACCCCACTAACAAAACCGGTTTAATCTTAAGCAGTCCGAAACGAAAGATTATTCTGCTTCATCGTTAAGAAAACATGTACAGCGTGAATGCTGCAGGGAAAGCGAGGCTGGATATGGTTGGCGACAATAGATGATGTTGCGAAGGCGTCGGGAGTTTCAAAAGGGACTGTGTCCAACGTCTTCAGCAAGAAACGGCCCATCAGCAAAGCGGTATCCGAGCGGGTGCTGGCCGCTGCCAAGGAATTAAATTATAAGCCGAACTACTGGGCGAGAAGCCTGGCGAACCGATCCACACGGATTATTGGACTCAACATGATGGGGGAATCCGCCAAATTCAGCCAGTTTCACCTGTCCTTATTGAATGGTGTTTTACGAATTTGCTACGAACACGGCTACCGCTTGCTAGTCAATACGCTGTCTCCGGATTATTCGAGCCAGCTGGAGAACATCGCGTCGAATCCCGTGGATGGGGAAATTGTACTTGATCCGTCCGTTGGAGATACACGCGTGGAAGATAAAATGGCGGAAGGAGTGCCTATTGTCCTTGTCGGACGTCCGCCGATTTCTTTCGAGGCACAGGTAAGCTACGTGGATAATGACAATGCAGGCATGGCGGCCCAGGTTACCCAATACCTGTTGTCTATGGAGCACCAGGATATTTTGTTCCTCAATGCTGCTCCGGGGCGGACGGTTGCAGAGGACCGGGAGTTTGGATACAGATCGGCCTTTCGTACGAAGGGACTCACTCCCGAACCAAGATTACTGCTCAACATACCGGTGCCAGGGCCTACATCTTATGAGTTCGGTTACCGGATGACGCTCGCCAAGCTGAAGGAGTTTCCTTCCGTCACGGCGGTCATCGCCGATACGGACGTCATGGCGCTTGGCGTTTATAAGGCAGCGGAGAAACTGAATTTGCGCATACCGGAGGACCTGTCGGTATTGGCGTTTAGCGATGATTCCGTATTTTCCCCGGAATTCTCACCTCCTTTAACAGGAGCCAGACTCCATTCCGAGCAGCTTGGCATCGAAGCGGCCCGCCTGCTCATTGAACAGCTGACGAAGCCAACGAAAACAGCGAAGAGGGTCCTGGTGCCAACAGAGCTGATCCTGCGCGGTTCCTGCGCGGCGGCCCGCAAGCCAATATAGACAGATAGCTTAAATGCAAGCTTACAAAAGACTCGTTAAATGCTTTGCGATAAAGAATATTCCATTCCGTTTAACAGATGACTTTTAGGAGGAAAAAAACAAAATGAACAAGATAATGAAGACCGCTTCTGCACTGGCACTGGCAAGCACACTCCTGCTCTCCGCCTGCGGAAACGCCAATACAACGAATAACGCCGCCGGCAATTCCAATTCATCCGGAAATGCGGCAGCGAATAACAGTGCAGCCGGCAATTCAACAACACCCCCTGCCGGGGACATGAAGCTGCGTGTTCTGACCGCTAATGTTGGCGGCAAAACGCCGGATGAGAACGTGAAATTCGAAGAAACCATTAAGGCGCAAACAGGCATTGAAGCTACTCTGGAGAAGCCAGCGAGCGACTACGACCAGAAGGTGCTGACGGCGCTGGGCTCCGGTGAGAAATACGATCTGATTGAACTAAGCGATCTGGGTAAATTAAGCGAGTTTGTCGATCAGGGCGTGGTCTCCGATCTGACGGACTTCGTCACATCGTCTCCCGTTCTTTCCGATCCGAAGGTAATTCCTGCAGCAGAATGGGATCAATTAAAGGATAAAGACGGCAAAATCGTGGCTGTTTTCTCCAAGTTCCAGGGCGGGACGATGCCGATTATCCGCAAAGACTGGCTGGACAAGCTGAAGCTGTCCGAACCGAAGACGCTGGATGAATATTATAACGTGCTCAAGGCCTTCAAGGAGAAGGATCCTGATGGCAACGGCAAGGATGACACGTATGGACTCAGCACGTCGGGACTTTATGACATTCAAGCTTTCATGAGCGCTGCCGGCCTCAAATACCGGTATGTGATGCAGGATGGCAAGCGCACGATTCCTTATGCGACAGAAGCGGCAATTCCGATGTATGAGTGGTTCGCGAAGCTGACCAAGGAAGGCATTATGGATCCGAACTTCATTACGAATGACACGGGTAAAATGCGCAACCTGTTCCTCGCCGACCGTGTCGGTATGGTCACTTACTGGGATGCATGGGTGGGCACATTCAACAACCTGCGCAAACAGGAAGATCCGAACACAACATTTGAAGCGAAAGGGATCGCGAGCATTCCCGGTCCTGATGGAACGATCATGATGCGCCGCGGCGACCCTGATTTCTGGATCATCCCAAGCAATGCCGAGCATCCGGATGCAGCCAAGAAATTCCTGGAGTACTGGAATTCGGAGGAAGGCATTACGCTTGGCAGCCTTGGCGTCGAAGGCCTGGATTATACGAAGGAAGGATCGACGGTTACACTGACGGATCTGGGCAAGGAGCACAGCATGGATCACGGCGTGCCGTTCTGGTACAACGAGAATGTGAAGCCGGCTTTCCCTAAGCTGCCGGGCGTGCAGGAAGCGCAGGATCTTGTGAAGCAGTATGCGACGCTTGAGCTGGCGCAGCCGGGCTGGGCGGACGCGGAGAAAATCATTCAGAATTATGCGCTCAAAGCGATGGCGGGTCAAATGCCGGCAGACGAAGCAGTACAGAAGATGCACGATGAATTGTTAGCCAAAAAATTAATCGACTGATAGACATAACACCGCAATCATCATAAAGCCGGTTTGAAGGATTGGACGTGTTAAAGAGATGAGAAACATCAGAAAATATGGGGCTCTTTATCTCATGATGGTGCCGGTAGTGGTCTACTTTCTTCTGTATGGCTACTACCCCCTCATCAAAGGGCTGCAGATCAGCTTCCAGGATTATAAACTGATGGGTGTTCGGCCCTACGTCGGCTTTGATAATTATAAGCTGGTGTGGGCTGACCCCTCCTTCTGGGAGGCTTTCTGGAATACGATCATCATCGGCGGCGGTATTCTGCTGCTCAGCTTCATCGCTCCGCTGATTATCGCTTTATCTTTGAATGAAGTGCTGCAAACCTGGTACAAAAAAATGGCGCAGCTGATTATTTATATTCCTCATCTTCTCTCATGGGTCGTCGTCGGGGGCATCTGGATCTTCCTGCTGTCTCCCGATAACGGTCTGGTTAATCTGCTGCTTGGCAAGCTGGCCGGCATTGCGCCGATTCATTTCCTGGCGGAGTCGAGCTGGGCCCGCTGGATTATGATCGTGCTTGCCACCTGGAAGGACATGGGCTATTTCTGTATTTTGTTCCTTGCAGGTATCATTTCCATCAGTCCCTCACTGTATGAGGCAGCCCGGATGGACGGGGCTTCCAGGTGGCAGCAGCTTTGTTACGTGACCCTGCCCCAGCTGAGCGGCACGATGAAGGTTATTTTTCTGCTCAACACATTGGGTATTCTGCGTATTTTCGATCAGGTATTTATTCTGCGCAACCCGTCGATTGCGACCAAGGTTGATGTATTGATGATGTATACCTTCCAGAAAGGGATTCTGGATATCAAGATCGGCCCTGCCGCAGCGGCGAGCTTCTTTGTTGTCCTGATGACGCTTGTGCTCACATTAATTGTCCGCCGACTAACGCGTTTTGATGAGGTGTAAACCATGAATGGAGAACGATTTGACCGACTGGGCTGGAAAAATAAATGCTTTGACGCGCTGAATATTATTTTTCTGCTTGTTCTGATGCTGACGATGATTATTCCGTTCCTGAACGTCATATCGCTGGCGTTTTCCTCCGGACTTGCATCCATGCAGCCGGACATTATCCTGTTTCCGAAAGAATTCAGCGTCGAAGGCTTCACCATAGTTTGGAAAAGCCTTGATATTTGGCGGCCGCTGATGAACAGCGCGATCGTTACCGTGGTTGGAACTGTTTTGCATGTGCTGCTGTCGGCGCTTGCGGGCTATGTATTGATTCATCCGCATGTGCCCGGCCGGAAGGTAATGGTTACGTTTATTCTGATCACCATGATGGTGCCGCAGGAAGCCGTCATGATTCCGCTGTATGTCGTGAACAAGGATTTGCATCTGATTAATACGTTGTCTGTACTGGTTTTGTCGGGCCTCGTGTCCGGCTTCTCCATCCTGCTTATGCGTAATTTCTTTATGAATGTTCCCTATGAGATGTCCGAATCGGCCAAGATCGACGGCGCCGGGGAATTCCGTATTTTTCTGACGATGTATATGCGCCTTGCCACGGCAGGCCTCGCTACGGTCACTCTCTTCGAATTCGTTGGACGCTGGAATATGTTCACCCCTGCGGTCATGTTCATTAATGACAATATGAAATATACGCTTCAAGTGGCGCTGAAATCGATGATTATCGATACCAGCTCCGTTTCCAGCAATTATCTGGTGACGACCAATGTGCGGATGGCGGGCATTCTGATCAGCATTATTCCGCTGCTCGCGGTTTACCCGTTTGTGCAGAAATATTTCATGAAGGGCATTATGCTTGGAGCGAACAAGGAATAAAGGAGGAGAGGTTATAGTGGCAAAATTATTCACGCAGCATGAAGCGCAGCCGGGAACCCTTCATTTGATTCAAGAACGGTTTATCACGAAGGAAGAGGAGCAGACTTATATAGAGGTTCCCTTCGAGGTGGCAAATGAGCGGTTTGAACGGATAGAAATCCGTTACCACTATGATAACCGTTCCGCTGGTTCCGTTGTCGATATCGGCTTGAAATCACCGGAGCGGATTGTGGGCTGGAGCGGAGGCGCGCGTGATTCCTTCTTCGTCGGTGTGGAGAAAGCGACACCCGGTTATTTGGCGGGGCCGCTGCCTGCCGGAACGTGGGCGGTACTGCTTGGAGCGTACCGCGTGCCGGAGGCGGGCTGCAGAGTCACGGTGGAAATAACCGCTGTGCCCGCCTACAGCCGATGGATGAAGGGTGATTTGCATATGCACACCATTCACAGCGATGGCAGCTATACCGCTGCCGAGACGATCGAGCTGTGCGCCCAGCGCGGCCTTGAATTTATCGCTCTGACGGATCATAATACGGCATCGCAGAACCGCTTCACGCTCGCCAATGACGACCGCCTGCTCTTGATTCCAGGCGTAGAGCTGACAAGCTACAGAGGGCATGCCAATCTGTTCGGCCAGCTTGATGCGCTTGGCGATTTTCGCGTTCTGACGCCGGATGCCGCTGCTTCGGAGCTTTGGAAGGCGCGCGATAAGGGCGCGTTCGTATCCCTGAACCATCCGTTCTGCGATCTCTGCCCTTGGGAGCTTGGCTTCGATGTTCCTTATGATGCCATCGAAGTATGGAATGGGCCATGGCGAGAGCTGAACGAAACGGCTGTACGGTGGTGGCAGGAGCAGCTCAGCAGGGGAGAGCGGATTGTGGCGCTTGGCGGCAGCGATACGCATCGCGCCGAGCGCTTCGTCATGCACGGCAGACCGGTGTCCTCGATCTGGACCGAGTCGGAGACAGTAGAGGGCTTGCTGAATGGCATACGCAAGGGCCGCGTAGTGCTGTCCGCTGATCCGGATGACAGCTTCATCACATTGTCATCGGGCATGCAGGGCATCGGCGATACGATTGCCCCGGTAAGTCCTGCGGCAGCTGTGCCGCTGCTTATTGAAGCCAGCAAGCTGCAGGGAGACCGGATCAGTCTCTGGTCCGACCGCGGCGTGGAGGCCGAATGGACGACGGATGATGAAAAGGCTGTTTTCTCCTTCGAGGGATCGGCTGACCGTTTATTCTACCGGGTGGAGTCCAGACGTTATATTAAGGAAATGGAACGCACGGTTATGACATGTTTGACCAACCCAATCTATATTGGCAGAAGCATCTAAAACTCCGGTTGACAACCGGCTGCGCTCTTTAATCGTTATTGTCGCTTGATCCTTGAATACGGGTATTCTGTAATGGCGGAGATTCCGCTGACACGGGACGGCGGACAGTTGCTTCCGAAGCAGGCTTCCCGCAATGGCAGTTTTCCTGCAAAGTATGTTCTGACCGTTCGATTTATAGGTTACTGCATGCTCCCGCCCGCTTCGCTGCTCCTGAACATGAAGAAGGTCTCCTTTGGCAGGTGACCTTTTTTGAATATTCACCGGTACAAATTTTGCCTATACTCTTGGAAGCCTGTGAGCGCCGGTAGATGATGGAGTCAGCTAGTAGAACCTTTGAAATATTTTTCGGGTGATTTGCAGCTCAGCTTCCAAATTATTTCTTGGTCAGCCGACTTGTCGGCAGCATTCATCTAAACGGCAGCGATGGCAGTTCTCAATAGACTTTCCATTGCTTATGTTCTCAGATAAATAGCTGCGTTGCTGACCTATTACCCGGAAAACCCAAACCGCAGCTGCAGCAAGGAAAATCCCGCCTACACGAACCGCAGCTCCGGAAATCGGCCTTGGAATCTGGAAAAACCTTGCTGCAGTGCCGGTAATACACCCACAGGGCTCCAACGATCTCTCGCAGCAAGGAAAATCCCGCGTACACGGACCGCAGCTCCGGAAGTCGGCCTTGGAAGCCGGAAAAACCTTGCTGCAATACGCTCGTCCCTTTGAGAACTACCCTGGATCTTCGCGTTGTGCCGCCATCCCCAGGAACGACGGCAACCATCTAGGATTGACCTCTCGGGAAGCTCCCTCCAGGCTAATCCTAATCCGTCCACCAGCGCTTAAGCTGCTTCCACCACGAGGTCTCTTCATGCGCCGCGCCGTCGCCGGCTGCTGCAGGAGCGGTATCCCCGTGGTCGCCGCATACCTCAGTCGGCTGGGTGCCGCTGACGAAGGTCTCCAGCCGCTTGTTGGCACAGGAGTTCGCGGCAAGCTTGCCGCTGGTGGGATCGATATAGACAGACACGACGCCGCTTGGCATCGGAAACAGCTTGGGCGGCACGGCTTCAAGAGCCTTCTCCGTATAGGAGGCGAAGATCGGCGCGGCGCGGTGCGCTTCAGCCGTGGTAAGCTTGCGGTCCTTGTCGTAGCCGACCCAGACGGCGGTGGCAAGCTCCGGCGTATAGCCGACCAGCCAGGCATCGGTCGCCGTTGTTCCCGTCTTGCCCGCGACGGGCCGCTTGATCATTGCCGCGACACGGCTCCCTGTGCCGCCAGTGTCAAAGACGCTCTCCATCAGACTGGTCAGCACATACGTCTGCGCCGGGGAGACCACCTGCGCGGACTCCGGCTTGGCCTGATACAGCACCTCGCCCTTGCTGTCCTCGATGCGCAGGATCGCCGTCGGCTCCACGTGGACGCCGGCATTGGCAAAGGTGCCAAAGGCCGAAGCCATCTCGAAGGGGCTAATTGGAAAGGTGCCCAACGCCAGCGAAGGGAGAGGCTGCATAGGGCTGTCGATCCCCAGCCGCCGTGCCATCGCAATAACCTTCTCCGGTCCCACAGCCATAATGGTGTTCACGGCATAGATATTGTCGGAGCTGGCGATCGCCTGCCGCATATCAATAAAGTCGCCGGTGTACTTGTCGTTATAGTTGCTCGGGGCGTAGGTTTTACGTCCTTCATCGTAGGTAAAGACCGTCGGCGCGCTTTTGAACCGTGACACCGGCGTCATGGCCCCCTCCTGAAGCGCCGTCAGATACAGCACCGGCTTGAAGGAGGACCCGGGCTGGCGCGTATTGGCGAAAGCGCGGTTGAATTGATTGGTTTTGTAATCGCGGCCGCCGACCATCGCCTTGATATAGCCGTTCCTAGGATCAATGGATACCAGCGCTGCCTGCTGCTCTGAGGTTGCGGGAATACCTGCCGCGACGGCGTCCTCGGCCGCCCGCTGGGCATCCCCATCGAGCGTTGTAAAGATGCGGATACCGCCCTCGCTCAGCAGCCGCTCGTCAATCCCCAGCTTGTCAACGGCAACCAGATGAACATAATCGCGGAAATACGGCGCGGTTCCATCCTGCTTGCTTGTGCCCAATGGCTGAAATTTCAGCACCTCGGCCCCGGCCTTGTCCGCAATGGTGCGCGTGATGATGCCTTGATCGACCATCGTGCCCAGAATCGTCTTCTGCCGGTCCTTGGCATTCTTCATATCGCTGTAGGGCGAATAATATTTCGGCCCCTTCGGAATGCCCGCAAGCATGGCGCTCTCCGCAAGCGTCAGCGCGGAAGCATGCTTGCCGTAATACAGCTGCGCTGCGGCTTCCGCTCCATAAGCGCCGTGACCGTAATAAATCTGATTCAAATAAAGCGAAAGAATCTCGTCCTTGGAATAGGTCATTTCCAGTTGAACCGTATACATCGCTTCCTTCAGCTTGCGCGACCATGTCCGCTCATGGGACAAATACAGATTGCGGGCAAGCTGCTGGGTAAGCGTGCTGGCCCCCTGTTTGGCTTTCAAATGCTCAATATTGACGACAGCCGCGCGGGCCATTCCTCTGATATCGAAGCCGAGATGGTCATAGAACCGCTGATCCTCGATCGCCAATGTCGATTCAATCAGATAGGGCGATATGGATTTAAGCGGAACGGACTGCCTGTTCTCCTCCGCGTGGAAGGTATCGATCACATTGCCCTGCAGGTCCAGCATCTGCGAGGTCTGGCTGATGGAGGAGACGGGCAGCGCCTGCGTGCGCAAATAGAACAGGAAGGCGAAGGCCGCGACCAACAGCAGCGCGAACGCTGCGCCCGCATAGATGAAGAGGCGTTTTACGCGGCGCAGCAGCGGCATCCATTTTTCGAGGCGAATACGAAAGGGCAGTCGGCGCTTTGCTCCACCCTGCCCTGAACCTGTTATTTTCATCCTAGTGGTCCCCTTGTGTGAAACCGTTTATGCGAAGCCAATGTCTTCTTCTTCCCTTAGTATGGAAATTAGTAGGACGGGCTATTCATCAATCGGCAAATGTCACATTAATTTTTTGTGAGGGGCTGCTGCAAAGGTTGCATTTTCGCGGGGTTCTACTATAATACAGATTGAACCATTGACGAGGTAGAATGGCCGTATGAACCATGAGGTTATCATTTGAGCCTGTATATAAAATGAAGGTAGGGACAACCAATATGGAATTGTGGTACACCGAGAAACAAACCGAAACCTATGGCATTACCGCGAAAATAAAAGAAACCTATGTAAGCGAGCAAACCGACTTCCAGAAGCTGGACATGATCGAAACCGAAGAATTCGGCACGATGCTCGTTCTGGATGGCATGGTCATGACAACAGACAGGGACGAGTTCGTTTATCACGAAATGGTTGCGCATCCTGCGCTGTTTACGCATCCCAATCCTAAAAATGTGCTGGTAGTCGGCGGCGGAGACGGCGGCGTAATCCGCGAGATCATGAAGCATCCGAAAGTGGAGAAGGCTGTACTGGTCGATATTGACGGCAAGGTTATTGAATATTCGAAGAAATACCTGCCTAACATTGCAGGCGAGCTGGACAACCCCCGTGTAGAGGTTATCGTGAACGACGGATTCATGCATATTCATGATCACAAGAACGCATATGACGTCATTATGGTGGATTCCACCGAGCCGGTTGGTCCGGCTGTCAACCTGTTTACCCGCGGCTTCTACCAAGGCATCTACGATGCGCTCAAGGAAGACGGCATTTTCGTTGCACAAACGGATAACCCTTGGTTCAAAGCGGATCTGATCGAAAGCGTCAACCGCGATGTGAAGGAAGTATTCCCGATCGTCCGCGTATATTGGGCGAATGTGCCGACTTATCCGAGCGGTTTGTGGACCTTTACAATGGGCAGCAAAAAATACGATCCTCTTGAGGTGGACGAGTCCGCAATTCCGGAAATCGACACCAAATATTACACCCCGCGCCTGCACAAAGCGGCTTTTGTACTGCCTAGATTCGTGGAAGACCTTATTAAGTAGGGCAGAGAGGATATCAACCATATGAAACTGGATCAAAAATATTCCGGCAATGTGTTCATTCTCAGCTCCGAGGATTACGCCGCTTCCAAGGCTGTTATCTACGGCATGCCGATGGACTTTACCGTTTCGTTCCGCCCTGGCTCGCGTTTTGGACCGCCGCGCATCCGCGAGGTATCCGTAGGCCTGGAGGAATACAGCCCTTATCTGGACCGCAGTCTGGAGGATATCGAATACTTCGATGCGGGCGATCTGCTGCTGCCGTTCGGCAATGCGGCACGTTCCCTTGATATCATTGGCGAATTCGTTCGCGATGTGCTGAAGGACGGCAAGATGCCGGTCGGCCTTGGCGGCGAGCATCTCGTATCCTGGCCGATCTTTCAGGAGGTTTATGCCAAATATCCGGACCTTGCAATCATTCATTTCGATGCGCATGCCGACCTTCGCGAGCAGTATGAAGGAGAGCCGCTGTCCCACTCGACTCCGCTGCGCAAGGCGGCTGGCCTGATCGGCGGCAAAAATATCTATCAATTCGGTATCCGCTCAGGCTCGCGCGAGGAATGGCAGTTTGCCCGCGAGAACATCAATTTCCATCCGTTCGAGGTGCTTGAACCGCTTAAGAAGGTGCTGCCTGAGCTTGCGGGCCGTCCGGTCTACCTGACGATCGACATCGATGTGCTTGACCCTTCCTGCGCGCCGGGTACCGGTACCGCGGAAGCGGGCGGCATCACGTCGAAGGAACTGATTGAATCCGTACATGCCATCGCGCGCGCGGGCATTAACATTGTGGGCTGCGACCTCGTAGAGGTAGCCCCGGCGTATGATCCGACCGAACAAACCCAGATCGTGGCGGCGAAAGTGATCCGCGAGATGCTGCTCGGGTTTATTAAGTAGATTCTTTTATAAGCTTGCCATTGCAGCCGATATTCCGGTATTGAACCCGGCTATCGGTTGTTTTTGTATTCAGATGCTTCAGATGCAAAAGTGGAGGTGTGTGAATGGAGGTTCAATCGTTTCCGCCTATTATTGACGGGCAATCGACATTGCTGGTGCTGGGCAGTATGCCGGGCACCGCTTCGCTGGCGAAGCATCAGTATTACGGCCATCCGCGCAATCATTTCTGGCCGGTGCTGTATGGTTTGGCGGGGCTTGCGGTTGCCGAGGATTATGGGCAGCGGTTGGCTTTTGCGCAGGAGCGTGGCGTTGCGCTGTGGGATGTGATCGCAGCCTGCGAGCGTGAGGGCAGTCTGGATTCCAGCATCCGCGAAGCCGTTCCCAATGATTTGCCGGGGCTGCTGGCCGAATATCCCGCTATCCGCGCGCTCGCATTCAACGGAAACAAATCATATGACACGTACAAGAAGCATTTTGCCGGGCATGCCATGAACGACAGAGTGAGCCTGCTGCGCCTGCCGTCCACAAGTCCGATCCCGACAGCCCGGATGCGGACGACGGAGGACAGAATTGAAGCGTGGCGGCCCATCGCAGATTATATGCGGATGCCATGACAGATGCCGAATATGAGAACGCAGCAGGCTGTTTCTGTATAAAGTAATCCTACCAGCATCAATATATCCTTTGGATGAAGGCTTCTGCCAGTTTTTTTCCTTCATTAATCTGCGGACAGGAAGATTTTGTTCTTCTTTTGGCCATAATGGCTGGTAAAGGGGGCGAAAAGCAGATGGGAATTTTTCCGATACATGAGCGCTTGGCGGAGCTGTGGACCCTGAAAGGACGGCGCCGCCTAAGCGAAGAGGAGCAGGCTGATTTTGAGCACTGCATGGCTGTTAATGCTTCTTACTGCAGGCAGCTTGCGAATCTGTACAATTTATCGCTGCTTGCGTCCATGACGGGAGATACACAGTGGCAGCACGAAATTTGCGAGAAAATCGAGAAACTGGACGGGCGGCCGTCGCCGCGCCTCTGAAACGAAGCCGGAACTGAGCCGCCGCAGTCGTCGCCGCGTGCAGCACTTAATGGTCCGCTTGCGGACGTGTATAGACTAATCTGCCGTGCTTATACGTTTGCACGACATTCAACTGATGACCCGACCATTCGAACGCCGCCAGATCCGCAGGGGCGCCAATCGTCAAGCCGCCCGCTGATGCAAGTCCCATGAGGGCGGACGGGTGAATCGAGGCCATATCGCAAGCCTCGGAGAGGGGGGCAATCCCTCTGCCCACGATATGGCTTATTCCGCGATGCAGCATTTGGGCCGATCCCGCAAGCAAGCGGGGGTTTTGCTCCAGATGCAATCTTCCCTCCGGTGTCAGGACAACCCTTCCGCCAATATGGTTTTCATATGTTCCTGGAGCCATACCGCATAAATAAACCGCATCGCTGACGAGTATGGTTCGTTTTCCTTTGACGCTGCGGACGACTTTAAGCACGGAATCGGGCAGATGGAAGCCGTCGGCGATAATGCATGTCCACAGCTCCTCTTCGGCCAGCTGCGCCCACAAATAATTCGGATGGCGGGGCAGCATCAGATGCGCGCCATTGCCCAGATGCGTCGATAAGCGGGCGCCGGCTGCGGCAGCCTCTCTGATCTGTTCCTCCGCAGCAGCTGTATGGCCGATGGAGACCTGCACGCCCGTCTTCGCGCACTTCTCGACAAAGCTTGCCGTACCCGGCCATTCCGGCGATAGCGTAATCAGTTTGATTTTCCCCCGGGCAGCGTCCTGCCAGCGCTGAAACAGCTCCCAGTCCGGAGCTTTGGTATGCGATTGGCCATGTGCGCCCCGGGGACCGTCCTCTGGCGAAATAAAAGGTCCCTCCAGGTGAATCCCCGCAACCCCGGCCTCTGAGGCGGGATCCTCGAGACAGTCCCCGGCAATGCTGCGGACCGCCTGTTCAATGGCGTCGTCCCCATTGGTAATGACGGTCGGGTAATACGAAGTAACACCTTCCTCCCACAAAGCCCTCGTCACCTGCATGGTGGTCCTTTTTGCAATGGGAATCGTGTTGAAGTCGAGTCCCCTGCAGCCGTTGATCTGCAAATCGACGAAGCCTGGCGCAAGCCAGGGCAGCAGCTCGTCGCCGGCAGTCCATTCTTCCCGATGAATCCCGCTGATGACGCCGCTCTTCATGGTGACGGCAACAGGCTCGCCGCTTATATAATGAATTCCCCGGATAACCGTCGTTTCTGGATAGGACATCTCTCAGTCCTGCTTTCCATACGAGTCGGTGTCGGTATAAAGGGTGCAGTCCGGATGCCTGCGCAGAATGGAAGAAGGACAATCCGTCGTGACAGGCCCGTTCAAGGTCGCTGCGACAGCAGCCGCCTTCGTCCGGCCCGGCACCATACAGAACAAGTGGGCTCCGGAGAACAGGGCGGGAATCGTCAGAGTAATGGCGTGAGTGGGAACAGCGTCCAGATTGGGGAAGCAGCCGTCGTTGACCTGCTGCTGCCGGCAGATCTCATCCAGCTCAACGCTTTTCACAAATACATCATCATTGAAGTCGGCAACCGGCGGATCATTGAAGGCAATATGCCCGTTCTCCCCGATGCCCAGACAGACAATATCAATTGGCTGCTGCTGCAGCAAAGAGGCATAACGAAGGCATTCCTCCTCTGCGGAGGAGCTGCTGTCGATCAGATGAACAGTGCCGGGATGAACCAGATCGAATAGCCCGTTGCGCAGAAATGCGCTGAACCGCTCCGGCGCCTCAGGAGATAATCCGATATATTCATCCATATGGAAGGCGGTAACGCGGGACCAGTCCAGGCCGTCGGTCGTGCGGAGCGCTTGCAGGAATTCATTCTGGGAAGGCGCCGCGGCAAAAATCATGCGAATCCCGTCCTGCTTCGCCAGGAGCTCCTTCATCTTGGCCGCTGCCGCTTCAGCGGCCGAGTGTCCCATCGCCATCCGACTCTCATAAACCTCCACCTTCAACAGCTCGACAGTCCGGTTTTTTACAAGCCCTTTAGTTAAGCTCATTCCGATCATCCTCCCTTGTCCGTCAATTTGTCCTACATTAGGACTAATTGCTATTAAAGTATCATGCGCGCATCTGTCCGTCAATCCTTTTTCTCTGCAGGAAGTTCCCTCTCCACGGTCAATCAATGTTTTGATAGAATAGAATGAAAGCTAAAATTTTCCACCGAAGGGAAGGGGATTTATGAACAGCAGGCGCGTTACTTATGACGAAATCAAAGGAAAATTGCAAACGGGGGATTTGCTGCTTTGCCACGGAATCTTTCCCGAAGCGATCCAGGTAGAGGCGGTCGAGGGCTCGCTCTGGTCGCATATCGGCATGGTCGTCAAGCTGCCGGACGTGGAAGAGCTGCTGTTCTGGGAATCCACTACGACACAGACGCTTCCGGATGTGGAGCTGCACCATATTAAGACAGGACCGATGCTGGTGCTGCTGCGGGAGCGTATCGCGACGGATGTCAGCGATCAATACGATGCCCTGTTCGCCTTCCGCCTGCTGGAGGGGGACCGGAACGCGCAAATCCCGGATAGGCTCACGCAGTTTATCAACGAGGTGCACGGAGCGTCGTTCCCTTCGCTCGAACGGATGGCCTTTGAGCTGCTGGAAGGAAAACTCCATATTCAGGCAGGAACATCCAGTTTTTTCTGCAGCGAGCTGGTGGCTGAAACCTATATACGCCTGGGAATCATGGACCGTTCTGAGCCGTCCAACAGCTATCAGCCGATCGATTTCTCGAACAGAACCGACCTGCCGCTGAATGCCGGCTATCGGTTAAGCGACGAGCTGCTTCTCCTCAATGATGTCTAAAACCATGCGGCTGCTGACGCTGCTTGCCCTTGTCATTATCGGGCTGGCCGGCTGCAGTATGGCTTCAAGCGGCGGGGAGCCGCATCCGGATTCCCGGGCGGCGGCCGGCACCCTCGACTTGTCGGGCTGGGACTTTCAGAAGGACGGGGCAGTTTCCTTACGCGGAGAGTGGGAATTTTATTGGTCGCAGCTGCTGACGCCGGATGATTTTCGGGAGCCCAGGAAGCCCGGATTTACCGGATATTTTACATCACCAGGATATTGGAATCGCGAGGCGGTGAAGGATCTCAGCTTCCCTGCCGGCGGTTATGCGACGCTGCGTCTGCAGGTTCATGTGAAACCGGAAGAAGGCGCCCTGGCGCTTAAGATAAATAATATTTTTACGGCTTACCGGATATGGGTTAACGGCGAGCCTCTTGCGTCTGCAGGGACAGTCGGGAAGGATGCGAAGAGCGCGGTTGCCAGACAAATCGTGCAAACGGCGCCGATTCGCCTGTCTTCCGGTCAAGATATGCTGGAAATTGTAGTCCAGCTGTCGAATTACAGCTACACGAAGAGCGGCTTCCAGAACAATATACAGCTCGGCACTTCGGCACAGATTGAAACGTTGTACAGAAAGAATATGGAGGGGACATTTGTCTCGTTTGGGGCCTGCACCATTATGGCGCTTTACCATCTGGTGCTGTTCATTTTGCGGAGGCGTGAGCGTTCCGCCCTGTATCTGGGAATCTTTTCGCTGCTTGTCGCGATCCGCATTCTGTTTGTCAATGACCGGTACATTTACAACTGGCTCCCGGGCCTGAATTGGGAGTTGTTTTGCAAAGTTCCTTATGCTGTATTCTTCTTCGGTCTTGTCATGATCGCCATGTTCGTACAGACGCTTTATCCTCGGTATTTTGCCCGCAGGGCGGTTACGGTTACCCAGGCGGCGGGCGGCGGCGCGACGCTGTTTTGTTTGCTGACCCCGCAGCGGTGGTATGACAAAATATTGATACCGTTCGAGTTATTCACCTGCGCCCTGATCGCATATACCTTATTTGTACTGATTCGGGCGATGCGGGACCGGCAGGCGGGCACGCTGGTTTTTCTGATCGGATATACCGCCTTGGCGGGAACCATTCTGCATGATTTTCTATACATGAGCGAGATGACACATCTGGGATCGCTGGCTCCTTATGGCTTGCTTGTCTTCATCTCGATGCAGTCGCTCATTCTGGCACGCAGATTTGTCCAGGCGTTCACCGAAGTCGAGCAGATGTCCAGCAGGCTGCTCGCCATGGATAAGCTGAAGGACGAGTTTCTTGCCCATACGTCTCATGAACTGAGAACCCCTCTTCACGGCATGATCGGACTGTCCGAGTCGCTGATCGACGGGGTGGCCGGGGAACTGCCGGATCAGGCTGTCCGCAACCTGCAGCTTGTCGTCGCGAGCGGGCGGCGGCTGGCCACTCTGGTGGGAGATGTGCTGGATTATGCCCAATTAAACAACAGAGAGCTGAAATTGCACCGGGCGGAGATCGATTTGCGCAGCGTCGTTGGCACTGTGCTGCAGTTGAACGAACCGCTGCTGCTCGGGAAGAAGGTCAAGCTGGCCAACGAAGTGCCGGAGCAGCTTGCCGTGCTGGCCGACGGGAACAGGCTGCAGCAAATTTTGCATAATCTGATCGGGAATTCGGTCAAATTTACGGAATCCGGCAGCATTACGGTCACCGCTTCGGCTCTTGGGGATGAAGTGGAAATACGGGTGACGGACACGGGAATCGGCATTCCGGATGAATTGCGGGAACGTATGTTTACCGCTTATGAGCAGGGAGAGGGCGCTGCGCACGAAGGCACGGGGCTTGGTCTCTCCGTTACCAAGAAGCTCGTCGAGCTGCATGGGGGAAGAATCGGCGTGGATTCGACGACCGGCGGAGGGGCAAGCATCGTCTTCACGCTGCAAAGGCCGTCCCGGCACCCTCAGCCGCAGCGGACTGAGACTTTCGAGAGCCTGCCGACAGACACCGCCGCCGTTCCAGCAAGCGGTGTAGCGCTGCAGGAGTCATGGGAGACAGCGGCAGGTGGCAATAGCGGACGTCCGGAACGGATCCTGATCCTGGATGACGACCCGGTCAACCTTCAAGTGCTGCGCAATCATTTGACGATGGCAGGCTATACCGTTATCGAGGCGTCAGACCCGATCCAGGCGCTCCATCTCATCGAGGGCGGAGACAAGCCGGATCTTGCGGTGCTCGATGTCATGCTTCCCAAAATGACAGGCTTCGAAGTATGCTCGCGCATTCGCAGGCTGTATTCGGCCAATGAGCTGCCGGTCATTTTTTTAACGGCCAAGCCGCTGGACAGCGATTTAATTGAAGGCTTCGACGCCGGCGCCAACGACTATGTGACGAAGCCCGTCGTCAAGCGCGAGCTGATGGCGCGAATCCGGCTGCATCTGCAGCTCGCGAAATGGAACCAGACGCTGGAGCAGCGGGTGAAGGAGCGGACCGAGCAGCTCGAGGAGACGCTGGCCTCCCTCCGACAGGCGAGAAACCGGCTTATCCAGTCGGAGAAGCTTGCTTCGCTTGGCGTGCTTGTGGCGGGCGTTGCGCATGAAATCAACACTCCGATCGGGATTGGCGTGACGGCATCGTCCCATTTGGTGGAGAGGTCGAAGGAGATGCTGGACAGCTACAGTCAGGGCGTGCTGCGGCGGAGCGATCTGGAAGCGTATTTTGCCGAGTGCGGGGAGACGGCATCCATTCTGCTGGATAATTTACAGCGCACCGAGAAGCTGATTTCCAGCTTCAAGCAGGTTGCCGTTGATCAGACGTTCGAGCAGCGGCGCTCATTCCGGGTGAAGGCCTATATCGGCGATATTTTGCTGAGCCTTTCGCCAAAATTGAAGCAAAGCCGTCACCGGATCGTCCTGAACGTCGACGAATCGCTGGAGATTGACGGGTACCCGGGCGCTTTATTTCAAATCATCACGAACCTGCTGTTGAATTCGCTGCTGCATGCTTACGACGAATCGCAGGAAGGTACGATTGTCATTAGGGCCGAATCCGATGGACAGTCGCTGATCGTCACCTTCTCGGACGACGGCACGGGCATCGAGCCCCGCTTGCTGCCGCGGATCTTCGATCCGTTCGTCACGACCAAACGCGGTCAAGGCGGGACCGGTCTTGGCCTTAGCATCGTGTACAACCTGGTGGTGCAAACCTGGGGAGGTACGATTGTGTGCGACAGCGTCCCGGGCTATGGGACAGCGTTTCAGATGGTGCTGCCATTACAAAGCGTACAGATGGAGGGAGCGGGATGAACGATACGGTTTTAGAGGCTTCCGATATGCATCTGCTGCCTGATGAAGAGCCAGCGGATCAGGAGGCGGTCCGCTATTGGAAATTTTTGATTGTCGACGATGACCGGGACATTCACAGGGTAACGAAGCTGGTGCTGGAAAGACATATGTTCGAGGGCAGAAAATTGCAGTTTATGAGCGCGTACTCCGCTTCCGAAGCGATCGGATTTCTGGGGGAGCATCCGGATATCGCCGTGGTGCTGCTTGACGTGGTAATGGAGCAGGACGATTCCGGACTGACGCTCGTACGGGTTTTGCGGGAGGAGCTGGGCAATCAGCTTGTCCGCATCATTCTGCGGACGGGTCAGCCGGGGCAGGCGCCGGAGCATACGGTGATTCGGGCCTACGATATCAGCGATTATAAGGAAAAAACAGAATTGACCAGCACCAAGCTGTTCAGTACGGTGTACACCTCGATCCGCACCTACCAGTTTCTCAGCGGAGTCGTCGCCGACAAGGAGACCCTGGAGGAGAAAGTGCGCGAGCGGACGCGGGAGCTGGAGCTGCGGGCAAGAGAACTGCAGGCATCCATTCGGCAGGCTTACGAGGCGATGATGGAAATCTCGGTGCTGGAGGAACGCAACCGCATCGCCAGAGACATTCACAACGTCGTCGGCCATACGCTAACGGCGGCGGTGGTCCAACTAGAAGCAGGTAAATATCTGATCGAAATCGACGCATTGCGGGCTTCGGAGAAAATGGAGCTGGCGCAGCAGCTCGTCCGCAAAGGCCTGGACGAAATCCGCAGCTCTGTCCATCAACTGGCGGAGCAGCGGGAGACGATCGATCTGCAAAAGGACCTTGAACGGATCGTCCGGGAGACCGAGGCGTACGCTGGTGTTCAAATCAACTGCCGGATCGGGCCGCTGCCGCAGCTGACTTTCTATCAAATCAAGCTGATCTGCCACGCGCTGCAGGAAGGGCTGACGAACGGCATTCGGCATGGGAGAAGCACCTGCTTTCATTTCCGGCTGACCTGCGGCGGCAGCCTCATCGATTTTGCTCTGCGCAACAACGGTCTGGATCCTGATGGCTTCCGCTACGGATTCGGCCTCACTGCGCTGCGCAACCAGGTGGAGTTTGTGCATGGCACGTTAGCTTTGCAGGCGGCTGCGGATGAAGGCGCGGAGCTGCGCATCCGGCTGCCGGTACCGGAATCGGGGCAGGGAACATGATGCCCTTGCGCATATTGATTGTCGACGATCAGGCGCTGATGAGGGACGGCCTGCAGACGATTCTGGAGCTCCAGCCTGATTTGGAAGTGGTAGGCACGGCGGAGAACGGTCTTCAGGCGCTTGAGACCGCCCGCGCGACGAAGCCGGATGTGGTTTTGCTCGATATCCAGATGCCTGTCATGAACGGAATTGAATGCACGAAGCGATTGAAGGAAGAATCGCCTGATACCGTGATCCTTCTGCTTTCTACCTTCGCCGAGGATCAATATATCCTGGACGGTCTCGGCCACGGAGCCAGCGGTTACCTGCTGAAGGACATGGAGGGCAGGCGCCTGATCGAAGCGATACGCGACGCCGCAGCCGGGCAGCTTATGATGCCTGCCGTTATCGCCGCCAAGCTGGCTGCGAATTTGACCAGGCTTTCGGCGGCCGCGGAGCTTACAAGCGGCTCTCTCCACGCCATTCAGAACGAAATCCGTCTGACCGGGCGCGAGGCGGAAATCGCAAGTCTTATGGCGCAAGGGCTGACCAACAAGCAAATTGCCAAAGCGCTGTATATGCACGAGGGCACCATTCGCAATTATGTCAGTGTCATTTACTCGAAGATCGGAGTAAGCGACCGGGCGAAAGCGATGCTTGTGCTGAAACAATTGCAATTATAAATAGCGATAGACACGCCGACCCTTGCGGGTCGGTTTTTTGTTTTTCTTGTCATATGACAAGAATGCCGACATCCGTAACTGTCGGGATGACAATCATTCCCTGTATAACTGAATCAGCAAGACCATCTTACTCCAAAGGAAGAAGGGAGGAGCGTCAATGGGAAAAGGCGTCGATACGACGGTCAACTGCCATTCGCTCGCCGCTGCCATCAAGGAAGCGGGATATGACTTTGTATGCAGGTATTACAACCGGAACAACCCGGGCAAGAATGTGACCCGCAAGGAGGCGGAGGCTTTGTCCGGGGCGGGACTGCATCTCGTTGCGGTATGGGAGAACGGATTTCCGACTTCACCGGGCTATTTCTCGTATGATGCCGGGAAAAGGGACGGCTGCGATGCCCACCGGTATGCCCGTTCCATCGGTCAGCCTGCGAACACGCCGATTTACTTTACCGTTGATTTCGATGCCTCGCAGGAGGAGCTGTCCGGTGGTGTAAGCCGGTATATGCAGGGGGTCATCGATGCTTTCCGCGAGGAAGCGGCAGCCGGAACGTTGTATGACATCGGCATCTACGGGTCCGGTCTTACCTGCCGGCATATGCGGGATGCTTTTGGCGGCGGCATTGCATACGCCTGGCTGGCCGAGTCAAGGGGCTGGAGCGGTTATGCTTCGTTCAGCGATTGGAATATCAAGCAGCTGGCGGGCGCTATGGTAGCGGGCATACCGGTCGACACGAATATAACTTCGGGCCGCGGCGGCGGCTTCCAGGTACAGGGGGAGTGACCGGAACATGGCACAAGTGAGGCTTGCACCCTTGCCGAGGAGGATCGGCTTTATCGGAGCTGCCGGTCTGCTCGCCATTTTATTGCTGCTGCTCATTCTTCCAGGCGTCCTTGCCTATGTGACTCTGGCCAAACCGGAGACCAGAACACTCGTTATCGAGCTTGAGCAGCAGCTCTTCGGCAGGGAGCTGACAATGCAGGAGCTCTCTGATATCCCATTGATGAAAACCGAAGTAAACCGGATTCTCGCTGTATTCCAGGCCGACCCGCAGCCGAGTGCTGCTCAGGCGGTGCAGAAACAGGCGGCTGATCTAAGCAAGCAGGCAAGCCGCGGCCAGGGTGCCCTGTGGATCGGATCGGTCGCATTCATATCCTGCTTTTTTATGATCGTCAGTTTGCGCATTACGGGGAGGCCGCTGGGTCTGCTCGTGAATGAACGCAATTTAATCAGCTTGTCGAGATTTCAGACGGTGCTTTGGACGATCATGCTGCTGTCCGCTTATTACACCGCAGCATCGCTGCGCATTTACGGGCTGCAGGATATCGGGAACGCCCTCAATATCGCGATGGATTGGCATTTATGGGCGCTTATGGGCATCAGCTTCACTTCTTTGGTCGCAACGCCGCTCATTCATACGACCAAGCAGGCCAAAACGATTTCCCCCGACGAGGCAGATAAGCTTCAGCCCGCGGACGTCGAAGGAAGCGACGGCATCTTGTACGCCAATGCGAATTTCTCCGATGCGTCATGGACCGATATGTTCAAGGGCGAAGAAGTGAAGAACGTGAATATTGTCGACATGGCGAAGCTGCAGATGTTTTTCTTCACGATGATTGCCGCGGCCAGCTATGCCGCGCTGCTGCTGCAGCTGTTCAACAGCCGGGCTCCCGGCGGCCTCACTGAATTTCCGGCCGTCAGCGAAGGCTTGCTGGCACTGCTGGGCATCAGTCACGCCGGATATTTGACCAGCAAAACGATTGACCGGACGAAGAGCACACCCTAACTTTTGCAAAGGAGAGATGAATATGAACGACAGTAAAAATCTGCTTACGGACTTCGATCTGTGCCTGGCGCTTTCCCAGAAGGCGATCAACAGCCAAATGGCTTATGCGTGGAAAGCGTGGAAGCGGCGGAAGCAATTTAGCGACACGCTGGACATTTATCCGAAGAAGAATGACGGCACTCCATCCAGATACGGCTTGACGGCCGAAATCGCTCCGCTCGAGGTGAGCTTGAATGTAGAGGACGGGAAACTCGGCCAGGTGAAGGTGGCTTTAACGTTGAAATCGGGCAATGTCCATTACTATGACGAGGACGAGGAGCAGGCTGCGGATCAAGCGATTTCCAACTGGAGCTTATCGTTCATTACGGATTTGGACAAAAAGCCGGTCGATCTCGAGACGATCGCCTCGATTGATCCGGCCGCGTACGAAACGGTCCAGAAAACGATCGATGCCAGCGGGCTGCCGGATGATGTATTTTCCATCGAATATTTATTTATGAAGCTGACGGAAGTCGATCTGCTCCTGTCGGACAACAAGAACGTCTCCATACCGGCCGCTGTCTCCCAATATGCCCGCACCAGAACGCTGAGTTGTCTTAACAATCTGCTTCAAGGCGAAATGAGCGAATTTATGCTCGGTACCGTCGTGCGGCGCAACACAAAACATCAGACCCCGACGTTTGCGATGACGGACTTCGTGTTTGACGTTCATGCCAATTGGAAGGCGGCTGACGCTGCGACGCTCAGTTATCTCGGGATGTTCTCGGGACGGAATTTGCCGGATGATAGTAATGCGGCGCGGATCAAGCTTTCGGATGACTGGATCAATCCGGCGATGATTGACGGTACGCAGGGACTAATATCCGGCATCATGGCGATACGCAAGGAAGTGCTGCTGGACAATTATCTGATGCCGCAATTTATGAAGGAGCTTGGCGCAAGTCCCGTTGTCGACGGCTTGAAGCGGCGCTTTGTCTTCCAGGATTCCAGCAGCCACACGAGCCGGGATCTCGTTGACCGGAAGGTGGAGCAGTCCCGCAGCTATTGGCTCGAAATCGCAATCGCCCCGGGGACGAACCGTTTGGATATCTCGGGCAGTATCGATGGATCGTTCACGTATACGGAGCATACGCTGGGTCCTCTAGGCACGGAGACGGCCCGATTGGAAGCGGCAGGAAATCAGCCTGTCAGCGGGTCCGTTACGCTGGCGACTCCGGGAGGAACAGCCGATTTTTCCGTGAATTCGCAGCTGAATTACAGCATCGGCGATTTCAAGCAGACCAAAGACGATGCCAGCGGCTTCGGCGTCGTGGAGAACGGCGTATCCTGGATCCCGAAGCTGCTTGGCATCAGCAAAGGAACCATGCTGGAAATGCTGGGCGGAATCGTCGCCGATAAAGTGAGCGTTCTGCATACCGCGCTGCAAAATGCTCTGGGCCATGTGGAAGTCGACATGTCGCAAAGCCACTTCATCCCACCGGGCGGCGGCGTGTTCGCGTTCCAGAATCTTCGTTTTTCCAGCCAAACCGGCGATCTGCTGCTGGATGTCATTTATAAAGCGCCATGATGTGATGAACCGATTGATAATCTTGAACAGGAAGGGAGTATCGCAATGAACAAACCGCGAGTGGTACGATTATCCGTTAATGATGTGAGTGGGAATTCCATACAGTTTACCGTTTCGAACGATATTATCGATCATATGGAGGCGGCCCGCACGTTTGGCCGCGAGGACTTGGCCGACCCGGCTGCACATGGGAGATTTCAACGGCGCGTTATTGCGCTGCCCGACCGCAAATCCGGCGTTGTGACGCCGATGGTGCTGACGATCGGCAATCAGAACGGGCTTTATCTTGTGCGTCAAGACAATAAGGCGGACAGCGGCTGGAGCTTGGCCGATCTTGGCGCGTCGCTTGCTTCCGCTGTGGGAGGGGCGCCGCAGGTGCGGGCCGTCGGCGCCGGCTGGACCGATGACGACCGCATCACGATCGCCGTAGCGGTCGATGACGGTCCCGGCCAGACGCAAAGCCGCATATTCGCGGCATATAACTTATCCAGCGCAAGCAGCGACTGGGAGCAGATCGCCTGGTCGGACTGCGGGACAAGGGAAAATGTCCGCGTTGAAGGGATTCGGGTATTGGATGAAGGCGATAATTTGTGGACGGTCGTGCTGGCAGGCAGCAGGGGGCCAAGCGAGGCCGTATATCTGCTGCGCAGTGACAGAGCCGCATCATTCGCAGGCGCGCTCGTCTTTAATCCCGCCGTTTCGCTGGAAGAAGTTCTTGATTTCGAGGCCGGCGTTCATCCGACATACGGAGGAGGGCTGCATGTGCTGGGCATAGGCAGCGGAGACCGCGTGCTGGCCTTCCGGCCTTTCCCCGAATACGACGGCGCGGGCAAGCCTGCAACCATACCTCCCGTCGTGGGTTTGCCCTGCCCTGCTGGAGCTAATGTCCTGGAGACGGGCGTCATGACGGAGAACGGCACAAATTTATATATTGGCGGACAGGGCCTGCACCTGATCCCTGCTGCGGAGCTGGATAATGCCGAGGACGCCCGGGTCAGCCAGATTGCCGCTCCGGAGACGGCGGCGAATGTACAGGATGTGATCGTCGGCGAGGCAGCGGATGGGAGTGTCTCTCTATGGGCGCTGCTGCAAAATGGCGATTTGAATGTCGTCAAGCGTCCGAATGCGGACACGGATTGGGAACCGCCCTTACGGCTGCGAAGCGGAGTGCAGGAAATGGCGCCGGTCCCGGGAGACCGGCATACGACGGCATCGGTTCTGGCAGTATATATCGATGCCCATGCGGGATACATCTGGCAGGATAACAGAACCGGCGTCTGGCAGGAAAGCCCCCTGCATGTATCCGATCCGGACCAGGTGATGCAGATAACGTGCTACGGAACCTCGCTTCGCGTCCTGGATGTCGCAGGTGCGCCGAAGCGGGCGGTTAAAGTCTCGGTGACGGCATCCGTGCTGTCCAGCGTTTCGCTCAATGGGGACGCCGTGTTGATCGGCCCTGGCGCGGCTGTCGATACGCTCACCGATTTGAACGGCGGCGTCAGCCTGTTCAACAGGGTGAAGTCGCTGACTCCGGCCGTCTATCGTTTCTCCGTTGACGGTATCGACGGTCACATCGACGTCAATCCGGCTTCCGGGGTGTTCGACCGGTTCAAATCGATGACGGCGGATGAGCTTCGCACCGCGACAGTGAAGACGCCAAGCGGCGACACGCCGCTGCTGCCGGACAACTTCCGGACCGGCCCGGACCAGGGGCAGGTGGATGCGGTAGCCGCCTCGCTCAATCAGGCGGCCGGACTCGCCCTCTCCTCGAACGGAGCCGCTCCGGATGTGCGGACAGCTCCGGCAGGCGCCCCATTCAGCTCTGTGCTGCGGGCAGATGCATTGCCCGATGCGTACCGCTGGGGCATTCAATCGGATGCGCAGGGTGTGCGCCTTATCCACGACGACGCCATTTCGAAGCTGGTCGGGGCCGCGGAAAGCGCGGAGCATTTCTTCGTCAATCTTGGCCATACGATTGCCGATTTCTTCGAGGGGATCGGGGAGAAAATGAAGGAGGGCTTGACCTTCGTGCTTCATAAAGCGGAAGGCGCGTTCCAATTCATATGCGCCATCGGCGAAAAGATTAAGAAATTTGTTCTCACAACGCTCGAGGAAGCGGGTGCTTTCTTCAAATGGCTATGGGCGCAGGTGAAGACGGGTCTTGAGAAGCTGTGGGATTACTTGAAGTTCCTGCTCGAGTGGGAAGATATCGTGCTGGTCCGCAGAGCAATGGTGGAGGCAGCGGATGAAGCGTTGACATCCCTGAAACAATCCGTCGGCCGTATGAAGACGGCAGCGGCGGGCGGTTTCGACAAAGCCATTGCGCAAATCGGACAATGGCGGGCGGCGGGCGGCGCCGTTCCGGCGAAGCCGAGCCGACCCGGTCCGGGACAAAGCATTATCGACGATATCGGCAAAGCGGCCGCTCCGATTCAGAAGCTGCTGGACGAAGTGAGCGGCAACAGCGTGGTCGGATGGGTCACGCAGAAAATCGGTAAGCTCGCCGATGATATCGTCCATGTGGAAGGTCCGGACGTGACGGAAGAGGCGATGGCGGCGGCGGAGCAGTTCGTGGAGGGGCTCCTGGGTGATGAGATGAACGATCTGCTGACCATGTGGGATAAGCTGCAGACGGACATCGGCCGCCTGTTCGACGGCGCGATGCCGAAGCCGGGAGAGCTCAATTTCGGAACAGTTAAAGATGTGCTTGTTGCAGTGGGGACGGATGTGCTCGAGGGCGTACTGGCGGGCTTGCGCGATTTTGTTCTGCGGACCCTCGACTTGATGCAGAATCTGATCGGAGTCGCCCGCGACGCGCTGTTCGCGAAAGTGAGCTTTCCGTTTATCGAGAAGCTGGTGGAATTCGTGGCGCCGGGCGCTCATATCGACACCTCGTTCCGGATGATTGACGGCGTGATGATGCTTTGCGCCATTCCGGCCACCATAGCCTACAAGCTTATGCTGGGAGAGGCGCCTTTCAAGAAAGGCGATATTATTCCGCTTTCTTTCGGAAATGTTACCGTTCAGTCCGGGGTTGACGGGCTGCGCAAATTTTCGTGGGCGGGTGGACTTATAGGCTCATTCATGAGCATGATTCTTACGGGATATCAGTTATACGTGCAGGGCAATGTTGTTAGCGAAGGAGGCAGTTCGAAGCCGGCTGAAGCTTGGCAGCTGTGGCTTGGCGCAGGATTAGGCGTGCTGGGTCTGGCAACGGAAGCGCTTGGCATGCATGTGAACAAAGGCGAGGAGGTTGAGGCCATGGAATGGACGATGCTGGCCATTACCGGCATCCTGTCGGTCAAGACGGTTGCACTCCTCGTTGCGGGAAATAAGAAAGAGGCTCCTGATCGCAAAAAGCTGCAAAAAGTCGGCTCCGGCATCGAGGTTGTCGGCAAAGTCGTCCACTTCATAATGCGCACGGCCATGTTCGGAAAGGTTATCGATGATGACAGCAAATCAAGCTCGCCTTCCGCGGGCGACGAGAAGTCGACGGAATCGCTGGCATGGATCCAAAGCTTGTTCGATCACCTGGGAGCGGCGCTCGTATCGTCCGCCAATCTGGACGACGACGAGGAAACGAAGGCGATCCTGCTCGCAGCGGGCGAGGGCGGTAAAGGCCTCTCATTCGTGCTTAATCTCATCCGCGTGCCGATTACAGCCCAGAAGCAGCAGCTCCTGACCAATTAATCCAGGAACAGCTCGCCCGGATCGATCACAGGCCAGAGAAGGCCGTTCTCGTCGGCGGCTTCCCGGCCGAAACGGAGCAGCCGCCCGACCAGCGCATCGACCGAAGCATCCGGATCGGCTTGCCGCAATGCGGCAAAGCATCCGGAGACAACCGCGGCAGCGCCGCTTGTCTCTCCCGGATCTCCGGGCCGGGTGAACAAGGTTGTGCTGCAGCCTGTATGAAGACTTTGATGAAGGCGCTGGCTCGTGTTGGCGAGCCGGACGCCTTCTTCCCCGTTGTCGAGCGCGCCTGCGCTGACAGTTTCACGGAGAATGGCAGGCCACGCCATGCCGTGAAGGCTGCGGCCGCGATGCTCCGGGTACCAGTTGCCTGCGGCGGTTACCGTAGGGATGCCTGCTTCGCGCAAAGAGGCAACCTGCCGCTGCAGCGTCGATCCGCGCAGCGGCTCATCCGAGGTGCGGTGACTCGAATCGGCGAAGGCGGCGCAGACGACGCCGATGCCGAGTTCTTCCCTGTGCTCCATGATCCACGCCAGGGCCGATTCAATCATGGCCGTATCGCGTAATACGCCGCGCCGGTTCATCAATTTCACCGGCAGAAGCCGGGAGCCAGGGGCAATCCGGGCAATCGTCGCCGCTACGGCGGTACCGTGTCCGGCATAATCGCGGGTGTCCCCGCCGTCGCCGTCGCCGCTGAGGTTGACTCCGGGCAGCATGGCGGTACCATGCTGCAGCCGATCCGGATCAATCCCGGAATCGATGACGGCTACGACGACTCCCGTAGTGGAGGAGAACGGACTTTCTGCAGCTCCGCTGGTCAACATGGCAAGCGACCTTCTTTCTAATTAAAAAATAGTGAAGCACCTGAGCAACTTGACCCGTTTACTCCTTCTCGAAATCCAGCACGACCGCATATGCGGCGCCAATGCTTGCAGAGAACTCATTACGGATGAACTGCAGGCTCGTCTTTGCGAGCGGAATTCGCAGCGCTCTTCGCTGCATAGTTTGCTGGACCGCCAGCTTGAAGGGGGCGAGTGTGGCAAAAGGACTGTCGATGATGATGTTCTGCGGGTTCATCAGATTCACGATTTGGGCCAGCGCGAAGCCGATATGTTCACCGGATGCGCGCAGCAGATCCAGGACGCATGCTTCATGCTGAAGTCTGGTGACCAGTGACAGCAGACTTTCTTCCGGATTCGCCGAGGGGTAGCTGGCGCGCAGCTGCTCTCTCACCGCAGGCATGCTGACGAGCGTCTCCAGGCATCCCCGCTGTCCGCAGGCACACAGGGGTCCGTCCATCTGCACGCACAGATGACCGATTTCACCTGCAGTGAAGCTTGCGCCATCATAGACGCGGCCGTCAATAATCTGGGCTCCTCCTACTCCTTCATCCACCCGCAAATAGAAGAGATTGCCGGAGCCACCCGGGGGTAAGGGGACAGCAGACGAAGCCGCCAGCGCAGACGCTCTGACATTGTTCATGACGATGGTTTTCACCGGGAGGCCCTCATCCAGCCGCTCCTTGAGACGGACGTCCCGCCAGTCCAGATGGGACGAGAAGTGCACAAGGCCCAAGTGGGGATCGACCAGCGCAGGTATCGCCGCACCGATGCCGAGCGTCTGGGGGTACTTGTCGAGAAGCCCGCTGCACAAGCTGATCAGCTGCCCGATAAAAGGGTCCGCCTGCATGGACGGGATTGTCCATTCGCCGCTCTCCAGAATGGTGGAGCGGTAGTCGGTGACGACAAATTGGCAGCTTGAATGGCCAATGGAAATTCCGATTGCGGTATGAAAAGCCGGAATCAGCTCCAGCTGGATTCTTGGCCGCCCTGCGCCGCTCTGCTCGTCCAGCCCTTTTTCCTCGACGATCCCCTGCTTGATGAAGCTGTCGATTATGAGCGAAATGGTGTTTTTGCTTAAGCCGAGCAGCTTGGACAGCTCCTGCCGGGAGTGATGTTCCCCGGTGCGAAGCAGCGCCAGGGTGCGTTTTTCATTGCGCTGCCGTAATAATGCGGTTCCTTTGCTCATTGATCCTGCCGTCCTCCAAATAAAATTGAAAATTCCGTTGGTTCAGTTCAGTTTAGTATATGCTGTTCATGAAGCCGGCAGCAAGTCGCATGAATGGGCGGTATACCTTCCCCTTGCAATTTCTCTTCGGATGCATATAATAAACAAATAACAGCTTACAAGCGATGAACGGGACAGTACTTTGCAAAGCGCTGCAAGCAGCGAGCCGGGGCGGTGAAAGCCGGTGCAGCGAGGCATGGGAAGCGGGCCCGGGAGTTGATTGTCCGAATGCGCCTGCCGCTGTAGGATAATCCGGTCACCCCGTTACCGTGTTCAAGCGGCCCCGCTAACGAGGAGAGGCAGCCGGCCAATCGGCCGGCCCCTTCTATTCTAGGCGGGAGCCAGAAGAGTGGTACCACGGACCAGACCTCCGTCTCTTTACAGAGACGGGGGTTTTTGTGTTTTTCATCATAAGCATCCGTTAAAAATCCGAAGGAGGAGAATAAGATGAATCTTTTGCTGAAATGGGCGGCAGAGCGCCTGCAGCCTCATACCGGGCTTTCGCAGACGGAGATTGCCGCTGTGTTGGAGCTTCCCCCGAATCCGGCGCTTGGTGATGTGGCGTTCCCCTGCTACCTGCTGTCCCGCCAATGGAAGCGTCCGCCTGCAGCCATCGCCGGGGAGCTTGCGCCGCTTGTCCAGGACCCGTCTGCCGGTGTGCTCGCAGAAGCCAAGGGTCCCTATTTGAATCTGTTTTTTGAACCTGCCCGCTTTGCTCCAGAGCTGTTTGAAACCATATTGGACGGGGATTTTGCCAAGTCCTCGGAAGGAGAGGGGCAGCGGGTCGTCATCGACCTGTCCTCGCCCAATATCGCCAAGCCGTTTGGAGTGGCGCATCTGCGCTCCACGATGATCGGCCATGCACTCGCCAATCTCTACCGTTTGTCGGGGTATAAGGTGATGACGGTCAACCATATCGGGGATTGGGGAACGCAGTTCGGCAAGCTGATGGAGGCTTACACGCGCTGGGGCGACGAAGCGGCGCTTCAACGGGAGCCGATCCGCGAGAGCCTGCGTCTCTATGTGCTTTTTCATGAGGAGGCCGAGAGGGATCATTCGCTTGAGGATGCGGCGCGCCTCTGGTTCTGGAAGCTTGAGAACGGAGATGCGGAAGCAAAGCGGTTGTGGACGTTTTTCGTATCGTTCAGCATGAAGGAATTCGACCGGATGTATGCGCGTCTTGGGGTTGCCTTTGACCATACGCTGGGAGAGAGCTTCTATAATGATAAAATGGCTGCGGTTGTGAGTCAGCTCACTGAACAGGGGCTTCTTGAGGAGAGCGACGGCGCTCAGGTGGTGCGGCTGGATGAAGAGGGTATGCCGCCCTGCCTCATTTTGAAATCCGACGGCTCGACGATTTACCCGACGCGCGATTTGGCTACCGCGCTGTACCGGAAACGTGAGATGGGAGCCGACCGCCTTCTTTATGTGGTTGGTGCAGAACAGAAGCTTCACTTCCAGCAGGTGTTTGCCGTTCTGCAGCGGATGAAAATGGACGGCGTGGATCGCTGCGAGCATGTCGCCTTCGGATTAATGAAGTTCGAAGGCCGCAAGATGTCCACACGCAAAGGGCAGGTGATCTTTCTTGACACGGTGCTCGATGAAGCGGTCGCCAAAGCGGAAGCGCTCATCGCCGAGAAGAATCCGGAGCTTGCCGGCAGGCGGGAGATAGCCGAGGCTGTCGGCATCGGCGCCATTATCTTCGGCGATTTGAAGCACGGCAGGCAGCTGGAAGTGAATTTCTCGCTGGACGAGGCGCTTCGCTTTGAGGGGGAGACGGGTCCTTATTTGCAATATACCGCGGCAAGGGCGTATAAGCTGCTGGTCAAGGGCGGCTTGACCATCGATGAAGCGATGCAGGCAGTTAAGGATGGCGCTCTGCAAAAAGAGGGAGGCTTCTTATCCCTTCCCGCCGCATGGACCTGTCTCAAAACCTTATCCGCCTATCCGGATGCCATCCGCGAGGCGGTCAAGGCGAATGAGCCTTCCATCTTGGCTAGATATTTGCTCGACGCTGCCAAGGACTTCAACCGATTCTATCATCAGGAACGGATTCTATCGGAAACGCCGGAAGCGACACGGGCGAAGCTTGTGCTTGTGGCTGCCTGCGCCAAGGTCATCCGCAGCGGGCTGACTGTGCTGGGTCTCCAGTCGCCCCGCCAGATTTAGCCGCTGCTTCCGGCGGCATTGAAATCCTTGTTGCTCCTGTATATAGTAGGTATCATAAGAAGCAGGACAGGAGACTAACGACGATGACAGGCAGAGCGAAAGTGCGAATCAAACTAACGAGCGAGCTCGACGGAGAACAGCAAAAGCATGCTTTCATCGGCGAATGGTTCCGCAAAGACCGCACCGTCTATGTCCGCTACGACGAATCCGATGAGAATGGCCAGGTGCGGACGGTCGTTCGCTGGCGCGAAGGCGAGCTCAGCGTCAAGCGTCACGGGGATGTGGAATCGGACCAGTCCTTTGCGGCCGGAGCGCGCCGCTTGGGGCATTACGCCTCGACGCATATCCGTTTCCAGCTGGAGACGGATACTACGCTGCTGTGGATGCAGTGCGGAGATATGGCCCAGGCGGAGCCTGCGGATGAACCGCTGGCGCCGACGCTGCCGATGCTGCTGGAATGGCATTACAGACTGTGGGTAGACGAGCAGCCGTCCGGGTTGTTTGTCATCCGGCTGCGTGCGGAAGAGCTGGAAGACGGGCATGCTTCCGTCCTGACGGAAGAATAGAAGTTTGCCTGTTTGGTAATGCGAATGATGAAGAGGAGCTGGATTTTTTAATGGAAGCAAATGCGATTGATGTGCTGGATATACTTGTTAAAGAAGCGATAGCGGATGCGGTGGTAGCCGCTGGGCTGGCGGCACGCGAGGAGCTTCCCTCCTTCGTGCTGGAAGTGCCCAAGGATAAGTCGCATGGCGATTTGGCGACCAATGCCGCCATGCTGCTCAGCAAGCTGGCCAAGAAGAATCCGCGCCAAATTGCGGAAGCCATACTCGCCCATCTGGATAAAAGCAAGGCCTCCATACAGTCCGCGGAGATTGCCGGACCGGGTTTTATTAACTTCCGGATCGACAAGAGCTATCTCTATCCGGTGATCAGTCAGGTGCTGGGCCAAGGCCAGGAATATGGCCGCGTGAATGCAGGAGGCGGGCAGTCCGTCCAGGTCGAGTTCGTCAGCGCCAATCCGACGGGCAGCCTTCATCTGGGCCATGCCCGCGGCGCCGCTGTAGGCGATGTGCTTTGTAATCTGCTGGATTTTGCCGGCTACCGGGTCACACGGGAATATTACATTAATGATGCCGGCAAGCAGGTAGCGAACCTGGCTTACTCTATTGAGGCCCGCTATAAGGAAGCGCTTGGTCAGGAAGCCCAAATGCCGGAAGACGGTTATTATGGCGAAGATATTATTGGCTTTGCCAAGGCGCTGGCCGAGTCGGAAGGCGACCGGCTGCTGTCGATTCCTGACGATGAGCGTTTTGCATTCTTTCGCGCATACGGCCTGGAGCGGGAGCTGAACAAGATCAAGCGTGATCTGGCGGAATTCCGCGTCGAATTCGACGAATGGTACAGTGAGACGAAGCTGTATGAGAGCGGACAGGTCGAAGCGGCGCTTGAGGCGCTGCGTGAGCGTGGGCAAGTGTTTGAAGAGGAAGGCGCCACGTGGCTGTCCACGATGCCTTATGGCGATGACAAGAACCGCGTTTTGGTGAAAAATGACGGTTCCTACACCTATCTAACGCCGGATATTGCCTATCACCGGGATAAATTCGCCCGCGGCTACGACCGGATGATCAATATTTGGGGCGCTGACCACCACGGCTATATTCCCCGGGTCAAGGCAGCGATGGCTGCGCTAGGCAACGATCCGCAGAAGCTGGTTGTGCTGATTGCCCAGATGGTCAGCCTCTTCCAGAACGGCGAGAAGATGAAAATGTCCAAACGGACCGGCAAGGCGGTCACGATGGAGGATTTGATGGCGGAAGTGGGCATCGACGCCATTCGTTATTTTTTCTCCATGCGGAGCATGGACTCGCATTTGGACTTTGACATGGATCTGGCTATTTCGACATCCAACGAAAATCCGGTATTTTATGTCCAATATGCCCATGCGCGCATCTGCAGCATCTTCCGCCAGGCACAGGAGCAGGACGTTCAGCTTCAGCCGCCCGCATCAGTGGATCTGACCCGTCTTGCGACTGAGCATGAATTCGATCTGCTGCGCAAAATGGGCGAGCTGCCGCAGGAAATTGCGGAAGCGGCCGAGCAGTATGCGCCTCACCGGCTTGTCCGGTATGTCTATGAGCTGGCATCCTTGTTCCACAGCTATTACAAGGCGGAACGGGTTATAACCGAGGATGCTGCTCAGACGCAAGCCCGGCTGGCGCTGCTGGCCGCAGTTCGTACAGTGCTGTCGACGGTTCTGCGCCTGATTGGCGTCTCAGCCCCGGAACGTATGTAGATTTGGCAGCTTCCGCGCGTTGAATTGCAAGCAAACCGCAGACCTACCGGTCCGCGGATGCGAGCATGCGCATTACATCCAGCTCCCCGGTTAACCGGGGAGCTTTTGTGCCCCGCAGCGGGAGCATGGAACGCTTTAATATGGCTTTAATCTCGGACGGCGAAAGTCCCGGCTGGTGGGCCAGCAGCAGCGCAATGGCGCCGCTGACATGCGAGGTTGCCATGGAGGTTCCGCTCATTTCATGATATTTTCCGCGCAGCCATGACGACATGATTTTATCTCCGGGAGCATAGATATCAATGTAGATACCGCGGTTGCTGAACGGCGCAATACGGCGCAGGCGGTTAGTGGCTCCGACAGAAATGGTCTGCGGATATTTGGCCGGATAGTCGATGGACTTTCTTTTCCCGTCATTTCCGGAAGAAGCGACAACAATAACGCCGGCATTGTACGCATTGGTCACAGCTTGGAGCAGTGACTTGCTGCGCGTTTTCATGCCGAAGCTCATGTTAATAATATTCATCCGGTTGCGGACACACCATTCGATGCCCAGAATGATGTCCGATACAAAAGCGCTGCCGTTATGATCGAAGGCTTTTACAGGGTAAACGATGGATCGTGGAGCGACCCCGATCATGCCGCGCAGCTGGTTGGCCGCGGCAATCGTTCCTGCAATATGTGTGCCGTGCCCGTTATCATCATGCGGAAGTGCGGCAGGGTTCAACAAATTGATGCCGCGGGCAAGCGAATGCTTAAGGTCGGGATGGCTGAAATCCACACCGGTATCAATTACGCCGATTCTAACCCGGTATCCCGTTGTCATGCCCCATGCTTGCGGGGCTTTAATTTCATTGACACCCCAGGGAATACCCTTTTCGCGTGCGGTCTGCTTGACTGTCGTGGCGTGAACGCGAAGCAGGGGGTCATCCTCGATCAGGATGCCGTCGCGGGAACGGGTTTTCAACTGCTCATCGGGTATGGGAAGTGAAAAAGCTTCAATTAATGGAAGATGTCTGGGAGCCTGCTCTTCGGCAAGCGGCTCGCGCAGCTCCGACCATTCCTGGAGGAAGCGCCGATAATCGCTGCGCTGCTCAAAGCGGATGATGCGGCGCTTAACGTGAGACGAGGACTGGGCTTGCGAACTGTGCAGCAGGCGGAGAATTGCGGTTCTGTCCAAGGCTGGCCTCTCCTCCCGGGTGGACTATGCTGCAGTATTGTATGACGGCAAGCGGCAGGCCGTATGAGCAAGTGACCTTTTTTCCTATAATTAGGCTGAATAACCGTGTCATTCGCCGCTGAGGCACATAGAATAAATCAGGAGTCCATTAACGGCTCTTGCATCCCGGGTGGGCAGCAGCCGGATCATCCGGAAGGATACAGTCAAAGCGAAGGGTTGTCCTTCGCTTTTTCTTTTTACATACAAAAGGCCTGCCGCTTGCTTTTTTGAAAGAAATAGGTTTTACTAAAAGTTGATAATGGATTGTCTGCGTAGTTTTGTAGTAGATTGACATGAGAGGAAGTGTCCAATGAGCAGCGAAATCACCTTGAAGATCGATCCTGAACGCGTCAAGGAAATGCCAATGGTTGATTTGGCTTTTGAACTGCTTAAAGCGGCCAATACGCCGTTTTATTATCGGGATATTATGATGGAAATTGCCAAGATCCGTGGCTTGTCCCAAGATGAAACCAACCAAGTGATTGCGCAAGTATATACGGAAATCAATATTGACGGTCGTTTTGCCTGTGTTGGTAACAATACCTGGGGCCTCAAACGCTGGTATCCGGTGGAACGTTCCGAAGATCCGGTGGGCAACGCCAAACGCCCTCGCATTATCAATGATGATGATGAGGATGACGAGGTTTATCCGGACGAGGAAGAAGAAACCTACACCGCCGAGGAAGAGGATTTCGACAGCTATGACGAAGATCAGGAAATCTTCGACGAGGCGGAAGAGGAAGCTGAGGTTGACGAAGAGGTACTGATCGATGACGAAGAAATCGATGAGGATACCGATGACGTGGATGAGGATGAGGCGTCGGATGACGAGGATTCCGAGGAAGCGGATGATTTTGAGGATGACGACGAGGACGACGATAAATAGATAGATCTCCAGCGTTTGTCAATTCCAGAAGGTCTTTGGCGAAAATCCCGACGAACCGCCAATGGACGGCGAGCCATTCTTCTGTACGGGGCGGAAGACCCTTCTTCTTGTCTTGACAGGGGATAGCCGCGAAGAGTAAACTATTGCATGGGCTTTAAGTTCGGACATGCAAGTAATAAGCCAATCCAGAAAGTGCCCCGTCTATACGGGTGTCACTTTTTTCTTTTTTTTATCCTTTTTTCATAATATAAGAAGGCTGGTTTCGACCATACTCTGCTTATATTTCTTGAGAAAAGAAGCTTGTCTCGCCGCCGAAGACGGCGCCAGCCGCATCTTCCTGAAAGTTCAGAAGGATCAAGCTTTATCTATTCTTCTCTGAACGTAATTGAATTGCAGAAACTAATTTCGCCTTCAACAAGGCAGTGGAATTCGTTTCTTATTAAGGAATTGGGCAATCCTATACTTTAACATCCTAGCGTGGAGGGTATCATCAGTGACCAAGTACATTTTTGTAACCGGCGGTGTCGTGTCGTCTTTGGGTAAGGGCATAACGGCAGCATCGCTCGGCCGATTGCTCAAGAACCGGGGTTTGAAAGTAACGATTCAGAAGTTTGATCCTTATATTAACGTGGACCCGGGAACGATGAGCCCCTATCAGCATGGGGAGGTATTCGTAACCGATGACGGTGCGGAGACAGACCTTGATCTTGGCCACTATGAGAGATTTATTGACATCAACCTGTCCAAGAACAGCAATGTAACGACAGGCAAAATTTACTCCTCCGTTATTACCAAGGAGCGTCGCGGAGAGTATCTTGGGGGCACTGTTCAGGTCATTCCTCATATCACCAATGAAATCAAGGAACGCGTATTCCGTGCAGGCAAGGAGACGGGATCCGATGTGGTGATCACAGAAATCGGCGGTACGGTCGGGGATATTGAAAGCTTGCCGTTTCTGGAAGCGATCCGCCAGATTAAAAGCGATATCGGACGCGATAACGTGATGTATATCCATGTGACGCTGATTCCTTTCATCAAAGCTGCGGGCGAAGAGAAAACGAAGCCCACCCAGCACAGCGTCAAGGAGCTCAGAAGCATCGGCATTCAGCCGAATGTCATCGTGTGCCGGACGGAATACCCGCTTGCGGACGAGTTGAAGCGTAAAATCGCTCTATTCTGCGATATCGACGCCAGTGCAGTTGTGGAATGCCGCGATGCCTCGACCTTGTACGAGGTACCTCTTAACCTGCGCGAGCAGGGTCTGGATGAGATCGTCGTCAACCACCTAAAGCTGACCACCCCTCCGCCGGATATGACGGAATGGGAGAGTCTGGTCACCCGTGTCAAGCAGCTCAGCCGGACCACGGAAATTGCCATTGTCGGCAAGTATGTAGCGCTGCATGATGCTTATCTGAGCATCGTGGAATCGCTCAGCCATGCAGGCTTTGATTCCGATGCGGATGTGAAGCTGCGCTGGGTTAGCGCGGAGGATGTGACAAGCGAGAATGTAGCGGATTTGCTGGATGGCGTTCATGGCATTCTGGTGCCGGGCGGCTTCGGCGACCGGGGGATTGAAGGCAAAATCACGGCGATCCGTTATGCCCGCGAGAAACAGATCCCATTTTTCGGCATTTGTCTCGGCATGCAGGTAGCCGTTATCGAGTTTGCCCGCAATATTACGGGACTTGCCGATGCCAACAGCTCGGAGATCAACCCTTCCACCAGCTATCCGGTTATTGATCTGCTGCCGGAACAAAAGGATATTGAGGATTTGGGCGGAACCATGCGCCTTGGCTTGTATCCGTGCAAGCTTGCTGCCGGTTCGCTGGCCGAACGTGAATATAATGACGAGCTTGTATATGAGCGCCATCGTCATCGCTATGAATTCAATAATGAATTCCGCGAACGCATCGAATCGGGCGGACTGCGCATTTCCGGGACTTCGCCGGATGGCCGTCTGGTTGAAATGATCGAGCTGCCGGAGCACCCTTGGTTTTTGGCCGTACAGTTCCATCCCGAATTTACCTCCAGACCAAATCGGCCTCAGCCGCTTTTCCGCGGTTTTGTCAGGGCAGCTTTGCTAAGATCCGAGAGTTTAGAAGGAAAGATGTAGTTTTTCACTTTTTTTCCAGCATGAAGCAGGATATTGAATGCCACTTCGCGAATAAATTAACGATTATGGGAGAGTTGACCAAATCGTGCGGCAGGATTTTAGCGCATTCGTAGGAGGGTTTCGAGTTGGATAAGAAGAAAGTGTTAATCGTCGACGACCAAAACGGTATTCGAGTCTTGCTGATGGAAGTATTTAGCAGTGAGGGTTATGTGACCTTTCAAGCCTCTAACGGCAAACTGGCGCTGGAGATCGTAAGGAATGACGTGCCGCATCTTGTCTTACTAGATATGAAAATTCCAGGCATGGACGGACTGGAAATTTTGAAGCACATCAAAGCCATTAACAAAGACATCAAGGTGATCATGATGACCGCTTATGGCGAGCTCGATATGATCAAGGAGGCAACCGACCACGGTGCGCTGATGCATTTTACCAAGCCTTTCGATATCGATGAGATGAGAATGGCCGTTAATTTGCAGCTGCGCGGCGGTGAATCCAACAATTGGTACGCAGTAGGGTCCTGATTATTCAGGGCCTTTTTTCTTTAGAGGTTAGGCAGTTGGCCTGTTAAGAGGAATGCTTCTGCGGCGGTGGAAGGCCTGCTGACCACGGAGCCAAGCGTTTCAAAGACCTGTACCAAACAATAAACGGTTGTGGTATACTAGCGGGGTATAACAAGCAGAACCGTGATTTATTCCGTTACCGCAGAGTGCTCCCGCTGCAAGCTTTCTGAAAATACCGGAAAAGGACGAGTCTTACGCTCCTTCTCTGTATTTTTGCGGGAAGATGCTTGGGTCGCCAGAGCGCAGTTAGCGACAAGCAGCTCGCAGCAGGCATAACCTCCATCTTATTAATCTATAGGAAACGTCCAGCTTTTCGTTATGCTTTCTCTTATAGATTTGAAGGAAGAAACGATTTTCACCATCATCGGAAGATGGCGGGGCGTTGCTTCATTTCAGGGGTGTTTGTTTGTGGAGAATGGCGCGCAGGAGAGAGAAGCACCGCATGTCAGAGCCATGCTTCACACCCTTAAGCTCGCGGCTTTTTGCAAGCTGATTGCTTGATGGAGCAGGGCCAAAAACTTTTAGGAGGAACAGAGAATCTATGCCACTCGTATCAATGAATGAATTTTTACCAAAAGCCAAAGCCAACAAATTCGCAGTCGGCCAGTTCAACATGAACAACCTCGAGTTCGCGCAGGCGATCGTCGAAGCAGCAATGGAGGAAAAATCACCGTTTATTTATGGTGTATCCGAAGGCGCACTGAAATACATGGGTATTGAATTCACTGTTGCCATCGCACAAGCAGCCGCGAAACAATCCGGCTTGCCGATCGCGCTCCATCTTGACCACGGAAGCAGCTTTGAAGTCGCCATGAAATGTATCCGCGCAGGATTCTCCTCGGTTATGTTCGACGGCTCCCACTACGGACTGGAAGAAAATATCGAATTGACCAAGCAGGTTGTAAAAGCTGCACGCGCAATGGGCGTTTCCGTTGAAGGCGAGCTGGGTACAATCGGCGGCGTTGAGGATGATCTGAGTGTTGATGAAGCCGATGCTACGATGGCCAAGCCTGAGGAAGCCATCCGTTTCTACGAAGAAACCGGTGTTGATTGTCTGGCGATTGCTGTGGGTACCGCACACGGTATGTACAAAGGCGAGCCGAAAATCCACTACGATATTATCCAAAAAGTAGCTGATGCCATTCCGGTACCGGTTGTTTTGCATGGCGGTTCGGGCGTTCCAGACGAAGCCATTCGTCTGTCCATTGCAGCCGGCGTAGGCAAAATCAACGTTAATACCGAGAATCAGGTTGCATGCACCAATGCAATCCGCGAAGCATTAGGCGCCAGCGCCTCCGTGATTGACCCGCGTAAATATCTGACACCTGCCCGTAACGCTATGAAAGCAGTTGTTCAAGAAAAAATCCGGCTGTTCGGCAGCAGCAATCAAGCGTAACATCCGGAGCATGGTATAAACCGCCACATAGTACCTGATGAAAATCGATGTCCTCTTTCACTCAATGTCCCGTAATATTTAAGGTGTGAGTAATGGCGTCGAGCGTTCTTCAAAGGATGCGGCGGTTTTTCCTTTGCTCCCTTCCGAGTGGGAGGAAAATGAGGCTGATGGAAAAATTAATGATACGCGGCGGAAAATCGCTGCGGGGCACCGTACAGATCAGCGGGGCAAAAAACAGCGCAGTCGCGCTTTTGCCAGCTGCCATCCTGGCGGAGTCAACAGTTGTTCTGGATAACTTGCCGCTGATCAGTGACGTAGCGGTTTATAGTGAAATACTGCGTGAGCTTGGCGGAACGGTTACAAGAAGCGGAGACGCGATTTCGATCGATCCATCCGGAATGCAATCCATCCCGATGCCTAACGGAAAAGTAAAGCTGCTTCGCGCCTCTTATTATTTGATGGGTGCCATGCTTGGTCGTTTTGGGGAAGCGACAATCGGCCTTCCCGGCGGCTGTAATTTCGAGCCCAGGCCCATTGAACAGCATATTAAAGGATTTGAAGCACTTGGCGCCAAAGTGACGAATGACCATGGATCGGTTCGTATCGTAGCCAAAGAGCTGCGGGGTGCAAAAATTTATCTTGATGTAGCCAGTGTTGGAGCAACCATTAATATTATGCTTGCGGCCTCCCGGGCCAAAGGTTCCACGATTATCGAAAACGCGGCAAAAGAGCCTGAAATTATAGATGTTGCCACTCTTCTTAACGCCATGGGCGCGAAAATTAAAGGAGCCGGGACAGAGACGATCCGTATTGAGGGAGCAGACAGCTTGCATGGTTGCCGTCACTCGATTATCCCCGACCGCATTCAAGCAGGAACCTACATGATTGCCGCTGCGGCGACCCGCGGCGACGTACTTATTGATAACGTGATTCCCAAGCATATGGAGGCCGTTACAGCCAAGCTCCAGGAAATGGGCGTTCATGTGTATGAAATGGATGAATCCATTCGTATCGTCGGTCAGGCCGACTACGAAGCGATTGATGTCAAAGCGCTTGTGTACCCCGGATTTGCCACCGACTTGCAATCTCCGATGACCAGTCTGCTGACCCAAACGAAAGGCGTTAGTATTCTGAGCGACTATATTTACAGCAACCGGTTCAAGCATGTTCCCGAATTAACGAGAATGGGCGCCAATATCAGGGTAGAGGGCCGATCGGCCATTGTCGAAGGCGGACCTCTTACCGCGGCCAAAGTACGTGCTGCCGATTTGCGGGCAGGAGCTGCGTTGGTTGTGGCGGCACTGACTGTTCCTGAGGGCGTGACGGAAATAACCGGAGTTGAATATATAGACAGAGGTTATGACAATCTGGTGGATAATTTACGTATGCTTGGCGCGGATGTTTGGCGTGAGCAGGAACAAGAGTAAAGAATAGTAGGATGCGAGAGTAGAATCGGCTTTGGAATAGACAAGGCCGATTCCGGCAATGATGGATGGAATAAGATGGATTTTGATCATTGAAAAGAAGTGGTGATAATATGTCCGATCTTCAGATCGCCGATCTTGAAGAATTGAAGCTGACCGAGCTGTACAAGCTGGCTAAACAGTTTCAGATACCGTATTACGGTACATTGAAGAAGAAAGAATTGATTTTTGCCATCCTGCGCGCTCAAGCCGAGCAGGGCGGACTCATGTTTATGCAGGGTGTACTTGAGATCCTGTCAGAGGGATACGGGTTTCTCCGCCCGATCAACTATTTGCCCAGCACTGAAGATATTTATATTTCTGCATCCCAGATCCGCAAGTTTGACTTGCGAACAGGCGACTTGGTTTCCGGCAAATGCCGTCCTCCCAAGGAGAACGAACGTTATTTCGGATTGCTTCAAGTCAACGCGGTCAATGGAGAAAGCCCCGAACAAGCCGGAGAACGTCTGCATTTTCCTGCTCTTACTCCTCTTTATCCAGAAAAGAAGCTAGTCCTTGAAACTTCCCAATCCAAACTATCCACGCGCATTATGGATCTGCTTGCACCCGTTGGACTTGGTCAGAGGGGACTTATCGTTGCTCCGCCGAAAGCGGGCAAGACCTTGCTGCTCAAGGAAATTGCCAACAGCATCTCCACCAATCACCCGGAAATTGAATTATTCGTGCTGCTGATCGATGAGCGGCCGGAGGAAGTAACGGATATGTCGCGTTCGGTCAAAGGAGAGGTTGTAGCCTCAACCTTCGATGAATTGCCGGAGAATCATATCAAGGTTACGGAGCTGGTTCTGGAACGGGCGCTGCGGCTGGTAGAGCACAAGAAAGATGTTGTTATTTTGATGGATAGCATAACGCGGCTTGCACGTGCCTACAATCTCGTGGTTCCGGCTTCTGGACGGACGCTCAGCGGCGGTATCGATCCTGCTGCGTTCCATCGCCCCAAGCGGTTTTTCGGTTCCGCGCGTAATGTCGAAGAGGGCGGAAGCTTGACGATTCTGGCGACGGCGCTTATCGAAACAGGCTCGCGTATGGATGATATTATTTATGAGGAATTCAAGGGAACGGGTAATATGGAGCTTCATCTGGACCGCAAGCTGGCAGATCGGCGCATCTTCCCGGCCATGGATATTCGCCGTTCGGGAACAAGGCGCGAAGAAATGCTGCTTACCAAGGAAGAGCTGGATAAAGTATGGGCGATTCGTAAAAACATGAATGATTCAATCGAATTTGTCGACGGGTTCCTGAAGAAGCTCGCGGATACAAAGACGAACGAAGAATTCCTGGCATCGCTGGATACCTCCGCGATGATACAGCCGCCTAAACGGCCGCAAAGCAGCCACTCGTCGAATTCAGGGAGCAGCAGCACGGGAACGAGCGCTGCAAGGCGTCCAACGACCCGTTCAACCCCCGTTTCCTAGGGGAAGAAGGAGGACAACATGAATCTCGTATATGCGGACGAACAGGGTAATTTGTTCGATCATCCGGATTGGTTAGCGCTTGGACGAAGCGGTGACATGGTTATTGAATTAATGGAAGATGAATTGATTCCGCTGCCGGAAGGAGCCACACTGGTCGGATTGCCGCATACGCGGCCAATCGGCATACATGCGGCTTCCGGCGAGATGCGGCCGCTTCCTGGCGATGTACAGGCAGTAGGAGCGCTTCTGCCGCAAGGATTTACACGGTTGTGCATTCCCAGCTACATGAAGACGGACAAGACGCAGAAGCTGCCCTTGTTCGGCTATTCAGCTGTCGTCTGGAAGGATGATGGCTTCTATGTAGCGGCACATAAGTCTGACGATCCGGAGCGGTGGAATCCTCTGAATTGCGACACGGATGAGCTGAATCTTCAGGTGGAACGATTGCTCTCCAAATATCCCGACAATCGTCTTTATAAGCATCTGTCCAATTGCGCCCTTGGCTATGAATGTCTGACGGCATCGAATACATTTTTACAGCGGTGGGAAGGGGCGGTACCGGTATCGTTCTCCTGCAACGCAGGCTGTTTCGGCTGTATTTCCGAACAGCCGGACGACAGTGGATTCCCGGCGCCGCAGACACGGATGAACTTTAAGCCGACTGTCGATGAAATCGTGGACATCATGCTTGAGCATCTGCGCACGCCTGAAGCGATCATCAGCTTCGGCCAAGGCTGTGAGGGTGAGCCCTCGACCCAAGCCAAGATTATTATAGATGCCATGCGGAGGGTCCGCGATCAGACGCAGCTTGGTTTTATTAATATTAATACTAATGCCGGATTGACCGATCATATCCGCGGCATCGTGGACGCCGGTTTAAATTTGATGCGGGTAAGCACGATCAGCGCTTTGGATGAACACTACAATGCATATTACAAACCGCGCGGCTATAACCTGAAGAATGTAGAAAAATCACTCCGTTACGCGGCTGACAAAGGGGTATATACGTCAATCAACTATTTGATTTTCCCCGGCGTTACCGATCGTGAGGAAGAGATGGATGCCATGATCGGCTTCATCAAACGGACAGGCTTGAAGTTCATCCAAATGCGCAACTTGAACATTGATCCCGAGAGCTACCTGGAGCTGATTCCGAAGCCGCAGGGCGAGATATACGGAATGAAGCAAATGCTGGACATCTTCGCGGAGGAACTTCCGGACGTTGTCATTGGTTCCTACACGCATGTTCCGCCTATGCCGGTTAAATAGGGAATTCACCGCTTTAGTAAGCAAAAAGGAATTCATTGCGCGTTTGACTTGAGCCATGCTATACTACTTTGAGTGTGTATTTTAACTCTGGGTCCGCCTGTGACTCAGGGCAGAAAGAGGTGTGTACGATGAAACAAGGTATTCATCCGACCTACCACGTCACCACGGTTACTTGCGCTTGCGGGAACACATTCGAATCAGGTTCGATCAAAGAGAACCTGCGTGTAGAGATTTGTTCCGCTTGTCACCCGTTCTTCACGGGTAAGCAAAAGTTCCTGGATGCCGGCGGCCGCGTCGACAAATTCAAGAAAAAATACGGTATCTAATTCCATTGAACCGTCTCTGCCTTTAATTAGCAGAATACAAGAGCCTCCCTTAGCCATCCTATGGCTAAAGGGAGGTTTTTTTATGAAGTTTTCACGCAAATCTACAGTTCTTGCCGCCGGGCTGGCGCTGCTTCTCGTACTTGCCGCGCTTGCCGGATGCGGGGTGAAGAAAGACGGCAGCAACAATATGAACACCCGCTCTTATGGTCATGACGGCTATATGGGCCTTTCCAACAGCAACCCTCATTTGCCCAATCGCAACGGCAATGATCTCAATTATGGATCGGATGGCGATTTCGCAGAACGGAAGCTGAAGGAAATTCCCGGAGTTGCGGACTATAACATTATGATCCAAGGGCCAAAGCTCAAGGTATCGGTCAAGGCTGACCCGAATGTGGATGAGGCGCAATTGAAGGAGAAAGTATTATCCACCCTGCAGAAAAACATGCCGCGCTATAAGGTATCTGTTACCTCGAAGAAGTAAGGGGAGTTTCTCTCTTTGTGACTGGTTGTAAAAAGACGGCATAGCAGCGTTTCCCAATGGACTGTCATTTCTTCTTATAGTTGCACTTTAAGACAGAACACGCTATAATTATTTCTGCCGTGCTAGACGGGGAGGTAGCGGTGCCCTGTAACTCGCAATCCGCTGTAGCGAGGTTGAATTCCTGTCCGAGGTTATGCCGATGCGGGGCTGGTTTTTAGGAACAGTGTTGACGGTTTGGTCCTCCGCAATGGACGCTTGTGAACCCGGTCAGGTCCGGAAGGAAGCAGCCGTAAGCGGGTACGTTCATGTGCCGGGGGAGTGCCTGGCCAGAGCTGGGAATAAAATTGCCGCCCGGGTCGCATGTATCGAAGACAGGTGCGCGGTTTAACTCTATAGTAGCCACCTAAGTAAAACATAAACATCCAAGCGAAGCGTAATATGACTTCGTGTGGATGTTTTTTTCTTTTTCTGCAGGAATTTGGTAATTATGGAACGAAAGGAAGAAACAGCAAATTAAAAAAGAGGGGATCACCATGTACAAAGCGCCATCCTTGCCAACCGGCTCAATAAGTATGGATATGCTTGATGATTACTCCAGTCATCTGCCCGGAACTATGGTTTTGGTGCTGGATGATCAAGGTATGATTACCGAGTGCAATTCCTTATTTTTAAGCGAAACGGGTTACACCTCCTCGACGATCCTCAATCGAAGCATATCATCTCTTTCCGACAGCCAATTATTTAATACAGAAACGGGCGGAGATGTGCTCAGCATCGGCAACCGGAATATTATTAAACCGGCTCCCACGCAGTTGAAAAAAGCCAACGGTGAAGCTCTCATCCTCCATGTGATGCCTTTAAGAATGGAGAACGAGCATGCCCTGCACCACTTGCTGCTTCTTTTCAGCCAGGAGCCTGTAAAGGAAGGGAATCTGATCCAGCGCTTTGGAGAAACGATGCTGCGGGACGATCACATTGGAGTGATTCTGCTTCACCCCTTAGAGTCGATCATTCTGGATATTAGCCCGCTGGCATGCAGGCTGCTTGGCGCTTCGAAATCCGCCATTGTGAATGAGCCGCTCCATCGTTTCTTTGCCTCCTCCAAGGAATACAAATTCATTCAAAGCGCACTTGCAGGCGGTCCGGCCGTGCGGAATTATCCCATGACCTGGATTCAGGGCAGCGAGCAGACAGAGCTATTGATGGATGTCGGACTTTTTCACAGTTCCGGGGGCGTAGTGGAGGGCGCTTATATTCTGTTCAAGGATGTCACCAATTTACGATCGCTGGAGGTACAGGTTCAGCGCAGCGACCGCCTGGCGATGATTGGCCAGATTGCCGCTGGAGCCGCTCACGAAATACGCAATCCGCTCACCGCGATACGCGGATTTATGCAGATGTTTCAAAAAACAATGACCGCGCGCGGAATGACCAAGGAAGTGGAGTATACGGAGATTATGCTCACAGAGCTCGATCGGATCAACAGTCTAGTCGGTGAATTTCTTATGCTGAGCAAACCCAGGCATGTTACCCAGGATCTGATTCAAATTGACGCTGTATTTCGCGAAATTATGCCAATGGTTGCCAGCGAAGCCCTGCTTCACAGCGTATCGGTGTCATGGGAATGGGGGGCGGAGCTTCCCGTTGTTAAGGCTGATCCGGAGATGTTGAAGCAGGTGCTGCTGAATATTTGCAAAAACGGTATTGAAGCTATGAGCATCGGGGGGACATTGACGGTACACGCACAAGTGGAGAATAACAGTGAAGGGAGATGGCTGATGATTGAAATCCAGGATACGGGACCGGGAATTCCCCTGTCCATGCTGGATAAAATATTCGATCCGTTCGTGACAACGAAGGCTAACGGAACCGGACTCGGTCTTTCGGTCTGTCAACGGATTCTTCATGATTTCGGGGGATCGATCCGGGCGGATACGACAGAGGAAGGCGCTCTTTTTACCATTATGCTGCCCTGTTAAAAGTTCCGGTCCCGGCTGCGCCATTCTCTTACGGAATTGTTTTTACCCAACGTATATCCAGTCGATCCGCTGCAAACAGCGGAGCAGCAGCGATTGCATAGAGGGAAAAGAAAGAAAGCCCGCAGGTTAACGGTTTTTTTGGCGGACGGGTTCGTGTATAATGAGAATACCGGGCAATGCCCATAATGAGCCGAAAGGAACGTTCCGTGTGACACATATCGCTTTATATCGCGCCTGGCGTCCGCAGACGTTCCAGGACATGGTCGGCCAGCAGCATATTATCCAGACGCTGCAAAATGCGATCCGGGAAGACCGGGTGTCGCATGCATATCTGTTTAACGGTCCCCGAGGGACAGGCAAGACAACGGCGGCCAAAGTATTGGCCAAGGCAATTAACTGCGAGCGGGGGCCAGCGCCGGAGCCATGCAATGAATGCGACGCATGTCGCGGAATCACTGCAGGAACCGTCATGGATGTCGTGGAGATTGATGCAGCATCCAACCGGGGTATTGACGAGATTCGGGATATCCGGGACAAGGTCAGGTACGCACCATCTGAAGTCCGTACCAAGGTGTATATTATTGACGAGGTTCACATGCTTACTACAGAAGCGTTTAATGCGCTGCTCAAAACGCTGGAGGAGCCGCCAGGCCATGTCATTTTCATCTTGGCGACTACGGAACCGCATAAGCTGCCGGCTACAATTATTTCGCGCTGCCAACGCTTCGATTTCCGCCAGGTTTCACTGCCGGAGCAGACAGAGCGGCTGCGCCGAATATGCGATGAAGAGGGGATTGGCGCGGAGGATGAGGCGCTGGCCTATATTGCACGTCTCTCCGATGGCGGAATGCGTGACGCCATCAGCCTGCTGGAGCAGGTTTCTGCTTATGCGGCAGAGCAGATTACGCTTATCGATGCCGTCGAAGTAACCGGGGGGTTAGCGGCAGAGCAGTTTGCCCAGTTGGCTGAGGCTGTACGCGACCGTAACGCCGGGGCAATACTGCCGTTAGTTGAAGGACTTATGCAGGCAGGCAAAAGTGCGGACAAATGCCTCGAGAATTTAGTATACTATTTTCGGGACCTGCTCGTTATAAAATTGGGTCCGCAAGGCCGCGCCTCAACGGAGCGGATTGTAGATCAGGAGCAGTTCAAAGCTATGGCTGAAGCTTTCAGCTCCGAGCGGCTTTTCCTCATGATTGATGTATTGAATCAATATCAAACGGAGATCCGACATGCTACGCTCCCTCAAACGATCTTTGAAGTCGCTCTGATGAAGATCTGCACGCTTCCGGAGACACCGGCTTCAGGTCTGCCGGACGATCATGCTGGCAGGGGGGCGAACGCGGCGCCCGCTCAGGTGTCCGCTGCTGCAGCTCCCCCGGAAATGCTGCGGCTGCAGCAAAGGGTCGAGACCTTGGAGCGCAGACTGGAACAGCTGCTGCGCACCGGTGTTCAGCCTGCCGGCGAAGAATCCAAAGGTACTGCTGCAGAAGCGGCGGGTTCAAGCCAGACACGAGGCGGACGCGGCGCAGCATTCGGCAATCGCGGCGGTGCTGCTTCACCTTCAGGCGGAACCGTTCGTTCGAATGTGAAGCTGGAACCCTTTCTTGCAGCTGCTGAAGGGCAAGCGATTGCCCAGGTGCGCATGAAGTGGAGCGAGATTTTGCAGCGAGTCAAGGAAATGCGTATTACAGTGCATGCCTGGCTGGTTGATGGGGAGCCGGTATCGGCTGCAGACAATACATTGCTTATTGCTTTCAAGAACACAATGCATCGCGAAACGACAGAGAAGCCGGCCAACCGGGAAGTCATCGAGAAGGTGCTGGAGGAGTCCTTTTCCCGCCCTGTGAAGCTCGCGACAGTGATGCTCAAGGACTGGCAGTCAGCCTCCGACTCGGCGCCGGCATCATCCGCTGAGCCTTTGTTCCTGCAGCCTGATGAGCAGAGCGGCCCGCCCTCCGAACCGGAATGGATCGAAGAGGCAGTCAAGTTATTCGGTGAGGATCTCGTGGTCATCAAAGATAAATAATCCTTGATAACCGCCGCTAAGCCGATTGTTTCTTCTTGAAATATTTTAGAGCATAGATTTTACATGTATGCTTCCTGACGTAATGATTCCAATTTAAGCAAACACGAGGAGTGTAGACCATGAATAACATGAATCAAATGATGAAGCAAGTGAAGAAAATGCAGGAACAAATGCTTAAGGCTCAAGAAGAGCTGGGCACGAAAACCATTGAAGGAACAGCTGGCGGCGGTGTTGTCACCGTAGTCGTAAATGGCCATAAAAATGTGCAAAGCATCATAATTAAGCCTGAAGCTGTGGATCCGGATGATATTGAAATGCTGCAGGATCTTGTATTGACCGCAGTCAATGATGCAATTTCCAAAGCCGATGAGCTGGCCAATAAAGATCTGGGCAAATACACCGGCGGCGTGAAAATTCCAGGCTTGTTCTAATCGACAACCGGTGCTTTAAAGCATATTTCAATAATCCAAAGGGAAGAAACTTGTGTCGTCGTAAGAGGATGCAGGTTTCTTCTTGATTATAGATAAGCGGTTAAATCTGATGTATCGAAGTAAAGGAGCTGCGCTTTGTATTATCCCGAACCGATAGCCAAACTTATTGATGCTTTCAGCCGACTGCCGGGTATCGGTCCCAAAACCGCAGCCCGGCTAGCCTTTCATGTTCTGAAGATGAAGGAAGACGATGTTATTGATTTTGCCAAATCGCTGGTCAGCGTCAAACGCAATCTTCATTTTTGCTCCGTCTGCTGCAATATTACCGATATCGATCCATGCCGGATTTGTCAGGATAAGAGCAGAGACAATTCGGTAATCTGTGTGGTGCAGGAATCCAGAGACTTGGTAGCGATGGAGAGAACCAAAGAATTCCAGGGCCAGTATCATGTGCTGCAGGGAGCCATCTCGCCGATTGAAGGGATTGGACCCGAAGAAATTCGGATTGCCGAGCTGCTGAGGCGTCTTAGCGATGAGCGCGTTCAGGAGATGATATTAGCGACCAACCCCAATATTGAAGGCGAAGCGACCGCGATGTATTTGTCACGACTGGTCAAGCCCTTTGGTATCAAAGTAACGCGTATCGCTCATGGACTGCCGGTAGGCGGCGATTTGGAATATGCCGATGAGGTCACATTGTCCAAAGCGTTGGAAGGCAGAAGGGAATTGAATTAATCGTTTACCCTTTGGGTGCAAAAGAATTTTTCGCATATCTTCTTGCTTTGGAAACCCTGTGAGATTTTACTCGCAGGGTTTTCTGTTTTTTCGTTCTGTTTTACGGCGCTGGTTCATAAATTTGTACTACATGCTGAATCAAAATCAGGTATGTATACAATGGACAAGCGAAAGGGGAACTTGCAATGTGGGATAAATGGCTGAAACAGCGCGAGAGAGCGGTGATGATAGAGAAAGAAAGCAAAATGAAGCAGGAGATGCTGGAACTTTACGATGAACTGTTGATTGCCAAGCGTGATTGGGATAACGCACAGCGGCATTTTGAGTATGCCTCAGGCAAAGATCAGATTGATTACGCGATCTTCGCGATCGAAGCGGCCGAGAAAAGATACGAGATGCTTCTCAGAAAAGCCAAAGCATTGAATGGCGACTGGTGCCAATCCGTAAGGGGGATGGCAGTATGCAGACCATATGGCTTGTCCTATTAATTGTCTCTTCATTATTGCTGGCTGTCATGATACTAAGAAACAAGATATCCTGGCTATGGTTTCGGCGGTTTTCGCTGCATCTCACTGCAGCGGCGGTAGTGTTGTACCTGCTTAATTATTCGGGTCTGATATCAGGTTTCGAAGTACCCCTTAATCCGGCAACCATCGGTACTGTTGTTCTGTTGGGGCTTCCCGGCATCATGCTTGTTCTCGGACTTCAATGGACGCTCTTCTAGCTCATGGAATGAAATAGCTTGACCATTAGGCAGGCTTTGTGTTAAATTACTCCTTGCGTTACACAGCACCAATTCATTTGCAAAAACAATTCAAAAAAAGTACTTGCAATGAGCTAGGCGGATATGATATATTAATCAAGTCGCCGCTGAAGCGAACGACGAGAGCTTACGAAGCAGGAAAGCCTTGCGGCGCCTGCAAGAAGAAGCATTTGTTCTTTGAAAACTGAACAATGAGCGACCTGTCAAACAGGTTTTAAAGAATGAGCTGTTTTAGCTTATCTGTAAGGTATGGGATCTTCGGATCTCTTTTATGGAGAGTTTGATCCTGGCTCAGGACGAACGCTGGCGGCGTGCCTAATACATGCAAGTCGAGCGGATTTCGTTGAAAGCTTGCTTTCAACGG
>NZ_JBWDNQ010000066.1:0-1400 GCF_056269285.1 Paenibacillus sp. JT31N11
ACCTTCCCAAAATCTATGGGACGGTTATTTGTCATTCCCTTTTACCAGTATAGCATCCTTCGATTGGTCCATTAATAATTAAATATTGACAACCTATTAGCTGGTATAGTTGAATACCTTACAGGTGCTGTTTGGGCTGATTTAGAGTAAAACTCTGTTTTCTAATATATTTTTCAAACAAATATGCGATTTTGAAGGACCCAGTTGTACAAGCGAATCTTGAAAATCTGCAAGCTCCACTACCGATGCCGTCTGCACCTTAATGAGATAATTAAATTCTCCACTTATACGAAATAATTCGGTTACTTCCCTGGCCTCTTTACAAAAATCAATTAACGCTTGACAATGTTCTGTCTTTATTAGAATAAAAGAGGTCGTGCCTCGGTTCAGTTCCCGCAAGTTAAATAATGTACTATATTCAGAAATGACGTTTTTATCTTCTAGTTTTATAATTCTTTCTTTTACAGATGGTTGAGACATGGAGATTTGTTTACTAATTTTAGAAATAGGCATTCGCGCATGATGCTGGAGTAATCGCATAATCTTTTTATCAATCTCGTCGATCTGATCGTTCATTTAAAGAGGCCTCCTGTCACCTTTATAAATAAGGAAAATAATATAAAGAAACTCATTTTTAATAAGTATTATATCACTATTCCCTCATACTATTTATGTATTTTGAAGATTAATATCACTATAATGAAAACAACCTATAAGAAGGAGAGAATCAAAATGAGCGTAAAAGGACTTGCCCATGTTGCAATCCAAGCTAAAGATTATAAAGCAACCATCGATTTCTATTCTCAAGTATTAGGATTTAAAGTAGGTCATCATTGGAGTCTACCTTCCTTTCAGATAAAAGAAGCTGCCATGCTTGTTTCACCTGACCAAAAAACCTGTATTGAAATATTTGATAATGGAGCAGTCATCCCAGCTCAAGGAAAAAAAGCCTCGTCGCAAGAAGATATTGCTCACGGGGCTTTATTACATTTTGCATTATATGTAGATAATGTAGAGGAAATGTATCAAAAAGCCCTTGCTCATGGAGCAAAGGCATGTATTGAGCCGAATCGCCTTTCACTTGGCGTTCCACCTCTTGTAGTAAGAAATGCTTTAGTTTACAGTCCCAATGGGGAAGTTATCGAATTGATGGAGGATGTCGATTTTAATTTGTCATTCAAATAATATAAATAAGCAGTATGAATTAGCGTTAGCTGAAGGATGAATATCCGTTTTGAAGAAGTAAGGAGCTGCCTTGGCCGCTCCTTTTTTGAATTCAACCTAACCTGCCCGTTAGCCATCCATGCCCCTCTCGGGGCACCACAGAGTAATGAAAATTTTGGTGCGGTGTTCTATACTATTCTTACGGCTGGTGAGGAAGGTCGTTAAGCTATGGTGTC
>NZ_JBWDNQ010000065.1:0-1402 GCF_056269285.1 Paenibacillus sp. JT31N11
AGGCTGGTGGGTAGGCAAATCCGCCCACTATAAGGCTGAGCTGTGATGGGGAGGGAAAATTGCAGTACCGAAGGTCATGTGCTCCCGCTGCCAAGAAAAGCCTCTAGCCAGGCGAAGGTGCCCGTACCGCAAACCGACACAGGTAGGCGAGCAGAGTATGCTAAGGCGCTCGGAAGAACTCTCGTTAAGGAACTCGGCAAAATGACCCCGTAACTTCGGGAGAAGGGGTGCCTCGGTAGGGTGAATAGCCCGAGGGGGCCGCAGTGAAAAGGCCCAAGCGACTGTTTAGCAAAAACACAGGTCTGTGCGAAGCCGTAAGGCGAAGTATACGGGCTGACGCCTGCCCGGTGCTGGAAGGTTAAGGGGAGTGGTAAGCCGCAAGGCGAAGCTATGAACCGAAGCCCCAGTAAACGGCGGCCGTAACTATAACGGTCCTAAGGTAGCGAAATTCCTTGTCAGGTAAATTCTGACCCGCACGAATGGCGTAACGACTTGGGCGCTGTCTCAACGAGAGATCCGGTGAAATTTTAATACCTGTGAAGATGCAGGTTACCCGCGACAAGACGGAAAGACCCCATGGAGCTTTACTGCAGCTTGATATTGGACTTTGGTACGATCTGTACAGGATAGGTGGGAGCCTGAGAAGCCGGAGCGCCAGCTTCGGTGGAGGCACCGTTGGGATACCACCCTGATCGTATCGGAGTTCTAACCCACTACCGTGAAGCCGGTAGGGGGACCGTGTCAGGCGGGCAGTTTGACTGGGGCGGTCGCCTCCTAAAATGTAACGGAGGCGCCCAAAGGTTCCCTCAGAATGGTTGGAAATCATTCGAAGCGTGCAAAGGCATAAGGGAGCTTGACTGCGAGACCTACAAGTCGAGCAGGGACGAAAGTCGGGCTTAGTGATCCGGTGGTACCGAATGGAAGGGCCATCGCTCAACGGATAAAAGCTACCCTGGGGATAACAGGCTTATCTCCCCCAAGAGTCCACATCGACGGGGAGGTTTGGCACCTCGATGTCGGCTCATCGCATCCTGGGGCTGAAGTAGGTCCCAAGGGTTGGGCTGTTCGCCCATTAAAGCGGTACGCGAGCTGGGTTCAGAACGTCGTGAGACAGTTCGGTCCCTATCTGTCGTGGGCGCAGGAAATTTGAGAGGAGCTGTCCTTAGTACGAGAGGACCGGGATGGACGTACCGCTGGTGTACCAGTTGTTCCGCCAGGAGCACCGCTGGGTAGCTACGTACGGACGGGATAAGCGCTGAAAGCATCTAAGCGCGAAGCCCCCCTCAAGATGAGATTTCCCAATTCGTAAGACCCCTGGTAGACGACCAGGTTGATAGGTTCGAGGTGGAAGCATCGCAAGATGTGCAGCTGACGAATACTAATCGGTCGAGGGCTTATCCTA
>NZ_JBWDNQ010000038.1:0-14980 GCF_056269285.1 Paenibacillus sp. JT31N11
GAAGCAAGGCGGTGGATACGAATACGATCGGGAGCAGCAATTTCTTTCCCGATCCTTTGACCGGATTTTTCATTCCCTTGAATACGGCCATGACGATAACAAAAAAGATCAGAACCGAGACACCTGCTGATATTGTTGCGTTCATATAACAACACTTCCTTTTCCGTAATTTGATATCTCAATTATCTCCGAAACCGCCCCCTCCCACCAGTGGATTTATTCATTGATTGCGAATGATGAATATCACAATCGATCGTCGATCCCATGAAAAATCTCATGTCAGATCTCTCACTCGCCGGCTTTCGTCCAAAAAGAAAAAACCTCCGCCGGGAGGTTTTCGTTCCGTTTAAATTCACCTATTATGTCCATTTACTACCAGTTGATATGTTTCGTTCCAGATAAAATCGTTTCAAATTCGTCTCTGAGGCCGCCGCTCGATCCCGTGGCAGCCAAACCCTTTATGAATTATTAATGCTTTGCGTTAAACTGCCCGTTGCTTCAATGAAAAAGGAACAGTTGCCAACCGCGGCGATCTGTTCCTGGTCTTTGCACTATCGTATCCGTTAGCTCAATGAGTTGTAAGCTTAATTAATGATAATAATTGATTTATTGAATCTATTTGGTACGATGGTTCATTTTGTCCTTCAATCCAAGGATGAATGCCACGTATCCAGACAGGAGTTAATCCAGCAGAAGATGAACCAAGGATATCATTGACTGGATGATCACCGATATACCAAGTATCCGAAGCATTTATATTTATTTCTCCAAGTGCAATAGCAAAGATTTTCTCATCTGGCTTCTTTACTTTCACTGATTTAGAAATAATAATGGTACTTAGATATTCACGAATACCTAATGCATCTATCTTTCTGTTCTGAGAAATAGTTCCACCGTTTGTAATAACCCCAAGTACTAACCCTTGGGATTTTAGATTGTCTAACACATCGTACATACCTATTGTAGCAGCACTACAAAGGGGGAATGTTGAAGCCCAATGCTCGCTAATGGCAGCACGGTGCACCGTGATACAAATTAAGCGAGTCCACAACGTAAGGCATTGAGCGACCGTACGGTTAATGAAGAGTTCAGGGAAGGTTGAAATTGTTCAGCGAAAAAGGATGCCAAAAAACAGCGGCGAGTTCGTTCTGCCAATGGCACAAGCGATCCTGCCCGATCGTATTAGCGTAATCTGCCCATTAGTTGAGCCCAAAAAGGGAGCAGCTGGCGTCGGCAAGCTGCTCCAACATGTGTTGCTATCGTACTCCGTTAGCTAATCTAAATTTTGTCCTCATGATTTTATTTCTTCACTACTGCTAGCTCGGAAAATTCGACGTGCCGACTTTCTCCGCGTTCCAGTAAAGTTTGGACGTGACTTTGGCCAAAGCGTCCACTGTCCTATTTAACTCTTCTAGCGTATTATCAACCCCACCGATTTCAATAAGAACACTGTCCTCCGAAAGCGATTGATTATATTCTCCATTCCCTGTCGCTGTTGTTTTACCCAAAATACCGCGTGAAATACCTGGGTACTCCTTCTCAAGCGCTTCATGAATTTGGTTTGCGAAAGCTTCGTTTTTGGCCCAGTTAGGGTTTAAGTGTCCGATAACGAAAAGTACCTTTGCATATGGTTTCCCCTCAATCGTCGTCGTCGTATATTTGTGACGCAGCGAGTCACGGTGTATGTTGAAGAAAAATTTCAAGTCTTTACTTGCTGCCATTGCTTCAGTAACTGTTTTTTTTGAATATTTATAAGAGAGGGCCCATTGGTAATCTTTAATCGCGGTCGGATAATCGATCGAAGATTGAAGTGCACCTACTCCATTCGCCTCTAACTGCTGCACCAAGCGTTTGCCCAATAGCGAGACATTTTTTACAGGTGACTGAGGGTCTATCACATTTTGGTTTAACACGGGATTCCAAGATTCCCTACTGTGAGAATAATAGATAAAAACAACATCACGGCCGCCTGTGGTTGGATTTACATTGTTTTTTGGCGCAGTATTTGAAACTTGTTCTTTTAATTCATTCGCACTGGGACTTATTGAACTCTGAGTGATTTCAGGTTTGATGGACTGATTTTCTGCCACAGCCCTATTTTTGCCACTGTCTACAGAAATTTGTTTCTTGTTCTCTACATTGTTGCCGACTAATCCGGGATATTCTTGAGCTAATAAGCTTTTTGGATCGGAGACATTAATTTCTGTTAACTTGCTCACGAGGAAGGCTCCGACTTGTTTTCCCGATAATGGCAAACCTCTCTCACCGTCATTAGTACCTGGCATTTCCGAAGCAAGCATAGTTCCAAAAAAACCGTCCCTTACGGCTGCCGTGAATCCTTTCATTGACGATATTGGCGAAGTAGAGGCTTTTTGTTGCAAAATGACGCCAGCACCAATTACGATGATCATGGCCGTTGATCCGACTGCTAGCAATGCAAATGTTTTTCCAGAAACCAGCAATTCGCGAACCTTTTGGCTCGCTTTCGAGAAATTCCACGTAACGACGAGTTTCATTACGTCTCCCCCTTCAAAGCATAAGCATGTAACGCATTTACTCTTAAACTTACTCTTACACCATATGAGAGGGAAGGAATTAATAGAACCGAGAGTTTACTAGAAAAGTAGAGCAGAAACACGATAGAGTACCGTGAAAGTAATAGACTTGATTCTTAAAAATATAAACTATAACACAACAGCTGATTCGAGGGGAATGGGAAAAAATGAGGATCAAAATAGTCCTCACTTGTTGAACGCCCACCGCCGGCATGCCTCCTGGTATAATAAAAAGCAGCGGCTGCCCTAGACTGCCGCTGTTTTATTGTGCTATCGTACCCGTTTAGTGCAACAAAAATCCCTGTACTGATACAAATAATGAAAAAAGGAAGACACCAACACCAAGCCAACCATATGTTTTTCGCTCTTTTTGAAATTCCTCTAACCCAATCACCAGCATCATTAAACCCAAAAGTAATATCATAAGTGATTGAAATTCAAAATTCTTTGTAATGAGTCCATAAGCGGCAATTATAATAATAACTGGTGATAAAACATAACGTAATATCTTTAACAAAAATATCCCCCTTTTCTTATTGGCCCTTTGGCTTAATGAAAATTGGAGCAGCTGCCGCCGGCAAACTGCTCCATGAGGAGTTGAACTATCGTACCCGTTCGTATTATGAGGTCACCAGATCTTTCTGGTGGACCTCATTTTTATGTGGTCGTAAGATAGCCATAGCCGGGGATTGAACGTTCGTGCCCGTGGGACTGTGATCCCGAGAGCTATACTGTGCATCCCCTCTACTTGTTAAACCATGATTAGGCTGGTTGGGACGATGATCCCGAATCACATGCGATAATGTGGACGACAAGAAGGGTAGGGGTTTCCGGCTACTATCATATAAGGAGGTTTAATGAACCCTGTCATTGGATGTATCGAAAGGAGAAAGTCACGCACAAGCTTTTTCAGATCGAGGAATGCCCTACGGTAAGACCTTCCGATTTGAGCACAATCTGGAGGGATTAGCATCCTTACTCCGCTATGTTCAAGAACTGGAATCCTTTACGGGCCAGCGTCCGGCTGTTGTGTTAGAAGCAACGGGCCATTATCATAGTCCCGTTGTACAGTTTCTAGATGAACATCAGTATCTATTTATCATTATCAACCCGCTCATTTCACATCATGCGAAAAAGATCCATTTACGCAAGGTGAAAACGGATGCTGCTGACGCGTACCAGCTGGGGGAATTATTCTACAAAGAAGAGTTGGAGCCCTACAAAAAACGTGGTCAGTATCTGATGAATCTGCGCTACCTGACACGGCAACATGAGTCACTGACGGAAATGGTTGTCCAGGTAAAGCTGCAATTTCAAGCGGTATTGGATCAGGTCTTTCCGGAGTATCATGGCGTGTTTGGCGACCTTTATTCTAAGGTGTCGCTTCGTTTCCTGGCCCAATATCCAACGTCTCAATCCGTGCTGGCAATGTCCGAGGAGACTGTTACGACGATCATACAACGCCTTGTCGGACATGTCGGCTCGAACCGGTGGTCGCTGGAACGTGCACAGAAACTAATGGCTGCAGCAGAGCGAAACCCCTTCAGGGAGACCGCTTTTCCGAGTCATTTAATCTCATTGGAGCTGTTCATTCATTTACTTCTTCAATACCAGGAGCATCTAGCGAAACTCGATAAATCAATAGAGGCCCTGGCTGAAGAATTACTGGAGTATGATTTAATCCAATCGATACCCGGCATTGGCACCAAAATTGCGGCAACAATTTTAGCTGAGATCGGGGAAATCGATCGGTTTGATCACGCAAAAAAGCTAGTTGCGTTTGCCGGTATTGATCCAAGTGTCTTCTCTTCCGGCAAGTTTACTGGAACCCAAAATTCAATCACCAAACGCGGTTCCAGGAGGCTCCGGACAGCCTTATATCAAGCTGTTCGGTGTGGAATACGAAGCTCACGCAATAAAAAATTAAGGGCTTACTACGATAAAAAGCGTGCAGAGGGCAAATTGTTTAAAGTAACTGTAATCGCTTGTGCAAATAAACTGATCCACTGGATATATGCAATCTTAACCAAGAAAGAAACCTTCTGCTTAGACTAAAAAGAAATACTTAGACATTGAGGAAAACCTTCCCAAAATCTAAGGGACGGTTATTTGCCATTCCCTTTTACCAGTATAACATGCCTCGTTTGGCTCATTAATAATTAAATATTGACAACCTATTAGCTGGTATAGCTCAATGGCCTTCAATCAATTTACTTGTTTGAATCCGTCCGGCCATTCATCGCCTTCTCTTCTGCAAACCCAATCAAAATACATTTCAGAGCCAAATGGTTCTGTTGCCATCCTAACCCCATTCTTTGCTATTTCGAGTCCTTCTAGATTAACCTGATCTGTTAAATAAACTAAAAAATCATGGATTTTTGCGGTGAGCTGCATTAATGATTATGTTTCTTAGGGATAGTGACAATTGCAGTGCCCTTCGCTATATTGCCTGCCTTATCTGTTGCGGTATAAGTTATCGTATACACACGATCACCTTTACCTGATCTTTCCGCGCGAAGCTCAAAGGTTGTATCGTCTGTGCCAAACGCAGCATTTTGTATATCCTTGTCGGATCCTTTCTCATTACTTGTAATCGATGTTAATGTGATGGAGTCTAATTCAGACAGTGAATCAATTGTTTCAATTGTTGCTTCTATGCTGACCATTTTGTGGTTAGGTGGAAACAACATACTCTTATTAAGCGTAATCTTTAAAATTGGAAGTGTCTTATCGATATTCACTTCTATTGACTTCGGCTTTTCCGTGTTTCCTGCACCGTCAGCGCTTCGATAATGAAGAACATTTTTCTCTTCCTTAGAAATCGTGATCGCCCCGTTATATACCGTCCATATATTTCCATTATCGAGACTGTATTCTGTATTTATCACACCTGAAAGGTTGTCGGTTGCCGACAGCGTAACAAGGACATCGTGGTTATTCCAACCGTTTTCGTTTGGATTTTCCGATACATCCACATTGGTAATTGGCGAGGTTTTGTCTACTTTAATTTTGATCGAGCCAGTGCCTGTTGCTCCTGCGGAATCCGTTGCCTTCCCTTCGATGACTTGATCTATTCCTTCGGTAGAAACAACCACTGGAGAATCGGCTGATAAAATGCCATCGTCGTCGGCAGCTTGAAAGGAAACCGTTACATCGTCATTGTACCAGCCGTTATGGTCAGGCATTCGGTCTGCGCTGGCCGTGACAACAGGTGGATTATTCTTGGTGAGCGTAATCGGCAAGTAGGCGCTCCCTCCATTAATATCAATCTCTTGTTCGAATGGGCGAAATCCTGGAGCTGTTATTCTTAACGTATAATTACCGCCTTTAATAACATCACTATAAAAAGTGCCTTGAAATTTGTAAATGGACGTATTGGATCCGACCAATTCAATGACAGCATCATAAATGATGTTTTCGTTCTCGTCCGCTACATAGCCTGAAATAGTCCCGTTTAATTTCACGCCTTGAGGTATAGGAACGTAATAAGGCTCCAAGGTTTTGTTATCCCCAACATGCAGTTCAACATGTCGCTCGTAACTTTGGTCGTATATGATTCTAAAGTAATTCTCGCCTATTGCGGAATTAAAAATGCCAGGGATGATGGTGAAAGAATAATTGCCGTCTTCATCCGTTAATGTAGGTGCTGCTACGTTAATCATCCGACCGCCAGCCCCTAAATGCACACCTATAGCTACTGGGTAATTAACTGCAGGTGTTTCATACGTATCTCCGTAGGTAATCTTCCCTGTGACGGTTGCTTTTTGCGCGGGGAACTTATAATCAAACGTTTCAGACATTAATGTGTTTACCACGATGTACCCATTTGCAGATAATATTGTGGATACAGCATCGCCTAAAATCCGTGTATAGCTAGGAATGGAGTATACGCCGTCAGCGTTCGTTGTAGCAGATGCGACAATTCGGAAGCCGTATCCTGGCGTATATGCTCCAACTTGAATGAATGCGCCATTAACGGGGTTATTGTTCTCATCTGTTATTGTTCCATGTAAGGATCTAATCACTTCATTGCTATCTTCTGCACTCGTGACACCTACATTAGTCGTCACACTAAAAATCAAAAAAAACATAAATATTGCTAAGATTTTTTTACTCGATCGTGCCGTTTCTTTCATTTCGTTGCCTCCCCGTTTTCATCAAAAAATTATTTATTAAGAACTTAAATGTTCTTTATAAAGAATACCATTTTTCGTTTTGTTTTGTAAGTCTTTAAACAACTCCAGTTCGCCTAATGCTAATTTCATATTAGACCCACATCCCAGTAACGCTTACAATTAGAAAAAGAATCAAAACGAATAAGTTTTTTATGCGATTATGGGATTACTCTGCCCGTTACTTCAATAAAAAAAGCAGCCAGTCGTTGACCAACTGCCGTAATGTCGTGATTGAACAAACGTACCCAGTTACTTTAATGATCTGGTTGTTACGCTATCGTACCCGTCAGCTTAACGAAAAGTTTTTAATTAGGACACAAGAGATTTCATTTCCTTAACTACGAATTCAACTCGATCATCTTCAAAGCCTTCGTTGGAATAAATTATCAACACATTCCCAACTTGATATTTTGAATGTGGTACAACATCAGCCGCTGCCGTCTTATCCTCAAAATCTCTAATTGCCTTCTTGACACCCGAGCTGGAAGAATAGATGTAAATGCTAATTAACTGATCGTCATTAATCAAAAAAGGCTCAGGTGATACGTCATTCAAAGTCATTATGAATACATTCTCCGTATTTAATTCTCTCGGCTTTGCTAAGGGAACCCCATGTTTTTCAAATAAGTCTTTAATCTGTTCCAAAGTAATTGTTTTCTCGTTATTCATGCACCCTGTAACAAAGAAGCACATTCCTAACAGTGTTATTATAATTTTTTTCATAATAGTCCCCCATTTCAACTGTTCTAACGTTTGGGGATTGATTTAAGTTGCAAATAGCAGGATCTATTGCGCTATGCTGCCCGTTACTCAATAATCCAAAGAGGATCTGCCCCGCGGCAAGCTCCTCACTAACGTACCCGTTAGCTTAACGACGAGCAGCGGAAATCTGTACATAATCACTTATTTTGTGAAGATGAAAAAGGGATCCGCCGCAGCTAAGCTTAGCGACAGGAAGAAACAGCTGCCGCGGCAGCACACTGCTCGTTAGCTAATGTCAGGCTTCATTAACATTAACAATTAATGTTCCGTGTAGCTTTTCACCAACAAAAGCATTAAGTTTCCATAGTCCTTTCGTTGGCAGACTGAATCCTGAAGGCGATGCAGCAGTTGCCCCCCAATTTTCTCCACCTAAAATGCGTTCAACTATAGTTAGCTCCTCACCCGTTTCACTTGTGGCAATTACTTTTAATGGCTTATTCACAATCTCATCCTTGTTTCCCCATAATAGCCACATATATTTTTGTGTTTGCCCCGCAACAAATGGAGTATTACTTATAGCAATTCGCCCTTCATCCCCAAGCCAGTCAGCTTTGATCTGTTTTCCCTCATCATTTGTTGTTGTTAACTCGACCGTTCCCGTTTCCTTCCATTCCTTTGATATGACCGATTCATTGTTGCTACAGCCAGATATGAGAGTGACGACAGCAAACACAAGTACTGTAAATATCCTAAACACCCTATACACCTCCAATTCAATTCTTATGGTTTATTTTACACTAAACGGAAGTTGTTGGTCGCTATACATTACTGCCCACTAGATGGGCGAATGGCTGCCACGCGGCAACCATAGGCATTACGCTATCGTACCCGTTAGTTTAATCCCATGAGTATTTGTTTTGCATAAGAATCCCAGTCTGCTTCGTCTGTGTTTATCTCTAAGGTGGGAATTAACGATTGTTTCGCACACTTGCGAAGTATTTCCTGATCCTCGAAGAACTTCTGACATGCCTCCATTACCGTGAGGTGGTTTTCCATCACATATGATTTCCAAGCTTCGCCACGACTTTCAATAAATCTGGGCTCCACAGCGCTCAACAGCATCTTGGGACAAGGTTAAGAGTACACAATGTGCATTCAACCTTGATAGACGTTTTTCCAGCTTCTCAATTTCTGCAGAATTTATAAATGCCGCTCGATGATTTACATGGAACCTCTCTAAAAGATAAAATACACCATTTGATGGTTTTGTATGACCAAGTGAATCAATCCAATTATATTGTTGCTCAAGATAATCAACATGACGAGTTAAAAGCTGAATATGCTCATCCTTGTCCATCAATCTTAAGACGCCTTGGTATGAATGCAAAACTTGTGAATAGTGTTCACTTATTGCAATTATCGTTTTTTCACAATTGTGTGTTTGACTATGTAATTTCTTTATTGCAGAAAATACTGATGACTTTCCTGCGGTAGACAATCCTTCAATAATTACTCCCTGAATCATATTTCACCTCTTCAGCTTGTTTCCGTATACTGCCCGTTACTTCAATGGACAACGGCAGCAGATCGTGTTGCCGGCTACCGTTGCGTTGCCATTTAACTATATTCCCAGTTAGTTGAAAGGGTTATATGAATGCATTCTTAATCATTTCTGGCGAAAGATTTAAGCATCGGAGTCTGGCTTCGAAGTCCGAAAGATATGCCGAAGGGAATGTTCAAATAATTGCTTCGGCATATCATCCTGAATAATGTGATGATAAATGGCCATGCCGCTTTCGAGTGACACGAGCATCCAAACAATCTTCTCTGCGCTTAAGTTTCCTTTGGTCCCATCTTCAAGCACGGGCTTCAAATCCTCCGTTAATTTCCGCACCGTTCGCATCACGATATTGGCGAAAGCTTGTCTTGTCGATTCATCCCTCATCGCATACAGAACAAACTCCATTTTCAAAAGATCCCAAGTACGGTGTTCATTCCAGTCGGACTCGAAATTTTTTGTCATGAAGGCAATGAACTGATCAAGCGTAAATTGCTCCCCTAATACCGTTACAACACTCTCAACCTCTATTTGCAGCTGCTCTTCGAAAAGAGACATGAACAAGGCTTCCTTAGACTCGAAATGCGTATAGAATGCACCCTTTGTATATCCTGCCTCTTCGACAATCTTATCAATAGATGCCCCATGAAAGCCCATACGCGCAAATACGCCAGTCCCTGCTTCGATGAGATGACGCTTTGTTTCCTGTTTCCGTTCTTCTCGCGTTAAACGTACTCTACTCATGGTTACCTCCAAAGGAAATAAAATCGTATATTCCCATCGCAAAGTTATATTTGACAATAATACCACACGGAATTAAAATACCAAATAGTATATGAATACTAATTGAGATATTAAAGCATGTCCATTAAGGAGCCATTTGATGACCTACATAATCAGAACACACGATCTATCCAAGAGCGTACAGGGGCAACAACTGATTTCAGAAGTAAGTATGAATATTAATAGAGGGCAGGTTTATGGTTTTCTAGGACCCAACGGATCCGGGAAAACGACTGTCATGAAGATGATCCTGAACCTTGTGCAGCCGTCTCGAGGATCTATTGAATTATTTGGCGAAACAGTAGCTCCCGGTTCTTATCATCAGTTAAGACGAATTGGAAGCATGATTGAATACCCCATCTTCTACGAAAAGCTAACCGCTTTTGAAAATTTGCATATTCATTGCGCGTACATGAGCATTCCGCATCTTGATTCAATTGAGAAAGTATTAAAGCTTGTCGGTTTATATAGAAATCGCGAACAAGCGGTTGAAAAATATTCGCTTGGCATGAAGCAGCGATTGGGGATCGCTCGAGCAATGATCGCTCAACCCGAATTGTTGATCTTGGACGAGCCTCTAAATAGCTTGGACCAGGAAGGCGTAGAAGAAGTCCGCGATATCCTTCAACAATTAAATAGAGAACATGGCGTTACTATTCTTATGTCCAGTCATCGGTTGGACGAAATGGACAAACTCGTTGATGCAATTGGTGTCATCAAGAAAGGAAAACTGCTCGTGGAGGTGACAATTGAGGATGTTCGTAGAAGGCATGCGGGGTATATTGAAGTCATTACGAGGAATGCGAAGGAAGCTGCTTTCGTATTACAACAGGGGCTCGGGCTGGTACAAGTCATCACGCGAAACGATAGCATACGTATTTCAGACAATGTTGAGCAAAGGGACGTTTACCATACATTAATCAACCATGATATACAAATAGATTCCATTAGGAACAGCAGCGGGTCCCTGGAAGATTATTATGTAGAGCTGACTCAAGGAGATCATGATCATGATTAGACTCATCCAGATCGAATTAATGAAACTCAAGCTGTGGACTTTTGTTCGCATAACGATTATTTTATCGCTGGCCCTCGCAATGATTGGCATAATTCTTCCTATCGTAGAAAGAACCGACACAGGCGCTACTGGAGAATTGTTTACCGATTACCCGACTGCCTTTACCTTGATTAATGTGATGAACGGAACTGTATTTATCATCTTTGCCGCTGTCCTTATAGCTAAATTGGTTGTCGAGGAGTATACCAACAAGACAATTCTTCAGTTATTCAGCTACCCAATCAAACGAGAGAAACTACTATTGGCGAAAATGTGCATCGTTGCAAGCTGGACCTTCATTGCTGTGATCGTTTCAGGAGCATTGACAACCGTAGTATTCATTCTTGGGAATATGGTTTTGCACTTCTTTCCAGGGTCGCTTCCTTCAGAAGTAGTCCTTCGTCAAGGCATAGATCTGGTCTATCTGGGATTGACGGCAACCGGTATTGGTCTCATCCCGTTTTATGTTGCAATGAAGACTCATTCAATTCCGGCGACTATTGTTTCTTCTCTCCTGATCTGCGGAGTTCTCAATTTTTCCCCCTCTGGAGTCTCGCTCTCCATGACTGTTATTATTCCTCTCTCGCTGGCATTCGTAGGCTTACTCTTGGGATTGGTATCCCTTAGACGCCTAGATTATGTGGATATGCCTAAATAATCGATTGAATATAAAAGATCGTTAAGGTGGTGATTAATATGTGGATTGAAACCCATTGGCCAATCGTCAATTTAATCGGATGTGTGGTTGTAGCCATAGTCGTTTATGTTTATTGGAAGAAACGTAAGCAGCGTGATTAATGTTACGTTGAGCGCTTCCTTGCTAAGCGCGCAAAATTAAGGAACAATGCGATAAGAGCGAATTGAGTCCCCTCTTTCCTGTGCAACGCGATCTTGTTTGCCGGCATTCGTGCGAGATGTGTCCGAACTTGCTCCAATTCGTCTTTCTTCCTTTCGATTTCTTTTACTCTGAAGACAGCTTATTGCTGTCTGTCAGTTGGGTAATAGTTATTGTGTCACAATCCATAAATTACTGCATGAATACTAGTGATTTCTGTAGAAGTAGTAAATCTAGATTACATAGTATTTTATACATATGTCTCTAAATCATTCTAATCCCTTGAGGGGCTTCCGCCGCCGCTCTCTCTCCGGACAAGCTTGCTTGAAGTGTCTGAAGGGCGTTGGAGAAAATAAGTTGCTGAATATCCATCCCCTCGTAGCCGGGAAACACCTTATCACATTTTCTTTGTCTGAAGGATAATTTCACCCTTGTGATAAATCGAAAAAACGAAAAAGCCCGCAGAAACCGCGGACTTCTTTCGGACAAGAATGGGGCTTCTTCTTATTTTTTAACCACAGGCACCCAAAATTCGCCGTAGAATGTGCCGTCTCCGTTATCTTTTCGATAAGTCGCATTTGGACCGCCGATGTAAGCATAGTCAGTGATTTGGGACAAGATTTCACCAAAAGCACGGTAAGTCAGCTGATCGAACAAAGTTTCCTTGTCGCCATTTCCTGCGACCACGATGTACTCGCTCTCTGGAAACTCGATGATGCGTGTTGCGTCTGCCACTGATTTGCCAGCTACTACCGCAAAATAATTCCAAGGTTTGCCTTGATAAACCTCGTTAACTGACCATTCGCGATCGTCCTTTGCGGCTCTTTTGAGCTTATCAAAACGCCCGTCAGCTTTGAGCTCGCCCCAAAACTCAGCTTTTTCCTTTTGCAAAGCCGGCATGTCTTGAAAATTCGATTGGATTGAAAAACCATAAGCGGTCAACATGAATGATTTTTTGTGTTCCAGCGTGTAATTTGTCATGTGAGATCTCCTTATATTCAGCAATTAGCCTTCGACTTTTTGTACACGAAGCCACATTTCGCCGTAGAATTCACCGTTTTCAGCTGCTTTCACAAATGTTGAGTTACCAGGACCAACGTACTTGTAGTCTGTGATTCCTTGCAACATGCCGCCGAAAACTTTGCCAGTGATTTCGTCAGCAAGGCGGTCTTTGTCAGCGCTTGTTCCAGGCACGACGAGGTAGTCGCCAGCGAGGAAATCGAGGACGTCCGCTCCTTCCACGTTGAACTCGCCCATCACGCCGAAGCCGCGCCAAGCCTTGCCGGCGATCACGTAATTGATTTGATACTCTTGCCCGTCCGCGAGCGCGAGAAGTTCAGCAAGCTTGTTGTTTTCAGTGATTTCAGCTTTTTTCGTTGCAGTTTTTGCTGCATTACCCGCCCAGTCGTTGTAGTCCTCAAGTGAAACACCGAAAGCAGTCATTTTGTAGTTTTCCGAGATTGTTTTGATGGCGTAGTTAGACATTTTGTTCTCTCCTTTGTGGATTTGTATTTGTTTCTTACAAGATTGATTCTATTTTCAGAATGTATCAAAAAATGATACTTTTTATTTCATCTTCGTGCTTTCTGCTGCTTTTTTGATACAATAAAATCATGAAAAAAACAGAACGAGTGAACCTGATCATGCGCTACATCAATAACCGCGCGCATTTTACGATTGCCGAGATTCAGCGGGAGTTCAAGATTTCCCGCGCAACGGCGATTCGCGACATTAACGAGATTCAGGCGATGGGTTTTCCGCTGACGACCGAGCTTGGGCGCGGCGGCGGATACAATGTCCTGCAAAATCAGTATCTGCCCTCCGTCCGCTTCACGCCAGAAGAGCTAAAAGCGATTTTTATAAGCTTTATCGCCTCGAAAAATTCGCAGCTGCCTTATCTGCAAAATCGCCGCTCAATCACTGAAAAACTCATAGGCATCGCGTCGCAAACCCAGCAAGACGAGCTAATCGAGCTGAATAATATCTTGCTTTTTGAAAATACGAATCCTTCCAATCCGAATTTATTGGAGCTCGATGATGCGGCGCCTGAGGAGCTGAATCAGCTGATTTCGCTTGCCCTGCGGGATAAACACTTACGCTTGACTTATGAGCTGAGTCCTGGCTGGCCGCAATTGATGGACGTTTTTTTGCTGCATATATTTAACTCGAACGCTCAATGGCTGGTCGAGGTTTATGATCTTGATACGAATGAGTTTCGTTATTTGCCTGTTGTGATGTTGCGGGATTCGGCAATTTCTGAACGGGAGTTGACGTGGTCAGAGCAAGAGATTTTAAGCAAAAAACTGCTTTTTGCACGTGAGTCCAATCTTGTCGTGAGGCTTGATACGACTGGGATTCAGCGTTTTAAGCGCATGCACCCCCCGGGAATTATTTTGTCATTCACCGGGATGTTTCAATCGAGCGGGATTTTCAATATTCAACTGGATGTGACTGATGTTGATTCGCTGGCGTATTATGCAGATTGGCTTTTGTTTTTGGGGAAAGGTGTCGAGTTCGAACGGATTCCCGATGAGCTGCGCGTGATTTTGGAAGAGCGTTTAAGGGTGCCACCAACATTTTAACGAGAATACACGCTGAGCCCGCCTTTAATAAACAAAAGAAGCAGCTGCCGCGGCGAACTACTCCTTGACTCGTTGAACTAACTAACGTGCCCAGTTAGCTGAAGAGAACAGTGTCCTAACGAGCAGCAAGACCCGTTGTCAAATACACGTTAATGTTTTCCAATTCGCGGTGGTATATTGAGCGAAAGATAGGTGGAGAAAGAAGCCGTTCTACCACTCCTGCGAGTCCGGGCTTGCTGGGGAACTCTGTCGTCAAATCGACATAGCAATGCCTGCCGTCATCGGAGGGCTTTAACCTCCAAGTGGTTGTGACGCCCGCTGTGTCGTCCTTCTCCCGAATCACACGCCCCGGCTCTGGTTCCGTAACAGTCATTTGTAAGGACGACCTTACTCCCATTACGTTCATATTTAGGCGAAACACGGTACCGGAGCCGCTTCCGCCTTGTAGCACCTCAAGCGTTTCGAATTGTTTGGGCAGGATACCGAGGTGCACATTCATGTCAGTAACGACTCTATAGACTGCCTCGAGCGGCGCGTCGATCATGCGGGCAACCGCAACTTGATAAGTTTTCATCCCTGTTTCCTCCCGTCTTCTACTGTCGCATCCATTATGCTATCGTACCCGTTAGCCATCCATGCCCCTCTCGGGGCACCACAGAGTAATGAAAATTTTGGTGCGGTGTTCTATACTATTCTTACGGCTGGTGAGGAAGGTCGTTAAGCTATGGTGTCG
>NZ_JBWDNQ010000037.1:0-15008 GCF_056269285.1 Paenibacillus sp. JT31N11
TTTGTGCCTTCTCAAGCGACCACCGATTGGAGCTGACATGTCCCACAAGGTGCTGTATCTGAGCCGTTACATCTTTCTCAGACAGGGCTAGCACCGATTGAGAAGTTGGGTGAAGGCCGTAATTGCCTCTACTGCCAGTGGACCATGCTGTATCCGAAGCGCGATCAGTTGTTCGATTACAGTGGAAGGGAAACCGGTCGAATCCGAGAGGCCGGCCGGCCTTTTCCGCTTTCATGCGGATGCCGGCGTCGTCTACACCGTGCTTCCGGATTGAAACGATTGCTTGCGTCAACGCCAATGCCCAAGCAGGGAAGAGTGAAATAAAACCGCTTGTCGCTGCAGTTTAATCCGTGATCAAAGCAGAACTAGGCCGCACTAGCATTGGCCGGTAGATGACCCTCGGAATTCGTCAATTCGTCGGGGGTCATCTATTTTTTGTCCAGAAACGGAAGCGTACGAGGGACGATATCGCGCGTTCTATGCGGATCGCAAACCGATTTGAACGGCGGCAACGGGATGCTATTGTCCGGGCACCTTGCCATCCGATCTTCAAAAATGACAACGCTTTCTTAAGAATGTTGGCTTTCGACGCTCTGATTCGAAGAGTACACTGAAAACAAAGGAGGAGCAGATATGGAGTTGGATACACGCGTAACCGGAATTAAGGGAAAAACAGAACAGCGAACGCAGTTTTGGAATCGGTTTAAAAAACAAAAAACGCTGCACCTGTTCGTTGGGCTCGGCATGATATTTTTGCTTGTCTTCGCCTATACGCCGATGTTCGGCATTCTAATGGCATTTAAGCAGTATTCCATCTCTACCGGAATTAAGGGCATTTTTACAAGCGAATGGGTGGGATTAAAGCATTTCAAGGAGTTCTTTAATGACTATCAGTTTGGAACAATCGTTCGAAATACGCTGGCATTGAGTCTGCTAAAAATCCTTTTTGCTTTTCCGGCTCCCATATTGCTGGCCATTCTATTAAGCGAAGTAAAAAATTTGAAGTTTAAGCGTTTTGTCCAAACGATCAGCTATTTGCCCCATTTCATCTCGTGGGTTGTCGTCGCAGGCATCGCTTTCGCCTTCCTGTCGACGGATATCGGGATGGTCAATAAAGCGCTTCTAGGGCTAGGCATAATCGACAAGCCGCTTGACATATTGACGAACCCCAACTATTTCTGGGGACTGGCGACTGGAAGTGCCGTCTGGAAGGAGATGGGCTGGTGGACGATTATCTTCCTGGCCGCCATAGCGGGCATTAACCCGTCATTATACGAAGCCGCGCAGATCGACGGAGCGGGCCGCTTGGCTCGAATTCGCCATATTACGTTCCCTGGAATGAAAGGAACGATCGTCGTTGTACTTATTCTGACGATCGGAAGCATTCTGGGCGGAGGACTGGTGGGCTCCAACTTCGAGCAGGCGTTTCTGTTCGGCAACAGCATCAACAATTCGACCTCGGAGATCGTGCAAACTTATGCGTTTAAGGTCGGATTAAGAGACGGGAGATTTTCCTATGCGGCAGCGATTGATTTGATCCAGTCCGTCATTTCCGTCATCCTGATTTTCTCCAGCAACTACATTGCCAAACGCACTTCGGGATCAAGTCTATTCTAGGAAAGGGGAGCGTGCATGCAGCTCAGCCAAAAACAAAAAGATCGTATCATGGACGCTATGATTTATGCATTACTAGCCATTCTGACGTTATCGATGCTTTATCCGTTCTATTACGTCCTGATTCTTTCCTTCAATAAAGGAACCGATTCGCTTCTTGGGGGCGTCTATCTATGGCCAAGGACCTTTTCCTTTGAAAATTACGCGCGATTTTTGGATGACCCCCACTGGTACCGTGCTTTTTTGGTCACGATTATGAGAACGCTTGCGGGAACCGCCCTAGGCGTCCTTTTTACCTGTTTGGTTGCTTATGGGCTGTCTCACCGCGATCTTCTGTTTCGCAAAGGTTATTTCACGGTCATTATATTCGCGATGTACTTTTCCGGCGGTTTGATACCGTATTACGTCGTTCTGCGCTCACTGGGGCTGCTGAACACGTTTGGTGTCTATGTCATTCCTTCCATGTTAAGTACGTTTTTTCTGATGATAGCCATTTCGTTCTTTCAGGAAATTCCGAGTGAACTCAAGGAGTCGGCTTACATGGACGGGGCTACCGAGCTCGTTATTTTCTACCGGATCATCCTTCCCGTCTCTAAGCCGCTGATCGCAACCATGTCGCTTTTCTTGGGGGTTGGTCAATGGAACTCTTGGCTGGATTCCGCTTACTTCGTGCAGTCGGAAGGTCTGCGGACGCTCGCTTTCCGGATGATGGAGGTTATCAACAAGAGCAATGCTCCGATGGACGCTATAGCCGTTGCGAACAGCGCTTCAGCGGGCGTCACCAGCTATTCGCTTCAGGTAGCGGCTATGGTTATATCTATCGCGCCTATCGTGTGCGTCTATCCGTTCCTCCAGAGGTTTTTCATTCAAGGCATTATGCTGGGTTCCGTGAAGGGTTGATTTTGTTGGCATGATATTAAAGCGTTTGCTTTAATATAAACATCACTTGTTGGAGGGGTTATTTTGAAAAGAAACAAAGGGAAGAAGGCAATGCTCTTATCGCTCATCCTAATGATGACGATAGCGCTGATGTCCGCATGCGGAAATAACAACGATGGTCAAGTCAATAACTCGGTGGGGAGCGAACCGCCCGCCAAAAGCAACGAGGTGAAGGAGCTATCCCTGTTTATCGATGCCTCGTGGTATCCGGTGAAGGAATGGACGGGAGCGGTTGCCGAGAAAATTACCGAAAAGACGGGAATCAAGCTGAAAGTGACAGTAGCCACGGACGACAAGCAGCTTCCGCTCATGATCGCGTCCGGCGATCTCCCGGATCTGGTTTTTACTAACGCGAACATCGAACGGATGTCCGATTCGAAGCTTTCTTATCCTTGGAACGAGCTGATCGAGAAATACGCGCCTGACTTTAAGATCGATCCGATACGAATTGCGATCCACACGATGGATGACGGCAATTTCTATACGGTGCGCAACTCCTTCGCGACGCAGGAGGAAATGGCGCAGAACAAATACTCGGTCGGCAGCGACGGCAGCCCGGGTATCGCGGTGCGCGAGGATATTCTGCAAGAGCTCGGCAATCCGTCAATAGACACCATTGACGACTTTATGAAGGTTTTGGGCATGGTCAAAGAAAAATATCCGGACATGATCCCTCTGATCATGGACAAAGATTGGATCGAGCAATACTTCCTGACGCAGTTCGGCGTCGAGGGCCTTCTGGACGGCTGGTATGAGCGGGACGGAAAAGTGGACTATGCGATCAGACAGCCGGAAATGCTGGATTTCTTCAAGTTTATGAACCGTCTGTACCGCGAAGGGGACATTCTGGCGGAGAACTTCGCCTATACGAACGATCAGATCGACGATCAGTATGCGACCAGCGGGAAGGCATTCGCGCATATGCATACGGTCAGCATAGCAGACTCGGACAATATCAAGGTCAAAAACGCCGGCGGTTCGTATACGTTCCAAATGCTGCCTAGCTCCATTTCGAAAGATGCGAAAGCGGTCAGCTCCGGACTGGGCTTTGCAGGTACGTTTATCACGAAGAAAAACAAGGATCCGGAGGCGTCGATCAAGTTCCTTCAATATCTGGCGAGCGACGAAGGCAAAAAGTTAACGATGTTCGGCGTCGAGGGCGAGCATTGGACCTGGAACGACGAAGGGTATCCGAATTTGAAATACGATCCGTCCGACGCCGATTTCGTCAACAGCAACGGAATCAAATGGTGGTACCTGTACAACGACGGCGTTACGGAAGGCATGTTGAGCTACGTACCGGGAGCGCAGAAGACGAAAGCGTTGATGGAAAGAAAGGCGTTCACGGTTTACAAGCCGGAGCTCGGCTTGATTCAGCTGCAGCCGGATTCGGACGAGAAGACGATCAAAACGAAGATCGACGAGATGATCAAAAACGAGAAGGTTAAAATCTACTTGGCGAAGTCGGAGGAAGAAGCCGTGGCAAACTACGAGAGCATGGTGAAGAACGCCGAGAAGATCGGTCTGGATCGCTTGGTGGATTGGGCTAACCAAACCTATCAGAAGAAGAAGGATTTGTTTAAAAAATAAGACTGGGTCCGTCAGGAGCGCTACGCGTTCCTGACGGACTTTGCACGCTATATTGCAGGTGAAGGCAAATGGGAGAACGGAAAGGCGGGAAAATGATGAAGCTGGAGTATGATTCGCCCGGTACGGCATGGAAAGAGGCTCTTCCGATTGGCAACGGACGGCTGGGAGCAATGGTGTTCGGAGCAGCGGAAACGGAAAGAATCCAGATCAACGAGGAGACGTTGTGGTCGGGGGCGCCGCACGATTATAACCGGCCGGACGCGGGGCAATATTTGCAAGAAGTCCGGAGCCTGATTTTCAATGATCGGATCGAGGAGGCGGAGCGGCTGTTTCTGGACCGCATGATGGGCGAGCCGATCCATCTGCAAGCCTACCTGCCTTTTTGCGAGCTGAATCTGGCGTTCCCCGGGCATCGCGAGGTTACGCGATATCGGCGTGAATTGGATCTGCGGCGGGCGGTGGCGACCGTATCCTATGAAGCCGACGGATGCGAATACACGCGCGAAATCTTCTGTTCCCGCCCGAGCGGCTGCCTGGTGATTCGGCTTTCGTGCGGCGAGCGGGGCAGTATCGCCGTAGACGCGTCTTTGTCCAGCGTCCACCCCGATGCGTCCGTTCAATCGGACGGCAGCCGTGGGATTCGGCTGACTGGACGGACCGGAACGCGCAAGGGTCCAAGAAATTGGAGCGGCTCTTGGGAAGGTCCGGGACTCCGATTCGAAGGGAGGCTCACGGCTTTTTGCGAAGGCGGCTCGTGCGCGGCCGGCGACGGCGTCTTGCGCATAGCGGAAGCGAGTGCCGTAACCCTCGTTTTTTCCGGAGCGACAAGCTTCTTGAACTACCGGGACATGGGGGGCGATCCTTCGGAATTGAACAATCGGTATATGGCGCGCGTCTCCGAACGACCTTATCGCGAGTTGCTGGACGAACACGTCGAAGACCATAAAGCCTTGTATGAACGAGTCTCGATAAGGCTGGGGGGAGCCGGGGCGGACGAGCGAACTGGCGGCAAGCGGCGTCCGACGGATCGGCGCGTACTCGACATTCGGGAGACGGAGGACCCGTCGCTCGCCGCGTTATATTTTCAGTTCGGCCGGTATTTGCTCATTGCGTCTTCCAGACCGGGCGATCAGCCTTCCAACTTGCAAGGCATATGGAATGAAGAAGAATGGCCGGAATGGGGAAGCAAATGGACGACCAACATCAACGTCCAGATGAATTACTGGCCGGCGGAGGTCGGAAACTTGCCGGAATGCCACCTTCCGCTGTTCGATCTGATCGACGATCTTCGCGTCACCGGCGCGCGCACGGCGGAACTCTATTACGGCGCGAAGGGCTTCGTCGTCCACCACAATACCGATTTATGGCGCGCCGCGGCCCCGGTCGACATCCATGCTGGAATATGGCCGATGGGCGGGGTATGGTTGGTCCAGCACTTATGGGATCACTTCGAATACAATCCCGACCTTGACTTTCTGAGGGTACGGGCCTACCCTGCCATGAAAGAAGCCGCCCGATTCGTGATGGACTTCCTGGTGGAGGCTCCCGAAGGCGTCAAATTCGCCGGTCGGCTGATTACCAATCCTTCCTATTCGCCGGAGAACGCGTATCGGGACGGCCGCGATCGAAGAAGGCATCTCACGATCTCGTCCACGATGGACGTGCAGTTGATCCGAGACTTGCTCGAGCGTTGTTTGATCGCAAGCGAGCTGCTGGGCGAAAATTCGGCGTTCGAACACGAAATCCGAAAGGTTCTGGACCGGATCCCCCCCATGCAAATCGGACGATTCGGCCAATTGCAGGAATGGCCGGAGGATTGGGATCGACCGGAAGATTCGAACGGCCACGTTTCTCACCTTTACGGCTTATATCCCGGCAATCAGATATCCGAGGATACGCCCGAAACGTTCGAGGGGGCGCGCAAAAGCCTCGAGCTTCGCCATCGGAGCAAGGACCGAATCCTGGCTTGGCCGGCTGCTTGGCGGATAGCGCTGCACGCCAGATTGCGAGACGGGGAGAGCGCGCGCAAGCGGCTCGTCGATCTCTTGGCGGGATCGACCAATCCGAATCTGCTCAATCAGCATGAGCCGTTTCCGATGCAGATCGACGCCAATTTCGGCGGAACCGCGGGCATTGCGGAAATGCTGCTGCAAAGCCGATCCCGCTATCGAAACGGAAAAGCCGAATACGAAATCGAATTGCTTCCTGCCTTGCCGGAAACATGGCCGGAAGGCTCCGTCTCGGGCTTTCGCGCCAGAGGGGGATTCGAAGTCGGCATGACTTGGGCGGAAGGAAGCTTAATCGGAGCCGAGATCCGTTCCCTTTGCGGAATGCCTTGTACGCTGCGCTATAGGAAGCGATCGATCCGATACACCGTGAAGGCTGGCGAATCGTTTCAATTTGATCCGTTCTCACGTTAACCGGGGTTTGCGGAATTGCAAATCTGGAAGGGATGCGCCTCTATCGGAATTCTTTAGTACATGATATGTTAACGATATATGGATTCCGCATCGGAGGGAAACGCCGCCTTGAGCATCATGCGCAAAATCGTGCTTGGTTACGTGATTATGATCTTTATCCCTGTTCTGGCATTCGGTTATCACTATTACACGCAAATCTACGGCAACCTGACGCAACAATTCGTGGAGAGCAGGCAGAAAATCCTGGAGCAGGCTTACGCCAATCTGAAAACGGATTTCGCCCGAATTCAGTCGGTCCACCGGGTGCTGCAATACAATCCTTACTTGACCGATTATCTGGACGGCGTATACGAATCCGACGCGGACAGCATCTACGCGCTGACCCGCTATATTCTCCCGCTTAACACGCAATCGATGTTCGCTAATCCGGAAATCGAATCCATCGTCATTTATAAGATGAAGGATCGGGTATTGCCCATCACCAATCTGTTTCGCGATCGGTCTATGCTGGATCCGCAAACGGAACAAACCGTCTCGTCCCTGAAAGCCGGACAGGGGAAATGGCTGCGCGCCGATCCCGCGGCGTCGGATCCGGACCTGATCTATTACCAGTACATTTACAATACGCAAATTACGGAGCGAATCGGCCTTCTTGAAATTCGGGTACGCAAAAGTTTAATCCATAACTTCTATGCGGCCGCGGGTGTGGAAGGAAGTTGGAGAGCGTTGCTGTTGTCCGGACAAGGCGATCCGTTGACGAACGAAGCGCCGGCGTTGGACAAGAAGACATTGCGTCTTCTGCAAGCGGATGACAGGAAATTTTTTATCAACCGGCAAACGATCGTCAATCAGCTGAAGCTCGAGCCGCTGGACGTTCGCGTCATCGTCACCGGTCAGGTGGGAGACGTATTCCGTTCCGTGAAGAAGAAGGAAATCGTCTTGGTGACGATGATCGTGCTGCTGTTGATCGCTTTATCCATCGCCTATTACCTGCTGGCTTCGACGATTACCAAACGGATTCTTCGGTTGGCCCGGCATATGCGTACGCTGAACGACAATAACCTCAGGCAGCTGACGATCAAAAACGGCAAGTTCGAAAAGGATGAAATCGGCTTTCTGATCGTCACCTATAACGCGATGGTCCGGCGAATGGACGAGCTCATCAACAACGTCCACCGAGCTGAAATGCGCTACAAAGAAGCGGCATACCAGGTGCTGCAAGCGCAGATCAAGCCTCATTTTCTCTATAACACGCTCGAGACGATCCGCATGGTCGCCGAGGCTAACGACGACAAGGAAGTCGCCGATATTTCCTTCTGGTTCGGGAAACTGATGCGGTACAGCTTGTCGTCCGCGCGGGAAGAAACGGTTCTTGCGAAGGAAATCGAGATGGTTTCCTTTTATATGAACATCCACAAAATGAGGCTCCAAAGCAGGCTGACTTTTGAAATTCAAGTTGCGCTGGATGCCGAACGGCTGGCTTGTCCGCGATTCCTTTTGCAGCCGCTTATCGAAAATGCGATCGTGCATGGAGCTTCCGCCGTCCTTCGACCCGTCCATATCTCGCTGCAGGCGACGGAAACGGAAAGCGAGATTACAATCGACGTTACCGACAACGGCAACGGGATTACGCCGGAGAAGCTTCTCGCGCTTCGCGAACGGCTGTCCAGGCACGACGAGCCTAGAAAGGCAGAGGAGCGGGTCGGCGTAGGTTTGAAAAACGTCAACGAACGAGTCAAAAGCTTCTTCGGAGGAGAATCCCGACTGGAAATCCTCAGCGAGTCGGGCAAAGGAGCCTGCTTGCGCATTATCATCGTGAAAAGGAAGGTGGCGGACATTGAAGATCTTGATCGTAGACGACGAACCTTTGATTCTGAAAGGGTTAGTTAAAATCGTCGAGAAAGTCGCGCCTGTCGGTTCCGACATTTGCTCGGCCCTCAATGCCCCGGAGGCATTAGAGACAATGAAGCGCTTTATGCCCGATGTGACGATAACGGATATCCATATGCCGGAGAAGAACGGATTCGAATTAATTCAGGAGGCCAGGCTTGAGGGGTTATGCGATCGATTTATTATCCTGACCGGCTATGACGAGTTCGACTATGTCCGTCAGGCCCTTCGCTCGGGCGTCGTGGATTACTTGCTGAAGCCTTTGGACAAAAAGGAAATCGCGTCCCTGCTGAGCCGCGTGAAGGAGGAGCTTCCCGCCGCCTCGGATTCGGATTACAGTCGGCACGCCGAACGGATATTGGCCTATTTGCAAATGAACTATATGAACGATCTGTCCCTCGACCATCTTGCGGATCGCATGAGTCTGCATCCGAATTATATTAGCAGCTTGTTCAAGAAGGAGACGGGAGACACCCTCGTCAATTACTTGAATGCGTTACGAATCCGGGAAGCGCAAAAGCTGCTGAAAACGCAGCCTCATTCGACCGTTTGCGCGATCAGCCGGCAGGTCGGCTTCGATACCAAGCACTACTTCGCGAAGGTGTTCAAAAAATACACGGGAACGACTCCCGGCACCTACCGCGAAAATCAAGAAGAAATCGAACGTCATGAATCGCCTAATACCTGAAGGTTTTCTTCATTCGCGCTTCACAGGCGAACAACTTAACAATTCCTTGCTTCATTTTCTGACGGGGATTAATTTCTTGAAACCAGAAAGTTTATTGTTCGCCAGCATATCTGGATTAGATGAAGAGGTAGACGCTATAAAAACTGAAACTCCAGTTTCATCCACCTCATCAGCGATTGGTTTAAATAACCAATCACCAACAACATCCAACTAATGTTGACCCTCAAGATGATGAACCTCAGAAGAATAACGATACGGCTGCCAATAATAATACTCATCAGAATGAAAATAATGGTCAACCTTTTAATTCTCCAGTAAAAGAAAAACAAGATGCTATATTTATTTATCACTCTCATGCTGTGAATTGCGATCGATTTAATTAAACTCTTGTCTTTTGAAATTTATCAAGAGCCGAAAAACTGATGAATGATAAGGGAAGCGAAGGAACGCTGATTTTTTATTAAGCAAGATCCTCCTGCCCTTTGCTTAGTTTCTTGCTTATCTGTGGCGGTTACGGATATAACGTCCTGGAGGCATTCCTTCCGATTTCGTAAATTGCTTGGTAAAGGAATAAATATCCCCATAACCAAGACTAACGGCTACGTGTTTAATGGGGAGTCCGGAGAGGAGCATCATTTTGGCCTGTTTCATTAAATGTTCAATGTGGTACCGCTGAGGGGAAACTCCGGTTGTGGCTTTAAATAGCTTCCTGAAATTCTCATAGCCCATATTTACGGCTGCTGCGGCTTCCTTAATATCGTAATGGATATCATTGGCGCCGCCGATTAGTTGGCAAGCTTTTGAGATTTTATGATCATTGTGCTCTCTCTGAGTATGATGTACGCTGCCGTGCAAACGGATAATGAGTTCTTGAGCTTTCATCAGCAAATAGGGGAGCCTTTCATCTACAGCGGCTTTAAGAGAGTTAAGCAGGGCGGCAAATTCATTCAAAATATCGCTTGTATGTTGAGTCGGCTGCACCTCTTGGTCGGAATTTATGATGCCTAGCGTTTTGAGGTAATGATAGACAGGATAACCTATGCTGATATAAAACTCGATCCATTCCCCATTCGGCTCGATTTCGGTGGAGTGCATACGATCGGGCAAACGTTGTACCAGATCCCCTGCTTGCATTGTAATAACAGTGCCTTCCTTTGAGATAAATCGTCCGTTGCCTTGCAGGACCAACAAACAGCTGTAATATCCGATCCTGAAGTCATACTGGGAGCGCTCTGCCGTTCTTTTTCTCATAAAGCCGCATGACAGAATGCCCTGGTCGAAATCGTCTCCGATACACCGGTATACGACATCGTTTTCTTTTATAGCATCGAAATTCATATCGTCACCGCACCTACCAAAATGGATAAATGAATTACCAGACCTAACATTTTATATGAAAACTTGTCCTTATATTATAAGGGTATCGACTTTCATAGCACAACCAATTAAGACAATTTATGAGGGGGTTATTCGAAACGTATGAAGCTGAACAGAGACTGGGAGAATCCGCATGTCGCTCACAAGAACCGTCATCCCATGCATGAGCCGTATGGAATATACGAAACCGTGGAACAGGCGCTAAGCGGCGACCGGAGAGCGTCAAAATACGTAAAATGCTTAAACGGCACTTGGAAATTTAAAACGTTTTCATCTCCGGATGTAGTAACTGATGAGTTTTATCATCCTGCATATGACGTGTCCAAATGGGATGATATCCCTGTTCCTTCCAACTGGGAGTTGTTCGGATACGGGAAACCTATATACACTAATATTAAGTATCCCTTTGTGCGGAAGGGGGCGGACTCTCATCACGAAATTCAACTGAAGCAAGATGAATTTGTTTTGAATCCGCCTTATGTGCCGGAGGATAACCTCACCGGATGTTATGTCCTATCGTTCGAAATTCCTGAACATTTTAACGGCAGAGATTTGTTTATCGATTTTGCCGGTGTGGAATCCTGCTTTTATCTGTGGTTAAACGGGAAGTTCGTCGGTTATTCGCAGGACAGCAAGCTTAACGCTTCTTTTGATATTACCGATTACATCCAAACGGGGCAAAACCATTTGGCCGTTCAGGTGATGCGATTCGGAGCCGGTTCTTATCTGGAGGATCAGGACTACTGGCATCTATCGGGTATTTTCAGAGATGTTCTGATTTATGCAAAACCGCGAATGCGAATTCATGATTATAAAATCGAAACGCTTTTCCCGGGTGATTATGACAATGCCGAATTAGCCGTGACGGTTTATCCTAATAATCAAGCAAGCTGTTATGGGGAAGCTCACGTGCGTCTGTCTCTTTATGATCACGATCGAAAATTGGTTACGCAATTTGAGACGCCGAAGTTTGCGGATTTCAGATCCTACCTGCAAGACAACTATGTGGCGAAAGTCAAACAAACCATTAAGAGTCCCCAATTGTGGAGCGACGAAATTCCTTACCTCTATAAATTGGTATTGGAAATGATCGACCCTGACGGAAATGTCGTTGACATCGAGAGTGCAAATGTCGGCTTCCGAGAAATCAGCATCGATAACACCGGGATATTGAAAATTAACGGCAAACGTCTCATAATTCGCGGAACCAACCTTCATGCATTTTGTCCCGAAACGGGGCGCGTGGTGTCGACGGAGTATATGAGTGAGCAGATCAAGATCATGAAATCGCTAAATATCAATGCGGTAAGAACGAGTCACTATCCGCATGCCGTCGAATGGTACGACCTTTGTGATGAACTGGGCATATATGTTGTGGATGAGGCCAATATTGAGACCCATGGCATCGGCGGCCAGCTCAGCGCATCTCCCGAATGGACGCATGCTTATATGGAACGTGCAGCACGGATGGTGTTGCGAGATAAGAATCATCCCTCGATCATTCTGTGGTCCTTGGGAAATGAGTCCGGTTACGGAGCGAACCATGCTGCCATGTACGGGTGGATGAAGGAATATGATAAACCAAGATATGTTCAGTATGAGTCCTTGAATCCTCCGGCCAATATTTCCGATATCATGGCGCCCATGTATCCTCAGAAGGATTGGATCGTGGATTGCATGACGAGCAGCGATGACTTGCGGCCGTTTATTATGTGTGAATATGCGTACGCGAAAAGCAACAGCAACGGGAATTTCAAGGAATTCTGGGACCTTATTTATAAATTCCCGCGGTTTCAGGGCGGCTTCATTTGGGATTTCCAGGATAAAGCGCTTGTCCGGCATGATGAATCTGGGAACAAAAAATATGTTTATGGCGGCGCCTTCCAGGAAGAGATTATTGATTCCGCGCCCGATATGTGCCTGAACGGCATTGTATTTCCGGATTTAACGCTGAAACCGGCTGCCTATGAAATTAAAAATGTACAAGCTCCCGTCCAGATCGATTATTTTGAACGGCCTTATGATGTTCCCGGTAATAAAAGTTATCGAATTTATAATCATTATACGCATCGGGACTTAAGCCACCTGGACATCGGTTGGGAACTTGTTTGCGACGGGAAGGTTGTGGAAAACGGTACATTACCCCGATTACACACGCCGGCCGGAGCTATCGAAAGTCTTCAGGCACCATACGATCCAACCAAGGTCTCTGGGGAAGCGTTCCTGAATTTTTATGCTTATCTGAACGAGGACACCTATTATGCAAATAAGGGAACCTGTATCTATGCATGCCAGGTCGAGTTGAAAGATTCCGTATATGAAATACATACCGGGGATATTCAAAGTGGGAGCCTGGTATATGAAGAAGCTGCGGATCGAATTCATATTTATAATGAAAATACGAACGTGGTCTTCTCGAAAGAAACGGCAGAGTTCATTTCTGTCAGATACAATAATCAAGACTACTTTACGGGCGGAGCGAACAATTTCTATCGGCCGCCAACGGGGATAGACGCAGGTGTGCCTGGTGAGACGCTAAACTATGCAGATGATTGGAGAAGCCTCGGGCTGGACTCCGATCAGAAAGAGATCAAGCGTATCCGGGTATATGCAGCGCCTGCATCAGTCATCATTCAGGTTCATGTTCTTTATCATGGATGCATTGAAACACTTACGGAGTATGCGATTGGCGGTAAAGGCATTGAAATTACTAACACTGTCGTGAATAATGCTAATGTCGATACCTTACCGAGAATCGGTCTGAGCTTTACCTTCCCTGCTGCCTGGAAGAGTATCAAATGGTATGGCCGCGGGCCATGGGAGAACTATGCGGACCGTAAAACGGCTGCCTTCGTCGGTATATATGAAAGCTCTGTTGAAGAACAGCATGTTCCCTACATCGTGCCGGTTGAGTGCGGGGGCAAGGAAGATGTCCGTTATTTGTATGTGTCGGCGGATGACCGCAAGGTAAAAGTTACCTCGGCGGGTCACTTCCATTTTGACATCCATCAGTACAGCATCGGACAGTATGACAATGCCGCCTATGAGGACGAGCTTGGCACATCCGATTCTGTTTTCCTTCATATCGATTACAAACATGCAGGTCTTGGTGGAGATACTGGATGGACCAAAAATATTCACGATGAATATAAAATTGAAAAGGGCATCTATGTATACAAGATCACTTTAGAGATCGTGGATTGAATAGTAGATCCTCGAAAGCGAAGGATAGAAGTGAATTTTTGATAAAGGCACTGGCCAAAGTCAGAGGTCTTTATTGATTAACGACGATTCATTGGCATTGGCTTCTAGTACATCGGATCGGACTCCGCAATGTGCATCAGCGCCTTATTCTGACTTACGGGGAAGGATATGGGCTGAAGCAATTCCTTGACTACCTGGCGTCCGAACAGGCTCAAGTCCTGATCAACTGGGGCGTTGAAGGAAAGCATTATGTAATAGAGAACGGCAAACGCGTCGTTCCGGCAGACGTGCAGAAGCGTATCATCGAGGATAACGAGGCGTTCAAGAAGGAATCCGGCGTTGAATCCTATGTCACCATGGGACTCCACTATGGCGATGGCGTCAAGGATTCTACCGGCAATTTCTTCACGAAGAAGAACCCTGAAGAAATTCAGAACAAGTATACGACCGCGGACAAGGAAACTTTGAAGGCCTATGGCGCCACGGTTTGGGCGGATTTCTTCACGCCAGTGAACGACATGCCGGCGAAGCCTTGGGGAGCGGCCTGGAATCTCTCCTTACCGGCCGACGACGAGGTCTCGATCCTGCAAACCAAGGTGAAGGATATTACCTGGAGTCGGATCCCTCAGGCCATTATGGTTAAGCAGGAGAAATTCGACCAAATTTGGGATGAATATCAACAAGAACTGATCAGTACCGGTGTAGAGAGAATGGAAAAAGGATTTTCGAAATACATCCAGGATCGCGTCAAGCTTTGGAACGAATAGGAACTAGTTAAGATTAATCGCAGCCAAGATCTAGTCCATCGGGACCGGATCGGGTCAGTACGATTTGGAGAAAGTTAAATTCCGTGAGCCTATCTGGCTCGCGGAATTTTTTACTTCCTCGGCCAACTGACAAACGATACGGCGGCAGTCATCGATCCGTTCTCGCCAGCCACTCCTCCCATTTTCCTCTGTCTCCCCGACTTTCAATATAAACGCTCGTACAGCACCTACTGGCTTAACGTATCCAAGTGGCTTGCCGAACGTCAGTTTGAGGTTGTTCTCGTCAATCCGCATCTGGTAAAGAAGAACAAAGAAAACCGCGACAACACGCCCTCAAAGAGCGATAAAAAGGATGCTCTGGTCATCGCCGACATGGTCAAAAACGGATACTACTCCTTCACTCGTACAACACCAGCAGCCTTTGAAGAACTACGTGTCTTTCTCTCCAATCGCGACTTTGTCGTGAAGAGACTCGTGAGTGCGAAGAACCAAATTCATCGCTGGGTCGACGTGGTTTTC
>NZ_JBWDNQ010000016.1:0-156929 GCF_056269285.1 Paenibacillus sp. JT31N11
TTTCTTATATTTCAAGAAGAAACGGCTGTCGCCGTCATTCGGTGGCGCAGAAAGTTTCTTCCCTCAGAAATATAAGCAAAGTATGGAGGAGTCTTATACTTTCTTATATTTCAAGAAGAAACGGCTGTCGCCGTCATTCGGTGGCGCAGAAAGTTTCTTCCCTCAGAAATATAAGCAAAGTATGGAGGAGTCTTATACTTTCTTATATTTTCAAAAAAACCAGCATCCAGGAGGACAAAATCAATGAAGAAAATCATCGTGTCAGTCTGTATGAATTTGCTTGGCTTCCTTCTGATCGGATCCGTAATCCTTGTCCCGGAGGCCAATGCAGATCACATGGAAGCGAAAGTGACCGTACAATTGATCAACACCAAGGGAGAAGCCGTCGGCACCGCCATACTTACCCAGAAAGGCGAGGGAGTCCTGTTTCATATCGAAGCCAAGAATCTCCCGCCGGGCGTCCATGGCATTCACTTCCATGAAACCGGAAAATGCGAGACCCCGGACTTCACTTCCTCAGGCGCACATCTGAACCCGCGGAATAAGGAGCATGGATTTAATAATCCCAAAGGATTTCATGACGGCGACCTGCTGAACATAACAGTTGGAGCAGATGGAATGGTCAAGGCCGATATGGAGAGCAAAAACGTTACCCTGGCCAAAGATGCAGCCAACTCTCTGCGCAAACCGGGCGGGACAGCGATCATCATTCACGAGAAGGCCGATGACTATGTGACCGATCCTTCCGGCAATTCCGGCAACCGGATTGCTTGCGGGCCTATCCAATAGCATATACAGCATGTGAAGCCAAATTCCTTTTGGGGATTTGGCTTTTTTGCTGTTTCCGTTCTTATTTGGGAAGCTGGGACTCTGGCGCTGCTCAAACAAAGAAATGAAATATTCCAGCTGTAAAATATTCGAATTCGGTAGAGAGATCCGTCTTATGCTCCCTTTATTGTTTGGAGGGTATGTCCGATGACCGTAATCCAGACACCGAAATGTACTGGAAATCGAAATTTTGATAGTCCGGATTGCAGGTTTTGTACAGTTTGTATGTTTTTGTACAGTTTACGATTTTTCCAAAGAATGACATGATCGATTTGAGAGGAGGGAGGTCCAGAGGCACGGAAGAACGGATGTGCGGTTGGCGAAATACAAAGAGTATAAGGCGCATGACAGTTTTAAGAGAGCAGCAAATTACGAAAGCGAGGGATCAATGAAGATGAGGAGCAAGTCTATTAAACCCCGCAAACTGAAGATGAGGGTGCTCAGTGTTTTTTGTGCGCTATCGGTAATTCTGCCGGTCATACCGGTGCAGATTGCTTCAGCCGCCACCATTAATGTAACCGCTTACGGCGCAAACGGCAGCGACACGGCGGATGACAAAACGGCGATCCAGAACGCCGTCAATGCGGCCGCGAGCGGCGATACCGTAAGCCTTCCGGCCGGAACCTATTATCTGTCCGGGAAGGTAAACGGCAAATCCGGCGTCAAGATCGCCGGCGCAGGACGCGATTCAACGACCGTCAAATTCACGTCCGCTTCGGATACCACGTTCTTTCACTTATATAATGTAACGAACGCGGAAGTGTCAGACATGACGCTCGACGGCAATAACAGTACGATTGCTTTGTCCGCGGTCACATCCGAATTCGGCGACGGCAACAAAATGCGGCATCTGAGAGTCAAGGATTTGGCCGCTTCATCCGGCTTCGGCCCTTTTGCCCTCTACGGAATTACGACCACCAACCTTGAGATCTCCGACAACATCGTGACAAATACCGGCGTAAATTCCGATTGGGGCGGCGGTGTCCGCGTGGGCTGGGGATCCGATCATGCATTGATTGAGAACAATACGATCGCAGATACCGGACGCGGCGGGATTTTTGTCAATGACGACAGCCCCTACGCCATTGTCCGCGGCAATACGGTTACCGGCACCGGCAAGAAGATGGAAGGACTCGGCATTGAGCTGCACACCGGTGTCGACTATTCCATTGTGGAGAACAACAATGTAGACCATTGGATCAGCGCGGTACGCTCGGCATACATCGCAGTGCGCAATAACACCGTCAAGGCGACCGACGGCTCTGTCGGCAACATGGGCCTTGAGGTCATGGTTGACCATGGCATCACATCGGGCAACCTGGTCGACGGCGGCCAGCAGGTAGGCATGCAGCAGTCGCCCGGCACGGGCTATCAGCTGTGGAACTACAACACGGTCAAGAACATCGTCATGTGGGGCATGCAGCTCCAGGGCACAGGTACAGGAGAAATCGAACAGTATCAGTATTTCTACAAAAACATCTGGCAGAACGGTCCGATCGGCAATCCGGCCGCCGCTTACCCGGGTTATGACGGCAACGCGGTCCGGATTCACGGCGATACCAGAAACATCGTGTTCGACAGCAACCAGATCATAAATAACGGCCGGAAAGCGATCGAGATCACGACGGCAAGCGGTACCGACCGTCTGAGCTTCATCAACAACACGATCACAGGAAACGGCGGACCGTCAATCGACCAATATCCGTCCTCTGCTGCTGATCTCGAGTGGAGCGGCAACACCGTAAGCGGCAACGGCACGAATACGCAGCTTACGAGCCGCGGCTTCAGCGACGCGAAGCCGGTTGCGAATTTCACGGCACCGCTTACCGTACAGCTCGGGCAGCCTGTTACGTTCACGAACACCTCGACCGATAACGGCTCGATCGTCGAGAACCTGTGGGATCTCGGGGAAGGCCTTCCCGTTACGGCCGCAAGTCCGACCTATACGTATCAGAAGCCGGGTACGTACCATGTCATTCTGGGGGTATGGGATAACGGAGGACGGGCAAGCGTCAAGGAGCAGACGATTACCGTCTTTACAGGCCCGCCGGACACGACTGCTCCTTCCGCGCCGACGAATCTGTCCGCGCCGACGAAGTCCAACGTTACGGTCGATCTGTCCTGGTCGGCCTCGACCGACAATGTCGGCGTGATCGGCTACGATGTTTATAAGAACGGCGTGCTGGCCGGATCAACATCCGGAGCAGGCGCCACCACCTTCCCCATCACGGGCCTGACGCCAAGCACGGCATACAGCTTCACGGTCAAGGCGAAGGATGCATCCGGCAATATATCAGCCGCCAGCAACACGCTGAACGTGACAACCGACGCCGGTGATACACAGCCGCCTACGGCACCGTCCAGCCTGACCTCCCCGTCGAAGACGGATACCAGCATAAGCTTGTCCTGGTCAGCATCGTCGGATAATGTCGGCGTAACGGGCTATAACATCTACATCGGATCCAATCTGGCGGGCTCCACGGCAGGAGCGGTGGCGACGACCTTCAACGTCACCGGGCTTGCGCCAAGCACAGCCTTTACCTTCACCGTAAAAGCGAAGGATGCGTCGAACAACCTGTCGGCTGCCAGCAATTCAGTGAGCGTAACGACCAATCCAGCCGCCAATTGGGTCAATTGCGCGGGCGAAAACAATCCGTGCAGCTTCACTGGCACCAAAGAAGTGCGCTACGGCGCGCCAGGCAGCTATGTTTACGGCACTTATACGAATACTGTCATGTGCTCCAACAACGCCTTCGGCGTTGATCCGGCACCCGGACAATACAAAACCTGCGATGTCAATATGGCTGGCAGCGGAAGCAGCGACACGCAGGCGCCTGCAGCTCCGGCAAGTCTGACATCGCCTTCGAAGACCACGACAAGCGTCAATTTGTCCTGGTCGGCCTCGACCGACAATGTCGGCGTAACGGGCTACAACATCTATAACGGCGGCACGCTGACCGGTTCCACGACAGGCGCGCTGACGTTCACCGTGTCCGGCCTTACGGCAAACACCGCCTACAGCTTCACCGTCAAGGCGAAGGATGCCGCCAACAATCTGTCGGCAGCGAGCAATACGCTGAACGTGACGACGAATTCATCAGCAGATACGCAAGCTCCTTCCGCGCCGGCAAGCCTGACCTCGCCATCGAAAACGGATACGAGCGTCAGCCTGTCCTGGTCGGCCTCGACCGACAATATCGGCGTCACCGGCTATGACATTTATAAAGACGGGACGCTAGCCGGCTCCACCACCAGCGCATTGACCTTCACGGTGTCAGGTTTGACGGCGAGCACGCCGTACAGCTTCACGGTGAAAGCCAAAGACGCGGCAGGAAATGTGTCGGCGGCGAGCAATGCATTGAACGTGACGACCACGGGCTCAGCAGCAGCCAACTGGGTCAACTGCGCAGGCGAGAACAATCCGTGCAACTTTACAGGCACGAAGGAAGTCCGCTACGGCGCGAACGGCAGCTATGTCTACGGTACATTTACGAATACCGTCATGTGCTCCAATCATGATTTCGGCACGGATCCAGCCGTCGGCTATTACAAAACATGCGATGTCAATATGGCGAGCGGGCTGAGCATGGCAAATCAGCCTGGCCTGGCTTTATTCGGAGCGTCCGTCGTATCTGCGGACACCGCTGCGCTGATCCCGTCCATTGGCTCGGTCACAAATTCCGCTAGATCGGCTTATTACCAACACTGGCGGTTCTGATTGTCGCAATTTTGGAACAAAATCGTTTGGGCAGATCCGCCCCTCTGTCTTGTTGACTAAAATTGATTGGTTTTCAGACAACCCATCATCCTTCTGATCATATTAATGTGTAAAATATAAACCGGCTGCACACAGCATGCAGCCGGTTTTGTTTTCGGGACAAACAGGCGATTATTGTTCCAACACCTTTTCAAGCTCGCCGCACCAGTTCGTCCAGCCCCACTTGGCGCCCTCGAGTCCTTGGACAGTCGAGATTCCAGTTTGTTCAAGATGAAGATTAACCTTGCCATCCCCCAGATCCTTTAGTGTCCAGGTGACCGTTTGCTTCTCCTGTCCGCTTACCCAGGTATATGACAACCGGTTTGGCGGTTCAACGGCAAGCACTTCGCCGTCAACAACGCCATCCCAATTTCCGACGGGCTGCAAGCGGAACTGAAATCTGTGGCTTACTTCGGGCTTGAAATCATTCTCCGTGATCCACTTGGCAAGCTTACCTGAATCCGTCAAGGCGGTCCAAAGCTTCTCGATCGAGGTCTTGTACTGAAAATCCAAGGTTAACGTTTCACTCATTCTTCTTCCTCCTCTAATTGACGTTTCAAACCCAGCAGAACGTGACTCCAGAACATGTTGTAGTTTGCAGCCCAATCTTGAATTTCACTCAGTGGAAAGGCGTATAGCCTATATCGCGTTTCTCTGCCTACCTTCCGGTCAAGTACCAACCCGGCCTCTTTAAGGATTGTCAAATGCTTTGATACCGCTGTGCGGCCCATTTGAAACTTTGTCGTTAATTCATGGAGAGGCAACTCCTCAGATTCTGCCAACAGACGAATTAATTGACGTCTTGTTGTATTCGCGATCGCTTCAAACACATCCCGGAAGCAGTTGTTATCGTTCACAACACCCTCTCCTAGAAGTCCAATTTCGTACATCTTTTGGTGATTTTATTAATTAAATGACGCTTTGGTGTCGTGTCAACTGCTTCTTATAATACACACTCAACCCCAAGATCCCGCAACTTGTCTGGTTGTGACGTTGAGGCGATTAAAAAGGTTGGTTGTAGCAATCGAGAGAATCAGGGCAGCCAAGGCGGTTTCGTCGTAATGCCGGGTGGCTTCATCCCAAATTTCATCTGGTACCGGGTCTTCCCGATCACTGAGCCTGGTTATTGCATCCGTTAACGCCAAAGCAGCACGTTCGGCATCCGTAAAGTGCGGAGAATCCCGCCAGGCTGCAACCGCAAATAAGCGCTCATCAGATTCGCCAGCCTTTTTGGCATACAATACACCTGATTCAACGCAAGAACTGCAGCCGTTTATTTGACTCGCGCGTAAGTGAGCCAGATGGAGAGTTGTCTCTGATATTGAGCCCTTGTGCAGTGCGGCATTTAAAGACTGAATTGCCTTCATTGCGTCAGATATGATTATTGCAGGGTTTTTCATGCGTACTTGCATGATGTCATCTCCTTGTCAGATAAGTTTTGCACAGAACCACACTGTTGGTTACTCGGTGTGATTAGATACTAAGATTTGAATCCCACAACGGTCTCAAAGTAATTCTTCATAGTCCTCTTTTGATAGGATTTTCTCGTTCACATCACCTTCTCCCCGCTTTGAATGGATAGTTTAAGGTAGCGTATTTTCAAGATAGACGGTTGATCATTTCATCACCTCCTTAAAGTTTGCGGCTCTTCGGACGTAGCGCCCACGAGGCGAGAGCTAGGATTGCAAGACCAAGAGTGCTCCAAATATGGTACGCATAAGCCCCGTAGTCCCCCACGAATGCATGTGATGCAGCTGCGCCGGTCATTCCAAAGAAAATGCCTGCATACGCCCATTCCTTAAGCCGCGGAAAGCCCGGCACGAGGATGGCTATCGTCCCAAGCACCTTCCAAATCCCGAGAATGGTCAGAAAGTACACCGGATACTCTACTATCTCCACTGTATCGAGCGTTCCCCATTGATGGCTTAGTTCCCCAATTCCTCCGCTCCCCTCAACGAATGCAAGCAGCGCTGTTGTAACCCAATAGGTGACAATTTTTCCACGGGGATAGGTTTCTTCTTTTGAGTTTGTTACCGCGTCGATAATCTTGCTCATTTGTTTCCTCCTCAAAGTCTATTGGACACCATTTACTGTCTTGTCAACAATGTTTTTTCATCTTCACATGAAACTATTGGTTTTCTTTGGAAAGAAGGTGGACCTATTGACTAGACACTATTTACTGTCCTATAATCAAAACACTAATCTTTTTAATTTCATTTCATACGAGGGAGTCGGTGATAATGAGCGCAGATGCACAGAAACGGGATGTCTATTATGCCGTGGCCGATCCGACCCGGCGCGAGATCATTCGACTGCTGGCGGATGCGGATGAATTGCCGCTCCATCGGTTGACTCCGTATTTTGCGATGGGCCGCACCGCAGTCTCCGGGCATTTGACGATTTTGAAGGAAGTCGGCCTTGTGACCGAGCGTAAAGTCGGCCGTGAGACGCGAAACCGTCTCAATCCCGCACCGCTGAAGGAACTTCAGGACTGGTTGTCGTACTACGAGAAATTTTGGAAACAAAATATGGTTCGCCTGGATCAGCTTCTTAAGGAGGAACAGGACTAAAGCAAGATCGATCTATCGCTCGATTTTAAGTTCGAAAGTTCTATCAAGCAGGTGTAGGACGCCTTGACCGACTATAGTAAGCTGGCGAAATGGGTCATGGACAACGATTTCAAACCGATTGTCGGCCATCATTATCAGTTCCGAAGGGAACCGGTCGAAGGATGGGACGGCATCATTTATAATACGAGGAGGATGGAAATGTCCCATATCGTTGATTTTAAAAATGTGTCTACGATTGATTTAGAGTCTTCACCAGTAGCAGAAGCGCTTGCTGGTTTACGTGCTAATGAAGCCCGTTACTTTATGAACAAATACAAGCATGAGTTTACGGTAGTACCAGCTAGCGAAAGCCAGGAGACGCTTGATTATGTGAACCGAATTTTGAAAGAAGAACGTGATATTAAGTTTGCAGCCAAACCTTTAGAAACGTCACGTTTTCAAGTGGAAAATATCAAATGGGCCTTCGTTTTTTATGAGGATGGTCTAGCGGTCAATGTCATGTATACGGTTGATGATCCTAAGAAACGGGCCGTTGGTTTTAAGCTTTCTGAGGGGATGGGGGTACCAAAGGAGTTAGAAGAGAAGAAGTTTAAGTTTGCCAGACAGAAGTCTAAACTAGCCGGGACAATTCGAGGCTCGTTTTTTGTAATTAAAGGCGAGTATTAAAAGCAAGCAAAAAGCGCAAGCATAGCGGTGGATCCGATCCATCGCTATTTTGTTTTTGCAACACTGCGCTGCACCGCATTGCGCTAACGTAATGAGAAATCAATTCTTTCAATTATATTTAAAGAAACCGTTTTAGACATTCAGCATTTTGGTAGCACATCAGTCCCCTGGATGTTAGCTAAACCAATTATTGATATATTAATTCTATGTGTACGGCAAGGCTATGCGAAAACGATGACAGGATCGGTTAAGACATGTGCTCCAAGGAGCATGTGTCTTTTTTTTATTTGATAGATAACATTCGATCCATAATTACGGGTAATATCGTGATTGGAGATGATGTACCTAATTGCCGACATAGCAATCCAAAAGAAACTATTGTATTCATTACATGTTATCATAACCATGAAACTGCTAATAACCATATCCAAGGTATAGAAAGGGGTAAGACATGGCAAATATCGAGCACTTGCAAACCGTACATGTTCCAGCGTCGAAGGTGTATGAAACTTTAACCACCGCTGAGGGACTGTCGGAAATATGGACCAATGAACTCATTATCAATAATCAAATTGGCTTTATTAATGAATTTCGATTCGGCAGCAATGACATAACTAAGATGAGAATAGAGGAATTGATCCCAAATAAAAAAGTCATATGGCAGTGTATAGATTCAGATCCAGAATGGATTGGTACGATTATTTCCTTTGACATTGAAGAAAAGAACGGGAATTCTTATATTACTTTACGTCATATGAACTGGAGAGAAGTAACGCCATTTTTTCGCTCTTGTAACTACAACTGGGCTATTTTCCTTTATAGTCTCAAATCCTACTGTGAAGAGGGGTCTGGTCTCCCTTATCATAAACGTAAGTTTTAATTATCCGCTATTTCAATGATTCCTTATGGCTTTATATACTATAAATAATGAAAAGCCGGTTCCTGTACATCAGGAACCGGCTCCTCATAAGCCTGAAATATGGACTAACCCCTCTTAAGCGCCTCAAGACCAAGCGCCACCGAGCCGCATAATCCGGCATTGTCGCCAAGTCCTGGCGACACGATATAATCCGCGATGCCTTCCTTGACGCTGGGGTGATTCACATAGCCGTTCAAATTGCGCTGCACTTCCGCGTGAATGAGCGGGAACAGCTGCAGCTGATGCATGACGCCGCCGCCCAGAATGATCTTCTTGGGCGATAACAGGAGTATCGCGCCTGCTACGGCTTGTCCGATATAGAATGCCTCCATCGCCCATGCCGGGTGATCCACCGGAAGCTCGCTCGCCTTCACCTTCCAGCGCTTCTCGATGGCTGGACCTGCCGCCATGCCTTCCAGACAATCGCCGTGGTACGGGCAGAAGCCCTCGTAAGCATCCTCCGGGTGACGGCGCACCAGCACATGACCGCCTTCCGGATGCACAAGTCCATGCACCAGGCGGCCCTCCGTATAGACGCCTACGCCTACGCCGGTTCCGATCGTGTAATAGATGCAGCTGTCAAGGCCTTTGGCTGCGCCCCAGGTGGCCTCTCCAAGCGCCGCGGCGTTCACATCCGTGTCCCAGCCGAACGGAACGTCGAACTCCTTCTTCAGCGTTCCCAGAAAATCATAGCCGCCCCAGCCTGGCTTGGGGGTAGTCGTTACATGGCCGTATGTCGGGCTGGATGGATCGATATCAATCGGCCCGAACGTGCCGACTCCGATCGCCTCAACCTGTTTATCTCGGAAATAATTAATGACATTAGCAAGCGTAACCTCAGGCTGCTCCGTCGGAAAGCTGACCCGATCCTCAACATCGCCATGCTCATTGCCGATTCCGCATACAAATTTGGTTCCGCCCGCTTCTATTGCTCCGATACGCATTCAATTGTCCTCCATTATAGGGTAAGGATAGATTCTTCACAGGTTCGATGCACAAGTACCATAATAAAGGACAAGCTACCCTTTGACAATGAGGCGGGGCTTTTTGAAAATCCAGCTAATGGATCTCGCGCAGCGTCTGGCGGTACAGCTCGCGGAACTCGCCGGGCGTCACGCCCGCATATTTCTTGAATACGGTAAAAAAATGGCGGACATTCTCATACCCGACTTCCTCCGAAATCGTCTGAAAGGAGATATCCTCGTCGGAGAGCATCAGCTGCTTGGCCTTCCTGATCCGGCATAAATGCAGGTAATGAATGAAGGTAAGACCCGTTTCCTTCCTGAACAGGCCGCTGATATAGTTCGGATGCAGCTCGACATGAACCGCGATCATATCGAGGGACAGGTCCTGAGTGAAGTGCCGGTCAATGTACTCGACGACTCTGCGGATATTGCGCGACATCTGGCATCTTTTTCCTTCCGGGAGCAGCGGGCTCTCCTCGGCCAGAGCCGCCTTCGGACGGTTCGCGCTCTGCTCATGCACAATTTCCAGGCACACCTCCGACAGCAGATTAAGAAACTCCGCTTTATTGATCGGCTTGAGCAGATAGTCGATCACCTTGCGCCGGATCGCTTCCCGCAAATAAATTTTCTCTTCATATCCCGTGAGGATAATGAAGCGCTTGCACAGCTGCTTGTCCTGCGCCTCGCGGATCAGGTCGAGCCCGTTCATTTCGGCCATCTCGATATCCGTAATGATCAGATCGGGCTTGAACGCGGCCATTTTCTCCAGCGCATCCAGCCCGTCGCAGGCATTGACGATTTCCTTGAACGGGATATTGGATTTCTCCACGATATTGGTGAGTCCCTTGATGATAATCGGTTCATCGTCCACGATCATGAGATTCAGCATGGGAATCCCTCCTGATTTGGAAAATAAGCGTGAAGCACGTACCTTCGCCGGTCCTGCTCTCAATCTCGAAGATGCTGTCCTCGCCGAAATAGGCCTTCATCCGCTCGCTTACGTTATACAGTCCCATACCCGACCCGGTCGACTGCAGCAGGTCCTTGTTTATGCGCCTTGCCAGCACGCCGCGAATCATCTCCAGCCGGTCATGCGGCATCCCCGCCCCGTCGTCGGCAATGGTGATATGAATGCGTTCATTCTCCTGCCATATATGGACATCGATCGTTCCGCCCCTGCGGGTTTTGCTCAAGCCGTGCACAATGCAATCCTCGACGAGAGGCTGCAGAATAAACCGCGGACAGCGCACCGTCAGGACTTCGGCTTCCACCCGGAACCGGAAATGCAGCTTATCCTCCATGCGTATCTTGTGCACCTGCAAATAATGCTTGATGTTCTCGATCTCCTCCTCCAGCGGCGTGTCGTTCTCGCCGGAGGACAGGCTGTAGCGCAGCAGCCGCCCGAATGTATAGATGGCCTCCACGACTTCCTCGTCATCGTTCAGCTCGGCCAGCATCCGGATCGATTCCAGTGTGTTGTAGAGAAAATGCGGCTTGATTTGCGCCTGAAGCACCTGATAGTCGGCTTCCTTCTTCATCAGCTCGGCGCGGTGGACCCGGTTGAGCAAATCGTCGATCCGCCGGATCATCGAATTATACGAAACCGTGAGCAGGCCGACCTCGTCCTGATCCACTCTTCCCACATACTCCATCAAATTATTCTGATCGACTCTGCGCATATGCTTGGCCAGACGAACGATCCGCTTGGTCAGCATCGACACGGTCAGATAGTAAATAAGAGACAAGAGCGCCAAGAGCCCGATAATGATGACGGCAAATCCGACCGTCTTCTCCCTCATATCCGAGAAGGCCTCGTCAATTCCGTTAATCAGCAAAATGCGGAAGGGCAGACCCTGTACGGCTACCGAATTGACGAAGAGCTTATGTTCGCTCCAGTAATAAAAGCCCGGCTGCTTCTGCAGGCGATCCAGAATCGCGGTCGTCTGCCCCTCGGAAAGCTTCATATTCATGTCGCGGTAAAGAATCCGGTCCTCCTGGAAAAACATAATATTGCGGTCCGGAACCGAGGAGACCGAATTGAAGAAATCCTGTGTAATGCCGGGTTTCACATTGACTTCCATAATGCCAAGCTCAATAGAGAAGCTGCTGTCGTAAATTTTCTGGTAATACGTCATGGACGGGATCGTATCCGTCTGATGGGTTTCGACGATCCATAAGCCCTTGTTCATGGGAAGCGTTTTCAGTCTGCTGATCACGTCGGTATTTTTCAAATCGCTGTAGTACCCCACCTCGCTTGCAACCGGCAGCACATGCTCGTTATACATATAGAGCCGCACCGAGTTGATGGAGGAATTGCCGGAATAAGCGAAGTTGAATACGGGACGGATGCTTTTGAGATAATTGTACACCTGATCCGCGTCGGACATATAGTGACCGCCGATATAATCGATAACCTCCGGATTGTATTGAAACAAATTATAAATGGATTCCGTCTGCGCAAGGCTGACCTCAAGGCTGCCCGCCGCCTGCTCGATCAGATGCTGCTTGCTTTGAGAATAATCCTTGAAAATACTGGTGTAAAACTGATTGTAAAATGTCGAGCTGAAGGCGATCGTCGGCAGCAGGACGAGCACGAAATAACCGGCAAACATTTTGCTGGCGATCCGCATATCGCGGAAGCGCTGCACCATTTTATGAAAAAGCGTCAAATCTCTCACTACTTTTCCCTTGAATTGACTAGCTGTGATTTTCATCTTACATGGTTTTCACAATCGAAACAATCGCTAATGGCCGAAGGAAAGGTTATTCCTTGACCTGGAGAACAAAAGCCAATAAAGGGCAGAGCTCAAGCATGGCATGCTTATCTCCGCCTTTATTTATGGTTCTTATTGATTCGTATCAATTCTGCTTTGGGCTTCCCCGTAACGCTTGACCGCCCATTCGTTCAGCTTGTCCAAACCGATTTTACGGGCTTGATCCATCATTTCATTATAGGCCTTAACCGCCTCCTCCTTGGATTTGGCCAGATAAATTTTCGCTTCCGCCGTCTTGATCATATTGTCGATATTGGATTGAATGACCGCTTCCGCCGACCCGACTTCAGGCACAAGCGTACCGAGCAGCGGATCGGATTGATACACCTTGGTCATCGCTTCCATCGCGGCGGTGGATTGCGGCTGATTCTCCGGCTGGTAACGGGCCAACCCTTGCGTAATGTAGGTATCCGCCAGGAGACCCCAATACACAAATCCGTTCTTCTTCACAACATCCAAATCGTTGGTATTGTAGCTGAATACCGGATAGCCGCCATCCGCCATCTTGTAATCCTCGCCTTCGATACCCCAGTCGCCAAGACGCGTACCCTCGTCGCTGCGCATGTATTCAATGAACTTGATCGCCGCTTCCGGATCCTTGCTGCTCTTCGTCACGAATACTCCTGCCCAGCCGGGATTATTGTTAATCAGCGCGGCCTTGTCCGTAAGCATGGGCGTAAGCTGCGTAAACGTGAACGCCGCCCCGTTCTTCGCAAGCTCGGCGTTAAGCGTTTCTGCCGCCGTTTCGGTATATTCCCAGGCAAACGCCTTCCCGGTCAGCGCCAGCTGCTTGGACTGATTCGGATCCTTCCAGGTATACTGGTCGGCGGTAATGAATCCTCTCGTATATAATTCATTCATAAATTGATAGTATTCCAGCTGGCGGGGTTCGCCGATGAAATAAGCCGGTTTGCCTTCGACCTCCGTGAAGCCGAAACGCGGCAGTCCGAGCTGCAGCCGGAAATAAGAATCAATCTGTCCGGGCGTCAGCGCAAGCGGCGTCATATCCGGGTATTTCTCCTTGACCGTGCCGAGCACATTCAGGAAATCATCCAGCGTCTTGATCTCAGGATTGCCGATTTCCTCCATGATGTCCGTACGCAGCGCCATGCCGCCTCCCCGGAACAGAGCTTTGGGATATTTGGCCAGTTCGCCTGGCGGAGAGAATCCATCGCGCACCGTATAATAATTGCCGTCGGACACCGTGTTGACGGCCTTGGTCAGGTCGTCGATCTTGAAATCTGGCGTATACTTGTCGATCAGCTCCTGCCAGGGGTAGGATACCTTGGAATCCGACATTTTGGAAATATGGTCGTACGTAAACACCAGATCCGGCAGCTCGCCGGATGCGATCATCAGCGGCAGCTGATTGGCGTCGGAGGCTACCTGAACATGAATTGTGACACCCGTTGCCGTCGTGATGGCTTCCGGAATTTTTCCGCTCCAATCGCTCATCGGCCACCACGGAAAATCGACAAACATGGTTAATGTCCTCTGAGCCTGCGGGCTGCCTTCCCCATTATCGGATGCCGGCGCATTGCTGCTCACCGGCGGCTCATTGCCGCTGCCGGTATTGCCAGCGCCATTATTGCCGCCGCCGCAAGCGGCGAGCGATAATGACAGACAGAGTACAACGAGAACGCCAAGCCATCTCTTTGTGGTAAACATTTTATTTCCTCCCTTTATCGGTTAAGAAGAACCGGCTCCGCCGTCTTCCGGCGGCAGGGGCAGGTTTCTTCCCTCAACCTTTATAGAGATTTAATGGCGTAAACCTTAATTATCTCTATAAAGTTAAAAATCTATATCGATGGAATGGATGAATCTGTGAATGCCATTCCATTTAATATACCAGCTTAGTTCGTTCAACCTTTGACGGCTCCGATTGTCGTGCCTTTCACAAAATATTTTTGCAGGAACGGATACACGCATATGATAGGCGCGACCGCGATGACCATCGCCGTGACCTGCAGGGAAAACGGGGTAACCTGGGCTACCTGGGACGCATATTCCGCACTGCGGCTGTCCAGCGGAATATTGCCCTTGTTGATGATTTCAATCATCCGGAAGGTCAGCGTCCGCAAATTGTCGCTCGATACAAAGTAGGCCGAATCCAGCCATGAGTTCCATTGCGACACGCCCAAAAACAAGGCCATCGTGGCCAGGAGCGGCTTCGATACCGGCAAAATAATCCGGTTGAAAATCGTCCATTCGCTGGCTCCGTCGATTTTGGCCGATTCCTCCATCTCGGGCGGCAGATCCCTGAAGAACGAAACGGCGATAATCAGGAAGAAGATGTTCAGCATCGTCGGGATCACAAAGACATAGAACGTATTCAGCAGATGGAGCTGGCGGAGAACCACGTAATAGGGAATCAAGCCTCCCGATACGTACATTCCGACGATAAACAGCATGTAGTAGAATTTTTTGAACAGCAGCTGCCTGGCAGACAAGCCGTAAGCGACCAGCGAGGTGACGAACAACCCGAGAGCCGCGCCGACGACCGTTCTTGCTGCGCTGACGAAGAATGCCTTGATCCAGTCGGGATCATTCAGAAATGTGCTGTAATTCTCGAAGGTAAAGGCCCGCGGCCAAAAATAAACGCCGCCGAGGGCCGTATCCATCCCCTTGTTGAAGGAAACGACAAGCAGGTAGAAAAACGGGTAGAAGGTGATGAGAAAAACAAGGACCATCAATATATAGTTAACGCTGTCAACCAGCCAGTCCTCCAAGGTGCGTTTAGCCAAGATGCTGCCTCCTTTCTTGTTAAGCGGTCAGAACAGACCCGATTGCGTCGTTTTCTTCGCGATGAAGTTGCTTGAGAGAATTAATACTATTGAGATAACGGATTGGATCAGATCAATGGCGGTTGCGAAGGAATAACGCCCCTGCGCAAGCCCCATCCGAAACGCGTACGTTTGCAAAATTTCCGATTTGTCGGCATTAAGCGGATTCCCCAGCAGAAACGCCTGTTCGAAATTCGAACCGACCAGCCCTCCTCCAAGCAGACTGCCCAGGGCAAGAATCAAGACGACGACAATCGTTCCCTTAATGCCGGGGAGGGTTACATGCCAAATCCGCGATAACCGGCCAGCCCCGTCAATCTGCGCCGCCTCGTACAGGGAAGGATCGATTCCCGATACCGCAGCGAGAAAAATAATCGTCCACCAGCCCATTTCCTTCCAGATCGCGCTTCCCACCGCCAAGCCCCAGAAATGATCCGGGTTGGTCAGAAAGCCGATCGGTTCATCGATAATGCCCACCGACATGAGAAAATGATTGACCATGCCGGATTCGCCGGAAAGGAAAACGACGATAAACCCGTATACGACAACCCAGGAAATAAAATGCGGCAAATAGCTGACAGTCTGTACGGCCCGCTTGAACCAGTGAATTCTGACCTCATTGATCATCAGCGCAAACAGGATCGGGACCGGGAAGGTAAAAACCAATTTGAGCAGGCTAAGCGCCAATGTGTTGCGTACGATATTGTGAAACTGGTAGTCGTTATAAAACTCCTCGAAATATTTGAACCCGACCCACGGACTTGTGAAAATGCCGCGGATGCCATCCGTGACCGAATAATCCTTGAAGGCCATCAGAATCCCGAACAGAGGCAGGAAGTGAAAAATGACAAGCAAGAGAATCCCGATCCAGACGAAGATCTGCGGATATTTCTCTTTTTTCAACCGCCTCCAGACCGAACCGGAGGAAGCCGATTGCGAGGAGGCGGTTATCAAGGGGGGTTGTTTTAATTCTGCGCTCAAGGCCTTCCTCTCCTTTCCGAAGCCACAATAATTTGAAACCGCTGCCATGCTGTACCTCTATCTTACAGAGGCTGGCTTTGATGCGAAATTGAAGAAAAATAAGAAAAGCATGTCGATTTTTAAGAAACCGCTTCCAGCATGAGATGACCCGCGCAAGGAGTGAAGCGAGCCGGTAAATAGGCTGCCCTCTGACTAGTTTAAGGATCACTGCTGGCGTGCCGTTTGGCAGCCTGACTGGCCCGGGCTCAGGGCTGCAGCAGGATTTTTCCCGCTTACAGGGGCAAATCCCGAAGACAGCGTGCTTAGAAGCAGGATTTTCCTTACTGGCGCGCCGCTTGCAGCATGACTGGCCCAGGCTCAGGGTCGCAGCACGATTTTTCCCGCTTACAGGGGCAAATCCCGAGGGCAGCGTACATAGAAGCAGGATTTTCCTTGCAGGGGAGCCGCACCTTCATGATTTGGCGCCGAATTTGTCGACGGCGCGCTGCAGAACGGGATGTCTGGCCGCACACGCAGCCAACGACTCGCCCTTTACAGCCGCCTCCCACCCGAGCTTCATGCTTTTCACTCCCGCCGTCGGTCCGTCCGGATGCGCCAGAATGCCTCCGCCCGCCAGATGCATTACATCGACGGTGCCGGTCGCAGCGTAAGTATCAACCGCCGTCCCGGCCCACTGCCCGGAAGAAATAACCGGCATTGGCAGCCGGGTATCCCCAAGCGGCGTCAGACAGGAGCGGATCGAATGAATGACGGACTGGTCGCTCTCGTAAAACTTGCTGCGCAAGCCGTTCACATGGATATGATCGGCTCCGGCAAGGCGGGCCAGCTTCTGGTAGACGCGAAAATCCATACCCAGCTGAGGACAGCGGGTCAGCATTCCCCACTGGTTGCGGTGCCCATGAATGGGCACCTCGCTGTACCGGCTCAGCTCGGTCAGGGCCGTGAAGCCGATGCTGTTGATGCTTGCCATCACGCAGCTGCCTCCTGATTGAACCACCTGGTCGTGATTGCGGCGCATCTGGTCCATATCCCCCGTAATGTTGAAGGCGTACATGACCTGCTTGCCCGTCCGGTCCGCCGCGCGCCGGATCGCATCCATCACCGTCTCCACCTTCAGCGCGAACGGCGCATAAGGAGGGTCCGCGTTCAGCTCATCGTCCTTGATGAAATCCAGTCCAGATAAGGCAAGCTCCGTAATCAGCCGGCCGAGCGCCTCCATCGGCAGCCCGACAGAGGGTTTGACGATGGTCCCGATAATCGGCCTGCCGGATACGCCGCACAATTCCCGTGTCCCTTCAATGCCGAACCGGGGTCCGCGGTATGCACGGACGAAGGCTTCGGGCAGATCGAGATCGAGAAGACGAAGCCCGGACAATTCCTGCAGCTCATACAGGTTTCCGGCCACCGCCGTCATCAGATTGGGGATGGACGGGCCGAAATTATGGAGCGGGAAGGAAATCCTCACTTCTCCCCTGCGGTAACCGCCGCTGTGACCGGCCGGAACAGTCGCGCCCGGCAGTGACGGCACATCCACAATTTCGAGCGGACGGATGCCTTCCACTACTGCGCCAAATTCGAACTTCAGATCATCCGTTTCTCCCGGCACCGCCGTGAAGGTGCCCGTCGACTGCTCGCCTGCCAATATCCCGGCGGCGTGCTCCAGGGAATACGGCGTTTCCACCAGATAAACCGCGACTACGCGTTCCTGATTTTGCTTCAATGACAGACTCTCCTCTCTTCATAATCGTTGGATGGGAGCGGCGGAAAACAGGCACCGCTCCCGGGGCATCTCAAGTCAGCCCGCTACTCACTGATTCTCACCGGTCCATACAACCCTCCGGATGGGAAGATCGGCTGCCATGCGGATTCATCCTTACGGGTCCAGTACATGATGGCGTTGTTCGCTCCGACTACGCTGGATGGCCGGCCGGTTTCATAGTGGGTGCCAAGCGTGTTGGTTACGCGTATGCGCAGCCGGTGCGGACCCGCTTCCAGACTGCCGCAGGCATACCGGTATGGCCGCCATAAACGAACGCCGGCAGGCCTGCCGTCAATCCACACCTCCGCCGTCCCCCGGACATGTCCGAGGTCAAGGGTGAATACGCCCTTCTTGTCCGTGCGGAAGGCATGCTCATATTCCACTACGCCGCTATGATGCGGCAAACAAAGCGCTGTGCGCCAGTCCCCCAGCTCGCCGCGCACCTGCGAGGTGCGGAAGCGGATCGGCGCTGTCAGCACCGCCGCTTCGGATTCGGCGCCGTCCGGCTCGATGCGGACGGCAACGCATGCTCCGGCAGACTGCGGGGCGAATACCGCTTTGCCGCCGCGCAGCGCAATCTCTGAGCCGTTCAGCCAAATCCGCGCCCGTCCGGTATGGCGCAGCTCCATTTGGTCCGCTCCCGCCGGAAGAGGGAAGCGGATCCAGACCGGTCTGCCGATCGCAGAGGAATCGGCATGAAACGGCAGAGGCTCGCTCACCGGAACGGAATCCGGCATCAGCCAGCCTACGCCTTTAAGCGGATGGGGACGCGGCGCGATCCAGAGCGTCTCCGTCTCGGCGAACTGCAGCACCGCTTCATGGTAGACAAGCGGCGGCTGTCCTTGTTCGTCACGCCAGTCCGGTCCGGTGCAGAATACCGTCCTTCCCCCGTCCTCATAATCGATAATGCCGTCTATCAGCACTTCCCCGCGCCCCTCGGGCAGCGTTATTCCGACCTCATTGAGTCCGCTGCGCCACCACTGGGTGACATCCAATTCTTCCTGTCCCTGGCGGATATACGGATTGAAGTCTCCATGCTCGGTAATGATGCTGCCGTTCACATGGAGAGCGGCCCGACCCCGTGCCGCGAACTCGATCCGGACCTGCCGCACTGGACGATCAGGCGGGCAGTTCAATTGGGTGGCCAGCGCCGATTTCAAATTCGGGCTCTGCACATAGACATATTTGGGCAACGGCTTCCCCGCCTGCCTGTTCACTTCAATTCCGGCCCGGATCAATCCTGAGGAAAGCGCCGCTGCCCGGATCAGCAGCTCATTGCTGCCTGAGTCCAGCTCAACCCAGGCCGTCTGCTCCTCGGGGCCGCCGGCAAATTCAATGACCAGGCCGTTCACGCGGCAGGTCAATTCCGCATTGCTCTCCGCCCGAATCCAGTACCGTCCGGCTTCAGGCGCAATGACATGCGTCCGCGCCCAGACGATCTCGCCCTTCCCGGCCCGTCCAAGATTCAGATAGCGGCGCGGAACTCTGCCCATTCTTCCGGCCCAGGTACGGAAGGACAGATCGCCGAATGTTTGGCTGTAGACCACAGGCCAGGCGGAATCCTCCCGGAAGCGGTCTCCTTTGCAGGCCAGCCAGTAGGCCGATTCGCTCCACAGCCTGTCGAGCCATGCCGAGTCGTCGTATTCCGGCCGCTGCCAGCCCGCCTGCTCGCCTTCAGATCCGCCGCGCTCCAGACTGACCCTGAACTGCCGGCGCTCAATGCCAAGAAGTGCCGTCTGCCCGTCATGCAGGTCGAAATCGCCATAGCGGTTATCCAGCGTCGGTACGGCCGTAACATTCCAAGGGCCGTCCAGCTCCCGGCCTGTTCCATCCGGTATCGCTTCGTCGGGATCAGCGGCCCTCAGGCTCACGGAACGGGCCGGCTGGCCACCCGATTCCGCACGATTTTCCATAACCGTCCCGGAACCCTTCTCCAGCATCGAAACAATCAGAGCAGCAGGCCAATCAGTGAATGGAATATCCAGCTCGACCCATTCTCCGGCGCGTTTATGGGGAAGCGGTCTGCGTCTGCCGGTCACCGGATCCCACAGCTCTGGCTCACCGGCTGTGCGCAGCCGATATGGCGCCGTACCCGGCATGACCGCATCCGGCCCGGCCGGTTGATGCATCGCCAGCAGGCCTTCCGGCGGCAGCAGCAGGAAAATATCCGCATCGTCCGTTTGCCGCTGCAGCGTCATGCCGTCCCCTATAATCCGCTTGGGCAGTCGCTCATCGATCAGCAAAGCCGCCTCTTCCGGCGTATCCACATAATACGCGCCAGCAAGCTGCCTCTCCCCTTCGGGGACGTCGACCGCAACGACCCAGCCGCCCTGGACGATCCATTCCTCCAGCTTCCACTTGGCTTCTTCATCCATTACGGTCGTTCCGCACAGCATGACGACCGAGAAGCGTTCTCCGGCTATGGCAAGCTGCTTTCCGTCGCAGGATCCCTTGGCAAGCGCGGAATCGTCAACGATATCGTAATCCCGGCGGATTCTGCGAAGCTCTCCCACATCGTCAAGCTCCTTGCGGTTCCACCTGCCGGTCAGCTTCTTGTACACCTGATCGATGCGGCCGACCGCGTCATTCGGAACCCGGTTGGATACAGCCATCGGATGCTCATCCCTGCCGCCATCCTCCAGTGTCATCAGCCCGCATACCGCATAGGAAGGATAGTGGACCGCCACATCCGCTATATGCGTTCCTTCACTGAGCAGGCCGCATACCCGGCTGACAGTATCGGCGAATACCGGGTAATGCTCATAATACGGCTGCCTCCAGCCCGTATCCGGCGGCGCCCATTCCCACCAGCCGCCCCGCGTGCTGTAATACACAGCATGCGGGCTGTACAGCGTAGCGCCGGCCTGGAACCATGGGACAAGCCAATGCATCGTCTCTTCGAGCGTGCCGCCCCACCCGCTGGAATGAAACGCCTCCAGCCATACCCGCTTGCCGCCATGCAGGTGGACCATTGAGGAATGCGGCTTGATCTCGCCGTCCATGTCCGCTCCGGCCGAGTTGTACCAGCGGTGCGTCCGAAAATAATCCAGGTACAGCCGCTGCGCTCCGTGGACCTCGACGCGTCTGGCCGGGCCCGCCTGATCGCAGCCGATGAGCATATTATGCTTCTCATGCCAGGAACCGACCGGGATGAAGAACGACTGCTCCGCAAGCTCCGCGGCCAGGCGGTAGACCCTTCTGCGCACCGTTTCCGCGCCTGGTGCGTCTTCGAACAGCGCCGGAATAAAAGGCGCAAGCTCTTCTCCATACCGCTTGCGGTAGGCTTCGGATACTTCCGGCGTCCACAGCGGCAGCGGCGGCAGCTCATCCTGAAAGCTGCCGGCCAGCGTCCTGCCGAGATCATGCGGGAAACGCCGCTCGAATTCCCCGTGTATGCGGTCAATGAGCAGGCCCGCCGCCTCCGGATCGAGCCAGTTGAAGCCCTGCCTGACCGCCGCATAAATATAGCCGCCCTGCTCGGTCAATTGCATGGAGCCTTCGGGAATCTCATCGGCCGACCGGAACCGGCGTAGCTGATAGCCGGCAAGCTGCGGCTGATCGGCTACGATGCGGGCCAGCAGATTGGCGCCGGAGAACCCGATCTGATCGTAGAACCACAAATACATGCCCAGGCGCTCCGCTTCCCGCAGCGCCACCTCGAATAACCTCCACCAATCTTCGCTGAAGAACACCGGCTGATCGCCGACGGAGCCATACTGCGGGCCTGTCGGGGCAAGCTGAATAATCCCGATATTTCGCATGCCCCCGGCATGAAATTTCTGAAGCTGCCAACGAACTCTCTCCTCGGTTACCTCCTCGCCGCTCCACCACCAGAACGGCACAGGCCCATAACGGGGATCAGCCTTGGCAAAACGCTGCTGCATCTGCTCTAAACCCATCGATAGAAGCCTCGCTTTCCATAGTTAACTATTTATTATGTTAGCGCTTCCCGAAAGGAGATTATAGAGAACGATTTTCATATTCGCATGCTGATTTTTAATGAGGAGGCCGGTATTGAATTGGTGGAAATCCTATCTTGTAAACTAAAAGGGAGAATAACTGCAAAAAAAATGGCTGATCAGGTCTCTAACACCCTGATCAGCCACTTTGAAGCCTGCTGAAGATTAAACTTTATTTTTGAAAACACCATTCAGGCTTGGCACTTTATCGGCAGCATTATCGCTTGTCAGCGTCTGATTATCTTCAGTGGCATTATCCTCATTCTGTTGATTGTCATGCTTATCCGTACGATTATCTGCTCGCTGTGTTTTTGGATCGGCGTTATTGTCAGGCATATCATTCACCTCCATTTTCTCCCTTAGTATGAGAAGATGGCTTGCATTTTATTCCAGCGGTCCTATAAGCTGCCGATACTGACGTGTTCATTTCGTCAAGTGCGGGAATTCATACGGCTGCACCGACTTCTTTTTGCTTGTGGGTATGTATGTTCCGTTTTCATGATTGCCTTAATATTGACTGGGCTGCTCCTGTCTGATAAATACATTGCTGCTGTTAAGCCTTCCGGAAGCTCGTCTGTAAACCAAATAACTTATTGAACAAGTTCTGCTTCATTTCCGTAGAAAGTTGAGGAGATATGTTTTGTGAATTCCGACGATTTTGCCATCGGAAAAGAACGTACGTACAATACCGGTAATCACAACCTGCGCGGCGAAATGCTTCTTCTGCTGCTGCTCAGTTATTCGCTTTTGCTGCGCAATGTGTGGGGATGGAAGGTAGCCTTTTCAAGTGTTTTAGTGAAAATGCGTAACTGGAAAGACAACTTTTTTACAGTTAGATAAGCCTTAAAGAATAAAAAACCATTCTCTGTTCATTGATCCCATGAAAATTTATAGTGTTGTAATAAAAAAATGAATGCCTATGGAAAAAACATTTGATAATTGACTTAATAAATCTCCGCATGATATATTGTGCATACACGAAATACACAATTTGATTAAGGAGACACGGAATGCTGGCCTTAGACATTCGAAGCTTACCCAATTTTCAGTTAAGAGACGTATCGCTTCAGCTTCCTAGACGAAGTTATTTCGCTGTTGAAAAGTAGGAGACGTACTATTTTAAAATTTCACAAAGGAGATGCATAGCCATGAAAGGTTTAGACAGAATATTTCTTATCGGAGCGATGCTGCTGGTTGTCGGAGTCGTGTGGGCGCTTACGATAAAAGACATTGGAACGAAAGAGTGGATTTTGCTATTGTTGATAATTGTATTGGGCTTCATATCCGGGTTAATTCAAGGGTGGGTAATATTTCTTAACAAAAGCGGAAAAATGGGAAATGGCAAAATGAAATTCTGGATAGTTGGAACACTTATAGTGTTTGTTGCTCTGAAAGTCGCAATGAATATAGTGATTCCATCATATTTAGCTACGGATGGGATTGGGATCTTGGAATCTATCATTTTTGTCATTGGGGGACTTTTCATCGGACGTTCTTACTACTCCCGTCTTCATCCGGTGAATGTAGCCGATAGACCATTATGAGGATTGGAATATTGGTTTTGGCCTATAAGGCTTACAGAACAATATATCTAATGATTTAAAATTAAAGGAGAAAATAGAAATGACTGATAAATTTAAATTCTTATACGTAATTACAGCAATTTTGGTAGTTGTTTGGCTATTTATTTTACCGTGGTATAACTTTCCAGCCTATTTGGAAGTTATAGTAAATGTCGTAGCTATTGTATACTTTGCGATTACCATCAATTATGTCAAAAATCATAAAAAGCAATTCCTCAAATAACACGCAAGTTTTTATTAATTAATAAAACTGCTATACAGTTGAAAATTTCTATTTAAGGATAAACAGTGACTTATACCGATGACCAATATTTGTCGAGTTATTCAATTTAAGGGGATCGTTGCCTTTAAATTAAACACAATGGCAGCCGACCAGCCCCAGCTACGTATCCGGAGCGTCTACAGTGAATGAAATTAAGTCAAGCAGAGTTTTACGACGAGCTGTAAAATACAAACGGATAAAGTACACAATACAACGTCTCTCAGGACAGCAATGAAATTACTAGTGCGTGCGCCGATCGCGCCGAACCGGTGCCTTCGGGAAGAACAACCATGAGCGCACGCTTCTGCTTCCCCGCGCAGCTGGTCCCAGTGTCCTCGAAGTGTGCCAATGGCGTTGAACTGATGCCCCCGGACTACGATCAGTCTACAACTTTATTTTCCTAACCTAGTACTTTATTAAAAATTATCAAGACCTAATCATAAGAAAATCAAATAAAATAAAGGGTTCCACATATTATGCATGACTAATATGTGGAACCCTTTATGATTAACTATCGTTCGCGGTTAGTTCAATAGCAAACGACCAAAGAACCGCAATCCTTTATTGAAAGCTTGATCTGTTGAATCTCTTATCGACGTCCTCGGAAGGTTCGGCGCAAATCCTCAACCCACTTGTCCGGAATTTCCCAGGGGATGAAGTGTCCTCCCTGCTCGTGAGCGGAAATGTTGACGTGGTTGTACCAAGGAGCGCGATCGCTGTCGAGAAAATTCGGTACGCGATTTTCGGTCGTGATACCCGGCGGATTTTCGTAGCCCACAAAGGTTATACCGGTTGGTGCCTCAATGACAGGCGAGCGACTATGATCGGGTGTCCATGGATATCGGTTATTGTTCGCATAGACGCGCATCGAGGTTTCGATGGCGTTGTTTACCCAGAAGATTGTTGCGTGTGTAAGGATGTCGTCCTTAGTAAAGACATTCTCGACGTTGCCTTTATTGTCACTCCACTTCACCCATCGTTCCAAGATCCATGCAAGCATTCCAACTGGCGAGTCGCACAGTCCGAATGCGAGTGTGCCGGGATCAATAACGTGTACGGCGAGGTGCGATGCAAAGCGGCGATCAATTTCCAGTATCTTAGATCGAATACTCTCAGGGATATTATCAGGTAGAGGACGGCCTCCGGCAAAATCCCAGGCGCGATCCCCGTTAAAAAAATTCAGCTTTAGAGCAGACCCGATATGTATTGCGTAGAGCTCGTCACTATATTTGTGTCCCAGTTGACCGGTCACGAGAGCACCTACATCGCATCCCCCAGCCGCGTATTTCGCATAGCCGAGAGTATCGGTCATGAGCGTATGCCAGAGATCGGCAATTTTCCAAAAGTTCATGTCTGGATTGTTTGGCAGTGGCGTCGAGAATCCAAAGCCAGGAAGTGAGGGCACGATTACGTCGAATGCTTCAGCCGGGTCGCCCCCGAATGCGCCAGGGTCCGCTAGTGGATCAATGACCCTGGACCAATGCCAGAACGTCCAAGGCCAACCATGGGACAGGATCAATGGTACAGGTTTAGGCCCCACGCCAGGTTTACGCATAAAGTGCACAGGAACTCCGTCAACATTTACTTTATAGTGTTCGTAGGCGTTGATCGCCTTCTCGGATTTGCGCCAGTCAAACTCGTTAATCCAGTAGTCGACGAGTTTCTCAAGGTAGTTCCGACTAACACCGTAAAACCAGTCATCATTACCGGCATCGAGAGGCCATCTGGTGGACTTTAAACGATTTTGAAGATCAGCAAGTAACTCATCCGATACGTAGATCGGACTCGGTTCAAGCAAGAAAGGAGCTGTTGTCATAAGTGTTCCTCCTTGTATTCGTTTGTTTCGTCCGTCACTCGGGTATGAACAACGGAAATGCAACCGCGACTGAGACTACGAATCGGTTCCCAGTTCGACCAGACGCCTCAATGCGGGAATTGCGGATGCAATTGCCCGTTTTTCCTCCTGAGTGAGCCCTTCACTGAATTTCGAGAGCTGCGTCATACGATTCAAACGACGCGATTCAATAACATTTGCTCCCAGCGCGGTAATATGCACTTGAACGACTCGGCCATCATTTGGATCTGGTCGGCGCTCGACGAGCCCGTCTCGTTCAAGTCGGGTCACCAACTGTGTGATTGCCGACTGCGTAACTTGCTCATTAACTGTCAACTCAGTAAGCCGCATGGGACTCTTGAGGGACAACGTGTGCAGGACGGAAAGTGTAGTGAAGCTTAGTTTTTCAATTGACGGCAACCGAATGAAAATCCTCGTTAAATCTTCGAAAACCATAGCGAAGTCGCTAACGTTCAACTCAGTCAGGTTATTTTTAGGTTCCATGAATAAAACTATATCACAAACTTATATAAGTATCTAATGTAAATTTAGTTGGCCAAGACTCCAAACCAGCTTAAAGACGTTGGGTTCACGCCTCCATTTCAACGAAATCATGTTCTCTACTTGCGTCACCCAGTGCTTTGATTTTGCGTTTTAACGTTTCGACGAGTACATCCTTATTCGCATCGTTCATCTCACGCTTTATTTGCTTGGCTATCTGCGATTGTTTCTTTCAAAGTTCTTGCAATTAACAGACACCCGTGAAGAATGGGAAAAAGATCGCTGGGATGTAAGGATACTGCACAAGTCCATTAATGCTTGGGGCATCAGGTGTGTACCAGGAACGGGCAGTAAAGCGGCATTTCTGTTGCTTTACCGTTCAAATCTGTGGGATAATTTATTTGAGGTGGATACTATGAAACGAAGAATATTCATGGGTTTAGCCATAATAACCGTCATGGCAGCCATTGCCGGCTGCGGCCATAGGGAACCGGACAGCAGCCAAGGCTCTCGCCATCAGGATACGGGCTGGACGGTCTACCGCCCCGTCAATCCGTCTTCCGAAGAGCGTTAGCGTCAAGGACGTCTGCAGCGATGCGTTTACCTGTCAAATAAATCATAGAGACTGCGGAGTGATTTTTTATGGAGATTAAACCGGATGACCTGACCGGGTACGAAGTGGCTGCATTAATCGGGGAGCATCTTCAGAGTATGACGCTTCATTCCCCGCCGGAGAGCATCCATGCCCTGAATCTTGAAGGATTGAAGAAACCGGAAATCACCTTCTGGAGCGCATGGGAAGACAACGAATTGCTTGGCTGCGGGGCGCTTAAGGAGCTGGATGGCCGGCATGGAGAGATAAAATCAATGCGGACCTCTGCGGCGCATCTGAGAAAGGGCGTGGCAAGGAGAATCCTTGAACAAATCATGGAAGAAGCCAGGCAGCGCGGCTATCAGCGGCTAAGTCTGGAAACGGGCTCAATGGATGCTTTCGACCCGGCCAGAAGACTCTATGAAAGTTTGGGATTTCAATATTGCGAGCCATTCTCGGATTACATAGAAGATCCGTACAGTGTATTTATGACAAAGGAATTATAAGTGCCAAGTGGAGCAATCTCAGCGGTGATCGACGAGTTGCTCCTGCAATCCGATTATTCTTAAATCTGTCTGCTGCAGGGAGTCCAGGTTTATTCCTCATAAAAAATCATGTGCGATTTATCGTTTTTGTAATAAGAAAGCCTGTCGTGCAGCGTTCCCGTATGGAATTCAAATTTATGCCCATCAGGGTCAGTGAAATAAACTGACCTTTTATCCCTCTCATCCCGTTTGCGCCCTGCGAGAATATTGACACCCAGATCTTCAAGTTTTTTTACCGCGGCATCAAAATCTTCGCTTTCCACGCTAAAAGCTATATGCGTATAGGAGTACTGGATTTCATTTCGCGGAATATCATCCTCCACATTTAATGCCAACCATAGTCCGTTCAAATCAAAATAAGCCAGCTTGCTGCCTTTGACCAATAACTTTGCACCAAATACATCCTTGTAAAATGGAATGGATTGATCTAAATCGGCAACAGAAAAAAGCAAATGATTCATGCTTCCTATTTTCAACATTGTCCGCTCCTTCGCACTTCGTATTCGTTGGAGTCACTATCATGATGTTTGTTTGTTACCGGGCATATAAGTGAATCCAGGCTGGCCAGTAACCTAAACTAACTGCCAACTGACTGGACTGGAGATTGCTAATCTCGGTTGAATAATAGGGTAGTATACCCTCATTTAATATCGCCTTCGTCAGGGTGCCGACAATGGCTTTGCCAATCCCCAGACCTTGGTATTCGGGTACGACATCCACACCGATCTGCCACATTCGCTCACAATCCCCGGACGCTCCGGCGATGCCTACAATCTTTCCGTCACACTCGGCAATCGACGCCAGCATATCAGGACGGGAGCTGTCCGCATGATAGGAGAGCGCATTTCTAAAATTCTGATGCTCGTAGAGATTGGTGACGTCGTTGCGGTCATAAGTTGAAACGGTTATTCCCTGCGGAATATTAAAGCCTGTAAAATCATCGCTGGAACAAACATATTTCTGAACAGGTCCGGCTATATGCTGATGATCTTTTTGCACATAATCACCCATTTTGGCAATGGATTGCATGGAAAAGATCTGCCCGCGTGCGAGCTGCATAAAACTTTGTCTTGCCCATTCTAATCGTTCAGGATTACATGAAACAACGACCCCTCTGCCCATTGTTACAATGCTTAACACATGTTCGCGAATTGGAAAACGAAACCTCCCCTCTCTTATCTCAGCTTTGTGAACGGATACCCCGTCAGCAAGAAAATCAGACTCGCTGCAAGAAAGATCTGCTGACAGCACAGTTTGAATGGTTTGTATGGCTGATTCCCTGTGGGAAGCGATCATATTGCACCCCTTTTCATCTTAATCCGCAATAGCAGCTTCGTTGCCTATAGCTTTTATTGTAAATTCAATAATGTTGAATGCATAGTTGGTGCCATGCAATTGGTTTCATTTTCTTCCCATTTTGTCATGAAACACACCATAAATTAATCATGCAAGCTCTATTGCCCCGCAGCAATTCGTGCCGGATACGACAGCGGACGTGCAGCAGTTTATTGGGACGAAGCCCGAAAACTCCAAATTCCAATTTTACCATTGTAAGGAATACCCCTCCGTGGTAAATTAAACTGACGTTATCCAGAGGGGTGGAGGTTCAATGATGATCAGCAAATTTAAAGCTTTCTGCATCGTTATGATCATAAGCATACTGGCGTTGTCGATATCTGGCTGTGCGCAATCGGTAGAAGCTGAAACGCCCGAGCCCACAGGACCTGCTGAAATAACAATGACTCCTGTTGATCTGTTCAAGGGCGACGGAGCAAAATTTCAGCCCTTTCTGGGCTACATATCCGGAGCATTTAAATTACGCTATGAAGGAAATAAACCACATGCAAAACTGGATATCGATATATGGAAAAATGGCAGGATAGCCGCTTCAGCCGGCTCTATCGGTGATTTGTTCTTCAGTTCGGATGCCCGGAAGAGCGGCGAGATCGAAGTCATTATTTCAATCGACAACGTCTCCATCGAGGGACAGAATCCATTTAACACGATTAAAGTCGGTACTCTATACGACTCCGGATCAGGCCTCGTAACCTATACCATTCCCTGGGAAAAGCAGTTGACTGCACGGGGATTAATCTTTAATAACGAACCGCGTACATTCGTTGCCGGTGAACCTGTTCATCTATGGGGCATGCAGGCATCGAGCAACAACGCAATACAATCCGCGGACCTCTCCCCGGAATCGTTAAGCAAACTCGAATGGGCACTCATCTTTACTTTGCGATATGAAGATGAATGATCTCAAACAACCAGAGGAGAAAGCAGACCGTTCCTTGGGACTAATGGAAAATGACATAAAGCCTGCCGCCGTCATGCGATCCTTGCGGGATTCCAGCTGTTAAGAATTCCCGTGGAGCGAATAAATCGCTGTCTCCGGCAAAAAAACAAGCGTCCCCGCATGATGCGAAAACGCTCTCCATCCAAGGCAGCTTGCAACGAAAATGCAGGGCCAGACGGTTAATATTTTATGGCCTAAATGAATGCCCGCTTTGTTCCATCCGATGCCGCTGTGCCGCTGTTATGATGCTCTCGAAGATATATGTACCCGACCCGACGGCATACAAGGCGTATCCGTCTTCGTAGCTGATTTGCTTAACTTCATGCGCAGCAGGATCTCCGTCCCTTCCCGTCTCCCTGGCAGATTCGGCGGAAACAGCCGGCACATAGACCAGCGCATCCGTGTTCACGGGAATGTCCACGGTCATCCGGAACCCGTTCTCTCCGCAGCGTTCCCACCGTACTGCAGTCTGGCCGGCAGGCGTAAAGCATAGTCCGTTGACATGGCTCAAATCTCCCACTACGGCAGGCTTCACCGTGATCCGGAACGCTTGCTCCTCGTGGTCGAACCTGGTCGTGATTCCTGCCAGCCCTTGATAGAACCATTCCTCAATATGTCCGAGCATAAAATGGTTCTGCGATTTGCCGACCGTCGGACCGTCCCAGGCCTCTGTCAGCGTCGTCGCCCCGTTCGCGATCTGATAGCCGTAGCTCGGATGGTCGGTCTGCCTGGTCATCTGGTAGATAACATCGGAACGCCCATTGTCCGACAGCGCCTTGAGCACGTAGCGGTGGCCGACATCCCCGGCATTGGTATGCCAGCCCCTCTCCTCGATATCCCGTACAATCGCACCCAGTATCCCTTCGCGGTTATCCGCTTCGGCCAGCCCGAGAACAAGCGGCAGAGCGTTCGCCGTCTGGCTGCCGCCGGCATAATGACCGGTGTCCGGATTAAAATATTCCGCATTGAATGCCTGCGCGAGCGCAAGCTTCAATTTTTGGAAATATGCGCCATCCTCCTATCCCCGATTGCCGTATTGAAGCAGCAGATCCCAGTTTGAGATAATATAAGCCGCCCCCCAGGAGACGGAATCTCTGAACATATCCCACGGCGGCTGAAAAACGATATATTCGGGAGCGGTGGTCGGAATCATGCCGCTTGGCTGCTGCGCATCGCGAATATCCTCCATCACCTTGGAGAAGATGGTCTCCACATCGTAGTTGTACATGACAGACGGCCCCATCAGGTGCAGCTGTTCCAGCCAGCCCAGCTTCTCGCGGTGCGGACAATCCGTAAATACGCTCTTCATATTGCTTAGAACAGCCCAATTGATAATCTCGTGAATCCGGTTGATCATATGATCTGAACATTCAAAGCCGCCCGTTTCGGCGATATCCGGATATATCATCTGGCCCTCGATTCCAAGCAGCACAGCCCTCCCCGATACCGGCGCCGCCCCGCGCCGTAATGCCTGATCCATGCCCGGCTCCGCGGCATCCTCCAAGCCAGTAACGGTGCCGGTGTCTTCGGTATCGTCCGGGAGCGGCTCTGCGCCCTCTACCTGCACATAACGAAACCCGTAATAGGTAAAACGCGGCCGCCATACTTCCACACCCTCCCCCTTCAGGGTATACGTCAGTCTGTAAGGAGCTCCGGACATCCGCTGATCCGGCCCGCTGCCCTTCAGGCGTTCGCATGGCGTCAGGATGATCTCTGCTCCGGCCGGACCGGAGACGGCAATCTCGGTCCAGCCGGAGAAATTCTGGCCCAGATCGATCAGCCACACGCCGGGCGCTGTCTGCATCGCCTTCTCAGGCCGAAAACGGCGCTTGACCTTCAGCGGCTGCGCCTGCTGTACCCGCAATGTCCCGAGCGGTGCGGCCGTTTCCGCCGCCGCTGCCCAGCCCTTGCCCCCGGCGGCGGTGAAGCCGGGACGATCCCAGCCCGGCTGTTCGCGGCGGGCGTCGTAGTCTTCACCCCCGTATATGCAGGCGAAGGTGATTGGTCCCTCGCATGCGCTCCAGCTCCCGTCGCTGGCCACGGTATCGTTCGTGCCGTCGGTATAATACAGCTCCAGCTGGACGAGGCATTTGGGCAGGCCGAACGAATTCTTGAACTTCGTGTAACGTCCGCCGCTGACGTTGTAGAAGCCATTCCCCAGCATCATCCCCGCCGCATTGACGCCTATGGCGAGCTGGTCGGTAATATCGTATACCGAATACAAGCAGGTTCTGTCGTAATGCGTCCAGCCCGGCTCCAGCTCGCGGTCGCCAATCTTCGCACCGTTCAGCCGCAGCTCGTAATGGCCAAGTCCGCTTACATAAGCCCTTGCCCTTCTCAGCGGCTTGCGGACGGCGAATTCCCGCCGCAGCAGAGGCAGCGGAGAATCTGGTGACGTCATCCCCTCAGGCGCTCCGATCCAGCGGGCCTTCCAGTCATGCGCGTGAAGCAGGCCGGTTTCCCACCAGGAGAGGGCGCTCTCCCACAGGTTGCCCTCCCGGTCCCACACATTTACCCGCCAATAGTACCGTGTCGCGGATTCCAGCGGAGCTCCCGAATACGCAATACAGGTATGCCGCCGGCCGGGCTGCCTGCCTGAATCCCAGACCTCGGCTTCTTCCTGCTGCTGAATCTTATAGACACGTATCCGGTAGGCCGACTGAATCACAGAGCGCTCTCCCTGGCTCCTGTAAGACCACCCGAAGCCCGGTGTCAAACAATCGACGCCAAGCGGATGCTCCCTGCCTTCAACCTTCAATCCCACAATATTCATCGAACCGTTCCTTCCCCTGTCATTCGTTTCGTTTCAGCGCTTCCCTGGCGTGGCCAACCATTTAGCCGGGCGTAATTTCATAGGATTCTCCGGCCCTGGTATTGAAAATAAGGAGGGAACCCGTACGGCTGCGGTCCTCTACGGACTGCTTGCGGCCCCAAGACTGCTGCGATTCCGCATATTGACCGGACAATGCGGTGCGTTCCAACTCCGCGGACTGCACAGATTCTGCGGGTTGTCTCGATTCCACAGCAGCTTCTGACCGGTCAGGTCCTCCCGGTTCGGCCGCCGGTCTTGCTCCCGCCAGCCTGAGCGGCATATTCGCCCGGATACGGCATTCTCCGCCGGAGCGTGAACGGACGGCTGCCCGGGTCAAGCGGCCATCGGCCCATTCGATGTCCAGTTCGAAGCCGCCGCGTGCGCGAATTCCGGTGATCCGGCCTGCCGGCCATGCCTTCGGAAGCGCGGGAAGCAGATCGATGCTGCCGTCATGGCTTTGCAGCAGCAGCTCGGCAATGCCGGCCGCCGCGCCGTAATTGGCCTCCAGCGTGGTGGGATACCAGCTCAGCTTCGGATGACGGTGGGCGTTGAGCAGATTGGGAAACGGGTTCTTCAGCAGCTTGACCAGATAGCCGTGCGCTTTCTCGCCGTCCTCCAGACGGGCATATTGATTAATCAGCCAGGCGAAACACCAGCCGATCGTATCTTCCCCTTCATAAACCGCGCGGCGCTCCAGGGTGACGCGGCAGGCTTCCGCCAGCTCCGGCCGGACGCGCGGCGTAATCTCGCTTCCCGGATGAAGCCCGTACAGATGGGCCGTATGGCGGTGCCCCGGCTCCGCTTCCTCGAAATCCTCCAGCCATTCCTGGAGCTGGCCGTGACGGCCGATTCGCAGCGGATGAAGCCTGCCGCAGGCCTCCTTCAGCAACTCGCGGAAGGCTTCGTCGGTATCCAGCGCAATGCTGGCCTCGATGCAGTTCGTGAACAGCTCCCGGATCAGCGAACGATCCATCGTCGAGCTCATGCTTACCGCCGACTTGCGGCCGTCCGGACCGATGAAGGAATTTTCCGGCGAGGTGGACGGGCTGCTCACCAGATGTCCTCCGCCGTCCTCGACAAGCCAATCCAGACAGAAGCGGGCCGCGCCCTTCATAAGGGGATAAGCATGATCCTCCAGAAAAGCAAGGTCCCCGCCGAACCTGTAATGCTCCCAAAGATGCTGACAAAGCCAGGGACCGGCCATCGGCCAGAACGCCCAGCTCGCTGAGCCCTTGGTCGGACCGCCGGAAGGGGCAGCCGACCGCCACAAATCGATGCCGTGATTGGATGCCCAGCCCCCGCAATTATAGTGGACCTGCGCCGTTCTGCCTCCCGTCACAGCGAGCTCCCCGATCATATCGAACAGCGGTGTGTGGCATTCGCTGAGATTGCCGGTTTCGGCCAGCCAGTAGTTCATCTGCACATTGATATTCGCCGTGTAATTGCAGGTCCAGGGCGGGCGGGTCATCGGGTTCCAGATCCCCTGAAGCGTGGCTGCCTGCGTGCCGGGACGGGAGCTTGCGATCAGCAGATACCGCCCGTAGCGGAAGAACAAGGCGGCCAGATGCTCATCTGCTTCCCCCGCCCGGAGCGCCTTGATCCGCTCATCCGTCGGCAGATCGCTCCGGCCGGGAGCATCCAGCGTCAGATCGGCGCGGTCGTAATAACGCCGGTGCTCCCTGATGTGGCGGCTGCGCAGCTCCGCATAGGGAAGCTGCGCAGCTGCGTCCAGCCACCGGCTGCAGCGGATGCCGGGGTCCCGCCCCTCCCTTACCGGGTCCTTGTCAAAGCCGTTGTAGCTCGTATCCGCCGTCAACAGCAGCGTGACACAATGAGCATCCCGGATGAAGATGCGTCCGCCATGCACCTCCAGCCTGCCGCCCTCGTTCAGTGCCTGCAGATGAATTTCGAAAGTCATCCCCTCGCCGCCGCGGTCGAATACCACTTCATCCGCCTGGATGAAGTTCGGTTCCACATGGTCCGGGGCCTGTCCCCCGAGCAGGATGCCGCCCTGGCTTCTCCTGCTCACCCGGAAGGGCAGAGGACTGCTCAGCGAAGCCTCCAGGCTGAGCTTGCCCGGCTTATCCGCCTCAAGCCGCACGACCATAACCTGATCGTCGGCCGACACGAAGGTTTCGCGGGTGTAAGTGACACCGTTGTATTCATAGCTGGTGCGGCAGACCGCTTCTTTCAAGTCCAGCTCTCGCCTGTATGCCTCCACCTGGACGCCGTGTCCCAGCTCGATCTCCAGATGGCCCATGGCCTGGTAGGATTCGCCCCATGGGCCGAGCATATGCTCCTCGATCAGCGTTTGCGCATCGGCATACCGCTCCTCAAAGATCAATCGCCGGGCCTCGTCCAGATAGCGCGAAGCTTCGGCATTGTTGCCGTCGGTCGGATGGCCGGACCATAATGTGTCCTCATTAAGCTGGATGCGTTCCCGTTTGATGCCGCCATATACCATGCCGCCGAGCCGACCGTTGCCGACCGGCAGCGCTTCTTCCCACTCACCCGCAGGCGTGCGGTACCAGAGCTTCGAATTTAATGCGTCCATCGGTTCCATTGCCTCCTAATCAGTCTCTCACTCTCGGGTACTTACAGTTCCGAACCTTCCAGAATCAGCACATCCTTCGGCTGAAGCGTGACCGTGCCGTTCATCGTTGTTCCGCTTAGCAGCTCAGTTTGCTCCAGAGGGCCCAGATCGACGGCGGCAGCGGCATCGTTATGATTCAAAATGAACAGAAATGCCCGTCCATCCTTCACCCTGCGGCTGACCTCGATCCCCTCCGCCGCCTCCAGAAGCGGCTTGATTCCCCGCATCGCGCATAAGCTCCCCGCCAGATCCCGCAGGAACGATGCATCCGGACTGCTCGCCACATACCAGGCTTCTCCCTGCCCGTACCGGTTGCGGGTCAGAACCGGCATTCCCCGGTAAAATTCTTCTCCGTATTCGGCCAATACCTCGGCTCCTTCCGGGTGCAGCAGATCGCATAAGAGACCGCATGCATACTCTCCGCCGAGACTGCCAAGCGGCTCTTTCATTACGATCCGGTTGCGCTGCTCCGGGAACAGGGCGTCGATCTCCTCCACCCATATGCCGAGCAGCTCCCGCAGTTCCCCGGGATAACCGCCTGCGGCAACCAGATCGCTTTCACCGACAATGCCGCTGAAGAAGGTCGTGACGAAGATTCCGCCTCCCTCTGTGTACCGCTTCAGCTTGTCCGCGACACCCGGCTTGACCATATACAGCACTGGCGCAATGACGAGCCCGTACCGGCTCAAATCGGCATCCGTGCCGACTAGATCGACCTGAATGTTCTGTCCATAGAACGCATCATAATAGCTCTGCATTTCGTTCAAATATTTCAATCCGGCGCTCGGACCGCTGGAATGCTCAAGCGCCCACCAGTTTTCCCAATCGAACAGGAGAGCCACCCCGGCCTCCACACGGGCCCCCAGCAGCTTGCCGCCGAGCTCCTGCAGCTCGCCGCCCAGCTCTGCGCATTCGCGGAAGACGCGCGTATGCTCATGGCCCGCATGGTCGATCACCGCGCCATGGAACTTCTCGAACGCGCCGGCCGAGCGGCGCATCTGGAAGAACATCACGCTGTCCGCGCCGCGCGCAATCGCCTGATAGCTCCACAGCCGCATGACGCCGGGACGCTTAAGCGCGTTGTACGGCTTCCAGTTCAATTGGCTCGGGCTCTGCTCCATCAGCAGATAAGAATCACCGTTCTTCAAGCCGCGCATCAGATCATGCCGCATCGCCACGACGCTCATCGGCATATCGTTCGTCGGGTAGCAGTCCAGCGCGGCGATATCCAGATGAGGTGCCCATTTAAAATAATCCAGCGGCTTGTAGGCCCCATTGCTCTGCAGATTCGTCGTCACGACCGCGTCCGGAATGATCGTTTTGATTGCATGATATTCATCCAGATAAGTGCCCAGCAAGCTGTCGGACATGAATCGGTCATAGTCGAGCGAGATGCCCTGGAATGCCGTTTGGTCCACATCCCTTGCGCTCAGATGCTCGCTCAGCAGGCTGGGGAGCACGATTTCGTCCCAGTCATAGAAGGTGTGGCCCCAGAAACGGGTATTCCATGCGGCGTTCAGCGCATCAAGAGAGCCGTAGCGCCGCTTGAGCCATACGCGGAACGCCTGCTCGCAGTTGTCGCAATAGCAGCGGAGCCCATATTCATTATTGACATGCCACAGCAGCAGCGCCGGATGATTCTTGTACCGTTCGGCCAGCTTGCTCGCCATCCTCGTGGAGTATTGGCGGTAAGTGGGGCTGTTCGGACATGAATTGTGGCGTCTGCCGAATTTTCGCTTCCTGCCTTCAGAATCGACCAGCAGCACGTCCGGGTAGCGCTTGGCCATCCAGGCGGGATGGGCGGCCGTGCCTGTAGCCAGGCATGCCCATACGCCATTGCGGTGAAGCATATCCATCACGTCATCGAGCCATTCGAAGCAATACGTTTCCTCATCCGGCTGATTGAGCGCCCAGGAGAAGACATTCACCGTAGCGATATCAACACCGGCCAGCTTGAACAGCCGCATATCCTCATCCCATACTTCCCTGGGCCACTGCTCGGGGTTATAATCCCCGCCATAGAGGATTTTGTTTATTTTGCCCTTGAACAAACGCAGATCACATCCTTATCTGGAGATTGCCTTCTTTAGACGGGCTTTGTCCTGCTCAGCCGCATGGGAGACGACTCGTTCATGGAGAAAGGCTTTAGACGGAGCTTGAACGCCATAGGCTCCGGTCTGATCAAGTACTGCTCCAGAGTCGGCGCATACCCGCAGCTGTGATTGCCGATTCCGCTTTGCGCCGCGTCCAGCTTTACAATCGTCTCATCCAGGCGGGTCAGCTTATGCCGATGCTTCGTCATGGTGAGATCCCCGGTCGAATAATGATGCACGCTCGTATCGAACAGTTTCCCGCCGTCGAACAGCAGACCCGTGCCGCTCCTGTCCGTGACGGCGGACCAGCGGACATCGGATTTGTTGCCGTTCTCCTGCGGCTTGATGTAAGGTACGTACTGCTCCTCTACCGTTCCGCTGTAAACACCAAGCTTGCCGCTCTCCTTGCGGTCGGAATAGCATTCATGCGGGCCTCTTCCGAACCACGAGAACTGCCCGAATCCGGCCGGCATGGCAAGCTCCAGGCCGAAGCGCGGCAGTGGCGGAAGCCCCTCCCGCGGTTCGATCGACGCTTCGATCTGCAGGTCGCCGCTGCCGTGAATCGTATAAACCATGCGCGTACGAAAGGCGACTAACTCCCCTCTCGCCCCGGCCGCGGCATCCGTCACAATGCGAACGGTATGACCGCCGGTCGTCTCCACCGTCATATTCCTGAACATCGTGACGAGCCTGTCGTAGCCTGCTTTGCGCCACGCCTTCGCGAGATTGAAGTCGTTGTCAATCGGCGCGCGCCACAGATTGATCCTGGGTCCCGACAGCAGCAGCGGCATATTTCGGAAGGTCCAGGAATCCAATCTGCCTGTCAGCTTGTTGAAAACGAGGGAGAAATTCGCTCCCTGCACCGACACCGCTTGATCCGAGGATGTCAGGCGCAGCGGCGTACGGCCAACGGACAGCGGCGGTGCGGCTGTCGGCCGTGCCTCCTGGTCCGTCGCTGCCGCCGCATGCCGGGCATGATCCGACTTGGCCGCGCTCACTCTTCCGATCGGCAGATCGGCCCAGGCCACCTCATGGCCGGGTTCCGCCCACACCGTATTGTCCGCAAGCGAGAAACGGATATGCAGCCAGTATTCACCGTCAGCCGCCATAAACGCCGGGTTCAGCGGTACGGATACGTCCTCTTCCTCTCCTGCCGCTGTTTTGAGAACAGGCAGGGAGCCCTGTTCCATTATTTCGCCGTCGCGCATCAGCTGCCACTGACCGTGCAGATGCTCCAGGGTCAGAAAATCATAACGGTTAATCACCTTAAATTGACCGGACCCCGCATCGGCGGCTTTGATTTTCACAGGCTCGATCGCCTTCTTGTACTCCAGAATCGACGCCTTCAGCTCGCGGTCCGGAAAGACCAGACCGTCGATGCAGAAATGCCCGCTGTGCGGCTCCTCTCCGAAATCTCCGCCGTAGGCGGTCCACTCCCCGCCGGATTCCGTCTGCCTGACGATCCCATGGTCCTGCCATTCCCAGATCAGACCGCCGATCAGGCGCGGATAGGCGTAAATGGCCTCCCAATATTCCTGCATATTGCCGACGGCATTGCCCATGGCGTGACCGAACTCGCACATCAGAAAAGGGCGGCTGTCGTTTTTTTGCCCTTCCTTGATAATCGTCTCCACGGCAGGATACATGGAGCTTACGATATCCACCATCGGCGCTTCATAAGCCCGTTCATAGTGAATCGGCCGGGTGGGGTCGGCCTGCCTGACCCATTCGGCCATCGTATCGTGGTTCGGCCCATAGCCGGATTCGTTGCCCAGCGACCAGATGATGACCGACGGATGGTTCTTGTCCTTCTCCACCATCCGTCTGGCCCGCTGCACATACGCCTCCCGCCACTCCGGCTGCTTCGACAGCCAGCTCTCGCCGGCAAAAAATTCAGCGGCGCTCGATTCCTTATAGGCCGTATTCTCAATAAAGCGGATGCCGTGCGTCTCCAGATCCGTTTCGTCAATCGCATACATGCCGTAGCGGTCGCACAGATCCAGCCACCGCCGGTCGTTGGGGTAATGGGACAAGCGGACGGTATTGATGTTGTGGCGTTTCATCAGCGTAATATCCTGCACCATTGCCTCCCATGTCGTAACAAACCCGAGCCGGGGATCGAATTCATTGCGGTTAACGCCCTTAATAATAACGGACCTCCCGTTGACGAGCAGACGACCGTCCCTGGTCTGCACATCCCGGAATCCAACGGCAATCCGCTTCACTTCCTGCAGCCGGTTCTCCCCGTCATACAGCGTGAGCAGCAGCGTATACAGATTCGGTGTCTCCGCCGTCCACTGCAGCGGCGACTTCACAGTCTCCTCAATATGGAACCGGCACTGGCCGCCGCTGGATAAGGGCAGCGGCAGGGGACTGCTGCGGTCAAAGACCACCCCGCGGCCCGCATCAAGCAAGGTCGCCCGCAGCTCATAACCGTCGGCGGAAACGCCGGTTATGTTCTCCGCATCGATACGGATATCAAGTACGGCATCCTCGTAACGGTCGTCGAACCGGGTCTGCACATAAACATCCGAGACGCGCACAGCCGGCAGCGCCATCAGGTAAACGTCGCGGAAAATCCCGCTCATCCGCCACTTGTCCTGACTTTCCAGATAGCTGCCGTCCGACCATTGATAGACGCGCACCGCAAGCGCATTCTCCCCCTGACGGAGCATATCCGTGATATCGAATTCGGAGTGCAGATGGCTCCCCTGGCTGTAGCCGGCTTCCTCCCCGTTCACCCATAGGTGAAAAGCGGAATCCACGCCTTCGAACACCAGATGGATGCGCCGCCCGTCCCAGCCGCCCGGCCGTACAAATCCCGTGCGGTAGCAGCCGACGGGATTTTCCTGCGGCACATGCGGCGGATCGACCGGAAACGGGTAGGGGCAGCTGCTGTAGTGAGGGTGTCCGTATCCATGCAGCTGCCAGTTGCCCGGCACGGGAATCGTATCCCATCCCGCCGCGTCATAGCCGTCGGCCTCGAAGCCTTCCGGCGCGGCCTGCGGCGATTCCGCATAATGGAACTGCCAATTCCCGTTAAGCAGCCGCACATTCGGCGTTGTCCCGCGGTCAGGCTCAAGTGCCGACTCCCAGTCGGCATAGGGAAGCAGATCGGCGTGCGGAGCGACCGTATTTCGTTCCAGGACATTCAGATTGGACCAGTCGGGCTGCCTGTTTGCCGCTGCCGGTTCAGTTGTCATGGCTTTGGCACCTCCAGAAGCTTCTTAACCGCAAGTACGCCGCGCAGCGGGCTAGACAGCACCGGAATGCCGATTGCGCCAAGCTCTTTCTCCATCCGCGCCATCGAGCCCTGCGCCAGCACCAGGACGTCCGCCTGTCCGGCCACCCTTCTTGCGGTATCCAGCAGAATGGCATCATGCCGCTCCGGCTCTCCGCTCACCAGCGCGTCATAAGCGCCAGCCGCCAGACCGTCGATAATGACAACGTCTCTGCCCAGAAGCTCCGCCTGCCTGCGGATCAGCCGCTTCGTCGGCTCAAGCGTCGTCGGCAGCGTGGCGAGCACGCCGATCCGTTCATACTTCGCCGCCGCTTCAAGCGTCATCGCGTCATCGATCTTGACGATCGGCACGTCGATCATGCTGCGGGCGAGATCGGCCACCTCCCCCACGGACGAGCAGGTATTGAAAATGACGTCAGCGCCCATCTCCGCTCCGTTCTGGTAATATTGAATCAGCCGCCGGGTGACCGCAGGAGTTACTCCTCCCGCCTGGACGACATCGTAGATCAGACTGTCATCAACGATGGTCACGACTCTGCACCCCGGCAGCTGCTCCTCATAGATCCGTTTCATCGGCTCGGCCAATCCCTGACCGGTATATACCGCCACCACTGTTTTCAAAATAGTCCCTCCCTTAAGTCCTTCACGGTCAGCGGACGACATGCATTCCGCATGATTTGGTACCGGTTCATACGATTCAACTCCCGTTATTCCCGCCCATTCCTAACCTTGACGAAGAAATCCTCGCCGCCCATCTGGCCGCCCTTCAAGGCCAGCTCCAATCCGGCGAATGGAGAGTTATGGGAATAGGTCCGGCAGAGCGGCACGCCCGGAGTGATCTGCCCCGTCATTTCCAGCGCGCAGATGTCGAGCTGCTTCATTACATAACCGGATGTATCCCCTCCCGCCACCGCGATACGCCGCAGCCGCTTCCCCATCATGACGGCCCGGCAGATGCGTCCCAGCGCCTCGCCGATCATCGTTCCGGTATCCCGGCTGCTTCTGCCGGCGGCATGCAGGCTGGATTTCGTCCGGGCGATGCTGGCATCCCCGGGACCTTTGGCGGAATAAATGATCACGCTCGTTCCCTGGCGCAGGAGACGGAGCGCCTCTGACGCAATGCGCGTGGATGCCGCCCCGCTTCCGCTGCCGTCTATCCATTCGCCCGGATCGATCCTGATGCCGGCAAAGCCGGATGCCAGCGCATAATCGATCTGCATTTGCGTCATCGACGAGCAGCTGCCGGAGACAACGAGGATCGGTTCCGCCGCTTCAGGAGCCACCGGTTCCGCAAGTCCAGCGGACGTCCCGTCGACCGCTCCAACAGGCGCCGATCCCGCCGCTCCGGCAGACTCCGCGCCCGACGTACATTGCGGCGCTTGATGGGGGACGGAGCCGCCTGCCGCTCCGGCAGAGAAGGCTTTCTCCCCGTATGCCGTTCCCGAAGCCTGCCAATAGGCCGACAGCGCATATTCCACGCCGGACGAGCCAGCCGCAAACAGCGGTCCGCGGGCGGCTTCCTTGCACATCAGCCCGCCGACCCGGGCCAGACGCTCCTGATCCAGCACATCGAACAAAATAATCTCCGGGTGCTCCTCCAGCTTCCTTTCGACAGCCTCCTCCAGGGCATCCGCAGAATCGCCTTGCTCCAGAATATCCACGAGCACGCTGCGCGCCGTTGTCTGCGCGGCGAGATGCCGGAGCAGATCGGCTTCATCCATCGGCGTCACCGGATGCCGGGACATTACGGGATGACGGTCCAGCCGGTGCGCGATGCCATGCACCGCGGCAAAATGCTGGCCGAAGACGGTATACCGCTTCAATGCCGGAACGCCGACGACAAGCGGCACATACCGCTGGGCGGAGAAGGTCCGGCGAGCCAGCTCCACCGCTTTGCCGATACTGCCGATTCCGGGAGAGGAATCGAAGGTCGAGCAGGTCTTGTAATGGCAGACAGCGGCACCCGATTCCGCCAGGAAGCGGAATATATCCGGCAGCTCCGCCTCCATCTGCTCCGGAGTGAGCGCACGCGCGGTACCGGCAATGCCGAATGCCTCAATGTCCGCAAATTCCCGGTCCAGCATCTCACGCGTCGGAAGATCAAGAAACAGCACCGTCCGCAATCCCGCCAGCGTCAGCGCTTCCAGCGCGTCGGTCGAGCCGGTAAAATCATCGCCGTAATAGGCCAGCCTGACCGCTTTCTCCCGCGCAGGACTTACCATACCAATTCGGTGTCCGGCCGGCGGTAGTCGCCTTCCCGCATCGGGGCCTTGTCATGGATTTTCCGGTGATTATACAGCGGGTGGTAGCTGCCCTCCGGCGAAATATGGATGACATCGTCTCCCTGCCACTGCACCTCGAACTGCTGGCCTACAGCGTGCTCGGTCGTGCGATAGCGGCTGAGCGGGAAAGTGATGACGATGGTATCCCCGGCGCTTGCCCTGCCCAGACGGAAGAAGCAATCCTTGATCCAGACCCCCGGCTGATTGCCGGCTGTAATGCGCCCCTCCCCGCTTCCGGACCACTCCGCCTTCACCTGGTTGTAGCCGGCCCATTCGGGAATCCGCACTTCCAGATTGGCGATATCCTGATGAATCTTAAGCTCGAGCCTGCCTTCGTGGGGAAGATAGCTGCTCACATCAAGGAGACGGGACCCGCGGCTGAGCAGCAGATTGACCCGTACGGTGCCTTTATCCTCGGTAATAATATTGCTCCAGCCCATGAACAATCCTCTTGTGCCCGATCCGATGCAGCACAGCTGCAAATCGCTGGTGTGGCCCCGGCCGTGATTGACGTCGCAGCAGAAATCGTTGGGCGCCGAATAACCGGCGAACGCGCCGCGCGTGCGCTGCGCGACTTTGTAGAAGGTCTTTTTCCCAAGTATGTCGCCATCCTTGTTGTCCGCTTCCTCCACCCAATCGAGGTCGAGCAGCTGGGATTCCGTCAGATGATTGCGGATGAACCGCTCCACCACTCCCCAATAGTGGGTGTAGCCGCAGTGCGCAAGCGTAATGCCGGTGGAAATCAAATCAACCAGCGAGCAGGTCTCATGCTCATAAGCCTGCTCCTGCATATCGCCCGGCGTCCATCCGAAGCGCGTGCATTTGGTGAGGGCCCAATCATAGCTCTTCTTCACAAAAGCGATGATCGAAGCATCCCCGGTATAACGGCCAAAGCGCGCCAGCGCGTCAAGCGTGCCGATCCGGGTATGAAAATGCCCGCTGCGATAGGCCAGCGAAGAATTGAAGCTTCCGTCCTCGTTATAGACGCCGCTGCGCTTAATGATTAAGGCCGTGAAATATTCACATAGCTCAAGGGCGTCCGGATTTCCGGTTACCTCGTGGTACTTCAGCAAGGGCATCATCAGCCGCCCGCAGAATGAAGCCGGGTCCGGCGCAAGACGGATCTGCACCGCATTTCTCGAAGGCCAGCCGGTCTCCAGGTGCTCGGATGCCGGGTAATACCAGACATCCTTCTCCTTGACGGCAATCCGTTTCAATGCGGCAACATGCTTGTCCGCCGCTTCCTTCACCGCTGGATCGCCTGTCGCCATATACCATGTTGTCAAGGACAGAATGACGGCCCGCTGGTCGATCAGATTGGCCGCTTCTCCCCAGTTCCCCTGCCTATTAACCTGACGGTAGCTCAGCCCGTCCTCCTTGAAGAAGCTGAGCAGATTTTCTTTATAGTGACGCTCCACGTCCTCGCCGAACATCTCTCCGGTCATATGCCGCGCAAGCGTAACCGAATCGATCAAACGCCCGTGGCTGGAGCCGTAGTCCCAGTCGCCATGGGTCATAAAAGCCGGTTTGGATACAAAATCCGCATTAAAGAACGGAATATAGTTATAATCTTCATCCGCCATTCCGATAATGGCGTTCAATACATGCCTGGCCCGCTCTTCCAGCAGCAGCGTGTCCGGTATTTGGTGTTGGCTTTGTTGACTCATCCCGCATGCCCCTTCCGCATTTTGATGATAGCGATTACATTTTAATCGTAACGCAACCCGCATCGTAAAAAAATAGATCAAAATTAAGGTTTTTATGCTCATTCTTAACGTTACGGCGAATGCTTCGCGTTCAGGATTGGGAAGGCAATACGGTATCAGGGACGAGCCTGTCCCAGCCGGGGAGCATCACGGGGAATTCCGGCAGCACTCTCTGCAACCTGCGGCGATAGAGAAATCAAGCAACTTATCCCCATTTTATACCCAACTTATCCACAAATGGAGGAACCACGGTTCCTGAAGAATAAAGAAGGCTGCCCCAAAGCCGCTTGAAGCTTCGCCTCTACCGCGTTGGAATGGGCAATAAGACAAAACGCCCCGGGATCATGAACCCGGGGCGCTCGTTTTGCGGAAATATGGCGGACGTTCGAAGCGGACCGCTGTCCCGCTCATGCCGGCCTGAAAGCCGGCTGCCCCATATTGGCGGCCATAGTTTTCTTGCTTCGTCAAGCCGCTTGCTGCTGGTCTTCCTCCGGCGCCTTCGTGCGTTTGAGGAAGAATCCCAGCACCAATGCGATCAGGGCGACAATGAAGCCCACCAGGAAGGCAGTCTGCAGACCCGCGACCAAGCCTTGTGCGGCTGCGTCCGGTGCGGTCGCATCATGGGAGCTCAGATACTTCTTCGTTCCCGATGCCAGGATGCTGATAAACAAGGCCGTACCGACAGCCCCGGCAACCTGCTGCAGCGTGTTGAGAATCGCCGTTCCGTGAGGATAGAGATGGCGCGGCAGCTGGTTGAGGCCCGTTGTCTGTGCAGGCATCATCACAAGTGAAATGCCGACCAGCATAATAATATGGCTCAATATAATATATCCTGTCGACGATCCCGTATGGATGCCCATAAACAGCGCCAGAGACGCGACAACGAGCACAAGACCCGGCACAACAAGCAATCTTGGTCCGTATTTGTCAAACAGCACTCCCGAGACCGGCGCCATGATGCCATTGAGAATACTTCCCGGCATCATGACAAGCCCCGATGTCAAGGCAGACATGGCCAGAACGCTTTGCAGGAACTGAGGCAGCAGCGTCAGCGTGGAGAACATCGTCATCATCAGCACAAGCAGCAGGACGACAACCAATGAAAACATAGGAAATTTGAAAGCCCGCAAATCCAGCAGCGGTTCCTTCATGGTCAGCTGACGCCAGACGAACAGCGCGAGCGCAACACATCCGATAATGATCGTCCAGTAGACTTCAGGATCGGACCATGAGCCGCCGCCCGCTTTACTGAAGCCATACACAAGCCCGCCGAAGCCGATGGTCGAGATAATAATGGAGAGAATATCGACCTTGGGCTTGGTTATATCCGATACATTCTTCAAATACACCGCAGCGAACACGATGGAGAAAGCCGTCAACGGAAGGACGAGATAGAACAGCCAGCGCCAATCCAGAGAATCGATGATCAGCCCGGACAGTGTCGGTCCGATCGCGGGAGCTGACATGATCACAAGACCCATGAGCCCCATAGCCCCTCCCCGTTTATCCGGAGGATAGATCGCCAGAATCGTATTCATCATAATCGGAAGCAGCAGGCCCGTTCCCATCGCCTGAATAACCCGCCCGACCAGGAGCACCCCGAAGGTAGACGATATCGAACAAACCAGGGTACCCACAAGAAATAAAATCATCGCCGATAAAAACATCTGCCTGGTCGTAAACCACTGCTGCAGCAGCGCAGTAACCGGTACCAGCACGCCGATTACGAGCATATAAGCCGTGGACAGCCATTGAATGGTCGACAGCTCAATGCCGAATTCCCGCATCAGATCGGGAAGGGCGTTGCTGAGCAGCGTCTCGTTCAAAATCGCCACAAACGCACCGATAATGAGGGCGGTTATAATCGGCCCTCTCCTGATTCCGCTCAGATCCACGGAAGCTGGTTTTGACTCCAAACCTGACGAGTTCAATACAGTTCCTCCTCTATATATACATCTATCCAACCCAATCCTTAATATTATAACCTTTCCATTATTTACTCAACAACCGCCCCCGGGCTAATTTGATAAAGTTTTACAAGTCCGGACCTCCCTCCGGCTGTTGAAGCTCCCTTTTGATCTTTTTGGGCTTTAGGGGAGACGAGAACCGCAGCCCTCATGCCCTTTATGCTGTTCATCCGCGGTTACAGGCATTATGAAGTAAGAGAGCTCCCTCTCCCCTGCTCGCTCTCCACCCCGAGCGTTCCATGCTGGCGCTCAATAATCTCTTTGATGTCCTATAACTATCACTGCTGATAGGAGTTCCAGTTGCACCCCGCACAGTCCTTTTTTTGTACTTATTTCCACCAGATATTGTCGATGTCGGACTGCAGCTCAGCGGATACCTGGTTCCACTGGAAACGGGTTTCCTTCCCGCCAAGCAGCCAGCGGCGCGGGCAGGTCGTCTCCATCCAGTCCAGCGGCTCGCCAGGTGCAAGAGGCTGTGCGGCCAATTCAAAGGCCGCGCGAAGCTCAAGCTGCTGCTGCTTCGTTACGGCAGAAGGCGATGCCGAGACGAACAGCGGCGTGCCGCTTCCCGCCAGCAGCTCCAGCCACTGGCGGTTCAGCTCCCATGGCACCTGTTCGGTAATGCCGATGCAATCCGCATCATGGCTGTAGAATGTTCCATGCTGCGGCATGCGGAACGCCAGCGTATTGATGCCCATATACCGGGTCCGCTCCCACAGCTTCCCGCTCGTGTCATCCCCGGTCCGCTGCACTTCGAATAATCCCGCCGACAGATGGCTGATCGTATTGCAGCCGATGACGACGCTGCCGCCAGAGGCCCGGGCCAGAACGCGGTACAGCTCCAGGATGATCTCGGCCGTTGTCCTGGAACGGTCGTGAAAAGGCTGCGGCAGAGCATTTGTCTTCGACTTCATCTGGAAGCCCCACTGGCCCAGCATATCGAAGGTGGAAAAGTCATGCTTGATCAGCTCATAGCCCCATGACACCATCCTGGCGACGGATTCGGCAATATCGTTCAGCACATCCGGCACGCTGGGATCCAGCACATACCCGTTATTGGCGCTGTACCGGAGCCATTCATCCGGGACTGTTTCACTGGTCAGCAGCGGACGGAACCAGATGCCCGGCTTCACGCCGGCATCCTTCATTTCATGCGCGAGCCGGTCCATCTCGGGGAAGAGGGAATTGCCTCTCCACGGCCCGCCGTTGCAGGCTCCCCCGCCGCTGGCCAGCTGCCAGCCGTCATCAATGACCATATAGGGACGGTTCATGCTGGAAGAAGACAGAGATGCCATGAATTTGGAATCCTCCAGAATCTCCGCGTGGGAGCTGTTCCCGTAAGCGTAATACCAGTTGTTCCCGCCATATACGGGCTGGTCCGGCAGCACGGGATTCTCGCACATCACGGAGCAGAAGCGGCTTGCCGCGGCAAATGCGCTTTCCCCTTCTTTTCCCTCATAACCGACGATTTCGGCCGCCACAAGCTTGCGACCGCCCAACTGAACCCCCTCGCTGCCGCAGCGGACATCCGCCGACAACGTAATGCCATCCTGATCAAACTGCCAATAGCATAAGGATGCCGTCCCGGTCTTGACGCCGTAACCGTTAGTCACAATGCCGTCATTCGTAAGAAAATACCAGGGCATGACGCGCTCTGGCACGATTCCTCTCCACTCCAGATCGCCATACGCCCGCTCCCAATGGTCGCCCAGAACGGCAAGCCGTCCTGTCACATTCTGCTTCCAATACAGCCTGACCGTCTTAACCGCCAGCAGCGGCGCAGACAGCCCGACAGAGCAAGAATCATTCCTGCTGTGCAGCGTTATTTCAACTCCGCCGCCGCTCCAGATCCCGTCGCCGCTGCGATTAGCCGTTTGCCAGCCGTTATCCGTTTCGACCAGAATCATATCCGGTTCTCTTCTTATTGCCAATGCCATAGCTTCCAGCTCCCCGTTGCCCTTCCCATAGGAAAGGCAGTATTCTTGTAATCGTTCCTATAAGTAGTATAGAATCCTTTGCATGAGGAAGTAATAACGAAAGGCCGCCTGCCGGGGAGAGAATAGTTAACCAATTGTGACATTTGGGGGTGCGTTATGAATCCGGACGGGGACAAACAATTCGCGCACGCCTTTCCCAACAGCAAATCGGAGATTTACCTGTACGGCGCCCACACGGGGGAAGTAACGAGACCCTGGTCCTGCCAGCGGCATCTTCATCACCGGATGGTCGAAATCAATCTCGTGCTGGAAGGCTGCCAGACCGTCCTTACCGGAAACGGGGAATACAGGCAGCGCAGCGGCGATTTGCTGATTATTCCGCCTATGCAGCTGCACGCCTTCAGCGCGGATGAGCCCGCTCCTTTAAAATATTTTGTGATGCATATCCAGATCGATGATCCTGTATTTCTACAGCTGCTCGGCGGCTCATCCCAAATCTATTATCCGGAGGGCGGGATGCTTAACCGGCAGATTCTGCCGGATGTACAGGCGATTCTGCAGCTTCTGCTGGACGGTGCTTCCAGAATCTCCATATTTCACAGACTCTATACGCTGCTGGAGCAGCTTGAGGATTCCTTCACCAGGCTGAACAGCGATCACGCGGCCAAGCTTGCCGGCAACCTGCCTGTACAAATTGCCAGAGAAATCGAGACCCTGATTGCCTCCCCCCAGGATGAGGAGCATGCATGGTCCGCCAATTGGCTGGAGGAAATTGCGCTCAAGCTGGGCTTTACCCGCAGGCACTGCTACCGCGTTTTTCAGCAGATGTACCAGATGTCGCCGCGGGATTACTTCTCCATCCTCCGCCAGCAGGAGGCCATGCAGCTTTTGCTGAACACGCAGGGCTCCATCGAGCAGATTGCACGGCGCGTCGGATATGACAATGTGCAGAGCTTCATCCGCCAGTTCGCGAAATGGACGGGCTCGCCTCCGGGCGAATTCCGCAGGAAGCGCCGGGACGATTTGATCTATTTGACTCCCCTCGAAGTCAAATGAAGCTGATCGACCGGCATGAGCATTCTTTCCGAATCCCTTCACCAAAGCCCGATACAAGAAGAGCAGCATTCCCCTGAGAGGGGAAGCTGCTCTTCTTGGCGTATACTGCGTTTATTCAGAAGGATAACGGCTGGCCTGCCTTCCTGCCATGCTGGCGGGAAGCTTTTATTCCCTGAACGATCAGACGCAGCAGGTAAGCAAGCGCCACCGAGACGACTGCGCTGAGCGCAAAGGCTGTCAGCGTCCGCAGCGTAATGGAGCCGCCGGGAAGCAGCCAGTCCGCCGCGAGCTCGGTGTACCTCAGCATATAAGCATGCGCAAGATACGCGATATACGAGTAGATGCCCGCCAGGGTGAGCATCTGCCGCAGCCAGACGGGTGCATTCTTCATAAAGCTGATCGAGGCCGCATATACGGCAAGCACCGAAACCGTGAGGAACACGGCCATCTCTGGCCTCAGAAGCGACAAATCATCATAGCGGATAATAACGTCCGGATACAGCTTGAAATGAGATACGACCACATACAGCATCCAGCAAACCATGAGCGCATACAAGGCGGTCAGGTAGTGACGGCAGCGGATGAGCCATGCACGCCAATGATCCAGATACAGGCCCGCCGCCGCTCCAAGCGCAAAATAAAAGAAAAACATCAGTGCGTTGCGATCGAGATAGGCAGTGAAGAACGCGCTCAGAAAAGAGATATCCCATGCATCCGCCGAGCGGTAGACAGCGCCGCCCTGATCCATCAGCCACACATAAAGCAGTCCCAGAGCCAGAACGATTATCGCGGCTGTCCGGACCGACTTTGGCTTCCACCTTCTGACCATTCGCTGGAGAAGCGGAAACAGCAAGTAAAATTGGGCAATCATGACGATATACCATAGGTGATAGGACGCTTTTCCCGTAAAAATCATCATCCCGAGCTTCGGCAGCGAGCCTGCCTCGTAGAGATTGAGCCGCTGGAATGTCACGGCATATAGAACGGCCCATGGAATATAAGGCAGGATGACATCCTTGAACCGCTTGCGGATAAACGCGCCATAGCGAATGTCTCCGTCATAATTGTAGAAGAGCACGAGCCCGGTAATGAACACGAACAGCGGAACGGCGAACTTGGACAGCAGCAGCAGCAGACCGAGAATCACTCCATCCTCCAGACGCGTGTCCGTCATGGGAAAATAGTGGGCGAGGGCATGCTGCATCACGACCGCCAGAAACGCCATTCCCCGCAGCATTTCGATTTCATCTATTCTTGGTTTCTTCATGTAAACTCCTTCCAGGGGGACTGCATAAGCACTTCCATTCCTCTATCAGTTTAACATATTAGGCCTTTCCGGACAGGGTTCCCCCATGGAAGCATGCCCCCCGCCGTCTTTATGATCAGGCAAAAAGATAAAATAGTAGCGCCGAACACGAAACATTCTTATATTCAGCCTGCCAAATACGCCGATGACGATGTGACCACCCTGCCGCCGGTCGGCAATCTTGAGGCCGGCTCGGCAACGGTGTCGTCCCTGCAGTTGACCTGGACGGCGCCGGGCGACGACGGAACGACGGGCACGGCGGCGTCTTACCCATCCGTGTCAGCACCGCGCCCATCACGGACGCCAATTTTGCAAGCGCCATCCCGGTTAAAGAACATTCCCCTGCCTGCAGCAGCGGGAACCAGCCAATCGCTGACCGTTCCGCTTCCCGGTGATACCAGGTATTACTTGACCATGAAAACAAAGGACGACGCGAATCTCGTCTCCGCTATTTCCAATGCCGCAAGCGGTACGACCTTGCTGCTTCCCGTTGGCACAAACGGCATGAAATGAAGCTGTACGGAGAATGGAGCAGACATCCTGTGTCGATTTCGACGCGTTACCTGCGCATTACGCTCAGCTCGGAACGTTCACAGACGGCTGAAATTGTATTGTACGGCTCGTAGGGATTTTTTTAGCAAACCCATAAAGAAGCCAAAAGACGGTTCGGGGCATTGCACCCGAGCCGTCTTTTATATCTATGAAGGAATAAAGGCAGTGTAAGCTGGACTTGTAATAGCGTGTTCCCCATCGCCGTCGGCATTCTTTCTTTGACTCAGGTCATTCCACAAACGAAAAACAGGTATCGAGCATAGCTGCGGCAGTCGGCAGATCGGCTATTTTCTTACAAAAAAAGATGCCATTAAGCTTTAATGGCATCCCAGCTCATGCGTACAATTTGCTGCAAATTTTCCTCATTAGCTTCAAATTCCCCTTTAAAATGGGCTTTGGCCAGCTGTGTGACAGGAAAATAGCAATAGCTCAGCAGAAAGAGTGTCGGCAGCGGCTTTAGCTCACCGTTTCGTTTCCCCTTCTCGACAAACTCGTGGATCGCAGTGAACATTGATGCCGTATCATCAAGATATAATTTATCTACAAGCGGCGAGGTTGAGAACTGCTCCAGAAACAAGAAATAATCCTTGTTCTCCAGAATGAACCGCATGGAATTTCTCATGAACTGCTCGCATATCTGCCGTGTAGGCATGCTGTCATCAATATCATGAATCAGCTGCCTGCTCATCTTCTCTTTGACTTTGACATAAAGCTTGCCGAGCATATCCTCCTTATTCTCAAAATAAACATAAATCGTCGCAGACGAGACATTCGCCCGCTTGGCGATTTTGGACATCGAAATGTCTGAAAACCCTATTTCGTTCAACAATTCAATTGTGGCTTGAAAGATCGCTTCGTTCTTGTTCTCGTCTTTGTGTCTCATGCTCTTATAGTGAATGACCGTTTGATTAAAGTCAAGTCATGCTGTACATGGCGGTATGCTCAATGCTGCCATATTCCTTAGTATGGTTAAAATTCAAGCCCATTAAAGGCAGAACAACCTTATATAAAAGACAAACCCCTGCGCCGGAAGCACAGAGGTTGTCCAAAAAGCTTGTATAAAAACGATATTTTACCATTCACCTATTCCAAGATTAAATTGCCAGTGGATGCCGAACTTGTCCACCACGCTGCCGTAGTATTTGCTCCAGAATGTTTCTTGAAGCTCCATTTCCACTTTGCCGCCTTCTTTGAGTTGATCGAACGCGGATTGGAGTTTCTCCTGGCTGTCAACAACGATGGCCAGACTGATGTTGTTGCCTTGAACAAACGGCATGCCGGGAAATACATCGGAGAACATCACATTGCTTCCATAAATATTAAGCCTCGTATGCATGATCAAATTTTTGGCTTCCTCCGGAAGCGGATATTCTGGGCTCGGCGGCGTTTCTCCGAAAGTCATAAATTTAGGTTTTTCCGCTCCAAAAACCTCCGAGTAAAACTCTGCTGCTTCTCGACAATTACCATTAAAATTCAAATACACATCAACAGCCATTTGCCCAGCTCCTTTTTTTTGGATTGCTAGTTTTGCAAGATTGATAACCTCATCTTATATCATTTGCGGTGCATCATTCAATTGTACTTTTGACACTTTTTCTCAATGAAAATGAGGGATGCGGCAAACCGCCGCCCCCCTCATAGGTTCATTCTATTTACTTATTGACGAAATCCAGAAAACGTTTCAGCATAACAGCCGTATCTGCTCTTGCCAGCGCAGCTTCAGGAAGAATCCGCCCCTCCAAGTCTCCCTGCATAACACCGGACTCTACCATGGCTGACAGTGCCTCCCGTGCCCAATCCGCCGCAGCAGGTTTATCAGAGAAACCGGTAAGACCATCTCCCGAAGGCAAGGTCCGGTCAATGAAGGCCGCGGCCCTGGCAAGCATAACCGCCATCTCCTGCCGCGTCACCGGTGCCTGGGGCCGGAATGTCCCGTCCTCATAACCGTTCACCAGACCCATAGAGGCTGCCGCTCCCGCAGCAGCGGCGAACCAGTCATCCTGCTTCAGATCCGTGAAAGAAGCCCTTCCTTCCAGATCCCCGAGACCAATTGCCCGGACCAGCAGCGCCGCGAACTCCGCACGGTTTACATTTTCAGCCGGAGCATAAGAGTTCTCTGTGATCCCGTTTGAAATCAGACGCGAAGCCAAATTCTCGATTTCCCGCTGAGCCCAATGCCCTTGAATATCCGCAAAAGACTTCGTCCCCGATATGACGGCATATACGCCGTTATCCCGGCTGCGCACGGTCACTTCGCCGCTATCGTCCGCCTCTGAAGAGAACGATGCAAGCACAGGAACCAGTCCGCCTTCACTTGACAGCCTGACGGCTGCTCCACCGCTGCCGCTTCCCCCGTGAATCACATGCTCCACATACGTTTCCTTCAACGGATTCTCGTCGATGATCCCGCCGGAGGCATCTACAGCCAGAATGGCAAAATCGACGGCATGCCCCAGCTTGAAACCGGCCGGGAGCGCTGAGCGGATCGCCGCGGCGGCAGTCTCGTCCGAGTAAGCGATTTTAATTTGCAGTATTGCGCCATCCGGAAGCTGCAGCGCTTTGAGCGGCAGCTTATAGTCTCCATAAATGCTCTTCACAAGCAAGGAAGCGTTAGCGCCACCCTGCTCCAAGGCCGCTTGTATAATGCCGTCAGGAATCTCGGCCGCCAAGCCGCGCCGGTCTTCCTGAGATGGAAGCGAAATAACAAAGGCGCTTATACTCCCTGCCGCCTTGAGAGCCTCAAGGGCCTTGGCCTCGGAGAGCGACATACGAAGAATGTCGCCGCTATCAGAATTGGTCGTCACCGCATTCGACAAATCCCCAGCCGGTAAACTGCCGGCGGTTACGACGGGAGCGCCTGTCATTCCGCCGCCGCCGTTCCCGTCACCCCCTCCAGTTCCAGGGTCACCTCCGTTCTCTCCATCTCCAGGGTTCCCCCCGTTCCCTCCATTTCCTCCATCTCCAGGGTTCCCCTCATTCCCGCCATTTCCTCCATCTCCCGGGTTCCCCTCATTTCCGCCATTTCCACCATCTCCAGAGTTCCCCCCGTTCCCTCCATTTCCTCCATCTCCCGGGTTCCCGCCATTTCCGCCATTTCCACCATCTCCAGGGTTCCCCCCGTTCCCTCCATTTCCTCCATCTCCCGGGTTCCCGCCATTTCCGCCGTCACCGTCTCCGTTATCTCCGCCTGAATCCGGCGCCGACAATCGGAACAGCCTGGAGGCCTTGGCTTCCAAATTCACCTGAAGCGTCCCTTCTGTCTGCGAGGTCTCGCCGTTCCAGAGATTCAGCGTTTCATAGGCCACATCACCCGCAAGACCTGCTCTTGCCAGGTTGACCGTCTTCTCCGTCGCAGAGCCGCTATAGTTGAATACGGCAAGATAATAGGTGCCGTTATCATTCAGCACGAAGGTATCGGAAGCCTTGGAGCCCGTATTTCCCTCCACGGAACGGAACGCTTCTCCTTTCCTGGCCAGGTTCAGCACATCCGTATTGGTCAGCAGCGCTTCGCCGTACTCCTGCGCTTTGGCATCATGGAAATCGTCCGAATCCAGGAATACCGTACCTGTAATAACAGCGGAATTTACTCTTGAACGGGCTTCCTCCAGCGATCCGGCCCGTGTCAATGCCATATGATCGGGGTCCATATAGGGATAAATGGTTCCATTCTGCCACCAGCCATAGGTTAACGCGTTCAGCTCAAATTCCGTATCCGAGATGCTGCCGAAGGTATCGGTAGCGATTCTCCGGCTGTGTGCGTACTGGCTCGGGAACATCGGCGCAATCGATGTGCTGATGAACATGCTGTCCGCCACCAGCGAGTTGACATAGGCCATGCCCATGTTATACGCCTGGGTTCCCGTCTCCACCAGCGGATCATAATGTGAGCCTTCCAATGAGCCATGGGTCAGAAAATCCAGCTTGATATATTCAAAGCCCAGCGATTTGAACTTGTTCAAATAATAATCCATCCGCTTCTTCGCCCCCGGATGGGTCGGATCAACCGCGTAAGCGCCGTCGAGCTTGGGCAGCAGCTGGCCGGCGGAATCGCGCAGCAGAATGTCGCCATAGGTATAATCGGATCCCTCGACCTTCTGGCTCATATTGTCGCCCCAATAGACGAACGGCCCCCAATAGATGCCGGCTTTCTGCCCGTTGGCCCGGATATGGGCGACCGCATCGGCCAGCTGCTCATCCGACAGATTATCCCAATAGGAATCCATGTTGACATAAGTGGTATTGTCGTTGGACAAGCCCTTATCCTGCAAATTCTGCTTGATATAATCCGAGGTATCCAGCACGTCCTGATAGCTGAGCTTGTCGGCATAAGCCGCCCAGCTGTTCCAGCCCATCGGAACGGCATCCGGAACGGCGCTGCTGAAGGAAAGCGGCGGAGTGATGACGGCATTCGCCTTCCCGTATTCCTCCATGCCCGTCCGGTAATCGTCGTAGAGACCGACGAAAGCTTGCGGCGACCACAGACTCGTGCCGGACAAGCTGCCGTGCGGCTGCGAATCATGCGTCTTGGCCGAGGAGACCCCGCCGTATAATTCAAGGCTGTTCAGGCGGTCATTGCTGCCGATAAAATGAATGCCCGTCTTCCAGACATCATGCTTCACCGAGCCGACGACCAGCCCCTCGCGGGTCTCGTTATCATAGATGGCCGATACCTCATAGCTGGTGTCCTCCGAATTGATCGGCACGGCCTGTGAACGAATCCACATATCATTGTCATAAGGAAGAGCCAGCACCCGGCCATCCCCATAGCTGCCGATATCCACGCCGCCTGTCGTATTGGTGATCACAGGAGCCATGTAATTGGTCGCGATAGCCGAATCGGAGACCGCTTCCAGCTGTGCGAAGAAGAAGGGCTGATCGGGATAAAACGTATACCACTGATTAAGCGTTGGCTTGCCGGCTTCCGTGTTGGCCAGCTTGATCTTCGCCCCGCTGCCGAAGCCGTCCTGAACCGGCTGCACATCGGACATGGAGAAGCTGTGGCTGCTGTAGCAGCTGCTGATATTATTCCCGGATTTGCTGTATACCCCCCGGACGATCACACGTCCGTTCCATGCGTACTCCGCAAGTCCGCTGTCCGTTCGATACGTCATCGTATAATCGCCGTTCTGCACGACGACCGCGCCGGCATATTCGGTAATGACGATGGACCCTTCCGTTTTGCTGGCAACAGGGGCGCCAAGCGGCAAGCTTGTCTCCGGCGCTTTCTCACAGGGCAATACATCTCTTCCGGTGCCTGGCGAGACGATAATCCGGTCCAGATCAGGGGCATAGCTCCCTCCGTCCGAGAACAGGAGAGTATTCGTTCCTGCTGCCAATGTCACGGTAATCGTCTGGTTTCCTACCGTGTTCCAATCCGCTGTGCTGGCGAACAAGATCGTCTGGGCCAGACCCCCGTTCACACTCACATCGGCAGAACGCGGATCTCCGGAAATATAGGCGAACGTCAGATCATAGGCGCCCTCCTCCGGAACGAAGATGTCGTTAAATTGCACAGAAGCTCCCTGATACAGGTTCCCTGCTTTCTTGCCGCCCGAGCAGCTTGCGCAGTCTGAGATCGAGGCATTCCCCGCAAAGGTATTTCCTGCCGCTTCGCCTTCATAGCCGAGCGAAGCCGGGGAAATATCGATTTTGTCAAAATCAGGCGCGTAGCCGCCTCCGTCAGACAAATCAATATGATTGCTGCCTGCGGCCAAATGAAGCGTCAGCCGCATCTGGGCCGTCGTATCCCAATCCGCGGTCTTTGCGAACTCCACATGCTGGGACGCGCCATCGTTCACGCTGATATCCGCACTTCTGGGATCGCCGGATATGTAAGTAAAAACCACATAATAAGGCCCCGCTTCCGGCACGTTAATATTGTTGATACGCAGGCTGCCGCCTCCATACAGATTGCCTACCTTCTTCCCGCCGGAGCAGGCCGTGCAATTGCTTACGCCCGCATTGCCTCCAAGCGTATTGCCCGAAGCCTCCGCTTCATAGGTCAACTGTGTAACAGAGCCGGCCGCTGACTGAGCCGGCGTATCCATGATTAAGGCAGCGTCTTCCCCCGATGTGCCGTCTGCAGCGCCGATAGCCGGATCTTGCTCCAGCGGTTCATTATCCGCAGCAGCAGCTGTTTGCATGATGCCGAATATAAGCGTCAGAACAAGCATCCACGAAAGCGTTTTCTTCATTATTAATTCCTCTCCCTCGCTTCTATAAAATAGAACTCGCTGTGTGCGTTTGCGTTTTCGCCCGCCGTCTGGCAGCCCGCGAATCATACATGGTTTCAGGACAAACCATGCGAATAATGATATTTTGGCCAATCACATCCTTCAGCCTCTAACTGCATACAACAGCCAGATAGCGGCGGAAATAGGAGAAACAGACCTCAAGCCGGTCTGCTCTCCATTCTTTAAAAAAAGGCCATTCGTTCGATCCTTCGATACAAACAGAGAGAAACCCTTACTCCAGCATCAGCTTGACCAGCCGGGATTCGGCAGGCTCCAGTTCAATGCGAACTCCGCCCCGGGCAGCCCAGGCAGCGCCTGACCATAAGTCCTTGAGCGTATACGGCGTATCTTCTTCCCAACGCCCGATCCCGTCGGGCAGAACCGTAATCTCTGCCGCAGCATCGGTCTGAAAGTTAAAGACAGCCAGATAGATGCAGTCTTTCCCGCTCTCGGACCGGACCAGCCCGAAGATGTTCGCCGCTGCCGGGCCTTCTGCCTCCACAAGCGGAAGGAAGGTCTCGCCGAGGCCCGCAAGCGCCACGATATCCTGATTCGCCAGCCATTCCTCCGCCCGGAGGCAGGCTTCCTCCTTGCGGAAATCATCCCCCATCATCATCAGGGTGCCGGCTATGACGGAAGCGTTGAGCCGGCTGCGCCCCTCGTGGTACGAGGTAGGTTCCTGATTGAAGCTCTGATACAGCACCGTATGGTCCGGATCGTTATAACGGTAAATGGTTCCGTTCATCCACCACCCGTAGGTCAGCGAATTGAGCATATATTCGGTATCCGCCAGCGTTCCGAAGGCATCGCAGGATATGCGCCGGCTGTGTCCGTAGATATGGGGGAAGATCGGCGCGATGGACAGATTGATATGGAAGGGCCTGCCTATCTTCTGCGGGTCGAGGCTTCGCACGATATAATCCATCCCGAAATTATAGGCTTGAATTCCCGTACGGATATCCGGATTGTGATGGCTGCCCTCCAGCGCGCCATGTCCCAGAAAATCAAGCTTCACATAGTCGAAGCCCCACTCCACGAAGCGCTTCAAATGATAATCCGTCCGCAGCCGGTTGCCGGGATGGGTCGGATCAATCGCCAGCCCTCCATCCAGGCTCGGCAGCAGATTTCCCTCCCTGTCCCGCAGCAGCATATCGTTATACGTAAAGCGGCCTTCCGTTCCTTCCACCTCGCGCTCGAAGCCGGTGCCCCAGAACGCGAACGGAGTCCAATAGATACCGGCTTTCTGCCCGTTATCCTTCACCTGCCGCACAGCGGCTTCCAGCTGCTCCGGCGTCAGGTTATTCCAGAAGGAATCGAAGTTTACATAGACGGTTCCTTCCTTATTAAATCCATTGTCCTGCAGCTTCCGGAGAAAATCCGACGTTTTGCTGTACACATCGTAATCCAGCTTCCCCCCGACGGCGGACCAGCTGTTCCATCCGAAAGGCACGCCATGCTCCCATGGAAGCGCAGGCGCAAAGGCGGCATTGGCATGCCCGAATGCCTCCAATCCGCCGCGGTAGCTCCCGAAGGAGCCGAGCAGAATAACCGGCGATTCAAGCACCGCCCCCGCAATGGCTCCATGCGGGATGGAGTCCCGGCTAAGCTCGCCCGCCGCGCCGCCATAAATCTCCAGGCTCTCCACGCATCCGGCGGCGGCGCTCCTTACCCGCAGACCCGTCTTCCATGTATCGTGCGTAACCGAGCCCATCACCATGCCTTTGCCCGATGCAGGATCATAGAGGGCCGTCGCTTCATAGCCTTCCACCTCTCCCGGCATCGAAACCGATTCATAACGCACCCATTTGTCGTTATCGAAAGGGACAAGCAGCGCCTGCAGAGCGTGACCCTCCGGCAGCCCCAGCGACATGAACGGTCCTGATGAGGCATCCGCAAGGACGGGGGCCATATAGTTCGATTCCAGATTGCCGCCGGATTCCGCATCGACCTCCAGCTTCACGGTGATATACGCTTGCTCCTCATACACCGTGAACTGCTGGCGAAGCAGGGGGAGGCCCTCCCCCGTATGCAGAACCGTCAAGCACCGCCCTGTGCCGATGGCATCGGAAACCTCATCAGCTGCCGCTGCATTCAGTTGGCGGGATTCATACTCCGAAGCGCGGCGGATGGATCCATCCAGACTAAAGCCCGAGTCTATTCCAATCAGCCTGGAGCCGTCCCTCCAGCGTATGCCATATTTTCCGCTCCCAAGATCAACCGTCAATGTCAGGATGCCGTTATCCAGCGATACCGACGTTTTGTCCGCTTCCGTCTCTATCCTGATAAGCCGGGTGTTCATTTGGCGTTCCTCCTCTGCCTTTGTTTGATCTCTGCCGTTTCCTGGAAGCTGGTGAACAAAATGTTCCCCGTCGTTTCATCGCCGACCCTTCTAAAACAGCAGCTTACTTCCACAATTCCATGCGCTTGTTGTAATTATCCGTGATGATCGCTTCGACCTTCTCGCCGCCGGCCGCCTTGATCTGGTCCAGCATCGCATCGTACATGGAGTTGGCCGTCGCTGCATCGCCTGCGATAATGATCTTGGTGATGCTTTGCTTGATGACATCCTGAACCTTCTGGTAATTGAGCGATTCCGGCGTTCCGCCCTGCGGTCCCAGATTATCGTACGGCGACGAGTCAAATACGGTATCAGCCAGGTTCTTGATCGCCATTTTATCGATTATATTGCGGTTGTATTGTCCCAGGCCGTACGGCGTACCATCGCTGCCGGCGCCGTTCTTGATGAACCAGGTCCATTTGCGGATGCCCGCTTTCTTCATCGGATCGTCCGGGTTATCGTTCTGGAGACCGTCAAGCGTTTCCTGCCGCGGCGTATGCTTGCCGTCCTTCATATCCCAGTGCACGCCCTCGATTCCCCACATCAGCAGGTACTGTCCTTCGTCGCTCGCCAGATAATTCATGAATTTCATCGTCTCTTCCGGATGCTTGTTGTTCTTCGTAATGGCGATGGCGTCCCAACCAAGTGGACTACGCGGCCCAAATGTGGTTTTGGCGGGATCCACACCCGGAGCTACAACCTTGTAGGCCATCATCTGCATATCTTCGCCGCCGGTTTTTTTCAGCGCATTATTGGCGTTGCCCACATCCCAGTAAGCGCCAGGCGTCGAGAACACGATGCCGTTGGACAGCTTCTGCTCCCAGGTCTGCGTCTTGCTGACCGCCCAATCGCGGTCGACTAATTCTTGACGGTATAAATCATTCATGTACATAATCATTTCCCGGTATTTCGGATCCTCGACATCGAATCTCAGCTTGCCGCCGTCCTCATAATAGGTTTTCAAGCCCCACATGCCTTTGAAGGTTCCCAGCACGGCTCCCATATTCTCGGCATTGAAGGTAAGCGGAAACGTCGGTTTGCCGTCGACGGACGGATGAGCGGCCTTATAATCCTTGAGCAGCTGTGTAAATTCATCCGTTGTGAACGGCTGGCCGCCCTCCGCCTTATTCGGGGCCAGTTCCGTCAGGACGTCCTTGCGGATGTTCATCCCGAGCACCGGATCGGTATCCATGCCGTACCAGTTGGAGAGATAGTAGTTCTTGCCATCCGTATAGCGGGTTTTCTTGAGCACATCGCCATACTGCGACTGCACATCCGGACCGTATTTCTTAATTAGATCATCCAGGGGAATAATCGCGCCAGCGGCGATATATTTGTTCACGATGTCGCTGCCCCGGTCCAGGAGCACAATATCCGGCAGATCGTTGCTGGCAAGCATGAGATTTAATTTCTCCGCCGGGTTGCCGGTCGGCTGCTGGATTTCCACCGTTACGCCGGTCCGCTTGGTAATTTCCTTGGCGACTTCATTCGTAAAAGCATCGCCCGTGTTTTTGTCAAAGAATGTGAGCGTAAGCGGCTCCGAAATTTTGGCGGGATCCCCGCCTGTGTTTTGACTTCCGGCATTTGCGTTATTGGCGGCCTCGCCATTGCTTCCTCCGTTGCTGCCGCTGTTGCCGCAGCCTGCGAGCAGTGAGCCGGCCAGCGCCAGCATCATCAGAATGGAGGCTGTTTTCTTCTTCTTCATGTTCTTTTCCCCCTACATTCAAATGTGAGTTTCATAGATCCGGTGCACCGGGCCCGGAATGTGCTGCCTGGTAAGAAGAAACGCTGTGCCGACCTTTGGCGGCAGTGTGAGTTTCTTCCCATAAACCTTATAGAAATGGATAAAAGGGAAGCTAATACATTCTATAATGGCAAGAAGAAACGGCTGCGCCGACCCTTGGCGGCAGCGTGAGTTTCTTCCCTGTGGCTGCGTGCGCTCATTACGCTGACCGTCAGCTTTTCACCGCGCCCAGCGTCATGCCCTTCACGAAATACCGCTGCAGGAAGGGATAGACAAGCACGATGGGCAGCGTTGCCACCATGGTGGCCGCCATCCGGATCGTATCCGGGGAGACCGCCAGCCGTTTGGCGGAATCCGCCGTCTTCTGCGCATCCGATACCATGCTGCCGGTCTGGTATTGATTGAGAATCTTGACCAGCACGGCCTGCAGCGTCTTCAGGCTGGACTTGTACGTGAAAACATAGGAATCGAACCAGGCATTCCAGTGTCCAATGGCTGTGAACAGGGCAATCGTAGCCAGCACCGGCATCGTCAGCGGCAAAATGATTTTGATAAACGTCTGCACGTCGTTGGCTCCGTCGATTTTGGCCGATTCGTCCAGTTCCTTGGGCAGCTGCTCGATGAAGGTCCGCACAAGAATCATATAGAACACATTCATCAGCCCCGGGGCGATATAGACCCAGAACGTGTCGATCAGATGCAGGCTTTTCAGAACCATATAATACGGAATAAGGCCGCCGCCAAAATACATCGTGAAGATAAAATAAAGCGTAATGGGCCTGCGCATGAACAGATCGCGCTTGCTTAACGGGTAAGACAGCAGACTGATGACCAGTACTGTAAGCGGCGTTCCGATGACCGTCCGCGCCACCGTCACGACGATGGCGTTCAGAATTTCGGAATCGGTCAGAATTTGCTTGTAGCTGGTAAAGGAGAACTCTCTGGGCCAGAAGTAGATGCCGCCTTTAATCGTATCGGACGCGCTGTTGACCGACAAAACCAATATGTTCCAAAACGGATAGAAGGTCGCAAACAGCACAACCAGCAAGAAGAGATAAACAACCGAGATATAGACCCTGTCTCCCATGCTTTTGCTTTCCATGCTTGTACTCCTTTCTCTGCCGGGCGGCAAGTACGGGTATCTCCCCATATCGTTCGTGTTCAAGAGGACCTTTCAGAGATTCCCGTAGATTTAAAACAGCGACTGATCGTTGACCCGCTTGGCGATATTGTTCACCATCAGCACCAGCATAAAAGCGACAACGGATTTGAACAGCCCCACAGCCGCGCCGTAGGAGAACATGCTGTTCTGCAATCCATACCGGTACGTGTAGGTATCGATAACATCCGAATACTGGAGGATCGTATCGTTCTGCAGCAGATACTGCTGGTCGAATCCCGCATTCAGCACGCCGCCCACCGCAAGAATCATCAGAATGACGATGGTCGGCCTCAAAGACGGCAGCGTAATATGCAGCATCAGGCGCCACCTGCTTCCCCCGTCCACTCTGCCCGCCTCATACAGCTCCGGATTGATGGAAGCAATCGCAGCCAAATACATGATGGCGTTGAACCCCATATCCTTCCAGGTGTTGGAGGAAGCAATAATCCACCAGAAGTAATGCCCGTTCTGGAAAAAAGCGATCGGCTCATTCGTCACATGGAGCAGTACAAGCACCTTGTTCAGGAGACCGTCCGAGGCGAGCAGGGTCACGATAATATTCGCGGCGATGACCCAGGAGATGAAATGCGGCAGATAGGATACGGTCTGCACCACCCGTTTGAAAGCCCGCTGCCTCACCTCGTTGATTGCCAGCGCCAGAATAATCGGTGCCGGAAAGCCGAGCAGCAGGCTGAGCAGGCTCTGGGCCAGTGTATTTCGCAGAATAATGCGGAAGTCGCCGTTATTCAGAAAATATTCAAACCACTGCAGCCCCACAAAGTCGCTGTGGAAGAACGAGCCGAAGAAGGAAGCGCCTCCCGGCTGGTAATTAATGAACGCCATGTACAGTCCGAACATCGGGCCGTACGAGAACAGCAGCGTGCAGATAAACGCGGGCAAAATCATCAGCCACAGCCACTTTTGCTGCCGCAAGCGCTTCCATGAACGTCCTCGCGTTTGGGGTGGTTTGCCCGGCATTTGTGCGTCCGCGTAGGCTCTCATGCCAATTCCTCCTTTTGTGCCAAGTCGCATTCGCCCTTGAAGTACCCTCATTATAAATTCAGCAGCGGGGAGGATTATATGCCAGAATTCTCCGATTCATAGTCCAAAATAACGGAATTCCTGCCGGATGATTGTTGAAATGCGTCAGACCGACTACAATAAAGTTCAGCTGTTATCCTATTCCTGCGGCAAAGGACGTGGTCTTCCCTTGTATAAGATTCTGCTTGTTGATGATGAGAAAATGGAATTGCAAGCGCTTACTGACTGTGTTCCCTGGTCGGATATGGATATCCGCGTGGTTGGAACGGCAAAGAACGGCCGCGAGGCTCTGGAGCTTACGCAGCAGCTGTTGCCTGACATCATTCTGACGGATGTCCGGATGCCCATTATGGACGGACTGGAATTTGCCAGACGCGCCAAAGGGCTGCACAAGCAGATATCCATCGTATTCTTAAGCGGGCATGACGAGTTTCAATATATTAAAAGCGCCCTTGCGGTGGAAGCGACCGGCTATCTGCTGAAGCCTGTCGATCTCGATGAGCTCGCCCAGCTGATGGAGAAGGTGAAGCTCAAATGCCAGGAGGCCAGGCTGGCCGCCCGTTCTGAGTCGCTGGCGAAGGAGAAGCTGCTGCGCGAGCTGCTGCTGGAGGAATCGGAGCAGGGCCGGGCGCAGCTTGCCCGCCAGCTTGCCGAGCTCGACCGCAGGCTGCCGCTCAGGTGGAGGTACGCGGCAGTCTATATGCAAACCGCCGGGGCCTCTCCCTCTGAACTGGCGGCGCCCTCTGCAGGGCCGGACGTCCTGGGGCCGCTTGAGCGCAGCGTCCGTGTTTCCATTCGCAGCCAGCTCCAGGCCATGGGATTTGCGGGCGAGCTGATCGACTGGGGATATGGCGCTTTCGTCGCCCTGCTCCCCGCTTCTTTGCTTGACGGGGATCCGGAGCCGCTGCGGCAGCTCCAGAAGACAATCGGCGAGGAATTCCCGCTCGCCCTGACCATCGGGCTGTCCCGTCCGGGCGAACGGCTGGAGGATGCGGGGGAACTGGTGAAGGAAGCCCGCATCGCATCAGGGCAAAGCTTCTATTATGGCAGCGGAGCGCTGCTGTCTGCTGAGGAGCTCCGCGGCACGGTCATGGGGGAGGTCGAGATCGGCGGCAGCCTCGAGACGCTGCGGCGCCTGATCGGCCTGATGCTGCCGGAGGAAGCGGAATTGGAGATTAAGCGCTTCACCGCCGATCTGAGGGAGCGCCATATTCATCCCCAGCTTGCCCGCAGCGCCGCCGTCCGGCTGGTTACGGCTGTCGAGCAGCATTTTACCGGAGCCTTCAAGGAGCAGCACCGCCCCTTCAACAGCGAGTGGATCATCATGAACGACTGTGCCACGCTGGAAGAAATTGAAGCACATATTCTCCACGTATGCAGTACGCTTGCTATGGCGCTGGCAGACAAGGACAAGGACCGGCACCAGCATGTGGCCAGGCATGTGCAGGAGATTATCGACCGCTCCTACTCGACTTCCCTTACCGTCGAAGAGATTGCCAAAGAAGTATATCTGTCGCCGAATTATATCCGGTCGATCTTCAAGGACAAGACCGGCAAGACGATTCTCGAGGCGATTACAGACCGCAGAATGGAGCGGGCCTCCATGCTGCTCTCGGACAAATCGCTCAAAATCCATGAAGTCGCAGGCAGGGTCGGCTACGAGAATGTTTCCTATTTCTGCTCGGTTTTCCAACGGACCACCGGGATGACGCCGAATCATTACCGTAAACAAATTTGAGGAGGAATGCTTCTTGCTCCGCGGGCTTCAGCGCGTCCTTACCCGGCCTTTTCTGAATATTCGCTTTCGCAACAAGCTGTTCGCCGTCTTCGCGCTGGTTGCGGTCGCGCCGCTCCTATTCTTCGCCTTCTATTCCTATGGAACGATGAAAGCCGAGCTGACCCGGCAAACGTATGCCTCCATGGCGGTCACGACCGACCAGATCAGCGCCAACCTGAGAACGAAGCTGGACGCTTACGCCAAGGTCTCCTCTTCCTTATATCTGGACCCGCGCCTGCGCGATATTCTGATTCAAACCTATTCCAGCGAAAGCTCGCTTATCGACGCCTATTCCTATATCAACAGCACCTTCAAGAATATACTTACCACCAATAACGAGATTATGAGCATGACCATCTATACGCATAATGAAACCATTCCGGCGGATAATGTGTTCCTGCGCAAAGCGGATGAGAAGATGAGGCGCAGCCCGTGGTACGAGCCTGTCAGCAAATCCTACGGAAGCGTCACATTCACCGTCATGACGGCGACAAATCCGCCTGACGATCAGGTTGTAAAGGGAATCGAGGAGCGCAAGCCAGCCCGGGTCGTACTCGCGCGTCTGCTCGATAACAACAGCCTTAATTATCCCTACGGCTATTTGACCATGGAGATCCCGGAAGCCGATATTTACGCGCTGATTGAGAAAGAAAACAAGAATAAGGAGCTGTTCATCGTCTCCGAGGAGGGTGCAATTGTCTCTGCCCGCGACAAGACGCTTCTCAATCAGCCGCTGGCCGGGCTTGTTCAGGGGAATTGGAGCGCGGAGCCCGATGGCAGCTTCATGGGGCATTACAAGGGGGAGCGCGTATATGTGGTCTACAACAGCATCGGCAGCGGATGGAGGACGGTCTCTATCGTCTCCTACGACAGCCTGATTAAAAACGTCAAACTGGCTTTTTCCCGGTTGTTCACGCTGGCTGTATTCATCGTCGGGCTCGCCATACTGCTCATCTATCTGACGGCGCGGTTAATTACCAAACGCATCGAGACGCTGCTCCAGCTGACCCGCCGCATTGAGCGTGAGGACTTCAGCATGCCTGACACGTTTATGGGCCATGACGAGGTCGGACAGCTGGCCTTCGCCATGCTGAAGATGTCCCGCCGTCTGAAGGAAATGATCACCGTTGTCTACAAGAAGGAAATCGCCAAGAAGGAAGCGGAGATGAGCATGCTGCAGGCGCAGATCAATCCCCACTTTCTGTACAACACGCTGGCCTCCATTTCCGCTCTGGCGATGCTTAGCGAGGATGCCCGGATTCACAAGATGGTGACGAATCTGGGCAAATTCTACCGGATTTCCCTCAACAAAGGAAAGACGATCATCAGCTTTGGCGAGGAGCTGAAGCTGACCCAGGCCTATGTAGCCATACAGCAGCTGCGGTTCGAGGGAATGCTCAATATTCACTATGATATCGACGAAACGGTATCGCCTTACCCGGTTGTCAAGCTCGCGCTGCAGCCCTTCATCGAGAACTCCATCAACCATGCCATTTGGGACGACGAGGCGCCGCTCAACATTATTATCCGGGCCAGGACGCAGGGCGGCACGCTTGTGCTGGAGGTGATAGACGATGGCATGGGCATGCGCCCGGAGAGACTTGCTTTCGTGCGCGGCGGTGGGAATGAGGAAGACAAATCCGGTTACGGTATCCGCAACGTCGACCGCCGCATCCGGATGACGTTCGGCGAACGCTATGGCGTGCATATCTTCAGCCGTCTCGGCATCGGCACGACCGTGCAGATCCGCATTCCCGTCAGCGGGCCTTTGTAGCAGCGGGCACCGCGCGCTGCTACCAGCGCGAGCTGTGGCGCTGCATGACGGTGCATATCCGCACCGCGGAAAAACCTTGCTGCACGCTGAATCAGCGGTCAACTCGGCCCAATCGAAAGCTCCAGCAAGGTAAAACCTGCTTACACGCACCACCCCCTCGGGTTTCGCCACTGCATCCCGGAAAAACCTTGCTGTATCGCCGCTGAAGACAGCGCCAACCGGTTCTCTTGATGCTCCCCCTTGATAAACTATGCTATTATATTCATATCTTCAAAAGTTTATCGGGTGAAGGAGCAGGGCTGCAATGAATCACCACCAGAATATCCAACAATTTAAAGCCGATTTCTATAAAGCGCTGGCTCATCCCATGAGAATCCGGATTCTGGAAGCCTTGTGCGAAGGAAATAAAAACGTAAACGAGCTGCAGAGCATTCTGGGCTCGGAGGGTTCCGCCGTATCCCAGCAATTGTCGGTGCTGCGGAATAAAAATGTGGTTTATGGCATTAAGGATGGCACCTCGGTCATCTATTCCTTAAGAGATCCGCTGATCAAGGATCTGCTCGCCGTAACGAGGCGGATTTTTGACAACCACCTTGTGGATGCCATCTCGCTGCTGGAAGATATTCGAAAAGAGACTTGACCGACAGAACAAGGGCATTCCTGAGCATGATTCAGGATACCCTTGTTTTTTTGTTTCTTTCCATGCGCTTTCGTAAAAAGCAGCGGAATTTCATGTTTGACAGCATCTCTCCACAAGGAGTACCATTCATCCTGTATATATTCAAATAATCAAATATATAAAGAAAAGAAGGTATCAGGATGAGATGGTCAGGAAGGTTCGAGGGCTATCATGCAGCCGCCCTCCGCAAGGATCTTGTTTCAGGTCTGATTGTGGGCATAATCGCCATTCCGCTGGGGATGGCGTTTGCTATTGCCGCTGGTGTCAAGCCGGAGTACGGCATCTATACGACTATTGTCGCCGGTATCATCATTTCCTTGTGCGGCGGCTCCAAATTTCAGATTGGAGGCCCAACCGGCGCCTTTATCCCCATCCTTTTCGCCATTGTCATGCAGTATGGTTATGAGGATCTGCTCCTCGCCGGTTTCATGGCCGGGATGATTCTTGTGCTCATGGGAATATTCAAGCTTGGCGTGCTCATCCGTTACATCCCCCGCCCTGTTACCATCGGCTTTACCTCGGGGATCGCCGTTATTATTTTCAGCGGACAGATTGCCAATTTTCTGGGCCTGAGCGGGATCGCAAAACATGAGAATTTCGTGCCGAACATGAAGGAAATCCTCCTGCATTTGGGGACTGTCAATCTTTACAGCGTCCTGACGGCGGCGATTTGCCTGGCGGTGCTCCTGCTTGCGCCCAAATGGATGCCGAAGGTTCCGGCTTCCTTGTTGGGCATTCTTATCTCCACGGTCATTGCGGCTGTATGCTTCCCCGGACATGTCGCGACCATCGGCTCCTCCTTCGGGGCCATCCCGAGTGCGCTGCCTCAGTTTCATCTGCCGGACATGACATGGGGTCGAATAGAAGCTCTGCTCCGGCCGGCCTTTATTATCGCGATGCTTGGAAGCATCGAATCGCTGCTGTCGGCAGTCGTTGCCGACGGCATGACCGGCAGCCGCCATAACAGCAACCGGGAGCTGATCGGGCAAGGAATTGCCAATATGATCACCCCGCTGTTCGGGGGCATTCCGGCAACCGGAGCCATTGCCCGGACGGCAACCAATATCCGAAGCGGGGCCGTATCCCCTTTCTCCGGCGTTGTGCACGGCATTGTCGTGCTGCTGGTGCTTGTTTTATTCGCCCCCTACGCCTCGGAAATTCCACTGGCCAGCATGGCCCCCATTTTGATGCTGGTGGCGTGGAATATGAGCGAGCGGCATGAATTTGCCCATGTCCTCCGGACAAGAACAAGTGATTCCCTCGTTCTTGCCCTTACTTTTGCGCTGACCGTATTTACGGATTTGACAACCGCCGTTGAGGTGGGGCTCCTGCTGGCCGTCATTCTCTTCGTGAAGCGGATGAGCCAGAATCTGGACGTTTCCAAGATGCTGCCAGACCCGCTCGCCAGGCACGGGAAGGTGAAGGCCTATATGGTGTCGGATGGCCATGACTGCCCCCAAATCAGCATCTACACGGTAGATGGTCCGCTCTTCTTCGGCGCCGCCCATTTATTCGAAGAGTCGCTCATGGCGGGTATGGATGCAGTGCCCCGGATCCTGCTTCTGCGCATGGGCAAGGTCCCTTTTATGGATACGACCGGCGAATATAATCTGGCCCGCCTGGTGAACCGGTTCGAGCGTTCAGGCGGCCGGGTTCTTTTGTCGGGGACCCGGCCGCAGCCTATGAAGCTATTGGAGAAGACCGGTCTGGCTGCGCGAATCGGCGCCACTCATCTATTCCGGCATACGGGCGAAGCGATTGATTATGCTTTGACCCAACTGGATGCCGGCAGATGTGCCGGCTGCAGCCATTTTGCTTTTCGTGAATGCGGCAAATTATCGCAAGGAGGCGGCATGGCTGTTATTGAGCGGTCGCATGAGCTAAAATAAGGGGTAGCCGTACACCAAGAGAGGAGTTATATTCTCATGTCTGAAGACGGAAAGCGAAGCGAACGCCCCAAATTGAAAGTGATTCATTTTGATAAAGACAAGCAATCGCTCATTGAGACCGAACAGCCCCAGACGACATTCGACGATGTAGGCGGGCTGGAAGAGGTCAAGCAGAATATCCGCATGAATTTTGTGCTGCCGCTGCAGCAGCCCGAAATGTTCGAGGCCTTCGGCAAGCAGGCCGGCGGAAGCCTGCTGCTCTACGGTCCTCCCGGCTGCGGCAAAACCTTCCTGGCCCGCGCGGTTGCCGGCGAAATCAACGCGAACTTCATCCATCTCGAGCTTCAAGCCATTTTATCCATGTATATCGGCGAAAGCGAGCATAATCTGCATGACCTGTTCGAGAGAGCCCGTCAGGAGAAGCCCTGCGTGCTGTTCATCGATGAGCTCGACGCTCTCGGCGGCAGCCGGCACCAGATGCGGCAGCATCACGAGCGGATGCTGGTCAATCAGCTGCTGCTGGAGCTGGATGGACTGGAATCGTTTAATGATCAGGTATTCGTAATTGGAGCGACGAACACGCCCTGGTATCTGGATACGGCCCTCCGCCGTCCCGGCCGCTTCAACCAGCTTTCCTTCGTCTCGCCGCCAGGCGCTGAAGAGCGCGCCACCATTCTCCAGCTGAAGACGGCCGGCAAGCCGCAGCAGGAGCTTGATATCCGCAAGCTTGCCGGGCAGACGACCCATTTCTCCGGCGCGGATCTGAATCAGCTTGTCGACGATGCCACGCAGCTTGCGCTGCACCAGTCCCTGAAGGCGGGCAGCATTCAGCCGATAACCAGCGAGGATATGATGCAAAGCCTGAAAAGCCGCAAGCCGACCACCCTGGAGTGGTTCCAGACGGCCAAGAATTACGCCACCTTCAGCGATTCCAACAAAGATTATCAGGTCGTCCTGGATTATATGAAGCAGCACCGGCTTCGCTGACGGGAGGTGCAGACGCTGTGCAGCCTTATCGAATGCAAACGCAAACCCTTCAGAAAATCAATCAGCTGGTCGCTTGGGAACGCTATAAGGAAGCGCTGACCGAAGCCGAGGATTGGGTCCGGAGTGCTCCGGATGATTCCGTGGCGCTCGGCATGCTGGCCTTCGTCTACCAGTTTACCGATACCGGCAAAGCTCTCCATTGGTGCGAAGAGGCCTTGAAGCGCGACCCCGAATTCGAGCTCCCTTGGCGGATCATGCTCGTCATTGCCTACGAACGCAGGGAGTGGAAGAAATTCCTGCAGGTAAGCTCCGAGATGCTGCGGATGTTTCCGGAGGAGGATTATATTTACCGGCTGAAGGGGCAGTATCTGATTATGCATGGCAAGTATGAGGAGGCCCGCGTCCTGCTGGAGCAGGCCATCGCCCTTCATCATTCGGCGATTAACTACGCCGTTCATGCCTATACCCTTGCCTTAACAGGCAAGCATGACGCCTCGAGGGATTCAGAGACGACCGCTCTGCGGGAAGAACCGGAGAATATCGAGGTGCTTCTGTACACGGGCTGGGCCGCGGATCGGCGCGGCGAGCACAAACAGGCGGTAGAGCGGATGAATGCCGCCGTCCGACTTGATCCCGATAATAAACAGTCGCGCACCGAGTATCTGGAAATGCTGCAAAAATCCTATTGGTTCTACCGCATCCTGCTGCTGCCCCGGTTTGTGACCCGATTGAAGAGATGGCAGCTGCTTCTTCTGTGGTTCATTGCTTTTGTGCTGTTCAAGCCGCTGATTCTGCTGCTCATCCTGCTGCATGTTCTCTCTTACTGGACCAGCAAGTGGCTTGTTCATCTCAAGGTGTTTGGCTTCCGCCGGTCTCCCTCGCAGCGGGGAAAATGACATTAAGGCAAATGGAAAGGCCCGGTCAAAGGGATTAGCTGCCATTTGACCGGGCCTTTCATTCTGGTTATGAGGTTTTCCTTCTCGCCACTTCAATGAATTCCGCAATTGTAGCACTCTTGATCGGTTTGCTCATATAGGCATCCATGCCGGCGGCCAGGCACTTCTCCTGATCGCCCTTCAGTGCGTTTGCCGTGACCGCAATAATATAGGGGCAGCTCTCCGGCGGCAGCGTTCTCTTGATCATTTCCGCCGCTTCCAGCCCGTTCATGACCGGCATCTGCACATCCATAAAAATAATATCGTAGCTGCCTGCCCCCGCCATTTGGACAACCTCGCTGCCATTAACCGCTATGCTTGTCAGGTGACCCTGCGATTCAAGCATTTTCTGCAGGACCAGCTGATTGACCTTATTGTCTTCAGCAATCAGGATGTTCAGAGACTGCTGGGTGCTTCCCTGCGCATTTCCCTCCGATTCGGCCCCCTGCAGCTGAAGGGAGGTCTGCTGCCCGGCCTTGCGCAGCCGTACGGTAAAAGCAAAAACGGTCCCCTGCTTATCAGCCTGCTCCACCCAGATTTCCCCGCCCAATAGTCCGATAAGCTTCTTACTGATCGCAAGTCCCAGTCCCGTTCCTTCGGTTTTGCGGATCATGAAATCATCCACCCTGTAGAAGGGCTCGAACAAATGCTTGATTTTCTCCTGCGGGATTCCGATCCCCGTATCCTTAATCACAAATTTAAGCCGGACCTGATCGTCATCGTCCGTCAATCTTTCAATGGAAACCGCGATGCTGCCGTAATCCGTAAATTTAACAGCATTCCCGATGAGATTCATCAGCACCTGCTTGAGCCGCTCGGGATCGCCAATCAGTGTCTCAGGCCATTTGTTCCTGAAGTAGGTGTGGATTTCGAGATTCTTCTCCTGGGCCCTGGGCAGCAGGATGCCGAGCGTTTCATTCAGGCAATCCATAATATTGAAAGGGATCTCCAGCATTTCCGTCCTGCCTGATTCAATTTTTGAAAAATCCAGAATATCATTGATAATATTGAGCAGGGTATTGCCGCTTTTGCTGATGATTTGGACATACTCCTGCTGCTTCTCATCCAGGCTGGTGGATTCCAGAAGAAGATCGGTCATCCCGATCACTCCGTTCATCGGCGTGCGGATTTCATGGCTCATCATGGCCAGAAATTCACTTTTGGCTTTGTTCGTGTTCTCTGCCGCCTCCTTGGCGATCAGCAGCTTCCTCTGCTCCGTAATATCCTTCGCAATAATATACCAGCCCACATTCTTCTTATTGATGATGATCGGCGCCAATGTCGTCAGAACCTCGGTACTACGGCCATCTTTATGATTAAAGGCATTAATTTGCCGTTCGGCCATTATATCATCAGAGAGGATGCGGCTTAATTTGTCGGCGCCGATAAAGACGGACACCTTCATGCCGATCATCTCTTGAATGCTGTACCCGGTAAGCTTCTCGGCCATGGCATTGGTATTGATAATACTGCCTTCCAAATCAAGAGAAAGCACGGCATCATGGTTATATTTCTTTAATGATGTATATCGTTCAATGCTTTCCTGCAGCTTCAGTTCTATCTTTTTGCTCTCTGTAATATCCTGGGTAATCCCGTTCATCTTGACAGGTGCGCCGCTCTCGTCGAAAGTAACCGATACGCGCGTATTCAAGTATTTGACCGATCCGTCAGGCTGCAGAGTGCGGAATTCCACACTGTAGCTGTCGCTTTTCATAGCTCCCTGCAGATGTTTGGGAATCAGCTCCCGATCCTCAGGATGAATCAGCGATAACAGGTCGTCAGGCAAGCGGCCGATGTCCAGGTTCAATATCCTGTATAGCTGGTCGGAAAACCTGATTTCCTGCTGGATGATATCCCAGTCCCAGCTGCCAAGAGCTGCAATGCGCTGAGCCTCCGCCAAATTTTCCTCGGTGTTCTTCCTCTCGGAGATGTCCCGGCTGATTCCAAAAATATTCCGGATCCGGCCCTGCTCGTCCCTGATTATGGTCGTTGTGGTTTCAAACCATAGGTAATGGCCGTCCTTGTGGCGGATCCGGTAGGTGAATATGCCATTATCCGCAAAAGGCGAGGCTTGGATCGATTCCAGATCCTGCGGGTGATAGAGTTCAATATTGCTTTGTCCTACCACTTCTTCCGGCTCGTAGCCAAGCAGCTCACGGACCGATGGAGAACAGTATTGAATGATGCCGTCCGAATTGCTGCAGCTGATAATATCCCAAGCATGTTCAGTTATCAGCCTGTACAGCTCACCGGCCTCCATCATTCCTTGTTCAGCGGCTTTGACTTTACTCCGGGATATTTCCTGAATATAGCATAAAATATATAAAGGCTTATTATCCCTTTTATCACCTGCGAGTGACAGCTGCGTGGAGGTCCAGACCGTACTGCCGCCGCGCGTTCTATATCGTTTCTCCATTTCGAATACAGTCGAATCCCCTTCGAGCAGCGTCCGGATTCCCGACGCTTCCGTCTCTAAGTCTTCCGGATGGGCGATATCCGCAGAAGTGAGTCCTGTCAACTCGTTTTCCGTGTAACCGGTGAGACTGCAGAAGGCAGGATTGACCTTGAGCCACTTTCCACCGATGGACATCACCGCTACACCTATTGGCGCATGTGTATGGATTTGTTCGAAACACGCAACATGATCGATTTGCACCTTCTGCATCCCAAACTCCCCCCCGCGATCCATTTCCATTCTATAATTTCGTTTCACCATATTGTTATAAACAGAACCATCGCCTCATACGAAAAACAGCAAAAAAAGCCCAGCCTATTTCTTTTATTCGGCCTTAAACGGTTATATTCCTTGCACATTTGATGGACAGGTTTATTTCCCTGTTTTCCTATTAGCGCACCTCCAAGCCCGGCTGTTTCCATCCTGTGGCGATGAAGCATATCCCTCTGAAATACAAGCAGCGTATGATGGGATTTCAATCTTCCATGCATCAAAAAAAACCTGTCCACGAAGGACAGGCTGTTTGCCGCATTACCGCTTCCTATTCGCTCAGCCGCTTCTGTCTTTCCGCACTGTAATGAAAGATCATCCGGATTAGCGGCGGCACCGCGAAAAAGATGAAAAATGTGCGGAATAGCTGGTAACCGGCCACCATCGAAAGATCAGCATTGATCTCGTGGGCGATAATGCCCATCTGGTCCATTCCCCCAGGAGCCAGGCTCAGCAGCCCCGTCGAGATAGAGATGGGCTCAAGCTTGGTGAGAAGAAAACTGAGTCCGCAGGCCCCGATCAACAGCAGGACGCCCCCTCCAACAGCAAGGGTCAATGTGCGCAGCTTGCTTGGCAGCTGGCCCGGCTTCAGCAGCAGGCCGACATACGTTCCGATCAGCAGCTGAGCGGCATTAATGAGCGGCGAAGGAAGCAGGGGGCCGTCAAGGCCGGCGAACTGGAGAATGGCTGTTGCGATAGCCGGCCCCAGCAGGAAAGCTGTCGGAAATTTGATTCTATTCCCCGCTATCGCGCATACCGTGCAGGCAGCCGCAAATAGAATCAGATTCGGAAACAGTCCGCTCCAGCTTGCCAGGGCGGCAGACACTGTCCCCCCGCCGGAAACTGCTGCATGCGTCTGTCCCATGATGGAGCTGAAGATGATCACCGGAATGCACAGCACAATCATCATCAGCCGGATAACCTGCGTGACCGTCACGATCGTAATGTTGACGCCCTCTGTCTCCTCTGCCAGGGCGATAACCTGCGTCAGCCCTCCCGGGATGCAGCCCAGCAGCGCCGTCTTGTAATTAATGCCGGACAGCTTGCATACGAGCCAGGCAATGCCTGCGCATAAAGCCAGAAGCAGCACCGTCATCAGCAGCATGATGGGAAGCTGATGGTACATCTGGCGCAGCGCTGCGGCGGTCAGGGACAAGCCGATCGTGTAGCCGACGATAATCATCCCCGTATTCCGGAAGAAGCCGGGCCATGCGTAACGCTCCTTCATCAGATTCGAGCCGATCAGGACGGCGATCATCGGCCCGAGCAGCCAGGGGATCGGGATATGCAGCAGCTTGAACAGCAGCCCTCCGGCAGCAGCGGTAATGAATGCGGTCAATATTCGTGAACGGTTGCTTTTATTCATGTTATGTACCCCGCCTGTCTGTAATATCATGCAAAAAACCACCGCCTGTTCCTGCGCGATGGTTTTAAATATGTCCGTATACCAGAAAACGCGAAACGATTCAAAACCTACTGGCATCATAACAAAGAGACAGCTGATCCGTCCAGTATGATAGAATGAGGCAGTAGATGATTACTGACAACCGGGCTGCAGCAAGCCCGCTGGCTAACGGTTGCAGTGTGGGGACAGGAGAAACCGAAGCGATGCCGCAAAATGATCTCGCACATACCCGGCAGCCGGAGAGACGCCGAAAGCCGGGTGTGAGAGCAAGAAACAAAGCTAAACGCCGCAGAATGTTGATGTGGTTAATTTTAGCAGCAACTGCCGTTAGCCTGTGGAAAGGCACTGAAATAGTTGAGCGGTTATGGCCCTCGCCAGCGCCGGATGTGACCTCGCTGCATCCCATCGTTGCAGCCAAACAGGCTGACCTGATCGCGGCAGCCGCGAAAATCGGAATTGCGATTCTGATTACGGACGGCCTTCGTACGAACGAGGAGCAGAATGCGCTGTACCGGCAGGGACGGGGCAGCAGCGGACAGGTCGTAACGAATGTGAAGGGCGGGGAGTCCTACCACAATTATGGTCTGGCGATCGATTTTGCCCTGCGCACCAAGGATAATGACGTGATCTGGGATCTGGATTATGACGGGAACGGCAGCGGCCGCCCTGATTGGCTGGAAGTGGTGGACATCGCCAAGGGGCTTGGCTTCACCTGGGGAGGAGATTGGGAGGAATTCCGGGATTATCCGCATCTGCAAATGGATTTCGGCTACTCCATTCAGGAGCTGAGAAGGGGCGGGCGGCCGCCCCAGGAATGAATAAGGCTGCTTGAACCCGATGATCGCCGCCATGGTGACGAATACAACGATCCCGTATGGGCGAAACGTGATCATTCTGCGCCCCGCTTCAGCATCAGACAGCTTTCTGTATTTCGATGCTCATATAGGCAGCGAATTCCGTTAATTCTGATCTTCCCGCTTCGATGCTGTCCGTTAATCCGGCATAAACATCCAGGCATTGCTGAATTAACGGGTGATATGCGCCGGGAAGCGTCTTTATCCCCCAGTCTCCGCCTTCTTTCTTGGAGGATATGACGCCTTCCTGGAGAAAGTACAATACTCTGCAGAGGTTCAAGGTCATGTATACCGGGTTTTCCACGATATGTTCGTAAGCGTTCTCAATATCATAAAGAACGGATGCCACATAATACTGGCACCTGACAGGCTGGAACAACGCTCGAAGCGGCTGGCCGTACAATGCCGTCCCCCGATCGTAAGCAACCGCATACTGTGCGGCCAGATCATAATCCCCGTAATCGCTGCAGCTGTAGTTTTCATCCGTTTGATACTTTTCCCGGTGGAATTCAGAGTAATGGAGTTCTACGGGAGTGGGGTAAACAAAGTCTGTCAGCTCCGATTCCAGGACAACACTCAGCTCAATTCCGCCTGCACCGGGCAGCTCATCGTTAAGGGCTAATATCTTCCGGACGATCTGTTTGCGATTCTCCACGGTCAGCTTCTTCCTGGCAACCACCAGCAGATCGATGTCGCTGCGGCCCGGGTTAAAGCATCCCATAGCCAGTGAACCGTGCAAATAAACGCCGGTCAGATTATCTTTCATGGCTTCTTTAAACAGCGCTGCGATCCTGTTCAAATCATACGGAATATCCAGCCTGGATCCCCCTCCCTGGCCCTCGTCCTGAAGCTCACAATTCCGGCTGGCGCGCGGCGTTGAGTTCAATGATATTGCGGTCCGGATCGAGCAGGAAGATCTGGGCAAAGCCGGTAATGCTGTTCGGGTTGGCTTTATGCTCGATATTTTGGCGCTTGAGCCAGTCGATTGTCTGCTGATAATCATTAACGCGGATGGCAAAATGACCGTCGCGCGTATCGATGGTGCGGGTCCGCAGCGTCTCGCCATCGTGCACAATCAGGTGGAGCTGCTGGCCAGTCTCTCCGACCGAATACCATGCGCCGGGAAAATCAAACGGCGGCCGCTGCATTTCCTGCAAACCGATGATTTCTTCATAGAAAGCCTTCGCCCGCTCAAGATCGGTCACAATCAAGCTGACATGATGAATGCCTTCAATCTCGAAAATTTGCTGGTTCATGATTTTATCCCCCTTGTAATCTCGTTTATCATCATCTTATCACAAAGATTACCGCAATCGCTTACTGGATCTGCTCCCTGCGCATGGATATCCGTTATCGTGCCAACCTGCATGTTCGCCGGGAAAGCTCTTCTATCAGGGGCTATGGTGGACTGCCTGCAGCTGCTGGTACTGCTCGGTAACCTGTTGATCCGGCTCGATGCCCAGATCCAGGCGGAGCAGCTGTCTGTACGATTCGTAATAGTCTCTCATTTCCCTGTAATCCTTGAGCTGAGAATAAGCCTTCAGGATAAGCAGACAGAGCTCTCTGTCATAAGGCTCCCTCTCCTTCGCCTCCTGCAGCCGGTGAAGCGCCTGGAGCGCCTGCCCCGTTGAGAGCTCGTAACGCGCCATATCCAATGTGCCCTGTATAAACAGAATCTGCAGCCAGCTGCTCCTGGTCTTGGCCCATTCATAGTCGTGTTCCTCCAGATATTCGCCGCGGTACAGCTTCAGCGCGTAATCGAACAGAGTCTGGTTCTGCCTGTTTATGCCCGTCTGTCCATCCAGTATGCTTTCGAATTGCTCGACATCCGTAATAATCCCCTCCCCAAACAGAGCATAGCTCTCGAGGGCGAACTCCACGGAGGCTTGGATTCCCTGCTCCTTGAGCAGCTTGCGGATTCGATAGATGGAGGTATGCAGATGAGTCACGGCCTTATCCTGCTCGTAGCCTGCCCAGAGCGTTTCCGTGAGCTGCTGCTTGGGGATCCACTCGCCTTTGCGGTGCAGCAGATAGGCCAGCAGCTCCTGGGATTTCAGCGTGCGGAATTTGAGCCTGTCCCCTGCTTGCCGGCCTTTGCTCAATTCCAGGCGCTTAAAGCACAGCACTGTGGGACTCTCCATCGCGGGCTTATCCTCCTGATGGCTCTCCCTGCCGCTTAAATACGCGCATATCCGATCCATGGTCTTGGAAAAACGGCTGGGATCTATCGGCTTCAGCAAATAATCCAGCGCATTCAGGTCGAATGCCTCCAGGGCATAATCGGCATACGCAGTCACGTAAATAATCCGGATGCTGCGATCAAGCTCCTGTATACGTTCCGCAGCATCCAGTCCGTTCATTTCCGGCATCCCGATATCCAGGAAGACAATGTCCACTTTCTCCCTGCCTATATGCTCAAGCCCGGCCTGTGCGGTCAGATAAGCCCCCGTCATTTCAACGCGGCCGTCGCTGCGGATCAGCCGTTCCAGTTGAATGAGAGCCGGCCTCTCATCATCAATCAATATCGCGCGCATGAGTCTCACTCCCTGCTGTAATGTATATGCCAGATTACGGTTTCGGCACTTCAAATGAGACCGTCGTGCCGCGCCCCCATTCACTGTCGATGCGCAGTCCTTTGCCATAAAGCGTCAGCAGGCGGCTGTGAATATTGATCAAGCCAACGCCACCTTTCTTCGATTCCATCAGGAGGGAGCCGAGTCTGTCCGGCTGGATGCCGACACCGTCATCAGTGACGGACACCTTCAAGGCATGCTCCGTCTCTTGAATGACAATCCTGATCGTTCCTCCATCCGCCTGCTGCATAATGCCGTGCCTGACGGCATTCTCCACAATCGGCTGGATGCTCAGAGGGGGGACAAGGGTCCGGCTCTGCTCATCGATATCGTATTCGACCTGAAGCCGTTCCTCGAATCGGGCTTTCTCCAGAAACAGATAAGATTGAATCAGCTCCAGTTCCTTGTGCAGCGGTGCCAGCTGTTCCCGATTCTGAAAGTCGAAGCTGCCCCGCAGATAGCGGCTCAGCTCAATTAACAGCTGCATGGCTTTTTCGGGATCGTCGGGACATACGGCAATCGTGGTATTCAGCGCATTATAGAGAAAATGAGGCTTGATCTGTGCCTGGAGAAACGCCATCTCTGTGCGAATGGCCTGCTGGACCGACTTGCGCAGCTTCAGCAGGGTACCGACACGGGCTCTGAGCTCGCCCGCTTCCACCGGCTTGCTCAGAAAATCATTTGCCCCCGCCTGAAAGCCTGCCTGAACATCCTCCGCCCGGCTCCTTGCCGTGAGCATCAGCACCGGCAGCTCGAACAGCGAGCAGCGGATGCGGATCGCCCGGCACAGCTCAATCCCCGACATCCCCGGCATAATCCAGTCCGTGATGACCAGATCCAGATGCGGAGTGGCGGCGATCACGGCCAGCGCTTCTTCCCCGTCATAAGCCCTAATGACCTTGTAGCCGGTGATGCTCAGCAGATTTTCCAGCACCTGCAGGTTAACCGGGTTGTCGTCCACAACCAGAATGGTGCCTTCGTTGTTCGCCGGTTCTTTCACCTTGCTCATGGCCGGGGCCGGCAGCGCGGCATCCGACTCCAGGTCCGGTGACAAGGAAGCCGCCGCTTCCTGACGGGCATCTCCCGCCATGAGGGAGGACCTGGTACGGGAAGCGGCTGGCAGGGTGAAATGGAATACAGCGCCCTGCCCCGAATCCGATTCCACGCCGATCTGACCCCCTCCTAGCTCGACCAGCCTTTTGGTGATGCTCAGTCCAAGCCCTGTGCCTCCATACTCCCGGTTCCCGGCATGGCTGCCCTGATCGTAGGCTTGGAATATATCCTCAAGCCGTTCCTTCGGAATTCCCGCGCCTGTATCGGCCACCTCCACCCTCACATAGGCTCCTTGCGCCCGCGCCGAGATGCGGATTTCTCCCCTTGGCGTATATTTCACCGCATTGCCCAGCAGGTTGTAGAGGATTTGCCGAAGCCTCTCCTCGTCGGTATCCAGAAGCATCAAATTCTCCGGCCAATCCTGAATGAAGCGGATATCCTTGACCCCGGCCAGATGCGCAATGACCTCCAGCACCGATTGAACAACAGAAGGCAAATCCACTTCCTGGCGGTAGAGAATGACTTCCCCGTTCTTCAGCTTCGCAAAATCGAGGATATCGTTGATCAGGAAGCTCAGGCTTCTTCCCGTTGCGGCGATCGTAGCCAGATCCCGGCTCTGTTTGCTGCTCAGCACCCCTCCAGCTCCCTCCAGCAAGGAGTCCGCCATGTTGATGATGCCATGCAGCGGCGTACGAAGCTCATGCGAGGTGTTGGCCAGAAATTCATCGCGCAAGCCGTCAATGGTGAGCAGTCTCCTGGACAGCTGCCTTACTTCGATGAACGTTTTCTCGAATCGCCGGGCCATCAGAAAGGCCTGTAAAATAATAAACATCAGCATCTCGTAGGGAACAAACACCTGATCGTCCAGCAAGCCAAGGACATTCAGGCAGCTTACGGCCACAAGAACCAGAATGCTCGCCATGCTGAGCAGAATATAATGCGCATCCTCTCTCCGGTGGCGAATGCCGTGGATCAGATGATAGATGCCGTAGAGAAGCACAATCTGCGAGAATGCCGTCATCATAACACTGCTAACGGCAAACAGCCCTATAGGAATGACGATATTGATGAGCAGCAGAATCCCCATCAGGATGTTGATGGCAAGATAAAACCTGGCATGGAATTTCCCCGTGCCGAATGCGAGACCGTAACGGAACAAGCAATAATAGGCGATTACCGGGGAAGTGGCCTGCAGCTTCATCACGAGCTCATAGGAAAGCCCGGGCAGCAGATTCGCCACCAGCTTCTCCCCATGGGTCAGTACATAGACCAGCGCGCTGACACAAAATGCGCCGATAAAAAGCAGTCCCTGCTCCTCTCCCCTCCGTGCGCGATAGATGACCAGAAAATATAAAGCCAGAATCGACATGCCTACAGCAGCGGCAAGATCAGCGGTCATCTTCCACTCTCTGCTCACAACGATGGCAGTCTGGTCACCGAAGAGAATCGGATAGATCATACCGCCCGTCGCATAGCTGTAGTTGGATACCTGAACCAGGATATCCGCCATATTCCCCTCTACCTCGGCAAACCCTACATAGGGAATGTTGCCCTGCCCGCCCTTCCGGTTCAGCGCACCCGGATCGCCGCTGTTTCCGACCTCGCGGCTGTTGATGAAAATCCGGTTGGCCATCCTGATATTCGTCGTATGTATGCCGTACAAATCCGTTCCCGTCTCCTTGTCCGGCAAACGAATGCGCAGGCGGAAAGTGCCGTAGCCTGTCGCGGCCTCTTCGCCGTTCTCTGACAGATAATCATTCCAGTCCCCCGGTATTACCGCTCTAACCGGATTTTCCGGCCTGACCCCGTTCCGGAAATCAGCCGGCTCCAGCAGCTGTCCACGGTAAAATTCCCATTCTCCGCCAAGACTCACCAGACCGTCCTTGTCAAACTGCCAACTCGAAAGGTCCATAATGCCTGCTTTCGCATGCACCTGTCCCTGTTCCTCCAGCATCAGATGAACAAACCAGAATATGGGTAATATGAGAACGAACGCAATGCCCGCGACAATGCCGATCAATTGATTCTTCATTCTTAGGCAGCTCCATAACCACAGTTGTTCACATTCGTAAAAGATACCGCTTGTGCTAATATTTAGGGTACCACAGCCTTAATGGACACACCAGATATGATTGCAAAACATTGGAAAAACTCATGAGACTGACTGCCATCATGTACCGTTATACCTTGCGCGAGGCACCGAATCCGGCAGTCCTGCCGCCGGGCTATACCACCAGATGCCCCTTCTTGTCCGCAACGCCAATCACGGCCTCAATGCCGGAGTTGAATTCCAGAAAGTCGCTTTCCACGCCGTCGCTGAAGATGATGCCGTTCTCGGGCATTTGCGACGTGATGCGCAGCGGGCAGTCTGCCGCAATCTGCCCGAAGACAAGCCCGGCAGCAGTCGTCCTGCTCGGGAACGGCTCCCTGACCGTGAAATAAAGATGCGGCGCATCCCATGCCATGGTCCGGCTTGCATGCTCCGGCTCCAGCGCGAGCTGCTGCTGTGTGGCACTGCGGACAATGCCCGCGGCTCCGGTCAGAACGCTTTTGAACCAGCCGGTAGCGCCCATGCCCGTGGAAACAATGACGCCGCTGGAGGATTGCTGCTCGGTCAGCTCGCCCAACGTCAGCTGGTAGCGGGCTGACACATGCGTTTTGCGGCCGATGAACAGATCGTTCACTCCGTACAGGGTTTGGCCGTCATTAAGCTCCGCCTTCGCCAGCGTCACCTCCTTGATGCTCCGGCGTTTATGCAGCACATCCGGTACGATCAGCCGCAAATCCTTGACCGTAAAGGGGAGCAGCACGCCATCCCACCGCAGAGGGTCCGGATTAACACCAATAACCGGACGCTCCGTCACATATTTAAGTGTATTGGCGACCAATCCGTCCTGGCCCAGAACAACAATGGTATCCTGCCCGCCAAAGATGAAATTTGGCAGATACTCACGCTCGATCACCTGTACCCGGCCAATGGGCGTAAGCCCGGCAAGCGCCTCGGCAGCCGCCTCGCGGTAGCGCTCATCTTCTATTATATAGTCGCTGAAATCCGCACCCAGCCGTTCAATGGTAAACTTTGCCTGCTGGATCGTATTATAGCGGACAACCAGCTCTTCGAGGCGGGTTTTGCGCTTGACCAAAATGATCTTGTGCTCCATTGTCCGACTGCTCATCGCGCACCAGCTCCCCTTGTTTCCGTGCCTCCTCCGGCCGGGGCCGACATTAACCCCTGCAGCAGATCCGGCGTAATATTCAGCTGGCCGATCTTGTCCGCGTTCTCCGCAAGCTCCTGGAAGGCGATCGCAATCAGCTTATCGGGCTTCATATCCATGTTGGTAAGCGACTGCAGCACATTCGGCGCAACACCCTGCAGCGAGTTCATCACCGCAGCAAGCTCATATGCCCTGGCATCCGCTTCGGCTCTCTTATTGGCAGCGGCCAGCGTGATTAATTCCTGTTTGCGCTCTTCAAGAGCCGTATCGAACTGGAGCTGCTCCTTTTTCATCTCATTTTGCTTATGCTTCACGCTGCGCTCGGCGTCAAGCTGCGCTTCGCGGATTTGCTTCTTCTTCGTTTCTACGGCGATTTCGGTGCTCAGCTCGTTTTCCTTCACGCGCCTCTCCTGTTCGATGGAAGCATTGCGGCGCTCATACAGCGCGTCATCCGCGCTGCGGAGAATGTCCTCCCGCGCCTGCGCCTCAAGCGCCCTCATCGTCTCCTTATTCGGCAGAATCGCCAGAATGGACAGGCCCATGATCTCGATGCCAAGCTTCCCGATCTCCTCATTCTTCCCGATCTCTCCCGAAATGCTTTGCGCCAGCCGCTCGCTCGATTGGATCGCTTCCCGCAGCTGCATCCGCTCCAGATGCTTCTTGGTCAGCACCTTCGCGATATTGATGACACGCTGCGCCAGCCTGGCGGGATCGTCGGAGATATAGCTTTTGCGGCGGAGATTGTACGTGTAGTTCAGAATTTGCATCGTTTTATGGTAGTCCACAATCCGGTAGGTCAGCTGGCCCTGCACCGTTACCGTCTGGTAATCGTTCGTAATTTCTTCGAACATGAACGGTACATCAATCGAGGATACAGGCAGGACAACAACCGAGGTTGTAGGCGCATAATAGTAAAAAGAAAGGCCGATTCCTTCCCGGATCACCTTCCCATCCCTCACCTTGATCACATAATCGCTTGGCTGAAACTTCACAAAATTGAATCCGAACATGGCGAAAACCTCACTTTCTTCTGAATGAATGGAATGATCAAAACGAAGCCGCTGCTTCCGGCAATCAGGGTGAGCAGCTGAAATGGCTGCTTTCCAATATTTCATATTGTCATTTTGATGTTATAAGGATGATAACATACCGTTTTGATAATATCAATACGACATTTATAAGATTTCATGAGCGTGGGTGTGGCAGTCATTGACTTATGTGGATATAGCCGTCGGTTTTAATCCAGTTAAGCAAACAAAAACCACATGGAGAATTTACTTCGCTCGCATGTGGCTTATCGTTTCAAATTATTGGTACATTGATCAGTATGCAGTAATATGGATTGACGGCCTCTAAACTAACTTTTGTTACTCTCGATTCTCCCCGCACAAAAAAAACGCCACGGACACACGAAGGCTTTTGACTGCCGTGTACCCGAAGCGATTTCTTATCGTATTCAAATCTATTATTCTTTTTCCGGCTCCGCGCACCATTTCAGGCAGTTCCCCAGAAGCTCCAGAAACGGCGCTGCCAGCAGACCTTCCCGCCGGTGCGCAGGCGCGAGGCAGCATACTTTTCCTTCGCCGTGCAGATGACGCCAGCCGCCGATTGACGAACCGTCCTCGGACTCCGAGCGCAGGAATACCCCTGTGCTCTCCTCGGCGCAGCTCACAAAATAATGCTCATCGAGAAACTGGAAACCTTCCGCCGACCAGCCGGTATCGGCTGTATTCACCGGTATGTAACGCACTTCCTTGTTTTGCGGCGGGTGGGAGATGAAGTACCCCTTCAGCATCCGGATATATTCGGAATCCTCAGCATAGGAAGCAAGCCCCGCATGCCAGGCCAGCCATGCTCCGCCGCCCCGGACGTAGCGCTCGATTGCCGCCGATACCGCCCCGTCCATCCACAGATCAACCTGTTCATCCTGCGGATTAAGACGGTTTTCCTTGAACAGGACGATCACCGCAGGGCCCTCTTCCAGCACCTGCAGGATTCGGTCCGTTCCCGTAAAATCAAGCGTCCACTCTCCACTTGATGCAGCCGCTCCAAACGCTTTCTCCAGTGATTCCCTGGCGAGCGCCTCATCATGATAAAAGTCGCCGACGATTGCCGTTATTCGTTTCGTCATACTCAAGACACAACCTTTCACGGCCGGATCGCCGGAAGACCCGCCTTTGCGGAATGTTTAATCCTGCTTCGGTCCAAGCTCCTGCAGTCCCAGCACTACGCCAAGAAGCGATTCCGTATCGAAGTAGCCGTACCGCCCCGCGCCATATTCGCCTTTGTGGGTCAGCGGGATTCCTTGTCCTTCAAGGAAGTTGATATGCTGCTGGAAGCCGTTGACCGTAAAGGTGATAAAGTGAACGCCGGGACCATGCTTTTGTTTGAATTCGTTCCAGGGGTTCGGCTCATCGAACGGCTCCATCAATTCGACGGTTACAGGACCCATTTGCAGATTGGCGAATTTCGTTCTGGCTGTAATATATTCGCCTCTGTACCAGGTGTAGGAGTTATCCGTGTGCTCCTGAACCGAATTCGGATCGGGCGTCTGAATCTCCGGCATTGCCAATCCGAACAGCCCGCAGTAGGCTTTGAGCGCCTTCTCGATATCGTCGACTACGATGCCGACTTTCAACAAGTTATTATTTTCGATATGTTCCATGACTAATCCTCTTTTCCGGGCGTCAGGTTTAGTTATCGTTCTCGAGCAGCTCAAGCAGGATTTTCAGCTGCTTCGACGTATCCATATAGGCGTAGCGTCCGCCTGTATATTCGCCCTTCTGCTGCAGCGGCATGCCATTTTTCTCCATGACCGCAATCTTTTCCTTCATGCCCTTGACGACAAAAGCGATATGATGGGCGCCTTCGCCATGCTCATTCAGGTAATCGCGCCAGGTGCTTGGATTGTGATCGGGCTCGATCAGCTCCAGCTGCAGCGAACCCATATCGAAAAATGCCAGCTTCGAACGGGCTTCCGAAGAAACGCCGTTATATTCCGTTTGCGCCACATCAACCGTATCCGTCCAGAACCACTTCGGCGTCTCGATGCCGAGGAAGTCGGCATACGCCTGGGAAGTCGCTTCAATGTCATGGACCAGGATTCCGATTTGCGCAACCACATTTGTGCCCAATATATTTTTATCCATGATAGATCTCCTTTAGGTTGATCGAATTTGCGGCAGGCAGGCTGCCTGTCACACCTGAAGCTCGCTGATGGATACCCAGCGCCGCTCTGCGATGGATACGTCAACAGCTTCCAGAATTTCCTGACATTTGATGCCGTCCACGAAATTCGGTTCTGGCTGGCGGCCACCATGAATGGCGTCCATCAGCTCCAGGATTTCATGAATGAACGTATGCTCGAAGCCGATCGTATGGCCGGGCGGCCACCAGGCGTCCATATAATCATGGGCGGGGTCAGTTGCAAGCACGCGCCGGAAGCCCTGCACATCATCCGCATCGTCGGTAAAATAAACCTCCAGCTCATTCATGCGCTCAAAGTCGAAACGAACGCTTCCTTTGCTGCCGTTGATTTCAAACGCATTCGTGCAGCGGTGACCTGCGGCAAAGCGGCTTGCTTCAAAGCTGCCCAGAGCTCCGCTTGCAAACCGGGCCATAAACAGCGTGGCGTCATCCACCGTGACTTCGCCCATGGGGCCATCCGTATTTCCTTGCGCGCTCAGGCCGGTCATGGACTCGGCGATTGGACGCTCCTTGACGAAGGTCTCGTTCATTCCGACCACCTCGTTAATCTCGCCTACCAGGTACCTGGCCAGATCAATCAGATGCGCGCCAAGATCGCCGTGCGAGCCAGAGCCCGCCACTTCCTTCTTCAGCCGCCAAACGAGCGGGAACGCCGGATCAACCAGCCAATCCTGCAGGAAGGTCGCGCGGAAATGATGAATTTTGCCGATTCTGCCTTCGGCAATCAGCTTCTTCGCCAAGCGGATAGCCGGTGCAAAGCGGTAATTGAAACCAACCATATGCTTGACGCCGGCCGCTTCCGCCGCCTGCAGCATCTCTCTCGCGTCGGACAGCGTCAGCGCGAGCGGCTTCTCGCAGAACAGATGCTTGCCAGCCTGCGCTGCCGCAATGGCAATTTCCTTGTGCGCGTCGCTCGGGGCATTGATATCGACCAGGTCGATATCCTCCCGCTTGACCAGCTCGCGCCAATCCGTAACCGCATGCTCCCAGCCGAACTGCTTCGCCGCCTGTTGTACACCCTGCTCGTCCCTGCCGCAGATCGCCTTCATGACCGGAGCCGGAGAATCCGGAAAAAACATCGGCAAGTCGCGATACGCATGGCTGTGCGCCTTACCCATAAATTTATAACCGATCATTCCAACTTGTATCGATTTCATGCTTCATGCCTCCATTCCGCCTATCTATAAATCTCTCTCGTCTTCTATCGTTAATTAAAGCATAACCTTCTGGCCGGTTCTTGCGCTTTCCAGCGCGCCGAAGACCATCGATACGCTCTTGATGTTGTCCGTACAATCCGTTTCGGCAGGACGATCCTGCTCCAGCGCCTCGAACATATTGTCCAGGCATCCAAAATGGCCTTCCCGGCCCGTCCAGATATCCGGCACTTCCACTAGTTTGCCCGGACGGATAAAGCCTTCTTCGCCCTCGACAACCTCTGCGACAGGACGATTGTCCCCATCCCATTTGGCCGTCCCTTGGCTTCCTGTAACGCGCCAATCGGACTCCCATGAGGTTCCTGCGCCTTGAGCGCTCCATGAACCGCGGTACGAGAATACCGAACCGTCGCTCATTTCGAAGATGCAGATGGCCGAAGCATTGCCTGCGTACCATGAACCTGCCGGATTATATTCGTGGCAGTAGACCGACACCGGATCAGCTCCGCTCAGGAAGCGTGCCTGGTCGAACGTATGAATCGCCATATCCAGGATCAGCGGGCTTGCCATCGTCTCACGGAAGCCGCCGAAATGGGGTCCGAGAAAGAAATCAGCGTGCAGCGAGCCGATTGTTCCGATCGCACCGGATGCCAGAAAACTGGACAAGGCGCGGATATGCTTCAAATAACGGCGGTTCTGCATAACGGAATACCGCTTGCCGGACCCGCTCGCCACAGCCAGAACTTCCTGTGCGTCTGCCAATGTTTCCGCCATCGGCTTCTCTCCGAATACATGGGCGCCAGCCTGCAGCGCAGTTGTCGCAATCTGCTTGTGGCTGGCAGGAATCGTGACGTCAAATACCAGATTCGCACCCGTTTGGCTGAGAGCCGTGGATAAATCCGTGAATGTCGGAACATTCAATCCGCGCTTCTGCGCCATTTTCTTGGCTGCTTCCTCGAAGAGGTCCACAAGCCCTACAATTTCAACATTTTCCCGCTGTGCGGCGTAGTCAAGCCACTCGTTGGCCATCCCACCACAGCCGGCAACCACAACTTTATGAAGCGCCATACCGCTCACCTCTTTCTATTCATAATATTCAGGTATGATGTCTATGACGGATTTGGAATAAAGTCGCCGCCACGGCAGTTTTTCAGATAGTTGAGCGCGTGTACCTGTCCCGTCATCTCCCACTCGTCGCGGTACACCGGATCATGCCAGCCTTCGATATCAATGCTGCCCTCGTATCCGTGCTGCCGGAGAATCGAAATGACATCCGTCCAATTGGTGTCGCCGAAGCCTGGCGTACGGTGCCATACGAACGGTTTCGGTCCGTGAATGCCGTATTCGCGTACGACATCCCAAGCGATTGTGGCATCCTTGCCGTGCACATTGAAGATTTTCCCTACCCATTTCCGCAGCTGCGGGATCGGATCGATCAGGCTGACCATTTGATGGGTCGGTTCCCATTGAAGTCCGATATTTTCCGCAGGGAGGGCGTTGAACATTCTTTCCCATGCCGTCGGATTATGCGCGATATTCCAGTCTCCGCTTTCCCATGTGCCGCCCATATCGCAGTTTTCAAAAGCCAGCTTGACGCCCTTGTCCGCCGCGCGTTTCGCCAATTCCCCGAACACTTCCGTGTAACGCGGAAGAGAGTCGTCGATCGTACCCGGCATACGCCCGGTGAAGCCCGCTACCAGATCCGTTCCGAATTCATGCGCATGGTCAATCAGCCGTTCCCAGCTGGCCAGCGTATCGGCGTTGTCTCCTTCGCCTGTGAGCGGATTGCCGAAGATGCCGAGGCTGGAGATGGGAACGCCCTTCTCCGCCAGAATTTCCTTAACCCGCTTGGCGGTCTCGGACAAGTCCAGACCATTGGTCGACTGCCAGAAGGTGAGACTGAATGATTCAAAGCCATGAGGAAGAATTTGCGGCAGGACGCGAACTGCGTCCCCGCCGCCAACAAGGGTGCCGATCCGAATTTGTTTCATATGAATAAGACTCCTTTAAGTAATTTGATAGCGCCGGCTTATTCCTTGACTGAGCCCAGCGTGATGCCGTGAATGAAGAAGCGCTGCAGGAACGGATAAACGACCAGAACCGGGATCATCGCGATGAATATTTTTGCCGCGTTCAAGGTCTTGTTGGACAGCTGGCTCAACCGCTGCAGCTGATCCGTGGACATGGTCGACGGATCCAGCATGACAACGACCTGCTGGATATACGTCTGCAGCGGATAATACTGCTCGCGCGTCATAAAGACCAGTCCGTATAAAAACTCATTCCAGTGATACACGATGCTGAACAGCGATACGGTAGCCAGTACCGGCGCGGACAGCGGAACATATACTTTGAGCAGGATATACCAGGGGCCCGCTCCGTCCACAAGAGCCGCCTCGTCCAGTTCCTTGGGCAGATTGCGGAAGAAGTTCATGGCCAGAATCACGTTGAACACCAGGGTTTGCGCCCCTCCGACGAGAACCAGCGACCAGATGCTGTTGAACAGACCGAGCTGCTTGATCGTCAGGTACAGCGGAATCAAGCCTCCGTTGAACAGCATGGTGAAGATCATGGCCCACATGAGAAAGTTCCGCAGCCTGAAATCCTTGATCGTCTTCGACAGCGGATAAGCCATCAGCGGCACGACCAGTAAATTCAGGCCCGCCCCCAGCACGACACGCTTGATCGACGTCCAGAAGGAAACGAAGAACTGGTTGTCCTGCAGCAGCTGCCTGTAGGAGTTCAAATTAAAGCCGACCGGCCATAATGAGACTTGCCCTCCCGCCGCAGCGGATTTGGTACTGAACGATACCGCCAGCGTATACCATAGCGGCAGTATGCAGGTGAGAGCGACTACGACAAGAATAATCACAATCAGCACATCGAATATTTTTGAACCGGCTGTCGTATCTTTGACCATTTCCGCCAGCCTCCTCTCTTAGAAAATCCGGTAATTGGCCCACTTGTAGGCCGCTACATACGAGATGGCAATAAGAATGAACCCGATCAGGGATTTGAGCAGCCCTACGGCGGTCGCAAGCTCATACTGCAAATTCAGCAGCCCTGTGCGGTAAACCCAGGTATCGATGATGTCCCCCGACGAATACACAAGAGGATTATATAAGTTGAAAATTTGGTCAAAGCCCGCATTCAGAACATTCCCGAGGCCCAGTACAGCAAGCAGGGCAGCGGTTGTGCGTATGCCCGGCAGCGTCACATGCCACAAACGGCGCATCCGCGACGCTCCGTCGATCCCCGCTGCTTCATACAAAGAGGGATTGATGCCGGTCAGGGCTGCCAAATAAATAATCATATTGAAGCCGAATTCCTTCCAGACATCTGTGCCTACCGCGAGAAAAGGGAACAGCGGCGCACTGGCGAAGAAATTGGTTGCTTTCAGACCGAAGACAGACAATATGCCATTGATGGGACCGTCAAAGGAGAACAAATCCAATACAATGCCTCCAAGAATAACCCATGACAGAAAGTGAGGCAGATAAACAATGGTCTGCACCCATTTTTTAAGCACGGTAATACGCAGCTCATTGAGCAGCAAAGCAAAAACAAGCGGGACAATCAGATTGGCTATAATCTTCATAAAAGCAATGAAGATCGTGTTGAAAAAGATGCTTCTGGTGTCGCTGAGCGTAAACATGTAACGGAAATTTTCCAGACCGACCCATTCCGAGCCGAGCATTCCCTTGACAGGATTGTAATGCTCAAATGCGATGATAATCCCGAACATGGGAAAAATACTGAATACTCCAAGCCATATAAATCCCGGCAGAAGCATAGCGTAATAATGCTTGGCAAACCCTTTGGTATTCACTGGTTATCCCTCCCCAAGTATTCATATGGCCGGGAATATAGGGGGGCTTATGACTCAAGCCCCCCTGGTCATCCTCTTTATTCCTTGACTGCTTCGGCAACTTCGGCGGTAATTTGATCTCCGCCTTGTTTCTTCCAATCGGTTACGAATTTATCGAAGGTGTCGAGCGGAGCTCCGCCGACGACAATTTTCAGGAAGGTTTCATCTTCCATTTTCTTCAGGTTGACCCATTTGGTCTCCATCGAGTTCGTCTGCGAGTAGAGCAGACTGCTTACCCGGTTCATCTGCACGTCCACGTTAGGCGCAACGCCGACCATGATCGAATACAGACGGGTCCAGGCGCCCATATCGGCCGTTGGATTCCAGTATTGGATATCCATCTTGTCGTAAGGCTCGATTTTTACTTTTTTGATATTCGTCAAATCGCCCTGCAGCAGCTTGTACTCCGGTTTGTCAGCAAAGTCTTCCGGCGTTTTCGCTCCGGAAAGCACATCGCGTACCGCTTGAACGGTAAATTCCGATTCATCGGAAGGTCCAAGAGCAAGACGGACAGGGTAGAAGCCGATTGATCCTTTGGTCAAATCAAATTTGCTTTCGTCGCGAAGCAGCAGATTTTGCAGCTTGATGACGGTTTCGGGAGTTTTATAATCTTTGGAAACGACTACGAATTGACCGGCCGGCGCGCTCAGATGCGGGCTGAATTGTCCTTGCGCATCAAGCGGCAGCGCGTAAGCTTGCCAGTTGGCTTTCGGATTTTGTTTAACGGCATCCGTGAGCGGACCGTAACCCATCCACCAAGGAGCGAAGAACATACCCGTTTGACCGCTGACGATCGACTCGCCGGAATCGGTGCGGATCGCCATTTGCGGATCGATCAATCCTTTGGAATACAGATCTCTAAGCTTGCCGAGCGCTTCTTTCGTTTGCGGCAGAGTCGAGCCATAGGCCGGATTGCCGTCCGCATCTTTTACCCAGTAACCGGGGTATGCGCCATAGGCCGAGAAAATCGGATCGAAGCCGTAGAGATTGTTCGCTGAATCCAGGAAGTTCGCATACATTTTACCGCTGCTGGATGGTCCGGCGATGCCGATCGTATCTTTCTTGCCATTGCCGTCAGGATCCTGGTTGGTGAAAGCGTCTGCCACTTTCTCCAGATCCGCCATCGTTTTGGGAGGCTCAAGGCCGAGCTTGTCGAGCCAATCCTTACGGATCCACATCTCGTGGATACCGGCATCCTCCGCCTGTGGCAGCGCCATGATTTTGCCGTCAAATGTAACGGTATCCATCGCGCGCTTGTTCGAATCTTCCAGAACGCGCTTCAGTGCCGGCGATGCATTCGAATTAAAAGCCTCCGTCAAGTCAGCCAGCTGACCGTTATCGTACATAAGGCGCATTTGCTGGGCATTGACCACCATGGCGTCCGGCAGGTCGTTGCTTGAGATGGAAAGGCTGACTTTCTGATCATAGTTGGTTGGCGATGCCGTAAAGGCATTGGACACGTCGATATTCAAGTTGTCTTTGATGTATCGGGTGAACTGGTTATTATCCGGCGTGTCGCCGGCCGGCAGCGATTTGTCTGCCGGATCTACCTTTTGTCCGACAGCCAGGGTAACCGGCTCTGTGTATTTTCCGAATGGATCCGCCGGTGCAGCCGGTGCATTCCCCGTCTGATTTCCACCGTTGTTCGAAGATGTGTTCGAATTCGACTGACTGCAGGCGCTGATCACCAGTATAAATGCCAAAAGCAGCGTCAGCGTAGCTATGCCTTTTCTTTTGTTTCTCAACATGCTCCCCTTCTTTCCGAGTAGTCGTCAACTTGCATGATAAATGTATCACATCCAAAGCCCCAGTTTAGACAGGGAGCGGTTGTGTGATAAGGGGGAGAAATGAACGGTTTTCCTCCCTGCCGGATGCCATTTTTCACCCTTTTCGGACAAACCTCTACCCTGCTTGTCGGACAAATGTCCCCCCGGGTAGAGGTTTGAAGGATGGATATGCGGTATAGGAATGAAATCGACACCTTTTTCAGCCCTATTCCTTGCGATGCGTTTTGCGGAAGGCGCTTGGCAGCTCGCCGGTCTGCTCGCGGAACACCGTGCTGAAATATTTCCCGTCCAGATAGCCCGTTTTTTCCGCCACCCACAGAATCGGCATGTTCGTATGCACCAAATACTCTTTGGCCTTGTCCACTCTGGCTTGGCGCACGTACTCATTGAACGTCTTCCCGATAATATCCCTGAAGCATTGGCTGAAATAGCTGCGGCTCATATTGACCCTCTTGGCGATATCGGCGGCATACAGCTGCCCGCTTAGCTGCTCCTGAATCAATTGCACGGCTCTCATAACCGCATCCTGGACCTCCTGGGAATAATGAGGTGCGCCCAATGTCCTACTTATCGTTTTCCGAATTTGCCTGAACCATTCATTGGCTTCATGCCAGGAATAAAATTCCTCAGGAAGCACCAATCCGGACGGGAGGACCGAGCTGTACAATTCATTCCATTCATCCGTCAGCTTGCGCAGAAAAAGCATGAGCCTGGATGGAGGCAGCTTCATCGACTTGAGCCTGTCCAGAAGCACGGCAAACCGCTCATCATTGTTTATCCAGCCAAGCGCCGACCACTGCTCGGCTGCTTCTGCGATTTCGCGATCATAACCGTCCGGCAGCTTCTCCTTCTCCTGCAGCTCGCGAAGGGACCGCCGGATCAGCTTGTCCTCCGGATGATAATCGTAAAATAAGAGATGCTTCCTGTATGCGAGCAGCGCCCGCTGCACCTCCGTCTTCTCGATGCCCCGCAGTCCTTCCAGACATAGAAGCACCCAGTTCTCCCGGTTCTGAACAGCCTCCGTCAATACGGCGAACATTGCGTCATTCTCCCGTATATCGGCCGGATACCGGATCCACTGCTGCTCGTCCGGGCTGCTGCCTGAGGGCTCCGGATAAAGCGAATGGACCCAAGCCAGGTCTGCCTGCGCCTCCGGGGAAAGCAGCGCATAACCCAAATCCACCCCGATGGTTTCATCGGAGGCCGGCCCCTCGGCGGACTGTTTGCCTTTCTGCTGTTCCTCCTTGATCCGCGCATGAATACGCGCCAGTATCTCGGAGAACCGGTCCTGCGCCAGCTCCACTTTGGCAATATAGTCGATTGCACCAAGCCGCAGCGCCTCCTGGATATATTCAAAATCCTGATGCAGCGTCAGGACAATAATATACAGATTCGGATAGCGCTTGCGGACAATCCGCATCAGCTCAATTCCCGACATGACGGGCATGGCGAGATCCGTGAGCATCAAATCCACCTCGTTCTGCTCCAGAAATTCGATGGCCTTCTCGCCGTTTTTGGCTTCACCCACCACCTGCATTCCAAACTCCGCCCACGGCAATGACGTTATAATGCCCTGTCTTACCAATTTTTCGTCGTCTACGACTAATATCCGGATCACAGCGTATCCTCCTTCAATATCGGCAAACTCAAGTAAATGCTCGTCCCTTGTCCAGGCGCGCTCTCGATATGTATCCGCGCTTTGCCGTTGTAATAAACTTCAAGCATCCGCTTCACGTAATTCATGCCGATGCCCATGCCTACCTTCTCCCGTTCCATCTGTTCACTGTGGAGCAGCTTGTTAATGGCCTCCTGGGTCATCCCAGACCCGTTGTCCTGGATGGAAATCTCAATCATTTCCTGCGCCTTTACGCGGACCTGGATAACCCCGTTGTCGCTGAAGCCATGGTAGAGGGAATTTTCCACAAGCGGCTGCAGAATGAAACGCGGAATCGGCATGTCAAGCAGGCTTTGATCCACCTCGATATCAACCTGGAATTCAAAATCATAGCGGATTTTCTGCAGGATCAAATACTGCTTAAGCGCATCGACTTCATCGCGTATCGTGGAGGACTGCCCCAGCTTGCCGAGATTATAATGCAGCAGCTTATTCAGGGAAGAAATAATCCGGTCGATTTCGTTCTGCCCGTTCATAACGGCAAGCCAGTGCACCGTATCGAGAGTATTCATCAGAAAATGCGGATTAATCTGATAGAGCAGCTTTTCCACCTCCAGATCGGCTCTCCTTTTCTCCTTCTGCTGAACCTCCACGAACAAATCCCAGATTTGTGTCTTCATATCGCGGAACTGATCCAGCAGCTGGTCAAATTCCGGAATTCTCGTACGCACAAGGAGAGACGGCGTCTTGTTGCTCGTCATCAGCTTGATTTCCTTGTTGAAATTCGATAAAGGACGATAGACCATTTTCCACAGCAGCCACGCCATAAGCACACTGACCCCCAGAAAGAAAAGGGAGGAAACGATGGTTTGCAGAAACCATTTGTTCATTTCTTTGTTGTAGTCCGCGTTGGAAATAACCGACACGATGCTCCAGCCCTGATTGCTGGTTTCATCAAACCAATAATACTCGTTATGCAGACCATGCGATTTGAGAGCTGTATCACTGGTGAATACAGAGTTTATCGGAAATTCCTCAGGAATCTCGCTATATGTAATTTTATGGTTATTATCTAAAAAGAGATAAAAAGCATGCTGGGCATTCTCCCCGTTATCCAGAATGCTTTCCGTCAATTTAAAATTGCTCTCGATATAAACATAAACGTCATTCCGGCTTGGCAGATCCACCTTCCGCATAGCCGACAGCACATATTTATTATTAAAGCGGTCGTAGCTGACATGCGGGCCGTAATAGGTGATACCGTAATATTCGGCCAAGAGCGGCAGACGCTTCGGATCAAAATCCGGCTTGACGCCAGAAGTCTCAAACTGATAAAGCCCGTCCTTTTGAAAATAATACATCGTGAGACCGACATTCGTATTCGTGAAGGTAATCAAATTAAGCTCGCTGTTGATTTGAGTAGTCATTTGCGACCGCTCATACGCGTTGCCCGAGGTTAACAAAATTTCCAGCTCCCTGCCGATCGTTCCCTTGAACGCGAGCTGCTCGGATACGGAATTCAAGTTCCCGATCGCATTCTCCAGAGAGTATTCAACCTGCCTGAGATTGCTTTGAATGCCATCCTGAATTTTATTGGTAAGAATGGAGTATATCGTGTGGTAAGAGATAAAAAACACAAAAATGAAGGGGAGCAGGGAGCTGATCAGGAAGAGAATGATTATTCTTTTTTTTAGCGTCATGGATCCGCTGGTGAGACGTTTCATCGTTCGTTTCATGGCTTGTGCCCTCGCTTTGGCTCTGTCGCTTTTTCTTAATCATGTCACGATTCGACAAACCGTGCAACACGGGATGGATGATCCTTACAGTTGCGCCAGCCCTCGTGGATAGGAATAATCGTTGATGATGCTGGTATAAAAAAAGAGATTGTCCCAGGTCTGCCGCTAAAGAGTGCCCCTGCCTTAGATGGTTCCCAATTTATGCAGAATGCATTTTCGAATCTGTTCTAAAAGTATCTGGTCGGGTAGATCGAGATCGTCGTTTTTTGGTTGAATTTAACCTCAAAAAAACCGCCCATGATAGGGCGGTTAATTGAACTATCGTTGTAATTGACCTCAAGGATTCGTTTATCTGCGGCGCAGACGCTTGTCTTCTAGGGCCGGATTCATCAAGAAGGTATTGTCTGCTACGTTGAGATCGGTGCCGGGTGGAACAATTTCGTCGATCCGATCAAGGATATCCTCGTTCAGTACCGCGTCCGCGCCCGCCAAAAGATCCTCGAGCTGCTCTGGCGTCCGTGGGCCAATAAGAACGGATGTTATAGCCGGATGTGACAGGACAAACGCGATTGCCAGGTGTGCTAACGGCATTTCCGCCTCTGCAGCAAGTTGATTGAGCTGCTGGACAGCGGCCAATTTCACTTGATTTCCCGGTATCGAGAGGTCGAAGGCACGCGTTTGCAGCGATGCGCGGTTGCCCGTAGTTGGGTCCACCCGTCCTGACAACCAGCCGCTACCCAGCGGCCCGTAGGACAGGACACCCATTCCATAGCGCTGCGTCGAGGGAAACACAGCCGATTCGTTCGTTCTATTGAGAATGGAGTACCTCGGCTGCTCCGTGAGGAAGCGGTGATGTCCGTGCTTATCTGCGGACCATTGTGCCTCGACGATCTGCTCTGCCGGAAAAGTGGAAGAACCAATAGCGCGCACCTTGCCTGACCGAATTAGATCGGAGAGCGCTGAGAGAGTCTCACCGATGTCCGTATTCGGATCTGGACGATGCATCTGGTAGAGGTCGATGTAGTCAGTGCCGAGCCGCCGCAAACTATCCTCGACCGCGCGGATGATCCAACGCCGCGCCCCCCCGCTCTGGTTGGCATCCTGCCCCATCGGTAAGCCGAACTTCGTTGCCAGCACCACCTTATCGCGCTTTCCCTTAAGCGCCTTGCCGACAATCTCCTCGGACTCGCCCTTGGAGTATACGTCAGCTGTGTCAATAAAGTTGATACCGGCATCCATGGCCGTGTGGATCATGCGGACCGATTCGTCATGGTCGTTGTTACCCATTGCTCCGAGCATCATCGTTCCAAGAGCGTACTCGCTAACCGACATGCCGGTTGCCCCGAGAATTCTGTATTTCATATATTTGGCCTCCTTTATTTGCGAACCTGAATCTCTGTGATTGAAGATTCCTCCTTCCTTACAACTTGATTATGAGTCAGTTGAGGTGCGGGGAGATAGCTAAATGATCGCAAATCATTGCCTAATCCTCTCAATCAGCTTTGTTCCGCCTCCCAAAGGGGGTATAATGGCGATAAAAAAACAAGGAGGGAAAGTCATGCCGAATCCATCTGCTCACCAAGATCCCCTGGTTCCATATCTGACAGAGTTGGCCCAGCTTATTGAAAATAATACAGGCAGGGACGGGGTTCAGCCGACAGTAATCCCGTCGCTTTCCTTGATACGCAACTCGGTTACGACATTCCCTTCGTTCTCCGTCCATGAGCCGACCATCTGCTTCGTCGCCCAAGGCACCAAAGTAGTCATACTGGGGGGCGAGAGCTATACGTATGGTCCCTCCAGCTATTTGGTTGTGTCCTTGGTTTTACCTGTTTCCGCACAAGTAATTCAGGCAACGCCGGAAGCTCCCTATTTATGCGTCCAGCTCAAATTTGACCCGAAAGATGTCCTTGAATTGATGAACGGTTCGGATCAGCAGGTCCCTGCCAAGGGAGATTCACAGCGAGCTTTGTTTGTAGCCAAAACGAGTTCTTCCCTCTTGGATGCCGCTATCCGGCTTGTCCGTCTGTTAGACAATCCGGAGGATGTACCGGTACTCTCGCCGCTCATTATACGAGAAATTTTATATCGGATCTTAAGCGGAGGGCAGGGAAGTGCGCTAAAACAGATCGCCATGAGCGGCAGCAGATCAAACCGGATTGCAAGCGTCGTGCAGCGGATTAAGCAGAACTACACCGCCCCTTTGCGTATCGAAGAGCTCGCCTCGATCGCCAACATGGCGCCTTCCTCTCTGCATCGGCATTTCAAAGAGGTCACCGCCATGAGCCCGCTGCAGTATCAGAAGCAATTACAGCTGCAGGAAGCACGCCGCCTTTTATTGTCCGAATCTGCGGACGCGGCGGACGTCTCCTTTCAAGTTGGCTACGAGAGCCCCTCCCAATTCAGCCGCGAGTACGCCCGCCTGTTCGGCCTCCCCCCGATCAGCGATATCAAGCGGCTGCGAGAGGAGTAGGATTTTATGGCAGCAAAAGATAGAAGATCTTGTTCTCCGACCAGGAGTCATATTCAAGTTTTAATAATAAAACGTTTTCCCATGGGAAAGAATTCCACATGACCGTTATTAAGTCAAGAAGATCAAGCAGGTAAGCGTCAAACAAGCCCCATCCGCCAGTCAAATGGAAGCCAGTGAATGAAGCATATGGATTAAAGAAAATTGAGGAGCAGGGCATATAGGGTACCAGTGCGCTCGGAGCCCGGGAATCCGGAAGCTCTCGGAAATTGCCCGAACAGATACTTGAAGTACCGGAACGGATGCAGTCCGTTTTCCTTCGCCGTCTTGATAATGCTGTATGTCGGGGTTCGACTGCTTGCGGAACAACTCCCGTCATGCCAATTTAAATGCGAATGCTGAAGCTTGGAGCGGCGTGGAAACATGTGGACAAACGGCCGCATTGCACACATGCATCTCCCGGCAGCAGTCTGCGCTGCGGCTGCCGGGATAGATAGAAGCGCTGTAGACTTGACAGTCGTAAATCTAGACAGGCAGCGGCCCAAAAACAAGAAGCGGTATTCCCTTTTCATCCCGCACATTAACCGCAGGGTTGGTACCGCGGCCATGCCATAATTGGCAGGAATCCGGTGCAGGCCGCTCCAGCGTAAGGATGACCCGCTCTGCAGCTTCATCCAGATGCCCTTCCAGCGGCAGCCGCTCTTCACCGTTTGTCAGCTGGAAGGAAAAAACGCGTTCAACCTTCTGCAGCCTTCCATTGACTCCGCTGAACGTAATCGTCAGTTCCGTGCGCTGCTCATTCCAATCCGCCGATGCAAACCGTGGACCCGGTTCGGCCGGGCTCCGGCCATCAACGAGCCGAAGAGCCGCCCACGCCATACGGTGCCCAATATCCCGCAGGGAGGCGGCATCCGGATGAATAAAGTCAGCCAGCGAAGCGTCGATGGTCGGAACAACCGCTGCGCGGCCCAGTACAGATTCAAGACGGACCTGATCGTCCTGTACCCGGTTCCATCCCTGCTCGAAGGACCAATTGGTCACAACAGATATCTGTGCGTAGATGAACGGCAGCTCCGGATCTCCCAGATCGCGTCTAAGGCTGGCCACCCATTCCGTCATCCGGTCGTAGTAAAGCTCTGAATCCGCTTCAGTAGCGTCGCTCTCTCCCTGATACCAAAGGCATCCCCGCACCTTGCCTCCGGCCTCGCGAATGACCCGCAGCATAGCGCCATATAAGGAACGGCCGCCTTCGCCTGCGAGCGCGGCATCCCATTGGCTCATTGAGGTTCCGCCATGCGCTACCATGAGCAGCCCAACGGGAACGCCGGTGTGACGCAGCATCATTTTGCCGAACGGCAGTCCAAGTCCGCTTCCATGCACTCTGTCTCTGCGGGCCATCCTGATATATTCTTTGCGCTTCTCTTCGGAAACATCCATTCCCTCAGGCAATGGCGTCCAATGTACAGGGTCGGGCGATTCCAGCAGCCAGCAAAGCGGCTCCACAGCCAGATCCCAGCGGTCTCCCATATAGAAACAGCTGACGCCCGGCTGAGGCTCCTCTACATGTATCAGTCTTCCGCAGCCTTCCATATTCGATTGCCCCGCCAATACCCACAGATCACCTACATAGACCGGACCAATATCTCCTTCCGCGAGCAGTTCTCCTGTCTCGGGAGATACGATACGAATATAGATCTCATGCTCGCCTGCCGGCACCCGTTCCAGAGCAGCTGAGAATTCCGGCTGGCTGGCCGAACCCAGACTCCTCCATGGACCGGCGGATATCCGGCCTTCCACAAGCCCCTCCACTCCCTGCGGCACCTTGACCGAGAAAGCAATATCCGCCTGGTCCCGATCGTCACGCTGGTATACCCGGTGGGCTTTCGGTCCCGAAATCTCCAATTGAATGGCCATCTTCCAAGCTCTCCCCTTCCCTGTTCAACCATTAGCTGTGTCAATATCTCATGCTGTTAAAGATCTATATTCCGCATGATTTCTGTTAATCCTGCCGCTAGGTTCTTCACTTCGGAATATCAGTAAAGGTGAATGCAAATGTTAACCTCTCTAAAGATTAAAGAAATAGCCTGCCGAACGGCAGGCCCCTGTACATGATGGATTATATTCGGTAAAATTCAAACAAAGCTTATGTATCGAAGGGAGGCTTTCTGCTAAGATGCTGAGGAAGGCGGATGGATTTGAAGCGGAGAAAATCATTGTCCTGCCCCCGTATATCCTGAAAGAGATGGTGGCCCATCCCTTGATCAGGCAGCTGTATATAACGGATATTGGCTACTTCCCGCGGGCGCGCCACCATTACCGGGACAGGCCCTCCGGCTGCAGCATGCATATTCTGATCTACTGCGCGGGCGGCGAAGGATGGATCCAAAGCGGATCACACAAGGCGATGCGGGTCACCGAGCAGACGCTCACCGTCATCCCTGCCGATACGCCTCATTCCTATGGGGCAGATGAAAACAATCCATGGAGCATTTACTGGTTTCATCTGATGGGGGAGGATGCCGGGGCCTTCTTCTCCAGCTTCAGCATGGAAGCAGGGCCGCTGCGGCTTGGGTTAAGCCATTCCGTCAAGCTGCTGGATTTATTCGGGCAATGCTACGATATCCTGTCATCCAAGCCGTATTCCATGGACCATCAGGTCCATGTTTCGCAGACGGTCAGATATTATCTCAGCTTTGTCGGATTGATGAAGGCAGGGGCAGGCGAGGAGAAATCGGAGCGGTATATCGAGCAGGCCATTCAATATATGAAGGAGCAGCTGGAATCCAATTTGTCGCTCGAAGAATTGGTTGCCCATACCCGGATTTCCAAGCAGCATTTGAACCATTTATTCAAACAATCGACCGGCTTTGCGCCGATCGACTATTATTTGCGGATGAAGATTCAGCGTGCCGGACAGCTGCTCGACCTGACGGACAGAAGCATGAAGGATATAGGCCTGTCGCTTGGCTTCCAGGACCCCTACTACTTCTCCCGTCTGTTCAAAAAAATGATCGGCTTGTCGCCAACGGAATATCGGAACAAGCTAAAAGGCTAAGCGTTCAGTGCAGGGTATCGACGGCAAGCTCCCAGTTTATCGTAAATGATGCGCTTTCCCCTGGCTGGAGGGCGTATGCCGGGCTGTGAATCTCAAGCTCATAATATGGATAGTCGCTGGCATTATACACTTCGACGACCGTATGATGAGGGTAAACTTGCTCCGGCTCAACCGCATAGGTCTTGGTCAAAGTATATGTTTTGCCGTTCGCGGCCTGATGCCGTGCGGCTGCCCGCCCCCCATCCGTCATAAAGCCGAGCTTATACAGCCGGTCATTGTCCATGACCATCCTCCAGCCATCCGTGCCATGAACGGCTGCCGCATTGTGTTCGTCCAACAAGGGCAGCGGCTGCCTCGAACCGAGCAGCGGTCCGTCCGGGATATCCACGATTCCGCTGCGATTCAGCATGGTCACCTGCCACAAGCCTTTGGTTACCGGAACCGTTCCGTGGTTGATCAGCTTCTGCTCGATGCCGATCGACGGCATGCCGTTCACGCATGTGACAGTGCGGATAATTTGCAGCTGCGTCTCACGGCATATAGGGCTCGTCAGAACGATCCGGACAGCCTGTTCATTCCGCTGCACTTCCCAGCCGTACTCGCCGTGATCCAAATCCGCATACGGGATGCCAACCCAGTCGCTTTGGGGAGCAAGCCATGTTTTCTCTCCGCCATAAAGCAGCTGCGGGCTCCTCTCGCGCAGTTCACGCATTTCTTCCGCATTCTCAGCTTCATAGCGGGGGCGGTAACCCGCCAGACTCCCGTTCTGATAGAGCAGATTGACGCCATCCGAGCCAAATTCCATAATACGCCCGCCGATGCCGGGTACGATCGCCAAATCATAATGTTCCGTTTGAATGGAGATTGAAGGAAAACCCATACTTTCCCTTTCCATCACAATAATCATGGAATAAACCGCCTCTCTGCAGATATAGCTGCTGCAATCATATAAGTGCCGCTGCATGCGCCGCGTGTTTTCCAGGTGTCCGTTCCATATGCATACGCTTACTCTAACATTTCGCTGTTCCGGCGCAGAAAACCTTCCGCAGTCCAGCGTTCTCCTGTGATCCGGCGCGGCATCTGCCTATTTCCTCCACTGCAAGGAAAAACCGTGCTGCAGCGGCCGGTACCCACCGATTATACGCTCCAGCACGGAATAACCTTCTTCCAGTATACAATTGTCTGCCTCTATACCTGGGTAGTCCCTCAGCTCACATCAGGGGGTGACTGATGAAAGCGGCAGCGCCACTCCCCCCCTAAACGTCAATCCATATGGTCTGGTCGGCTTGTCATGCAATACGCGAAGCACGCAGTGTGGGGCGCTTTGCGAAAGTGCCGCGCGCAGCAGCCATTACCGTCGGGCTGCACGCAGCTCCCAGCGCGACGTGCATTGATGGCGGTCGGTCGACCACATACCGGCTCCAATAAGCCTACTCCCGCGCTTTCAGCGAGATCAGCACGCTGTCGAAATCGCCGCGCAGGGAAAGCGGAAGGCCCGCATTCATCAAGGTGCTCCCGTGCAATTGCAGGACTTCATCGCCGATACCCTCGATGTCGTAGATTTTATGCTCCGCAAGGCCATCCAGCTTCAGATCCGGAAGCCGTCCGCCGAAATTCTGAGCATGCAGAAATGCAAAAACAATGCTTTCCGTCCGGTCGTCGTTCACATACTGTACAGCCGCTTGCGGGGACTTGCGTAATGAGGCCAGACGGTACTGCCTGCCTTTTTGAACGAGATGCCTGATCTCCTTGTACCGCTGAATATGAACGCCGGCCTCTTCCATTTCCTCCTCCGACCATTCCTTCAGATTGCCGCCGATGCCAAGCGAGCCTGTCATGGCGCTGTGGAACCGGAAGGACAGCGGAAGCTTGCGGCCGTTCATGCCATTGGGCGAATCCGTTACCCAGCACATCATGACCTGAGGGCTGTAGACGTAGGAGAAACCCTCCTGAATGCTCAGCCTGTCGAACGCATCGGTGTTATCGCTCGGCCATGCCTGATCGGCAAATCGCAGCATGCCAAAATCAATCCGGGCCCCGCCTCCGGCGCAGGTCTCAAATTCGACGTGAGGGAATTTCTCCCGCAGCTCCGCCCAGATCTCATACAGGCTTTGCACATGTCTGATCCAGATTTCCTTCTGCTGCACGGCCGGGAAGCCGTGAAGTCCCGGCTCCGTAATGGTCCGGTTCATATCCCATTTGATGAAGGAGATCGGATGAGAGCTGAGCAGCTCCGTCATGAAACCGATAATGAACTGCTTTACCTCGGGCTTGGCTATATTCAGAAGCAGCTGGTTGCGAAGCTGCGAGCCGGTCCGTGTCGGAAAATGGTATACCCACTCCGGATGCTGCCGGTACAGCTCGCTGTCCGGATTGACGGACTCGGGCTCCACCCAGATGCCGAAATCCATTCCCAGCTCCTTGACCTTCTCAATCAAGGCGCCCAGTCCTTCAGGAAACTTCTGCGGATTAACATACCAGTCGCCCAGACCCGCCCGGTCGCTGTCGCGCTTGCCGAACCAGCCGTCATCGACGACAAAGCGCTCGACGCCCATCTTCGCCGCTTTCTGCGCAAGCTCAATTTGCTCCTTCACATTCACATCGAAGGTCGTCGCTTCCCATGAGTTGTACAGCACCTTGCGTGTCGTGGCTCCAGGCAGGACATATTCCCGCTGATACCGGTGAAAGCTGCGGCTCATCTCCCCGAAGCCCGATGGCGTATACCCGCCAACGAACACCGGCGCTGTGAACGTCTCTCCTGGCTGGAGCAGCCATTCACTGTCAAAATCATTAATGCCACCCGTCACTCTCATATGATTGAAGCTGCTCTTCTCCGCGACTATTTTCCAGTTGCCGCTCCAGCCAAGCGCGCCGAACCAGACATTGCCTGCCTTCTCTGTGGCGGTGCCGTCGTCGATAGCGAACCATGGATTGGCATGCGGGCCCGTGAAGCCCCTTCTGGATTCAATCGTTTTCTTGCCTTCGGAGAGAACGGTGTCTCTGAGCTGATACTCGCCCGACCATCTTCCGGTAACATGGGTCATCCGGTATTGCGGCAAATAAGGCACCGCCCACGCGGCCGATTGCATATTTTCGATGACAATCGCCGTTTTGCCGGCATTAACCGCTCGTGCATAGCGTTCGATCATATCCCATTCTGCTATTACCTTGTAATGGAGATGGACCAGCAGATCGTAATGAGCGTCCTTCAGGGTCAGGATCAGCTCCTCGACCCCATTATCGGTTACAATGCGATAGCCCTCGTATACCATTTTCAAATCTCTGACGTGATCGGAGAAACGTACCTTCAGCGTCGGCTCGACATAACCGACGCCGCCCCAGAAGCTGTATTCCTCGTACTCCCGTTCCACCTGAGCGTCAAATGAGCTGTGCGATCTGGAACGGAGACGGTAAGCGCATTCCTGCGCTGCAATCGTCTTTCCCCAATACAAATGCTGGAGGATTCCCTGCTCGTTGACCCCGAATACATAGGAGGTCTGCCTGGTTTGAATTTCAAATAAACCTTCATGAACGGATATCGGCAACGCTTTCACCTCAATTTTGGATTATGATAGACATAGATTTGTCGTTTGGCTTGCTGACATTGTCCCACAAGTACACCATAGAATAGAGCGGCCTCCGGGGCAATTCACAATGTTCGGTTCAGGATGGATTATTCTCGGCTGAAGTCCCGGTATAAATAAAAGCAGAGCCGCCCGGGATCTGCCTGGGGCGGTTCTGCTTGTTGGAATCCTGCAGCATTAACCGATATTGGACTTCAACAGCTCGGCCAGTTCCTGCCGCTCCGGGCCTTCCAATTTAATAATGTCATTCAGAACATGATAGAACCGCTCTCGGTCTGCGGTCTCCATAATCAAATTCAACATATGGACGATCACCTTTTTTTGCTCCGGATTCAAGCGGGCGAAGATTCGGGGTTCTACCCGGTAAAGCTCTTGAATGACATGCTTCAGCTCTTCTTGGCGCGCGCTGTCCTCCGGCGTATCCTTGAAGGCGGGAAATGCGTCCGACGCGATCAGTTCGGAAATGATCAGATCGGAATGGCTTTTGAGGAACGGCTTGCGCTTTCCGCTGATCAAATGGTTGATTTCCTCCAGCAGATATTGGAAGGCCTCGCTTTTCCGGCTTAAACCAAATGCCATTTCCTGCTGCCCGTATTGTTCTTCGCTCATAAAGTCGAAGTCGTCAAACAGCTTGCTTTGGATGTAGACGCTGTGATAGAAGGAGTCCCCTTTATTGTTGAAGCTGGTGGGCTGCTTGTACTTCTCCCTCTTCCTGGAGTCCAGAAAATAGAGTCTGGAATATTCGTTGTTGATTCTCTCTGTCCAGCGGATATATTTGACGGCGAATTTGGTTTTGGTCGCGGGATGCGCAAGCTCGATATTCTCCTTCGCGCCGATAATGCCGGAATAATCCAGGTATTCGCCCGTTTCCATGATGATACCGAACTTCTTGCCCGCATGAAGCTCAAGAAACCAGCCGAACTCCTTGCTCAGAAATTGTTTCAACTCCGTCAAGTCGATTTCCTTGTGGATATGGTCGAATGTGACCGAGGTTCCTGTTCTCGCCTTGCCCTCCGCATTGCCGGTCAGCGTATAGGAATCCAGACTTTCAGATGCTATATGAATGGAGTAGGTCTGATTGACCGGACCTGCTTTATAAGTCGTATTCCATGTCGCCTGGGAGCAGAAGCTGTGGAAGGTCAATCGGCCGATTCCATTCTTGCCATGCATCGCAGAGCTCATCCGCACCCTGTTGTTCGGATCGATCTGCTTCTCGGATTCATAGAAAGGCGTGAATTTCCGTTCCAAAACGGTTCTGTCGATACCCTCTCCGTTATCCGATATGATCAATCTCTCCATACCGCCCAAAGCGTTCCATACGGCTTTAATTTCGACAATCGTCGCCCTCGCGTCAAATCCGTTCCAGACATATTCCGCGATCGCTTGTAAATAGTCAAATTTTTGCAATGTTTTTTTGATGCCTCTGGATGTGATTCGAATTTTTACCACAGCTGTTCAACCCCCTTCTACTAGACAGTGTAACATAAACAGGCAAGAAATCTTGCTTAAATCAGGAGTCTCTGCCCCGATTTTTCGCGAAAAAAATTTGCAAAAAATGACTATATAAGCTATACCAAGTATAGGTACTATTATTTTTATATATTGAGGAGGATGGTTCATGTCTGATCTGAATGTTTCAGCTGCTGCGTCCGGCACCTATGCCATTGGAGGCGATCTGCCGGTCAACCGTTTGGGGTATGGAGCGATGCAGATAACCGGCCCCGGAGTATGGGGAGATCCGAAGGATCCGGCCGAAGCCGTACGCGTTCTTCAGCGCGCTGTGGAGCTCGGAGTGAATTTCATTGACACAGCCGACTCCTACGGTCCCTTCGTTTCCGAAATGCTCATCAAGAAAGCCCTTCATCCTTATGCGGACGGCGTAATCATTGCTACCAAGGCAGGCCTCACGCGGTCAGGCCCCGGCGATTGGCGTCCGGTAGGGCGTCCCGAATATTTGCGGCAGCAGGTTGAGCTGAGTCTGCGCCATCTGGGTCTTGAGCGGATCGACCTGTTTCAATTGCACCGCATAGACGCCAAGGTTCCATTAGCTGAACAAATCGGCGAGCTGGCCCTGCTGCAGCAGGAAGGCAAGATCCGCCACATCGGTCTGAGCGAGGTGAGCGTCGAGCAGATCAAGGCAGCCAGCGAGTTCGCCAATATCACTTCCGTGCAAAATCTGTACAACCTGGCCAAACGGGATTCCGAGGCTGTACTGGACTACGCAGAGGCAAACAACATTGCATTCATCCCTTGGTTTCCGCTGGCAACAGGCGCATTAGCCAGAGAAGGCGGACCGCTCGACGCTATCGCCAAGCAGCATAATGCCCTTCCTTCCCAGCTGGCTCTGGCCTGGCTGCTGAAGCGCTCGCCTGTCATGCTGCCTATTCCGGGCACTTCGACAGTCGCGCATGTGGAGGAGAACATTGCGGCCGCTGCTATCACGCTGAGCGATGAAGAGTTTAATACGTTATCGAACATTGTGAAGCCGTAACATTTTGCCCAGGGTATTTCATATTCTCCAAAATGACCGGTATTCGCGGCTATCGCCCGCAAATACCGGTTTTATTTGTCTTCACTGTGACTGCCTGCGAAAAACATAATGGGAGGTGAAGCATGAACAGGCTTCATTTTAACGATTAAGAGTATTCATTGTTATTCGCATGAATAATTGGGGGAATTAATTAATTCTCTGTTTTCGGTAAACCCGTCAGCGATAGCTCCGACAGACTGCAGACAGGGAAGCAAGCTTACTTTCCTTATTTAAACGAGGAAATGGGGATTCCATAAATCAATATAAACAGGATCGTTCCGACAAGGAATAGAACGTAAGCTAACAGCGGCCTGACATGATGTATAACCAGTATCGGAAATAACGCGAAATCAAACAATATGGACTTCCAGAGGTTCCATCCGTGATGATACCGGATATTCTCCAGCCCATATTGAATGGCTTCCATTACCGTATATATAAACACCCAGAGAACAATGTACATCCCTTTGGCTATCACTTTTTTGTTGAATGGAAAATTGGTCAGGTAAACGAGCACCATTGGCGGATAGGCAAAAATGGTCAGCAACAAATCATTAATTAAATGGCTGCCCAATTCAGAGCTGAGGTCCCACAACAGATAGCTATAGGTTAAAAGATGAACCAAGAAGCTTGATGCAACCATGAACAAAATGGTGGGTTGGTACTTTTTCCAATCCCTCCAATTACTTTTGTAAAAAGCCATGACCCAAAGCACAAGAACGTACACGATTCGCATCATATATATCACCTAGTAATCAACATTCCCATACTGGTTTTTTTTTAGTCCGCATGAAAAAAAAGTCATCTGCAAGGCGGTATGTAAAATTTGCTGCTAAGGGTCAAACAGTAGTCAGCAGCAATAAAAGAATAGCCCTTCGGTTTTGATTGCAGCCTGATCCAAACTCCAAAAAGCCCCCCGCGGCGGGGTGCGCCGCGGGGGATCGGTGCTAACCCGCTGGGAGAAATCTGCGTTTATACAAGATCAGCCAGACCTGCGCGGCAATAAAGATGGACGAGTAAGCGCCGCTCACCAATCCGAATAGAAGCGCAAGCGAGAACAGGTGAATGCTTTCCCCGCCGAGCCATAACAAACCGACAGCGGCGATGAACACGGTCAGGACCGTATACAGGGAACGCCTCATCGTCTGCCACAGGCTCCTGTTCACCAGCTCCTCCAACTCGCGGGCCGATGTGAGCTTCGTCTGCTTCATATTCGTTCGAATCCGGTCGAAAATCACGATCGTATCGTTGAGCGAATAGCCGACAATCGTCAGAACCGCCGCTATGAAGGTCAGATCGATCTCAAGCCGGAGGGCGGAAAACAACGCGACCGGAATCAAAATATCATGGGCAAGCGCGATAATGCACGCAATGCCGAATAAGTAGTGAAAGCGAAGTCCCGTGTACAATACGATACCGGCTGAGGCTATCAGTATGGCGTAGCAGGCCTTCTTCACCATCTCGGCGGCAATGACAGGATCAACCGTAGATTCCTGCTTGCTCACTTGAGCGCCGTACCTTTCCTGCAGCTTGTCCTCTACCGCGTTCAACTGACCGGCGGGAATCGGCTTGCTGAAGGTAGTTGTTGCGGCAAGGCCGTCCGTTCCGTATTTTACGACCGGCTTCATCGTGGCGGACGGGATTTCCTCGTGAATAACCGCTGCAATATCGCTTGTCTGGAAGGGGCTGCCTATATAGAGATCCAGCCTTGTCCCCGATTGAAAATCGACTCCTGGATTAAGCCCTCTGCCCAATATGGCAATCAGGCCAACAATAAGCACCACAGTCGAGAAGCCCAGATACCAGTTTCTTCGCTTCACGAGATCAGGCAGCGGCTTAACCGCTTTGTCTGCCGTCCGTTTCAGACTGACCCCAAACCACTCGGTGCGCTTAATCGCATTGTCCTTCAGGAGCAGCCACAGCAGGAGACGGGAACCGAATACATTCGTAACGAGACTCACCAGGATCGTCATCATGAGAACGATGGCAAACCCTTTGACCGCATTCGTGCCGATCATCATCAGAACCAACGCGGCGATAAAGGTGGTGGCGTGGGAATCCAGAATGGTGGCGAACGATGATTTCGCTCCGCTGCGGCTGGCCGAGCGGATACTTTTGCCCTCTCTTAACTCTTCCTTGATCCTCTCGTACGTAATAATATTGGCATCGACAGCCATGCCGACGGCCAATATGAACCCGGCGATACCGGACAACGTCATCGCCGCATTCATCCAATCAAGAAGCACGAGGCAGATAAAGGCAAACAGCAGCAGCGTAAGATTGGCAATGATACCGGCCAAACGGTAGACGATCAGCATGAAGATGACGATGATCGCGGAAGCCGCATATCCCGCAACTAACGTTCGGTGCAGCGCTTCCTCCCCAAGACTTGCCGAAACGGAATTGACCTGCTTCTCGATAAGCTTCGCCGGCAGGGAACCAGCGTTCAGCAGATCCTTCAGCTCTGTCGCAGAATCCAGGTCCTCACTTGAAATCGAGGAGCTGCCGCCGCTGATTACCGCTTGAACAACCGCCGTGGAGACGACTTTGTCATCCAATAGAATCGACAGCGGCTTGCCCAGATTGTCCTTCGTTACGGTCCTCAGCTTGGCAGGGTCGTTGAATTTCACATTGACCACGGGACGGTTCAACTGATCATGCCCGATGCTTGCGCCATTCGGGGCCAAGTCGCCGCCATCCAGCACGATCCGGTCCTGGCCGTCCTTGAACGTCAGATATGCCGGCTGGCCGATCAGCTCGCGCAGCTTCGTTTGGTCTGCGACCCCCGCTATTTTGGCCCGGATGCGGTCCGTACCTTCGATGGTGATTTCCGGCTCGGCAACCTTACTGATATTGATCCGCTTCTCTACCATGCGCTCGGTTGCCAGCAGCAATTCCTTCGTTACCTTCTGATGGGCGTCAAGAGGCTCGACCTGATACAGGATTTCGAAGCCGCCTTTCAGATCAAGACCCAGCTTGATATTTCCCGCCGCGTTGGGGGCTGCCCAGCCCATAAACGTCACCAAAAACAATACCGCCATGGCAAACGGTACAAACGATCTTCTATTTTTGCGCAAATCAAATACTCCCTTTCATTCTATAGTTATAGAAGAACAGGGAGGGATGCTAAGTAATTGGATTTAAATTTAATGGGGTTAAGGATGTAGAGAAGCCGAAGAATGGGGACTGCCGAACGTATGTGGGATTTGAGACCGATGCGGAGGGCAAAGACAGCGAATAATACCATCATCATGATCATGAAGGGGATGGTCGGAAGCATGGGGAGAACATTCTTGACTGCCGGCGCTTCAATGGCGCCGTTGGAATAGGTATCCATAGCCCACTCGAACTGAGGGGAATTGTCCAAATGGGGGGTTGCTTCATGCCGGGGCGGACTTAAAAAGACAGCAGCGATAAAGGCGGCAAGTAAAATAAACAGCATTAATCTTTTTCTGATCATAGGCTCACCTCCTTCATTTGGGTTAAGGGGGATTATATCATGGGGATATCCGGTTGTCTATTTTGGATTTCCCCCTCATCCTTCTGGTAAAGCGTCAGAACAAAGCACGGTTGAACTTCTGAACGATATAATCAATAATCGGGCTGATCTGTGAATCATCCGCCATGGACAGTTTGTCCGCCTGAAATAATTGAACTTTCTTGAACATGTAGAAGTCATGAAGAACCTGCTGCAGCGACACCTGGTTGATCAGCAGGTATTTAAAATCGATTATTTCCCGAAGCAGCACATCATCCTGAAGCAAAATAAATTTCGGATTCATCCGGTTAAATATCCCCTGCGTCATGCCATCCTCATAAAACTCCAGAATCTTCTGTTCGCGCTGATGCATGACATCCTTAAGACGATCGTACAGGTCGGGGTAGATGGCCTGCAGCTCCTTCAGAAACACATCCGTGATGTTACCGGCCAGCATGACGGATTGCTCGAACTGCTGCTGAAACCGGGTGCCGAACGACGGCTCCGCAACCTCGGAAGCCGGAATCAGCAGTTTGTTTATATAATCCTCATAAGTGACTACGACACCCTCGATGACTTCCTCTTTGGAAGAAAAATATTTGTACATGGTAGCCCGGCTTACGTCCATGCTTTTCGCAATATCATCCATCTTTAACTGTTGAAAGCCCTCTTTGACAATGACCGCATTCAGCTTCTTCAGCATTTTGGTCCTCGTTTTACTTTGATGATTTTCCGTTTCATCCATATTTGTTTTATCCTCCTCTGATTTCTATCCTTATATTATACACAATCCCCTGCTATAGTATATACAACTATTACATAATAGACAATTTGGATTCTTTTTGTTTACTTTATGACAAAATGATGTTATCCTCATTACGAAGTTCAACGCCGAGGGGTGATTATTCATGGCGGGATGATGAGAGCCCGGTTCATGGCTGCATCATGAGAAAACAAAATCATGGAAAGAAGGATAAAAGTGAAACCAAGCACACGAATGGCTTTGCTCAGCTTGTCCATAACGGCAGCGTTCGCACCCATGCTCGCGGCACCGGCGATCAAACTACTCAAGGTTGATTTTCCGGATACCAGCGCGCTGCTCATTCAGTGGGTCGTCACGTTGTCTTCCTTATTTATCTTGCCGACCTTATTCATGGCCGGTTATTTATCCAGAAGGTTTTCCAGGAAAAACATCCTTATAGTTGGCCTGATCCTGTATCTTATTGGCGGTGTGGGACCGGCCTTCCTGAATTCCATCACCGGCATTCTGGTCTTCCGGGCGCTTCTCGGTCTGAGCATCGGATTGATCTCTCCGACGTTCAATGCCCTGATTGCCGAGAACTTTCAGGGCAAGGAACGTTCCAGAATGAACGGATTGGTTACGGCGGTGAACGGAATCGGCGGCGCGATCTTCCTTACGATCGGCGGCTTCATCGCAGCGTATGGATGGAGAAGCGTATTTTTCAGCTATTCCTATGCCCTTCTGCTCCTTATTCTGGTGCTGCTGTTCATTCCCAAATTCCCTCCGGTTCAGAGGCCCGCACAGGGTAGCGGCCGGCCTGCGGTAAAGCTTCCGCGTCTGTTCTACGCCATTGCGCTGGGCAGCGGACTTCACATTATGCTGTACTTCACCATTCCGACCAGCTTGTCGCTGTACCTGGCTGAGAATGGGATCGGAACCGCATCGACGGTCGGATATTTATCCGCGCTTTCCCTAATCGGAACCTTTGCGGCTGGACTTGCCATTACTTCGCTGACCCAGCTGTTAGGGCGAGTCCTTGTTCCGTTCGCTTTTGTCGTATTTGGGCTTGGCTTCCTGGTGGAAAGCCTGGCGCATTCCGTGTTGGCGGCGGCGATTGCGGTATTATTGATCGGCTTTGCGGAAGGATTGTTCTTCCCGATGATGTTCAACAAGACAGCCGAGATTGTGCCCAAAGAGCGGATGACGAGCGCTTTTTCCATACTGCTGGCCTGCAATTATTTTCTCCAGTTTATGTGTCCGCTGTTCATGAAGGGCGTTCAATCGCTGTTCCATCTTTCTTCGACCAGAGGAACGTTCATGCTGTTGGCAGCCGCAATAGGCGTATCCATGATCGTTTCCCTGCTCTTCGTAAGAGCAAGACGGGACCGGCAGCCGGCAGCTTCATTAGAAAATTAATTATTATGGATACGGCAGGCACTCCATCCAAACAATAAGAATCAAGCATAAGGAGCATGTTCAAATGAAAACACTCAATCAATTCTATATAAATGGACAATTCGTGAGCCCTCAGGGCACGGATGTACTGGACCTTATCAATCCCTCAACCAAAGAAATGATCGGCCGTGTGACTTTGGGCAATGTGAAGGATACACAGGACGCGATTGCAGCTGCGAAGCAGGCCTTTAAGAGCTTTTCAAGAACAAGCGTGGAAGAACGCAGTCAGATGCTGCAAAGATTGCATGATGCGGTAATGGCCAATTCGGAGGCACTGATTCAAGGCAATATCGAAGAATACGGCGCCCCGCTGAATGCGGCCATCGGACGCGTCAATCTCGCCGCGGCGGATTTTCTTCGTACGAAGGAGGCGCTGGAGGAGTTTGAATTCGTTCAATATATAGGCAAGGCGAAGGTCGTTCTTGAGCCGGTGGGCGTCATCGGCATCATTACGCCATGGAATGCGAGCTATTCCCAGATTGCCGCCAAGCTGGCCTCAGCCATCGCTGCCGGCTGTACGGTGGTCATCAAGCCGAGCGAGCTTAGCGCGATTCAGACACAGCTGTTAATGGAATCTTTGGACCAGGCGGATATTCCGGACGGTGTCATTAATATCATTAACGGAACAGGCGATGTGGTGGGGGCAGAATTAACCCGCCATCCGGATATTGCAATGATCTCTTTCACAGGGTCCACCAATGTCGGGAAAATCATTCGGCATGGCGTCGTCGATACGATGAAAAGATTGACGCTGGAGCTGGGCGGCAAATCGCCGAATATCATCCTGGATGACGCTGATTTCAACAAAGCCGTTCCGCTTGCCGTCAAGATCGCTTACGGCAACAGCGGACAATCCTGTATTGCCGGCTCCCGGCTGATTGTTCCGCAGCACCGCCTTGAAGAAGTGAAACAGCTCGCCAAGGCGGCTGTTGAAGCGATCAAGGTAGGCGACCCCCGGGAGAAGGATACGGTAATCGGCCCCATGGTAACCGGGAAGCAGTACAACAATGTGCAGCGGTATATCAAGCTTGGCATGGAAGAAGGAGCGGAGCTTGTTATCGGCGGCGAAGGGCATCCGGAGGGGCTTGAACAGGGATACTTTGTAAAACCGACCGTTTTTGCTAATGTCACCATGGACATGACCATTGCCCGAGAGGAAATATTCGGACCGGTGCTTTCTATTTTAACGTATACAACCGAAGAAGAAGCGATAGAAATGGCCAATGATACCAGCTATGGACTGGCGGCTTATATCAGCTCCTCCAGCCTGGATAAAGCCAATCGAATCGCTTCCCGGATTTCATCGGGCATCGTCATGATCAATGGAGCCGGCCCCGAGTTGAAAGCTCCATTCGGCGGATCCAAGCAATCCGGGATCGGAAGGGAATATGGCGTGTACGGACTGGAAGAGTGCCTGGAGCCCAAATCCATCACAGGTTACGATCTCGTATAAAGGTGAACGAGCCTTGAAGGTTGGATATATCCATGCCTTTTCCTTCATCCGGATGTTTAAGAACAACGAGGGCATCACGCCCGGGGATTACCGGAAATAATGAAAAGGCCGACAAGCAGCCGGAACCTGTTTCCTGAGGTTCCGGCTGCTTGTTTATTTGAATCCGGTTCTGCTTCTCTAATATCTCGAAGTCACAAGAGTGAATTCCTCTGCATATGCAGACCGCCATACCACTCGTCTCCCGGCGAAGACCAATGCTGTTCACCAGCCCGTACACGCCGCCCCAATTCCGTCAGCAGCAGCATACATTCACCAAAATCCGGATTCTCCTGCCGGTATTTTGGAAATACCGCCTTCCCCTCAACATGCAGCAGGGGGTTAGGCTCCTCCGCCATAACCGCAAGGCGATGCCAGTATTCCAGATCACCCATCCCGAGAAAATCCAACCTATCGCCGACCTCACGAAACAGCTCGTATGGGGAATGGATCCCCTTTTCAATATATTCCAACGTGGTTTGCTCCACAATTCCAAGCCCGTTGCCGGCAGATGGCAGCCTGGACAAATGTGCCTCGAACGCCGCCCGGGAGAAAGGCAGTGCAGACGTATCCTCCTCCAGAAACCGGGTATGTTCCGCAAGCTCCGGCGAAGCGTAAGCTTCCCATAACCGGCTGCCCAGCTCCAGCTCCCTTGGTCCGACCGGCTGCCATGTGCCCGATAAGGCTGCTAATTGGGAAGGCGACAGCTGCCCGAGTCCCCGGAACACCTCAATACCCGGGAATGAGCCTACGCACAGCAAACTGATGTTCGTTGCTGCCTGCGCCTGCCGGGCGAACCAATGCAGCAAGCAGCCAAGCATCGTCTGGTCGAACAGATCGTGCTCGAACCACAGGATCACCTCATCGTATCTGTGGAATTCCTGCAAAGCCGCCTCCTGCTCCTCGCTGCTCCCGATATATTCCTCCCGAGGGATTCCCAGCGTCCGTTCCAAATATCCGGCACGCTCCGCCCGGTTCCCCCGTTCGCTCATATCGCGGAACACGGGTCCGAACGTATACAACTCCCGCCATACGAGGATATCTCCCTGCACGACACCCTGTTTCAGCTTATCCGCTGTGGCATCTCCGTTCACAATATGCAGCATGCACCTTGACGGAATCATCTTCTTGTTCACCTTCCCCCGTATGCTAATTTATGATTTAACTCAAGCATCGTCCAATGTTGTCCCAGGGGACGAACCTCGTGCAGAGCCATTAACCGGGTGTCGCCAATGCGGACCAGATTTCTTATTCTCTAACGGTTCTGCCAATTCCTCTATTGCGAGCTGAACCTGCCTCACATAATAATATGCACAATAACAACTTCTTCTGAACCTGGCCTGGAAGCACCTCAAAATTCTTCTCATTAACTTTAAACTATTCGTGCTGTTGAATGAAGTCTATTCTTTATGAGGCTTGCTCGGTCGGTCAAAGAAAGGTTAACAAAGACAGGCGGCCGATGTCCAACATCCGCCGCCTGTCTTTTGTCTTATAAATCTGCACAACGTTTAAGCACGCTGCTTAATTGCCTTTACCGTTCGAGTAGAGCGTAAAGATCAAATCCCGCTTCCCGTCATTTTCGGCTGCCCAGGTAAGGCCGCCATCCAGTGAGAGCTTCTCATATCCATCCGGATACGTATCATCGTCGGTGTACGCAAAGCCGTAGTTGTTGTCCGTGGATGGTGTGTTCACGGATTTTGGCGATTTCAAGATAAGCCCGTATTTCCTTGAGGTATCCAAATTATCCAGCTTGGGATAGATCGAATACGGACTTACGCTCCCAGGGATGTTATACGCCGGAAGGGACGCGGAGAACAGGGTCTTCTCCGGGTTATCGTTCTCATCCAGGGTGACAATATCGAAGTAATACGCATCCGCCGGAACGGCATTCACGTAGCTCTCATAAATGTATACATCGAGCTTCGGCAGATCGCTCTTATTCAGCTCGAACACCTGCATCCGCTGAATACCGGCACGGACGTCCGAATAACTCTCATATCCCGCATTGCTGTTGTCCTGATCAATGACAGAGCCGCTCCCTCCTTTGATGTAATAGGCTTCAATTTCATTAATCGACGGGATAATGTAACTGGTCGTCATGTACAATCTAAGTTTGCTTGTGGATACGGTCTTGAAAGTAATCACCTTATTATCACCGACCGTATAGCCTTTCGTCAGATCAACGTACTTCTCGCCGTCCCAGTACTGCAATGCGTAATTAACAATCTGGAAATTGGTATCCCGGTATTCCTTGATCACAACCTGGTTCACGGAAGTTGCCCTGCCAAAATCGATCTCTGACCATTCATCGTTCTTATGCCCGTCGGCGGCGCTCCATCTCGTCGACACTTGTCCGTCGGTCATATTAGCCGCTTCATATCCCGCATCACTCCAGGTAGAGGACACGTTGACCTGTTTGCCCAAAGCAAGATTCACAGGCGCATCATCTTCGTCCCTGCCGGATCCTCCTTTCTCTATTCTAATAATCGCCGTACCGCCAGGCGGAAGCGTGTAAGAGAGCTTCCCGGACGCCTTGCCCAGCGTTCTTCCGGAATAGACCTCGTTTAACATGTATTTCTCATTCCCTCGCAGGCCCAGATCGGCAAAATCAACCTGGATTTGCGCCTCTTCCTTACTGTTCCAATTGGATAGACCGACAAGGATGCCACCCCGGTCATCCTTCACATAAACAGCCGATGGGGAATGCTCTCCTTTATGATACACATTGGTCATCTTAACCGGTTTGGCCGCTTGACCTTTGCCCACAATCCTCAAAAGCTCCTTATTTTCCAGAATACCCAATCTCTCTTCCGACAGAAAAGGAATATTATCGCCAATCAGCCAATGCCCACCGCCAAGCGCAACAGCCGTCGCCAGCAGCTTCCCGTCATTCTGGCCATACTTATTCCAGAAGCCTTGGGCAAAGTTCTCCGGAATGATCATATCGGGATCGTTATACTCATAAAGCGTTCCGTTGGTCCACCAGGAAGCGGCCGTGTTGAACGCCTGGCGTTCAATTCCCGAATAACCATCGACGCCGATCGTCGTATCGCAAGCAGATCTTCTTCCATGTGCGAACGCCGCAGGAAGCAGTGGAGCAATGGACTCATTGATGTAAATGGGCCGTTTGGCCGCGAGGACGGTATCACGGATTATCCCCATACCGATCCGGTAAGCCTGAACGCCATTTACCGTTTCGTCATAATGTTTACCTTCATACATACCCATATCGATAAAATCCAGCTTGAGGTAGTCGAAGCCCCAGTCGATATATTTCTGAATGGCATTACGTATTGCCGTTTGAGCGGCAGGATGCGAAACATCCATCGCATATGTGCCCAGATAGGTTCTGATCAACTGCCCGTTCTCATCCCTGAGGCAAATATCCCGGTGAGTATACGAGGTCCCTTCAACGGGCAAATCCAGCCAGGCGTCATAAATGGTGAACGGCGTCTGATAGCCGCCTACCTTGAGCCCTTTGCTGTGTACATAATCGGCAAACTGCTGCATCCCTTCATCGAAAGGAACCTCGGAGGAAGGCTGGAACCCCCCGTCCAAATTAAAATATTCATAACCGAGCGGCTTCAGATGCTCCGCCATATAATCCACCATACCTTCCAATGCTTCCGCAGATGCATAATTATAGTGGGAATAATAGGTGTTATATCCCATCGGCACATCGCCGTTCCATTTCATGCGAGGCTCTCCGATATCATATACGGTTCCGTATTCTTCCAAGCCGGCTTGATAATCACCGTAAAAGCCCAGAAAGAATCGGTCCGAGGAAACAATTTCTCCGCTTTGAGAGCCGCCCCAATTATAGAGAATGTAAGAGGTGAGCGGTCCGTTTGCTGCCGCTGCCTGCCCGAGGCGCTGACTGCTTTTCCAATTCTTGACGGTCGCTGCGCCACCGATAAATCCCTGTTTGGCATTATTGTCGAAAACGGCGGATACCCAGTGGCTGACCCCGTTAAAGGGTTCCCACTTCAGCTGCTCACCCTCGAAGCGGTCTGCGCCGTTCTGGCTGCCGCCAAAGTCATTAACCGGCGCTACTCCAAAATCAAAGTTATTCGTATATGGAGTGGTAAATATGCGCTTATCCATCCCTGCTCCAATATCCAGGTAGGAGGAAGACACAGGCTCTAGAATATCAATGCTCTGGGCAGCCGGACCGGTTACATTCATATCGGTCAGAAAATAGGAGCTATCCGGATAGAGATAAACCGTCAGCGCGATTGTAGAACCGGAATCCAGCGCATTGCGGAGCGTTAATTGCATGCCATTCCGGCCGTAACCGTCGTTTGGGATCTTCCCCCACTCGGCTGTGCGTTTGCCCGGATCGCTGGAGCGGATTCTGGTCTCTTTGCCTGTGAGCTGATAATTGGAGTTGAAATCCCGTATGACTGTCCTGTCTCCCCAAGCCACATTCCCAAGGCCTGTCGACAAGTCATAGGTGAGCGTGTATTGCCCGTTTGTTGCTTTTACCATTTCCTTCTTCTGCTCGATTGCCATTTTGGACTTGGCCCAATTGACTTCAGGCATCATCGTAATTCCTGTCACAAATAGCAGGACGACCACAATTGCTTTGACCAGACCCATTCTATGCATGAGTATCCTCCCAGGATTATTGAAATCATTACATCTTTATTATCAGATTATTTCCACAGCTCTTTACGCTTGTTGTAATTATCCGTGTATATTTTCTCAATGGCCGACAGACCCGCCGTCTCCAGTTCTTTCATCATTTTGTCGTACAGGGACGCTGCCTCCGCTTCGGAAGGAGCCATCACCATTCTCGGGAAATACTTCGAGACGGTTTCGTTCACCTTCTGCTGCTTGATCACCTCCGGCGTGCCGCCGCTCGGACCCAGATTGTCGTACAGGGCGGTGTCGAACGAAGTGTCAGCCAGGTTCTTGATTGCCAGCTTTGCTACAGCATCCGTCTCATAACGGCCAATCAGGTCATATGGCGTTCCATCCTCGCCCGGGCCATTCTTGATTGCCCATGTCCACTTCCGGATTCCGGTATCCGTCGAATATCCGGCCCAATCCTTCTTGAAGCCTTCCAGAACCTCGGGTCTTGGCACATGCTTGCCGTCCTTCATATCCCAATGCGTGCCCTCCAGTCCCCACATCAACAGGTACTGGCCTTCTTCGCTTGCCAAATAATCCAGGAACTTGATGGCGCTGACGGGATTTTTATTGCTTTTGGAAATAGCAATTCCGTCCCAGCCAAGCGAGTTTTTGGGTCCGTAGGTTGTTTTGGCGGGATCCACGCCCGGAGCAACCACTTTGTACGGATAGAACTGGCTCTCTTCCGCTTTGGCCTGATCTGCTGCTGCCTCTTTCAATATCGTGTTGGGCTTGCCCAGATTCCAAAATGCGTCGGCTGTCGCAAACACGGCGCCCGAGGACAATTTCTGTTCGTACTGCTGCGTCTTGTTTGTCGCCCACTCGGTATCGATCAAGCCCTCCCTGTACAAGGCATTCATAAATTTAATCATGTCCAGGTATTTCGGGTCCTTCACATCGCTTTTGAGCTGGCCATCGGTTTCATAGAACGGCATAATCCCGAACATCCCCTTGAAGGTTCCGGTGATGGCTCCCATATTTTCCCCGTTCAAGGTCATAGCCGTTGATGGCTTGCCATTCACATTCGGGTATTTCTCCTTGAATTTCCTGAGCAGGTCCACGAACTCTTCCGTGGTGAAGGGCTCCCCGTTGTCGGCCTTGGCTCCGGCTCCAAGCTCCTTCATCACGTCCATTCTCATCAGAAAACCGAATACCGGATACTGCTCAAGACCGTACCAGTTAGCCAGATAATAGTTTTTCCCATCGGTATGCCGGGTTTTGTTGAGCATGTCGCCATACATTTTCTTGATGTTGGGTCCATACTCTTCAATAAGATCGTCCAGCGGAACAAGGGCGCCGGCCACAATATATTTGTCGAGCACATCGCCGCGCGCAATCGACATGAGGTCCGGCAGATCATTGCTCGCCAGCATCAGATTCAGCTTCTCCGCAGGATTGCCGGTAGGCTGCTGAATTTCCAGGGAAACGCCGGTTTTCTTCGTGATTTCCTGGGCGACCGGATTATCGAACGCATCCCCTACATTCCGGTCGAAGAACGTGAAGGTAACGGCCGGTTGTTCTCCGCCTGCCCCGGCCGCCTCTTCATTCGTGCCCTGCGCATCCGTTGCTTCTGTAAGCGGCGTGCTGTTGCTGCCGCATCCTACCAGTAACGAGAATAATACAAGAATCATGACAGTCAACCGGTAATACTCTTTCTTCTTCATTGCTGATCAGTTCCCCCTTAAGATATGATAGCGATTTCAATTTTCCTATGAGCAGTATCCCTGGCCCATCATGAATTGCGCTATAACTTAGCTTAATTGTAGACAGCCGATCCTCCGCTTTCTATATAACAAAGTGATGAAACGTAACGGAAAACGCCTTTCATGTAAACGTGACTGTCTTCGGCAGGCGAATGCTCACCGCGGTGCCAATCCCGAGCCTGCTGTAGATGTCCACGCCATAGCGCTCCCCGTAGGCAAGCTTGATTCTTTTATCCACATTATATATACCGTAGCCCGCAGGCTGATCGGTTTTCTGCGCGAGCCTCTCCAGGACATGCGCGGGCATGCCCATGCCATCGTCGATAACAGAGAATACCAGATCATCTCCGTCGGGCATCAGCCTGATAATGATTGTAATGCCGGACTCATCATCCCAAATCGCGTGGTTGATGCAGTTCTCGATAAAAGGCTGCAGAATTAATTTGACCGTGGTAAAACGCAGGAGTGATTCATCCAGCAAATAATGGACCGTGAACAAGCCCTCGAACCGGGTCTTCTGAATGGACAGATAATGCCGGGTGAGCATAATTTCCTGTTCGATCGTAATCCGCTTCTTGCCTTTGTTGAGCGAGATCCGGTAGAACTTGGCCAGATCATCCGCCATGAGATGCCCCTGCATATTGTTGTTGGTAACCGCAAGCGCCGATATGGAAGCTAGTGTGTTATAGAGAAAATGGGGGGTGATCTGCGCCTGGAGGCTGTCCATCTCCGCTTCCTTCTGCGCAATTTCCTTCTTGTAGACGTCATTGATCAAATCCTGTATGGTCATGGCCATTTTGTTCAAGGCAAAAGACAGTTGTCCGACCTCGTCATGGCCCATGGACCGGAAGGACAGATCGAAATTCCCCCGCTCCACCTTGCGGATTTGGTGAAGCAGCGCTTCAAAGCGCTTGGTCATGAGCTGGCTGGTCCCATAGATCAGGAGAGCAGCGGCAATAATGCAGCCCAGCGAGATGTACAGCATTTTCCGGGAGGCATTCCGGGCCTGCTCCAGCAGCTCGTCATAAGGAAGCAGGACAACCGTCCTCCACCCGTTCATCAGCGGTTTTTGAATAACCATGGCTTTTTTGCCGCCGCTCATTTCACTATTCAGGGTACTGCTGGCTGTGTGGGACAGCGCTTGGGGGATCACTTCCGCGATGTTCAGGATCTTCGACGGCCTGGTATTCGTGGTAATCAAATTGCCTTGTTCGTCGGCCACAAAGATCGTTTTGTTCTTGTTCTCCTTCTCGATAAGCGAGAAGAATTCCCGCTCTGTAATCTCCATCGTGAGAATGCCGTAAGGGAAATTCAGGCTCAAGTAATTCAGGGAACGCGCCAGAGTGACGACTCTTTCCTTGGCTGATTTCTGATCGGGATAGAAGTTGGTAATCCGCCCCTCCGCCTGCATCGACTGCGTAGTCAGCGTTTCCGGCAGCTCATCCATATGCTTGATGAAATAACCGTCGGAATGAAGGGTCTCATTGTCCGTGTAGATGGTGATTGCCTTCAGGCTCGGATTCATGGCCATGACCTTGTACAGCAGCTTGTTGATATAATCGTAGGCGTCCAGATAAGATAAATCGTTCTTCTTATACCGGTAAAGCAAATAATTGCGCAGATCGCTGTCCATATAAATTAAGGTGGATATCTGGTAGTACAGATCAAGCTTGTTTTCGATATTATTGTTGATCTGGTCAATGGTGCTTTCTACGTTCTCAACCGCCTGATGAACCAGCTGCTCCTTGATTGTGAGATAGGAATAGATTACAAAAAAGGAAATCGGCACGATCGTAACGAGCAGAAAGACGAGAAACAGCTTGCTTCTGAAGCGTTTGTTAACCAGGCTCAGGTACAGGGTGGATGCAAGCCTATAGAAACTTTTTACGATATTCATTCGGTGTGACCCCTTGCGTTTTATAGAAAAACGAACAAAAATACGAGGTATTGTCATAGCCGACTTTGCGGGCGACATCATGAATCTTCAGCGTTTTGTCCCCCAGCAGCTCCACCGCCTTCTGAAGCCGGATCCGGGTCAAATATTCATGGATCGTGCATCCCTTCTTTTCCTTGAACAGCACTCTCAAATAGTTGGGGGACAGATACACCTTGCCCGCCAAATACTCGATCGTCAGCGATTCGAAATATTCCGTTTCGATCACATGCACCACTTCCTGCACCAGCAGCACATGCCGGTCCAGCTGCCTGTCAGCAAGGTACCCGGCGATTCTGCCGATCAGCCCCTGAATAAACTCCTTAATCCCATTAATGGTATCCATATTCCTGACCCGTTGGTTCCAGCTGTTCAAATCGCCAACCTCCAGGCCGGCTGCTGCCCCATATTTGGCGAGCTCCCAGGCAATCTTGTCGAGCAAAGCCGCAGCGGCGCGGAGAACCCCGTTTTTGCTCAGACGCACTCTGGCCATCCTGTCAAAATATTGACCGATGTCCTCCCGCAGCGGCTCTCCGTCAGCGAGATTCATCTTTTGCAGACTCGGCTCATCTTCGATATCCATATCCGCATCAAGCCCACTCTGAACCTGACCAGCACGGATAATGCCGCCATACCCCCGATAGAACCGTTCTCCCACCGCTTTCTCCGCTTCCTTGAACATGCGGTAACCCTGATTCAGCGGGGCTGCCGTTTCACAAATGCCGATGGTCGCCGTCCAATCCATTGCCCCGCGAATGGCGGACGACATGTCCTGCCAGAATGGTTCATTATTCACACCCTCCCTATATTCGATGATCAGCAGCCATTCATGCTCCTGCTTCCTGACGGCCATTCCTCCCATCTGGCGGCTGTCCAACAGCGATTGAATCGTCTGTTCCGCTATTACGGCCGCCTTCTGCAGCGGCGCAGGATCTTCCGGGTAAAGAGGATAGCCGTCCAGGCTGATAAGAGCGGTTACATAAATCCGGTCCCGATATTCCGCATCCATGCCGGACAGCGCACGCCAGGCCTGCTCCCGGATTTCGCTATCCCCGGCGGTCAACACCTCCGACAGCTGCTGTGCGGCAAGCAGCCGCCGGGAGCGGCGGAGCAGCTTTATTTTCTCCACCTCCTGTCTGCTCCTGTCCATGACGGCAAACAGCTCCTTCCGGTCAATCGGCTTCAGAAGATACCCGACCGCTCCGGACTCAATCGCAGACTTCACATAGGTAAATTCATCATGCCCGCTTAGAAAAACAAGCTGAATCCAACCCAGATTCTCCTGAATCAATGCAGCGAGACGGAGCCCGTCCATAACCGGCATCCTGACATCCGTCAGCACAATATCCGGCTGCAGGCGCTGAATCTGCTCCCAGGCTTTTCTGCCGTTCCTTGCTGTGCCAACAACCCGAATGCCCATGCTTGCCCAGTCGATGTGATTCTCCATCAGGTCCAGCTCAATCGTTTCGTCATCCACAAGAAATATGGTCAACAATTCGCATCCCTCCTCGTGAATCAATTAAAAGCTCTCCTATTATACTATTGCCCCTTCACGCCATGAAGCCATAACCTGCCATTTCCCCTTATGTAAGACGTTTTCCCGCATAGATCTGCACATTGTTATATTGAGGCGGCAACAAGCAGCCCGTATAATTTTCACATTACGATAGAACGGGGTGCGCACATGGAAACAGCCGTCAAGGTTGGCTCAAAAGAATACGTCTCAAAAAAAACCGTGAAACGCCGGCTGATCGAGCAAAGATACCTCATGATCATGCTGCTTCCGGCCCTGATCTGGGCCGTCCTCTTCGCTTATCTGCCGATGGCGGGGCTTTATATGGCGTTCGTCAATTATCAGCCATCGCTGGGAAACTTCTGGAGCTCGCTGTTTCACAGTGAATTCGTTGGCATGTACTGGTTTGATTATTTCTTCAATAACGGCGATTTCTATATCATCATGCGAAATACGCTGGCCTCCACGCTGCTAACGCTGCTGGTGTCCTTTCCGGCACCGATCATTATTGCCATCGCACTGAATGAAATCAAGAACGCCATGTTCAAGAAAACGATGCAGACTGTATCCTACCTCCCGCATTTTATCTCGTGGGTTATCGCCGCCAATATCGTCGTGACTGTGCTGTCCTCGGACGGAATCGTCAACAAGCTGCTCCAGCTGCTGCATTTGACCGACAAGAGCATCCTGTTTCTGCAGGAGGGCAAATATTTCTGGTGGATCGTAGCCTTCGGGAATACGTGGAAGGAGATGGGCTACAGCTCCATCATCTATCTCGCCGCTATCTCCTCCATTAATCTGGAGCTCTATGAAGCCGCCAAGGTAGACGGAGCCGGACGGTTCAAACAGATTATTTATGTGACTCTGCCGCACTTGAAGCCGACGATTGTCATTCTGCTCATCCTCTCGCTGGGCGGCGTGCTCAATGCGGGATTCGATCAGCATTACCTGCTGGGGAACGGACTCAATCAGGAGTACTCCGATGTGCTCTCGACCTATTCCTTCCGGTATGGTCTTCAGAATTCCATGTTCTCCTATGCCTCGGCGGTCGGCCTGTTCAGCTCTGTCGTTGCTTTCATCCTTGTGGTCATCGTGAATTTCTCTTCCAAGAAGCTCAATAACCAGTCGCTATTTTAACAGAAAGCAGGTACAGCCGCATGACAGAAAAAAAGACAATCCCGGATAAGCTCTTCGATATTTCGGTTTACGCCTATATGCTGGTTATTTTCCTGATTACGTTCTACCCCTTCTGGAACATCCTTGTGGTGTCCCTGAACGATGCGACCGATTCCGTTCGCGGGGGATTATATCTGTGGCCGCGGGTGTTTACGCTGGACAGCTATCAGACTATATTCCGGAACTCGGAGCTGATCAGCTCCGTGAAGGTGACTGTGCTGCGGACCGTTGTCGGTACGCCGCTTTCCGTCCTTTGCATCTGCATGATGGCCTATTCGCTCAGCAAACGCGAGCTGATCGGCTGGCGCTTCTTCACGCTTCTGTTTATCTTCACCATGTACTTCGGCGGAGGCCTGATTCCTACCTATATGATCATCAAGTCGCTCGGGCTGATCGACTCCTTCTGGGTATTCATATTCCCCGGGCTGATCGGTGTGTTCCTGATGATTCTGGTGCGCACCTATATCGAGCAGCTGCCTTCCGAGCTTGAAGAGTCCGCCAAAATCGACGGCGCCAACGACCTGCAAATTTTCGTCCGCATCATCCTTCCGCTCTGCGTTCCCGTACTTGCGACCATTGCCCTGTTTATCGGGATCGGCCATTGGAACGCCTGGTATGATTCCTACATCTATACGTACAAGCCCGAGTTAAAAACGCTGCAGGCCATCCTGGTCAAAATCCTGAACCAGTTCCAGACCGGCTCCATGGTCTCGGAAGCCGAGCAGATGGCCAACAGCACCAAGCGGATTCCCGTTTCCGGTGAAAGCATTCGGATGGCCGTCACGATGGTGGCAACCCTGCCGATCGTGCTTGTCTATCCATTCATCCAGCGTTTTTTTGTCAAGGGGATCATGATGGGAGCCATTAAGAGCTGATTAATATGGGGAAGAATATACATTCTTATACTTTGTGAAAGACAAAATTCAAAAAAAACAGACCATCCATGATATTGATCATAGATGGTCTGTTTTGTATTACTCTATCATTCCCGAACATTTGCTGAAGAAGCTCCGGAAGTGGAGTCAAATCCATCTTCCCGTTTCGATTGACCTTCAGCTCTGTCTCGTCAGTTCGTCACGCTCGGCCTTCAAACGAACGGTAACCGTAGTCCCTGCGCCAGGCTGCGAAGAGATGCTGATCCCATAATGATCTCCGGCATACAGCTTAATGCGCTCATTAACATTAAACAGACCATAGGAGCTGCCGCTTCCGGAACCGTCGTTCCTGGCTTCGGGCATCGCCTCCGTCAGAAGCTGCCGCGACAGCCGCTCGTCCATACCGATACCGTTGTCGGACACGGTAAAGAGGAGATCCCCGCTATCCTCTCTTACCGAGATGACGATGGTGCCCCGTTTTCCTTTGGCTTTGCGGATCCCGTGCAGCAGCGCATTCTCGACGATAGGCTGAAGGATCAGCTTCGGCATCAGATAAGCATCCAGCCCCGGCTGGATCTCCAGCTGAAAATCGAACGTATCCGGAAACCGGCTCTGCTGAATTTCCAGATAGACCTGGGCCAGTCGGAGCTCGTCCTCCACGCTGACGATATTCTTGCCCTTGTTCAGACTGAGCCGGAAATATTTGGCCAGGCTGTCGATCATCTGGCTGATGTCCGCTGCTCCCTTGCCGATCGCGATCCAGTTGATCGTATCGAGCGTATTGTAGAGAAAATGAGGATTGATCTGGGCCTGCAGCGCCTGCAGCTGCGCCTCACGTTCATGAATTTGAGCCTTGTACTTCTCTTCGACAAGCGTACGCACCCGGATGATCAGATGATCGACGCTTCGTTCGAGCATGTGAAAATCGCCGTTTACGGGCGAGAGATCCTTCAGACTTTCCGTCCCCTCCTTGCGGATGACGGTAATGACATGATTCACCCTGCGGTTCATTCCCCGCACGATGATAGTCAGCAGGACAAAAGGCAGCAGGAGAAACAACGCGATATACTCCAGAAGCGAAGTCCATTCCGACCTTTGCGTCAGCTTGACCGCGCGCTGCGACAGCTGGGATTCGGTTCCTTGGGCAACCAGCTTCCAGCCGGTTGAAGGAAGTGTCGTATACATCACGTCATTGACCTCCGCATCCAGCTTGAGCGAGCCGCTGCCTTCGCTTCCCTGCTTCAACAGGTCCAATATGGACCGGTCAATGACCGTGCCGATCCGTGTCTTGTCAGGATGATAGACCACGGACCCGCTGGAATCCACAAGATATACCTGCGTGCCCGGCGAGAACTGGAGAGCCGATAGAATGTCCGACACCAGATTCTCCTTCACATCGACCATCAGCACGCCAGATACCTTATCGTAGTGATTGGGGTCCCGGAGCATGCGGGCTGAGGAAAATATATTCACATCTCCCACATCCAGGTAGGTTTCCTTGTAATCGCCCGTCCACACGATTCCTCCGTTGGCCTCGATGATGTCGGAGTACCAAGGTCTTCCCTTCAAGCTGTCCAGTGCGAAAAAATTGATCTTCTCTCCCGCATAAAGCTTCGATTTGTCAACGAACAGGCGGACATGGAACACGTCGGTATTCAACTGTACCGTATCGACCAGGTACCTCAAGTCCTTGATGACCTGCAGTTGAATGGCAATCGATTGGTCATCGGCTCCCACGGACAGGTAGGAATGGAGATTGGAATTCATGAATGCGGCGTCGCTCAAATCCTGAATATGCTCCAGCCGGTAAGAGAGATTGCTGCCCGCCTGCTTCAGCGCCTGCTGCATCGTCCGCACCACTTCGCCTTTCAGAATCATGGCCGAGCGCTCGTAATAGCCGTACAGGAAAACGGCCGCCGGAACCACGATCAGCAGCAGATAAGCCAGCAGCCATTGACGGGGAATCGTGAAGCGGCGGACGAGGCGGCGTAGCAGAGCGGCTCCGGCTGCCAGTAGACGCAGGATGGTTTTGACGGCTTTATACATAATTGTCCCGATAAACGCTCGGCGTTACTCCCGTTGCTTTCTTGAACAGCTTGGTGAAGTAGCTCGGATCCGTATACCCGATCGCATAGCAGATATCGTAAAACTTGTACTGGGGATCGCGCAGCAGCTCCTTCGCTTTATCCACCCTGACCTGAGTCAAATATTCGTTAACGGTCTGTCCGGTCTCCTGTTTAAACAACAGGCTGACATAGGTTGGCGTCAAATACACCGCCTTGCCGATATCGGCCACGGTCAAACCGCCGTCCGCATAGCTTTGCTCAATAATCGTCCGTACCCGTTCAACCAGATTAGCCACTTTGCCCGTCCGCTTCTCACGGATACGTTCGCAAACCGCGGACAAATGCGATTCAATCAGCTGCCGCATCTCGCCAAGCGTCTCCTGCTCGAACAACGCTTCCCACAGCAGGGATTCGGCCCCTTCCAGCTCGGAGGATTGCGCATTGAGCTCCAGCAGAAGCTGCCCTACCGCAAGCACGATCTGCAGACACACATTGCGCCCGTATTTCAATCCGTCCCGCCGGTTGCGGCTCAAGTCCGTGAAAATATGGTCGAGAACCTCCCGCAGCTTGTCCGGATCGGCAGCCTTCAATGCCGAAATGAGCAGCTCATTATGAGCCAGATCATACCTGTTGATACTGCTGGCATCCGTCTCGGGGATTTCCAGGCTGTCCATCGTGATAATCCGGTTTTTGCCCAGATACCATTTATGGTCAGCCGCCTCGCGGGCCTGCTTGTACGAGTGAGCCAGGTGGGACAGAGCGGCCACCCGGTCGCTAATGCCGATCGTAACGCTGATTTTAAGCCAGCGTTCCAGGTTATCGCGGATATCTCCGGCTAACGCAAACAACGCTTCCGCCGCATCCGGAACGTTATCGCCTTCCATGTCCATCCGCAAAACACCGACGAATTCGCCGTTTCGGTGTTCGAAGGTATACCCGCCGAGGTGGGTAGCGATCAGCTCCTGGCATATGTTCAGCACCGAATACCAAAGCAGCTGGCGATCCCGCTCCGAACGGCTCGCCATCACTTCGGCCAAGTCATCGACGGAGATGACGATTACCCAATAGGAAGCCTCGACGGGCAAGTCCAGCCCGAGAAATTCAAGCCGCTCGCCAAGCTCCACCTTCGGCACGCTGTTATCGATCAGCGACAACAGAAACTTCTCCCGCAGCAGCGGCATGCCCTCCTTCAGCTTGACCTGCAGGTCCTGTTTAAGCCGCTGCTCCGCCCGCTCCGCATCCAGATCCGCGACGACCCGCTTCATCACCGCGCTGAGCTCCTGCAGATTGACCGGTTTGAAGATGTAATCGACCGCGCTTACTTTCAAAGCGGATTTCAAATAATCGGCATCATCATGACCGCTGACAAAAATAATTTTGCACTGGGGATAATGCGCGGAGATTTGCCGGGACAACGTGATCCCATCCATGTTCGGCATGCGAACGTCCGTCAAGATAAGATCGGGCTGCTCCATCCCGATCATTTCCAGCGCAACGTCCCCATCGTCCGCTTCGCCCATCACTTCAATACCGAAGGAGGACCAGTTGAAATAGGTCTGCAAGCCGGATCTCACCGTCGGCTCGTCATCCACGATCAGCAATTTGTACAACGCTCTGTCCTCCTTTCCCACTCATTTGCGCTTCGCTCCCGTCACTCGTCCGGACTCTTATTCCCGCAAAAATCTGACTCCTTGATGTTCTAATATTTCATGCAATTTGTCTATTGAAATATTTCTCATCGAGCTGGATTCGTCCAGCGAAACGGCAGCCGCAGCGCCTGCAGCCTGCCCCAGCGCATAACAAGTCGCTTGTACGCGCATGGAGGACATGGCAACATGCGTTGCGGAGATCGCTCTTCCCGCCACGAGCAGATTGTCGATTGCGTCGGATACCATGCACCTATAGGGTATATCATATCCGCTGACTTTACGCTCATCCGTTGTTTTCTTCGCATCGGGACTATGAATATCGATCTCATAATTGGTCTGCGCGACCACATCCGGGAAGCGGGCCCCGCTCACCACATCATGCTCGGTCAGCGTATAGAGTCCCTCGATTTGATTCGTCTCCCGGACTCCGGTCTGCGGGGCAATATGGGATAAGACATAGGTTTCGAATCCGGTTTTCTGCAAGTAATACGCAATGGAGAACACCTGCTTCAGCGCTTCGGTCTCCGCATAATTGACATCCTCGATTTTGGCGCCGTTCGCTTTGACACGAGACATATTGACCAGCAGCGTGCCATCGTTATTTTGCTCCCAATACAATCTTCGTCCCTGCGGCAGATCTGTAACATCCCCGTAATCATAGCATCCTTCCGGCAATACGGGCGTGACGGGCTTGCCGGTATTTTGCATGGTGAACATCAAAGTCATCGGCTGCGTCAAGCCGTCTTCTTCCCGGCCGGCGTGATAGGGGACACCCGCATCGATCGCTGCCCTGGCGTCGCCTGTACAATCGATGAAGCAATCTCCCTCGAAAGCCTTCAATCCTTCCCTGGTCGATACGATAACCGCCCGGATCCGGCTGTCCTCCTGAATCGTTCCGATGAATTCGCAATGGTAAAAGACCTGCACCTGTTCCTTTTTCATTTTCCCGTTCAAATACTGCCGGAGCAGGAACGGCGAATACTGCGGCGCAATGGACTGATCATGATCCGGCGGCAGATATTCCGCCATCGTCTCCGAGATAATCTCCCGGTAAATTCCGGTTACATTGCCTACAGGCATAAATATGCTGACATTGGCGAGCGTCCCCATGCCGCCAAGCTGCGCCGATTTCTCCAGCAGTACGACCTTCTTGCCGCATCGCGCCGCGCTGATCGCCGCAGCCGTGCCCGCAGGACCGCCGCCGATTACAATGACCTCCGCATGCAGATACGTATCAATTTGACGCTTGAATGAATATTCCGTGTTATTCATAGCCAAGTCTCCTCCAATGAAAGAAAGCGGCAAGCTGCTAACCACCTGCCGCCGCCTATTCTGTTATTTTTGTAGGGTCGCGTACCAATCGTTGATTTCTTTCGCGCTTGCTTCTTCTCCGGCCGCTTTATATTTGGCCTGGAATGCTTCCAGTCCGGACAAGGATTCGGCACCCGCGATAAGCTTCACCGTATAATCGCCGACCATGGATTCCAATTGAAGATTGTTCTTGGCGTAATCCGGCATAAACGGCGCAAGACCAAGCTTATTCGGGATTTTGACCTCATCAGGCTGCTGGTTGTTCAGGAAATCGAATGCCTCGAACATAACCGGATTTTTGCGAACACGGGCCTGCCAGTACAAGGGATAATTGGTCTCGTCCGTTCCCGCCATATAGTTGTTCGCCAGATTGCGTTCATCAGTGAAGATCGGCAGGATTGGCGTATAAGCGCCGTTCTCAAACGTATAGTGCTTGCCTTCTTCCCCGATAGCCATATCCTTGAACGTCTCTGCATCCAGGCTTGCGTTGATCCATTTGATCGCGTCCTCCGGATGCTTGGAGGCTTTCGGAATGAAGGTCAGCCGGTCGAAGCCCGCATTAGCCGCGAAGCCCGCTTTGCCTGCCGGTCCCTTCAAAGCTGGAACGTAAGCGAATTTCGCATCCGGGAGATTCTTGATCATCGCATCGGAGATTGTCGGGATGTCGGCCCAGTGGACAATAATGGCGCCGGCTTTGCCGCTTGAGAACTTCTCTTTGGCGGTTGCATCTTTGTTGGCGACGAACTCCTTGTCAAGCAGGCCTTGCTTGTAAAGATCGGACGTATAAGCGATATAATCCTTGTAAGCCGGGTCGAGGAGCCTTGGAACCAGTTGTCCGTCCACATCGTTCCAGGTATTCGGCATGCCGAACGCGCCTACGATATTATCGAGCATCGGAAGGTCCCCCCTGATCGTAAGCGGCACATTCTGATCTCCGTTGCCCCCCGGATCCTTCTCCTTGAACGCCTTAAGAACGGTGACCAGCTCGTCTGTCGTTGTCGGCATCTGCAGGCCCAGCTTCTCCAGCCAGTCCGTACGGATGAGGATGCTGCTGTTTACGGGATAGGTGATCGACGTCGGAATCGCGTATAACTTGCCGTCGACCTTGAGGGCATCTATGGATTGCTGCGAAATCGACGTTTTGATATTAGGGCCGAATTGCTCGATGAGCGGGGTCAGATCGACCAGCGCCCCCTTCTGGGCATAATCCGAGTAGAGCGCCATATCGCTGGAAGTGGTGACGAGATCGTACGGTTCGCCTGAGGCCATAAGCAGATTGAGCTTCTCGGATGGCTTATCCTGCGGAAGCATGTCGTACTGCACTTTATATCCCGTCTTCTCCTCCAGCATTTTGGCAACAGGATAGGTATTGTAGTCTTCGTTCTGCCAGACGTCCAACCGCTTCAACGTTGGCTTGGACTCCGTGTCATTACCGGCTGTGCTTCCTTCACTTCCCGCATCTGCCGCCGTATTCGAATCCCCCGAAGCGTTCCCCCCGCCGTTGTTCGACGAGCAGGCTGCCATAGCCACAATAATAAATGCAGCCATGACCATAACCATGATTAACCTGGATCCTTTTCGCATTGTAAAACCCCCTGAATTTATTATATATCATTAAACTTTCAAAAAATCCCTGAAAGCGTTAATGCAAAAGTGCGCTCACCCTTTGACAGAACCGATTAATACGCCCTTGATAAAATATTTCTGCAGGAAAGGATAGACCAGCAGAATGGGAATGGTCGATGCAATGACCGTCGCCGATCTGATCCCTTCCGCCGGAACGTTCATCATATCATCGGCGCTCTTGTTCAAGGCCGAGGATGTATCGGCATTCATGACAATGTCCTGCAGATATAATTGCAGCGGCTTGAGCGAGGAGCTGTTGATATAGAGCATCGGATTAAAATAATCATTCCAGAAATAAACGGCGTAGAAGAGTCCGATCGTCGCCAGCACAGGTCCGCTCAGCGGAAGGATAATCCGGAACAGGATGGTGTAATTCCGCGCTCCTTCCAGCTTGGCGGATTCCTCCAGGCTCGAAGGAAGATTCTCGAAGTAGCTTTTGATAACAAGTAAATTGAATACGCTGATCAAGGCCGGCAGAATAAGCGCACCCAGATTGTTAATCAAGCCCAATTGGCGGATGAGCAAATAATTCGGAATGATGCCTCCGTTGAACATCATCGTGAAGATAAACAAGACAATGAGAACACCCATACCGGGAAGCTCCCGTTTCGACAGCGGATAGGCTGTCAGCGCCGTGATCAGCAGGGACGACAGCGTTCCGATCACGGTAATAAGCGCCGAAATGAGCAATGAATGAAGGAATTGACCGGAGGTTGCGACATAATGCAGCGTATCGAGCTGAAACCCCACCGGAATAATCCCGACTTTGCCTGACACGATTGCCCACTCTTTGCTTATCGACTTTGACAGCACATTCGCGAAGGGGAGCAGTGTCGCGAGCCCCATGACGATCAGGATGATATAAATCCCGCCATCCAGCGCATAGTCTCCGATTTTTTTGCTGTGCACAGTATCTAACCCCCTACCAGATGCTTCGCTGAAGAAATTTTCGACTGAGCATATTCCCGCCCATAATCAGCAGGAAGCCGACTGCGGAATTGAACAGGCCAACGGCCGTGCTGAAGCTGTAATCCTGCTGCCCCAGACCCATGCGGTATACGTACGTTCCGATTACGTCCCCGCTCTTGTAGACGAGAGGATTGTACATGGTCAGAATTTGTTCGGTCCCGGCTTCCAGCAGGCTGCCGATGCGCAGAATGAGCATCAGTATAATTATCGGCATGATGCCCGGCAGGGTGATGGACAGCATCTGTCTTATCCGGCCCGCGCCATCGATGGCAGCCGCCTCGTATTGTTCCTGCTCGATGCCCGCGATGGCGGCTATGAAGACAATAGCGTTCCACCCGATTTCCTTCCAGCCTGCCGTGAATACAACCACACTGCGGAATAATTGATTGTCGGTCATGAAGGAAATGGGCTGTCCGCCGAACGAACGGATAATCTCGTTGACGAATCCCCCCGAAGGCGAAAGGATGTTGATGAACAAGCCCGAAATAATAACCCACGACAGAAAATGCGGCAAATAAATAATGGTCTGGATCGTGCGCTTGAAGAACATCCGCCTTACTTCATTCAGAAGCAGTGCGATCACGATCGGAATCGGAAACAGGATTACGATCTTGTACAGACTGATCAGCAGCGTATTGGCAAGCACCTGCAGAAACTCATCCGAATGAATCAGCTTCTCGAATTGCGCAAGTCCCACCCACTCGCTGCCCGAAATGCCGCTAAAAATATTGAAATCCTGAAAGGCGATCACAATCCCATACATAGGCGCGTATTTAAACAATAGCAAAAAGATAATCCCCGGAAGCAGCAGCGCATACATGTCGAGATTCCCGCGGATCAGCCGCAGGCGGCCGCCTCTCTTTCCCATGCTGACGGCAGGCTTGCTATCGATCGAGATGTCGGCCTTACTCAAATCCATCACCTTCTTCTGTCTGTTATGTCTTTATTTTAAATAACCGGCTCCCGCCTGAGTAGAAGGCAATCCATCGATTTCTGGTGGTATTGTATAGTGTTTTATAGATTCTTATAGGGTAAGAAGAAACGGCTGAAGCCGTTCTTTGGCGGCGCAGCAAGTGAAACTTATACATTCTATAGGGTTAAGAAAAAGCCGCTCTTCTGCTGGAGAAAAGTCGGCTTTCATTAATGGCCCCGAGAAGATAGCTTACGATCCGAAATCCCCTCATTAGCCCCTTCCAGAATGGTTGCCTCCGGCATATATAAATGGAGAACAAACACATTGGACAAATGAAAAGGAGCGGATTCTCAGGTGCCATCGGGCGATGGAATCAAAATCGACGTCGTCATTCCGGCTATTGCCAAAGATTTGGGTACTCTTCCTCACGTGATCGAGGGCGTAAGGAAGCATGTGGCGCATCCTATCGGCCAGATCTTCGTCGTGGCGCCCGAAAACAAAAAGATCAAAGCTGTCTGCAAGCGCAAAGGCTGCACTTTTGTTCATGAAGACACCGTCCTCCCCCTTCGAAAAAAACATATCGTTTATCACTCCAAGAAATGGGAAAGGTCCGGTTGGTTGTACCAGCAGCTATTAAAGCTTGGGAGCAGTTCCTTCGTAGGTCAACAGCATTATTTGGTCATGGATGCCGACACTGTGCTTATCAGGCCTCACCGATTCTACGTGGACAGCAAACAAGTGTTTTATTGCCGGGGGTGGAGCCAGCCGGAGTATTTCGTCACCTACCGCAAGCTCCTTGGGAAGAAGGCTCCCCGTCCCCGCTCCTTCGTGACGCACTATATGATGTTTGACAAGGAGAAGATCGAGTCGCTGAAGAACAGGATCGAGGAAAGGCACGGAAAGAAGTGGTACAAAGCGATCATCGCAAGCATCAACCGCAAAAAGCAATTCGGGTTTTCCGAGTTCGAGACTTACGGCAACTATGTGTATTCGCTCAATCCCGGGAAAGTCCGTTTGAAGAGCGCGCTGAACAGAAGTCTGTTCTCCAGCCCGTCAGACCTGTCCCAATCGAAAATCAGCAAGCTGGCAGGCAGCTACCGTTCGCTTTCTTTTCATAAAAGAAAAGACTATATCCGGACGGAAAGCAAGCAATCTGCGAAAAATTAGGCCGTGCTGTAAAGCAGGGGCGTTCAGGAATCCAGCCGCCGATGCACGCCGGCCCGCGGGTTATCCGACGGTAAGTAAGGGGATTCGCGAAGGTGTTTCTTGAGTGATCAGCAGGATCTAAATCAAAGGAATACGTGACAAAGGCTGGCCTGATCAACCATGGAAAATCAGGCCAGTCTTGATCATATCCGGGCTCTTAGCGCGATGCCGGTCTTATCGAATTTAATTGCCGTGACTCTCAGCTCCTAGAGAGGAGGTTTGACTTGCACGCCGTGAAAATAAGAAATACATAAACGTACTGCAGAGTATAACCAGAATCATTAATAGCGTTAAATTGACAAACAACAACGGCTGTTTTCCCACAACGAATGGGTGAAGCTGAAATGTCAGGAAGGAGCCATCCAGCAGTTTAGCCGCGACAGCTGTTCCCAGCGCTTGCGCAATAAACATGCCTAGACTGAATATTCCCATGCCGATTCCAATCTGATCCCTGCGAAGCGTTGAGGACACGCTTTCGGTTATTGACGTTTGAGCAAAAGCATACCCCGTGTTCATGACCACCAAGGCCGCCGCTATCCACCATACCCATTGATCAATGCTAATCCAAATCAGTGCGAAGCCAAGAGAGATCAGACCCAAACCGGTGAACGTAACATACCTGGCCCCTCTTTTCACAACGATATCGCCAGCTATTTTCCCGCACAACGCTGCGCAGATTGCGCCAGGAAACATGATCACGCCTATTGTCTCGGCACTTAAAGCGTATATCTGGGACAGCATCAACGGCATTAGGAACATCATCGTCATAATGGCGCTGAACATTAGAAATCCGATAATAACACCGATTCTGTACAAGGGATTTCTAAAGAGCGCAGTTTCAAGAAATGGATTCGCTCGTACCCGGACATGAATGGCAAACCAAATGCCTGCAGCGAGACTACCCGCAAGGTACGCCACATTCAATCGTGTCAAAAACAACATTAATCCTGAGACCGTCAAACTCATAAGAACAGCGCCAAGAAGATCGAATTTCCCTTGCTTCTTCTCCTCGACGGGAAGAATTTTCAAGAAAAAGGGGATGGCCGCAAGCGTAAATACCGGAATTAAAAATAAGTACGCCCAGTGTACGAGACCGGTAATGTATCCGCCGAGTACAGGTCCTGCCGCAACGCCGAAGGAGAATGCCGATGTCACCAAACCAAACATTTTCTTGCGGCCTGTGGCCGTAAAATAGCGGGTAATGATCGTGTTGTTTATTGCCGGGATGGCTGAGGCCCCTAGTCCCTGAATGGCACGAAAGAGAATAACCGTGCTGTAATTGTCATGAAAAATAAAACCGAGAACAGAACTCGCGACATAAATGGCGATTCCAATCACCATAAGATGCTTGGGGCTGAACATGTCGCTAAGCCTGCCAAACACAATAGAGCCGATCCCAAAGAAAAGAATAAAGATGGTGACTACCCAACTGACTTGGGAAGGAAGTAAATGAAACTGCGCTGCAATACTCGGTGTAGACACATTAAATACCGTTTCATTCAAAACGGAGAAAAAGATGACATAGAGGAGCCAAGGCATAATCCGCCTTATGTCAGCTTCACCCGGTTGAGACGTAGTCTTGGATATCGACATTGAATGCCCCCTTTGAACTGGATTCAATGACTATATTAGACTTTTCCATGCCGTCAAAATAGTAAAAAACGGACTTCCTCAGTCCGTTCTACACTTGTTTGGGCAGTATCCCGTAATAACGCTTGAAGCTTTTAATGAAATGCGATTGATCATAGTAGCCGTATTTGACTGCAATGTCCGAAAAGCTTGAATATGCGCCGGTGCAAAGCTCCTGCAGGATGCTTTGAAATCGAATAATTCCCAGCATTTCCTTCGGGCTGAGTCCAAGCTCCTGAGCAAAGGTCCTTCTTAGATACCGTTCGCTGAAGCTAAGCTTGTCCGCCAGCTCCGATGTTGAAATACTCCCCTTAAAAGCATACATATATTTCATACTTGCGAGCAGCAGGGAATTGGGTGAAGTGCTGCTGGAGCATAATAAATATCGCAGCTTGCGTTCCATGATTTCAATCATGTCTGAGGCTGTACCGGCAGCTAAGATCTCCTCAACCATATACAGCCCTTCAACTCCCCATATCTCCTCCAGGAAGACATGCTGTCCGATAAATGCGGAGACGGGGAATTTCAGAATGGACTGCGCGGATTCCGAAAAAAAACGAATGCCAAACAAAGATCTGGCATCGGAAATATGCAAGACTTCAAATTGATCCATCAGTCCTTCGACAAAGGCGGCCTTCCGGGGGGCCGGCGACCGGCGGTCCACAATAATATCCACGCAGCCATCCGGAATGATCCGGTGTAATTGATTATCGACATCAGCATGAAAGTCAATGGTCCAATAACAACTGACATGCGATGCCAGTTGCTCGCACGGGGCATATTCCCGGTACCTGTAACCGGGGTGCTCCGGCTCCTGCTGAAATATAGGCGATTGAATAGGACGGTAATCACTCGTCATCTCCGCTGAAGCACCTCCCTGCCTAACCACTAATTATAAATCCTTTAATTTAATAAAGCTGACCATCAGCAGCGGCAATATCGCTATCGTACTGCACGCTTATGCTTGCGGCAATTTCAATTGCTTTCACCATAACGTCCAGGCTCATGCTTGGCAATTGCGGCCGTGCGACAGTTTGGACAGGCAGATAAGGTATATGAATGAAGCCGCCTCGAATATTCGTAAACTCCGTTGCGATCATATGCTGGAGTCCATAAAATAGATGGTTGCATACAAAAGTACCCGCGCTTTGAGATACAGAGGCTGGTATTCCGGCCTGGCGTATATGTGCTGCAATCGCCTTTACCGGCAGGGATGACCAATACGCTGCCGGACCGTCTACGACAATTTGCTCATCGATCGGTTGATTTCCCTCGTTGTCCGGGATGCGGGCATCGTCAATATTGATCGCCACTCGTTCGACCGCCATATCGCTTCGACCGCCGGCTTGTCCGATACAGATGACAACATCCGGCTTTACATCCAGAAGCATCTGCCTGAGTGCATAAATTGATTTTTTGAACACCGTCGGTATTTGCCTGACCTCCACCTCAAATCCTTCGTACATCTTAAGGTGAAAATGGCTGACCGCTTCCCAAGCGGGGTTAATCGCTTCCCCGCCAAACGGATCAAAGCCGGTTAGCAGCACTCTACTCATCCCATTCCCTCCACAGTCTGGCTTATCTCTGCGCATCTCGCGGCATATTGCAGCATATTGCGGGGCCACCAAGCATCAGCAGGATACATGTTCACAGTACCTCAATCATACACTATTTTCTCTGCGGACAGACCAATCATAAACAATAGAAGCAAGACAAAGGAGCAGCACAGATGCTCCTTTGTCTTGTTAATGGACATGAATCGGATCTCTTGAATCGGGTTTGATGTCCGTTTTTAAACGCGGTTACGATTACGGTTGCGATTGCCATGACGCTGCTTCTGATTCAGCAGGACCGCAACCCCCATAATGATTACGCATGCGGCAGAGCCTATTTCGTAACCTTGTTCTCTTGCTCCCAATAGTCCGCCGATTTCTCCCACTGCAATCATACATAGCCCGCAAATCATGCCTGCTTTTCCGATCATTCTGAACACTCCCTCGTTTTTCTTATGTACTTATCTTAACGCATCGCCTATTCACAGATTAGTAGCAGTTATCATGAATATGGCATGACAATTGTCACATCAACCATGGGGGGAGCGTCTAGTCATATTTTCCAACGGGACGCTCCCGGGAACGACGGGCTGCAAGTCTTTTTCTTTTCCGTTCATCCATTTCCAGGCTTGCTTCGCCTCTTTTTCAATCTCCAATTGATTCTGGAACATCAGATACTCGGCAGAAAATATATTGATCATATTCGTTCACCTCATTAATCAAAATATTTTGATGAATTAGTGGATCAAACCCTATAATTATAAACGAACGGCAATCTGGAAAAGATACGGTGTTTTCTAGAGTCCTCACACCTCTCAGTTCATTTTTCAAAAAAAAGCAATCGAAAAGAAATGACAGAGAAAGCATAAGATATAATGGAATTATAGTACTTAAAATACGGAGGGAAATACTCTAAATAAGGGGATTTACAATAATGGGGAATATTTTTAATCATACACATTCTATGGAAATTTTAGCCCGTATCGATAAATTAAGCCCGCAATCACAATCGCAATGGGGACAAATGAATGTTGCCCAAATGCTGGCTCACTGCACATCATTCCAAGACATTCCAATGGGGAATTCTTTTCCACCGAGAGGCTGGTTAGGGGTATTAATCGGAGGGTTTGTGAAACCTCTTTTTTATAACGACAAGCCGCTACCCCGCAATATGTCCACTATTCCAGCTATTTTGATTACAGAAGAAAAAGAGTTTGAACAAGAAAAAGAAATACTGAAACAAAATATTATAGCATTCCAGAATAATGGGCCGGAAAGGTGTTCCACTCATCCCCATCCCTTTTTCGGAAAACTTACTCCCGAGCAATGGGGAATCGGAATTTACAAGCACCTGGATCATCATTTAAAACAGTTTGGCGTTTAGTCATTTAGATACCAAATTTTCATCTCTGAGCTATCGTACCCGTAAATTAATATGTCTTGGCTGGTCTTTAGTTATCCGCCAATCCATCCGTCATGATCAAATCCAGGTCCGGCGGGATATATCCTTTCATCCGTCCCATTGTGGCAATTTGCCCCTTGTGATGAAACTCGTGTGTCACGGTTTGTGTGAAAAGCCAGAGCGGTGTAGCCGTAAACTTTTGTCCATTGAACTGACCTTCAATTTGCAAATCCGATTCAAGCGCGAAGCGTTCCAGAAATTCGATAACCAATTGATCGACTTCCGCAAATACACCGCGCATCGCGGCCACATCCACAACCGTTTCCAATCTCCAATCGCAAGAGCGCCCCATACCGAACTCACCGAGCCAAAAAGCGTAGCATTCCGCAACATGGAAATGCGTTTCACGAATCGACCCACGCCCGAACTGCTCAATTTCCGTTATGTATTCATCGTCTGTCATTTTCTCACAGTAGCTAAACAGGATCCCCCGTGTACGTCTTACATAATCGTATTGCTTGAATAATAGCTCCACCCTGCATCTTCCTTTCTAATGTAGAAATTAACTCCTGCCCCACGCTGATTATTCAGTTCTCGCTTCCTGTTAGAATTCCTGTAGCCTGGATATTTCTGTGTGTAAATAAAAAAAACGCCTTTGTACGATGGGAATATACAACGGGTCAAAAGGAAGCCCTGAAGTCCACATCTGGAGGTCGCTCTACTATGAAGTTTAAGGTACAGGTCTATCAAAATCAACTCATTAAAAACTTACCGTTAATCATCTTGTCGTGGCTGTAGGAATCCAGAAAAAGCCCTCAATCCCGAAGGAGAGAGGACTTTATGGTATTCATAATCTGCTGTTTTTGATCATCGCCTGGAGGCGCGTGTTTATTGGCGGCGGCGCAGGCGCTTGTCATCTATGGCCGGATTCGAGAAGACGTTGTCCGCTGCATTGACCTCGGTGCCGGGTGGAACGATTTCGTCGATCCGGTCGAGGGTATCCCCGTTCAGTTCCACTTCCGCTCCGGCTAATAGATCCTTAAGCTGCTCTGAATTCCGTGCGCCGATCAGGACGGAAGTCACACCCGGGTGCGACAGGACAAACGCGTTAGCCAAGTGCGCCAATGGCATTCCCGCTTCTGCAGCAAGTTGAGTGAGCTGTTGAACGGCCTTTAGCTTCGCCTGATTTTCCGGTACTGAGAGGTCAAAATCCTTCGTCTGCTGCATGTACAAATATTTTGCTTCAAAAGAAGAAGTCATAGAGTCTACTGTGGCCTGTATTGTTGCTTATCATTTGATGAAGCATCAACTGTTTAAAAGTGAACAACTTCATACTATAGATGACTCCAATATGACAAGTAAAATTGATTTTTATTACAACTAACATTACCCGTGATTTGTTATAGAGGACTGGGATGCCGCTATTTCTAAACTGTAAAATTAGCTAATATTTTGGACAAGTTGAGACTCCTCTTCAAAATATAAAGAAAGTCCCGATGATTTATAAATTCATCGGGACTTTCTTCAGCGGCTTCACACATTTTTTACTGATCCCACAGTTTTTTATCACCAGACAACAGTGTTCGAAGATAATAAAGGTTTAGACTGCGTGAGCATTTAGTTTTCTATATGACTTATCTTTCGGCTACGCATCGGGAGGCTGTTAATAAATCTTCTTCAACAGCTCAAAAACTTCATCTATGGTGAGGCCAAAGGATTTGTAGTATGAAGTGTCGCTAACCATTTGTTTCAAGATCATGTCGTTGCGTATTTGCAGCATCTCATTGGATGAGAATTCGGCTACAAAACACCCTTTACCCGTTACTGTATTGATCAAACCACGTCGTTCGAGTTCTTCCCAAGCTTTCTTTACGGTGATGACACTAATACGAAGCTCCTGGGCCGCTTGACGAATTGGCGGTAAGCAATAGCCGCTTTCTAACTCGCCTTTCAGAATTTGGGCGCTGATTTGTTCGAAAAGCTGCTGATAAATCGGTTTCTCAGATGTGTTCGAAATAGCTACGTTCATTGTAGTTCCACTTTTAGGAACCGTTTAATCGCAATTCGATAAGCAATCATGGTGAATGCAATAAATATCACGATTCCTGCGATCAGGATGGAAGTTTGAAGGGCCATATTGTCAACACCAGCACCATAGAAAATGTCAGCTAAATAAGAATTCTGGATTCCCAACCATTGTGCAATTCCGGCAAAAAGCATAGCGGACGCAATTGATCCGGTCGTTGCCGCACCATATTTATACGCTGTCTTGTAATACATGGAGATAAAGATAATGTTGAAGACCGCAAGCATGACAAAACATAGTCCCCAAAAACCCATGTATGGTCCGAAGAAATAGTAGGTCAGATTCGGGTATAAGCGAATCGTTATCATGCCATAGATCATGGCAATCACAATATGCAATAATTCCAGGATGACGATAACGGACACCCTTGCTTTCACCATGTCTTTTTTGGTTACAGGCATCATCGAGGTAAAGATCAAATCGTTCTGAATCCGAAATCCACCAAACATATTCGGTATCGTGATCCAGCAAAAATACAGAGGAACGAGAAAATATAACCAACCGGGAACAAGCATTAATGCGCCTATGAGAAACGGGAATACGAAAAACATAGGATTTACGCCTAATTTTAAATCCTTCATCACCAAGTTAACCATACATATCCTCCTTTTTCGCGAAATAAATCATGATTTCCTCAAGACTCGGCGTGGTTGCTTTAATGCCGGAAGAGGGATCGAAGTCTCGGGAGTGAATCAATCCCGTAAAGCCGAACGAATTTGTTTTATAGGAAATCAACTTTTCCTTCACCTGGTTCAGTTGGCTCTCTTCACCGTTCAGCAGGCGATAGGACTCCATAAATTCGTCTTTCTCAGAACTGTTGATGATTTGCCCGCTTTCGATAAAGGTAATAAAGTCCGCGCATTTTTCCAAGTCGGATGTAATGTGAGTGGAGAAAAGAATACTGATTTCGCCATCTATGACGAGCTCTTGAAAAATATCCAATAGATCATCTCTTGCGACCGGATCAAGTCCGCTTGTTGGTTCATCGAGGATGAGCAGCTTCGCGCCATGGGATAAGGCTAGGGCCAAAGTGTACTTTACTTTCATTCCTGTCGACAAATCGGCAATTTTTTTGTTTTCATCCAATTTGAATCTTCTCAGATAGTTGTAATACGTTTCATCATCCCAATTTTTAAAAAATTTCTTAATCACATCGGTCAGTGTTTTCATTTTGCTTCGCATATAAAAATCGATGCCGCCAAATGCCCAGCCGATTTCCTGTTTCAATTCCAATTCGTGTTCGGCCATATTCTTGCCCAGAATACGGACCTCACCGCTATCGATATGAACCATATTTAAGATCGATTTGATTGTGGTTGTTTTTCCTGCACCATTGGCACCGATAAATCCCATAATATAACCCTTTTCAAGCTGAAAAGATACATCCTTTAACTGAAAATTTTGATATTTCTTATTTAAATTTCGAATGTCTAATGCCAGCATACAGTACCTCCTTGATATATTGTGTATGTTGTTCATGCACAATATATCACGAGAGGTTTGTTAAGTCAATGCACCCTAACCGAACTTTGCCTACGACAATGATGGTGAATATATGTACAACTTTTTTAGGATGGGGTTTAGCACCAGTGAAGATGCTTTTTTCTGATGTGCTTCTTGCTTGTGCTGCTCGATTTTTTCATGAGGGACTCTATCAACCAGATGGGTAGCCAAGAAAAGGGGGGCAATTTATTTCGGCTGCTTTTTCCAGCCCGAACAAGAAGTTTCGTTAACTGAAAAAGCTAAGGAGGAATGAATAAACCATCTTGACTCAAGAATAAGACAACCATTTATTATCATAACTTAAGAAAAAGAATGAAGGTGATGATAAAATTGAACCTAAATAAAAAACTAATTTTATTTTATACAATCAAAGATTCAACAATTAAAAAAATTATTATTACAGTGATATTAAAATTGAAGATAAACAAAAAACTAATTGTATTTTATACAATCAAAGGTTCAACAATTAAAAAAATTATTATTTTTGACATTTTTGTTGGTACTGGAATATATTATCTTTTAAAGATAGTTATTTCAAGCACGATAATTGCAACTATAGGAAGTCTAATCGGAACTGAAGGAGCTAAAAAACTTAATTTCGTTGACGTCCGGAAGGAAGCTGTGATAACCCTGTGACGTTCTCTGTTCATCTGAACCCGTTCACTATCGTGCCGTTATTTGGGTTGATCACCCTCGCTCTTTAATGACAGTGTCAGCAAAAAACACAGAACCTAATAATTGCCCCTCATAAAACTTTCCTCCCTCAAACGCTTGGAGTTTCTTCTTCATTATGGACGTCGGTTTGGACGAAACTTTTCCTGAAAAGGGGAATAAATCTGCTAACATAATCCATTAGCTTAATACTTGCTGAATTTATCAGGATTAAGTTCACGAACAACTCATCACTGCATGATCAACATCCTTGTTCTTTACTAATACATTTATATCATCATCGACCTGATATTCAATTTTTTGAGTTTTAAAACATTTATACAGTGAATTTCTCAATTCATCATTCATATTTTCGTGGTGTGCAAATACAACAAATTCATCTTGATCAGCGTTTCGTTGATTACAACCAGTAACAAAACTTTTTACAATTATACAGATAAGAATACACCTAAAACTTTTCAAAACAGGAATGAACCCACAAGTCCACGCCCGACAGCACTTACTGCACTAGTCGTATGCGATTCATCCATTACTTCATATTCTTCAATAGTTGTCTTGTCTAAGTAAACTCTTGTTGTAAATCCAAGTACGATTATTGCACCTTTCGCTGTAACCATCACTTTCTTTTTCTCGTAATCTCCCGCAATAACCTCATTCTTAGCACCCATGTATCCCTTCTCCTCGAATCTGCCTTATTTTCCAATATATTACTGTGATCTCATTTCCTTTATATTACTATAGTCCGAAGGGATCAGTCTACTTTTTTTCGACATAAACCGCGCTATTATTGCGCTATGGGTCAAAGGGGAGCCAAGCCGCCTTATTCGTGTTATCAAATATTTTATAATTAAACCATCCTCCCCGTTTAATGAGGCTGCAACCAGTCTAAAACTTTATTATCAGCGGACAGCAAATAAGCGCTCACATATCCGGTGAATCTGCTAGAAATTTTTTATAGACTATTATGTATCTATACTTTTATTGGGAGCATCCTTTCTGGCATTATTGGTTAACCGGCACATATTGTGCCGGTTTTTTCGTTAACGTAATCTGCCCATTAGTTCAATTATCAACATCCCAGTTGATTGAACGGTTTCGTTATCGTAAAATCTCTCGATAGTCCAGTTTCTACCTACCGTTACCAGATAAACAATTGTCCGACTATTCTTTTTCTTGCGCAAACCTTGAACCATGCCACTCAACGATGCCCCATTTGCGGATGATTTCTTGACCAATGTCAGATGGCAGCTTACTCTCAGTGTCTACAATCACATGCTCCAATTTCTTTTGGGCGAGTTCCTTAGTGAGTTGGGTTGAGCGTTGTAGATGCCAATTTAGTGAATCGACGGTCTTTTCCCTGCCACGTATCCGAGCATGATTGACTTCAAGTGATGCAACAAGGCGAACTACGAATATATCCGCTCCTGGTACTGACATTCGCAGTTTGTCCAGATGTTCTCTGCTTTCCATGACACTTGGGATGATTAGACACTTGGCCCCAATAGAGCGATAGTTATTCCAGACAGCAGCAAGATTCTTAAACCCAAGCTCCATGTTGAAAGGATCTTCTCTTGGCGCAGGATATGCATGCCTTACATAATCAAGGTCGACTACCGCATGCGGAAGAGTATAGTCATGCCCCAGAATTTCTGATATGGCATCTGCGGTACTCGACTTTCCAATGCCAACAGGTCCAATGATATTCAGCACGGGAACAACCCGTTCTTGTGTGTTCATAGAATCCACTCCAGTATTTTTGTATGCTGATAACGATCCTTCCCATAATCAAAACGAGGCTGCCGATCGATTATAGCAGCCTCGTCTTAAAGTATTGTTAAACTCTCGTGTCCCGTTACTTAGTGAGGTGCTGTCGCGCGGCAGCCGTGCTATCATCCTGACATTCTAGTTAAGTCTTCTTTTAATGAATTTCTACTTTGTAGTTCTTCGATTCCAAATTCTTTATTCTTAAAGCGTGCCATTAAGACTTCGAAATGATGAATGCTTATCCGACTCATCCTTTCTTTTTGTTTGTAGGTGTATTCGACGATTTGTCGCCTTATCCTGCCCATTACTTCAACATACGAAAAAGGAGCTGCCGCATGGCAACTCCTCACTAACGTGCCCGTAACTTTAACGAAGATGAGCTGTGTCTGCATGAAAAGCTCCTCCTTTACTAACGCAGTACCCTGCAGCTCAACTTCTTAATTAATTATGTGTTGCCAGTTAGGTAATAGTTTATAGTCCTCAATATGATTATAATTTATAACTTCAACGTTTCCATTATTATCTATTTGAAATTTAATCATGTCCTTGCCAACGTCAAGATGTGGACCAACATAAGGGATCAGTGTTACGTTCACATCAATATGTGAAGTGAACGTTTTGAATTCAACACGATTACCACCAAGATAAGGAGCAAATGTTGGAGATTCTGTAAGCTTGTTTTTGTAGTATTTATTTATTTCTTCTTGAATTTTTGGGGCCAAAACAGTAAGGATCGTCCGTTGACATGGATCGTCAAACTGGAATGCATAGGTTGAATATCCAAATGAAATGAGCGAAATCAGTAAAATTCCGAAAACTAAATTTCTTTTTGTCATGGTTTTATACCTCATGGTTACTTTTTACAGAACCAGGAGTAAATATACATATTCATTCCCCGTATTCTATTGAAAGGGTCTTGTATACCAACTCTCTTCAGAGTTGAATTGCTACCCAGGGGCCGATTGTTAAAGGGTTGACGGCTTCTTTAGAATGGCTTAAGGACCATAAGCACGGTTATGGCAATCATAAGCAGCTGTGACGCCGTCTCGATCGGTACGATCTTTTTCATCAATCGACCGAGCTCGGAGGGTACTTCATCCCCTTTGCTTTGACTTATAGATACAATCTCCATGATCTTTTTCATGCGCGGCCCGATCAATCCCTCGATCGTGGCGATCATGAGCAGCGATAAAAGGATCGATATATTTAGCCACATTTGGGACAACCCCATCTTGGTTATGATCATAAGCCAAACCCCGGTAATAATAAGTACGGCTCCGCCAATTTTAGGCAGGATGGCAAGCTTGTTCGTTGCATCAAAAGCAAAGCGCAACTGGCCGGCGGTTCTAGCGGACCTTCGAATGAAGGGTACCACGATAGCGGGACCGATTACCGCGATAGAAGCCAATATATGGAAAACGAGGAGCCATCCAAACAAACTGATCATCTCCCTTCTTGCTCCTTAGCGCACCGGAATATCGCTTTGATAGGCGAGACCGACCCTTTTTCTCTTAAATGGCCCTCCGGGCTCGATATGGTCCAGCATGCATTTCACGACATCATCATAAGCAACATCCAGCTCTTGAAGCCGACTGAACAAGTAACCGGCTATATCGGCCTCGGAAAATTCCTTAATCGTCTTCGGAATGGATATGGGCAAGGTTTCCGTTGTCACATGCAGATGAGCCGACGCCGGAGGCTCTATCGAATCCATCATGGTTCCCGGACACATAATTGACCAATCGAGCTCAGACTGCAGCAGTCGTTCAAAATTCCGGTTGTGATTTTTATACGCAGGCGGGAAGCCGGGCAGATTGTTGCCAATGAGATCCGTATATGGAATATCCAGCAGGCCGGCACCTCCCATTACCCATACCCTCCCGGAAAAACTAGGATGGATTTCACATTGGCTTATAATGTTATCAACGAGACGAACGAACTCATCTCCTTGACCTGCATGGCCGGCAGCAATAATAGCGGCGTCTTGATGCGAGAGCGCCTCGCCGACGCTTACTGGGTTTATGATATCGTCCACGATCACCTTTACATGTTTGGCGGAACGGTCTCCTTGCTGTTCATAAAACTTCTCGGAGTTTCGCACGAATGCGGTCATTTCATGTCCCATTTTACACCCTTGCACAAGCGCTCTTCTCCCCGTATTTCCCGTTGCTCCGAAAACAATAATTTTCATCTTTTTTTCCTCCTTTTATAATTGACTCCCGATATTTCATCTCTGGATTGACTTAAGCTTATCATCGTTTAAAAATCTTGATAAGAACCCACTTTAATGTAGGGTGCTTACTTAAAAGTAAGCAATAAGCAGAAAGGGTTATCCAGTTTGGTCCACGGCGAAAATCTTAAAGGAAGATTGACTGTAAATAGTAAAAGCTGCCAGGGAAAATCCCGTGGCAGCTTTTGCTATGAGTCCTTGAATTAGTGTGCAAATAAATTGAACCAGCTTTAAGAAGCAGATTCTTCATATTTCCGCTTATTATGGTTTTCTCCCCAAGCACACATGACTTCTGCTACAGGAATCAATGTTTTTCCATATTCACTAAGGGAATATTCTACTTTTGGAGGGACGGTGGGGTAGACTGTTCTATCGATTATACCCTCTCGTTCCAAGTCCCGTAGATGTTGTGAAAGCATTTTTTGAGAAACATCCGGTATAAGCTTTTCCAGATCGTTGAATCGCTTATTGGATTGTATCAAATGCCATAAAATCAATGGTTTCCATTTGCCGCCTAGAACATGAATGATTGTCTCCACTGGACATTCAAGCTGATGAATCATTATAAATCATCCCCTTACCTTTAAGTAAGCTCATTACCCTAAAGTATACACTTAATAAAATTTTATAGGATGTTTGCAATCCGGTCAACCAGATAAAATGAATTCGTTTTCGGATCCAAAATCGGTTGCGAAGATTAAACGAGACTAATGAAATGGGGTTATTCTCCTCTATAACTGACCGTTCAACGAAATGCAGCCGATCATTCCGACCGACTGCAATCCCGTCTTTTATTCAATTATCGTACCCGTTACTTTAATGGCCTGGTTGTTGCGCTATCGTTCTCCGTTAGCTCAGCCATCCATCTCTTATGCAACTACTCGAAAGTATTTATTAGCAGCGGGCCGATACATTAGAATCAATGCAGTAATTACTGAAGACAAATGAACCATTCGACTTAACCCGAACAAACTGGAGTATAATGTCATACCAGTAAACGCTTTCTCAAGCGAATTTCCTTCTAAGATCCAATTGATTGGACCAATTAGCAAGGAAAAAGTTCCAATCCCACCGAGAAGTATTGTTAGAGCTAAACGGGCCCAGTTTTTTCCGCGGTACATATTAATAATCAGGAAGACAAGGGCGGCAAATATTATGGTTCTGAGCCCAACCGCGATAAGAATACTGCTTCCGGCTTCAGAGTCTTTAGATAGCAATTGAGTAACAGCGATAATCATTTCAAACACTCCCGCTGCAATACCTTCTCTGTTGTTGAAATTAGCTGAATAGGCTGCCTATCTCTCGGGCAGCCTGGTCCAATTGCGTTATCATACCCGTTAAGTTCTTACAATCGGTTTTCTGCTAACCAGCAAGTAATAAAATTGCCGCACCGAGCAAAATTTGTCCGGTACGGCGATGTTTGGGTCGAATGACGAACAGAATTACGAAAGGATCGCGCCGCCTTCGATTTGAATGACAGAGCCGGTCGTAAATGTATTTTTAGCCAAGTACACATACGCCTCGGCGATCTCTTCAGGCTTTGCAATATGCTTCAGCAAAAGTGATTGCGCAATCGCTTGGAACATCGCTTCGCGACTTTCCTCGTCCATCTTGCTGAAAATGGGTGTATCCACCACCCCAGGCGACACTGCGTTGACTCGAATCGGTGCCAAATCCACCGCCAAGCCGCGAACAAGCCCATCAATAGCTGAGTTGATCGCAGCCACCGTCGAGGAGCCTTGTGCCGGGCGTATGCTAAATGCACCGGAGGTCAGTGTGATTGACCCGGACTTCTTGATGAATGGCAATGCGGCTTTCACACTCACGTATTGTCCCCAGAACTTGCTATCGAACGCTGCCCTTGCATGATCGGCGGGCAAAGTATCAAAAGGCGTCATAGCCGAATCTCCGGCGGCCGTAACGACGAGGTCATCGAAGGGGCCAATGTTCTCAAAGAATTGTTTCGTCTGGCTTTCATCCCGGAAATCCAGTACTTGCCCTTGTGCTGTCTGACCAAGGTTCTTCTTCGCCGCGTCTACTTTATTCTGTGACCGGCCGGCGACGATGACCTGAGCACCTTGGGTGAGGAATGATTTCGCGACTGCCAGGCCAATACCCGAAGTACCTCCTATGATGACGGCACGATGATTTTGCAATGACATGTTTCATACCTCCTTGTAATCGACAACGATCGATGGGCGTTCAGTTTTTGAAATAGTGACCCTCTTCGAGGTCCGGGATCAGTGAGGCGTGCTCTGGCCGCCATCCCAAGCGTTCCTGGGTTAATAGGCTCGACGTCGGGTTGTCGGCTGATGCGGCGAAGGAAAGCCAGCCGAAATGGACGTCTGCCTCTTCACGGGAAATGCTGACCACCGGCAGGTTCAGGTGGCGACCGATGACACCAGCGATATCACGGAATGGCACACCCTCATCGCCGACCCCGTGCAGCCGTGAGCCCGCCGGCGCGGCTTCCACCGCCAAACGGAACAGGCGCGCCGCATCGAGGCGATGCACGGCCGACCATCGGTTGGACCCGTCGCCGATGTAGGCGGAGACACCCTTGGTGCGGGCGATGTCGATAAGGGTCGGGACGAAGCCATGATCGCCCGGGCCGTGCACAGACGGTGCGAGACGGACGATTGATGATCGCACCCCGCGCTTAACCAGCGCAATCGCCGCTTCTTCCGAGCGCCGCGGCGTAGTCGGGATCGGCGCGTCCCCTTCCGTCCCGAGGCGTCCTGGTGTGAGCATGAGCGTCCCCGAGGTGACTACGAAAGGTTTGTCGGAGCCCTCGAGCGCTGCTCCGATCGCCTCGATCGCCAGCCTATCGGTCTCGGCGGCGGCCGCAAAGTCCGAGAAGTCGTGAATGAAGGCCAGGTGAATGACGCCGTCCGCTGCGGCGGCGCCGCTGCGAAGGCTGTCGAGGTCGTCGAGGGCACCGTGATGCACAACGGCTCCGGCCGCACTCAATGCTGCAACAGCCTTGTCCGAGCGGGCAAGGCCGACGACCTGATGCCCTGCAACGATGAGTTCGCGGACGACGGCCGAACCGATGAAGCCCGTGGCTCCTGTGACAAAAACACGCATAATGAAGTCCTCCTAAAATGAATGATTACTTACATGTGCAATGATAAAGTATTGAGTGCACTCGATAGCAATACACTTCGAATCAATGCTATAATAAGGATTATGGAAAACAAATTTTCAAGCAAACACGTTTCTGAAGAGACCGGATTAAGCATCCATACATTACGATACTATGAGCAAATCGGGTTAATTGACGGTATAGAACGGGACGAAAATGGATATCGTAAGTATTCAGAATCCGATATCGTATGGTTTCAAGTCTTAAGTTACTTTCGAGCGATGGGGATGCCCATTCGGGAGATGCAGGAGTTTATCGCCTTGAAAAATAGTAAAGTCTCCACAATAACAGCTCGACGAGAATTCATGGAAACTTATCGCAGGAAAGTTATCGATCAAATGAAGGAACTTGAAAAGACGCTGGAGAAAGTCGATGATAAAATCATTTTTTTCAAAAATCTAGAGGACTCAGATAAGCTACAAAAGAACAGATAATAAAAACAGTGATTCTACCATGTTAAGAACGTTAGCAATGAAGGACATCTGAACAAGACACCATGTTTGTTGAACAAGTCCATAAAAGTGAAGAAGGAGCTGCCGCGGCAGCTCCTTCTTCAAAATGTCTTTATTATTCTATCGAGATCCGTTCGCTCAAGAAGGAACTAGACAGTAACCTCCCTCAAAGAAGAGTAACCAACCCATATTGCAGTACTATTGCATATCCGACTTTTCATCAATAAATAGCCTTCCAAGCGCACTTATATAATTATAGTATCGGTTAGAAGATTGGTTGATCTTTCTATCGTCAGACGGAAAGTTAGTCATGAGCATATCGATGTCACCAGAAGTACTGGGGGAAAATCAGTTTTGAAAACCGCGGTAGGCGCACCAAAACGCCTAAATATTTGAACAGTCAAAAGTCTGGACACATTTAAAATCAAGCTCAAGCTCCTGGCGCATTCGATCCAACAGATAGCTGTACCGCAGATCCTCATACATTTCATGAAATTCTACCATATTTATACAGGCCTAGCAGTTTTTCTTTCATGTTTCGGAGGATAATTCCTATATGAACATAGTTGAAGGAGCAGCTGTAGCACGTAATAAGTCTCTTTGGCATTGTAGTCATAGTGTTATTTGTAGCTCTTCTATGTTTTTTGTTCGTCCTCATTTTTAAGAATATCAAGAAAAAATGAGTTGTTTCTGTGTTCTCATTTATAGGCGGACATGACTTTTCAAATACTAAAAATGACCAATAGAGGGAAAGCGTGCCTAACGGAACATTGCGTGATACATTTTCTTATTGAATGTGGCATCTTAATTTCATATATTTCTTAATTACCATTTTTCATTATTACGCCATTTCCGAATCGATGTCGAATTGATTGAGTACATCCAATATTTGTGCATGAGTATCTAGCATTTGTTGGATTTGTCCCTTGTCAACAGACTGGAGCGCTGCCATCATTGCCCTGTAGGAATACGCCTGCCGGATGGAACGCTGGGCGAGTTCCCCTCCTTTCGCGGTCAATGTCACGTTGACTTCCCGTCTATTTCCTTCTGCCTGTTCTCGTTCCACAATTTCAGACTGCACAAGCCCTTCTACGCTGACACTTATCGTGCTCTTAGATGATTGCAGTTTCACCCCCAGTTCTTTCAACGTTAAGCCCGGTGCTCGGTATAAGGTATTCACGATGGACATTCCAAGTATCGTAAGTCCTAGACTTTCCGCATTGCGGCGCGTAAAATCCGACGTTGTTCGCGTCACGGCCATGAACGATTGCAGCACCTCGATCGCTTGTTTTACTTGCGGGTCGGAATAGTTCATTTATTAATCCTCCTAATAATAGTTCTAATATAGACAGTTCATAATTGAACAGTAATTCTATAAACTATATTGACGCCAACCATTTTCACCGTCAAGCTCGAAAAGCATGAATTAGGTGCCTCAGCTGTTTACGCCACTGTACGTTGAACCAAAACCTATTGCACAACAAACGAAAAAGGAGCTGTCACGCGGCAAGCTCCTCACTAGCATACCCATTAACTTAACAGGCTACTAATTGTATAGGCAGCCTGGCTCATTGCGCTATCATACCCGTTAGTTGAGTTGATCGCCTCGCTCTTTAATGACAGTATCAGCAAAAAACACAGAACCTAATATAGTAAGAAATAACCCGATAAAAAAAGTCCAATTTGTAATACCCCAAATATATGGTGGAGTCAAGCCCTTCACTCCATCCATTGTTCTACTTGACAAAGCAACAAAGATTAACACCTTTTCTAATCCGCTTAACCCCATTAAACCTATACCCGAAACCAAAATTGCGACACCTAAGCTTTTCAATAATCCTACCTCCTTGCAACATGGTTGAACACTATTTCTCTTCTAACAATTTCACACTCAAAATCAGTACAAGAATTTAATAATTTTATCCCGCAAATCCTACAATTCCTTTCACCCGAATACCAATAACCTGTTTTATGAAACAAAGCAACGCTTTTATCCCAATGAATGTTATTTTCATGTGTCGGCGGATATGTATCACCTTCTTCATCGACCGGAGGTGATGGTTCATTCCCTGATAAGAAACCCTTAATCCAATACTTAGTAGCTAGAGACATATCGCCTATTTCCTCAAGTGAAACATTAAAGAACACATCTTTATGTAGGCAATACGCTGAAATTCTCCCATGAAAAGTATGAGGATTTCCAACTATGTAATGTTTGCCTTTGCAATGTTCTTCAAAAGTGAACCATAGGTCGTTATCAAAATTATGAAACGGTTTCAATTGCTCACCACCTAAAACGTCTTTTATTTCGCTACCCTGCCCGTTGCGGAGTGAAGGGCAGCCGCGCGGCTGCCCTTCGAAGTTAAACTAACGATATGCGTTGTCTGCTAACCTTGTTGTCTAAAAGCCCAATAAATCCCTCTGGCATAAAGTTTGACGCCAAAGAGTCGGATTACAGCAATGATCAGAAAACCTACCAAAATCCCCGTCATATTGGTCATCACATCCACAACATCCGTGATACCTAGACGAAAAACATATTGAGAGAGCTCAATCAGCAGGACCAAAGCCAATCCCGCGAGCATTGTCCGCCAGAAACCTCGCAACAGCAGATAAAGCATCCAACCGATAGGAATAAAAATCAGGATATTGGCCAAAGTTTCTGCATGAGAATTCCAGAAGACCGCCCGCCACTGCAGATTAACCCCGGCAATGCCATCACCGTAAGTCTTGAAAAGAATAAAAATCATGCTACTTAGAAAATACACGATGCCTTCTAACCAAACAAACCATTTGTAAAAGCGCCCACGGCAAAGCTGGTAAATATTAGCCACAAAAACCAAATTGGCCAAAAGAAAGAGAGCCGTGGCTGGCCAGATACTATCAAAAGCAGCCACTCCAAACATGAGCCTGAGCAAATAGCGCCCAAAACTCCCATAAAACCATAGATAGGCGCCCAAAAATGGAAGAAATAGAATAGTTGTCAAAATAAGTGCTGTTTTTTTAGTCATATCTTATTTTATGATATTTGACGATGCATATACAATTAGGCACTTTGCTACCTGCCCTTCACTTCAACAAAAGAGCAGCCGATTATGTGCCGGCTGCTGTCGTGTTGCTTTAAACTATGGTCTCCGTTAGCCATCCATGCCCCTCTCGGGGCACCACAGAGTAATGAAAATTTTGGTGCGGTGTTCTATACTATTCTTACGGCTGGTGAGGAAGGTCGTTAAGCTATGGTGTCGCGA
>NZ_JBWDNQ010000063.1:0-1587 GCF_056269285.1 Paenibacillus sp. JT31N11
TTAGCCATCCATGCCCCTCTCGGGGCACCACAGAGTAATGAAAATTTTGGTGCGGTGTTCTATACTATTCTTACGGCTGGTGAGGAAGGTCGTTAAGCTATGGTGTCGCGAACCCATCCGTTAGTCTGACTACGACGATCACGGTGCACCACGGTATGTCGCTCCTTTTGGGAAGCACGCGGGGTAGAGTAATCCTTTTCTGGTTGTTGCACCAGTCCTCAATTTCAATTGCCGTAGAAAGGTGAATGTTATGGATGTCCTGATCGAACGCGCTTGTGGTTTGGATGTTCACAAGAAGTCCATTACCGCTTGCGTCATGACTCCCGAAGGAAAGGAGATTAAGACCTTTCGTACGCATACGGTGTTCCTGCTGGATTTAATCGACTGGATCAAGCAGCATCGCTGTACGCACGTGGCCATGGAGAGTACCGGTGTTTACTGGAAACCCATCGTCAACCTGCTTGAAGCCGAGGAGATTCAATTCCTCGTCGTAAACGCACAGCACATTAAAGCTGTTCCCGGCAGGAAGACGGATGTGAAAGATGCCGAGTGGATCTGTAACCTTCTGCGTCATGGACTGCTCAAACCCAGCTACATTCCGGACCGTAACCAACGCGAACTCCGCGAATTAGTCCGTTACCGTCGCAGCCTGATTCAGGAACGCTCTCGTGAACATAACCGGGTTCAGAAGGTCCTTGAAGGCGCCAACATTAAGCTCGCTGCTGTTGTCTCCGACATTATGGGCGTGAGCAGCCGCGATATGATGGGTGCCATGATCGAGGGAGAAGAAGATCCCGAAAAGCTGGCAGCTTTCGCGCGACGAACACTGAAGAAAAAGAAGGAAGAGTTGGAATTGGCCTTACGCGGCAACATGAGTGCCCACCAACGGATCATGCTGAAAACGATGCTCACACACGTCGATTTTCTGAATGAGCAGATTCTCGAACTGGATACGGAGGTAGCCAAACGGCTCGACCCTTTTCAGCAAGACATTGAGCGTCTAGATACCATTCCAGGGATCGGCCGACGAACCGCCGAACAAATCCTTGCCGAAGTTGGGACTGATGTCGGTTCACGCTTCCCATCTGCCGCTCATCTCTGTTCATGGGCGGGCCTCGTTCCAGGGCAAAATGAAAGTGCCGGAAAACGTAAATCCTCCAAAACTCGCAAAGGCAACAAATATCTCCGAGCGGCACTGATTGAAGTCGCCCATTCCGTATGTAGATCCGACAACTACCTAGGAGCACAGTACAGACGCATTGCCGCCCGAAAAGGCAGACACCGAGCAGCCGTAGCCGTCGCGCACTCCATTATGACCATTGTTTATTACGTTCTTACACGAAAAGAAGATTACAAAGATTTAGGAAGTCATTATTTTGAACAGCGACAACAAGAAGCGATCGTGAGACAAGCCGTACGAAAGCTTGAGAATCTTGGTTTTCAGGTAGCCCTCTCTAATTCGGAGGCCTCTTAGCGTTTCAATGTCTCATAGATTGCGAAGAAGCACAGTTTTTAAAAACCATAAAAGCTGGGTTTAGTTTCGTGCTGCCATTTTTAGGTCTGAGCTAATATTAATTTTCGGGGTAG
>NZ_JBWDNQ010000062.1:0-1640 GCF_056269285.1 Paenibacillus sp. JT31N11
TTGTCCAGGTCTATGAATTGGTCACCCGAACGACCTTCATGCATGTCTAACAAGGGTGAAATCCTGCGAATAAGCGAGCATTCGTGAGAAAACTTAATCGTACCGAGGGAGTTCAACCCGCCGCCAAATCCAACGGGCCAGATAAGGTGATGATCGCAGTTTCATCAATATGGTAAAATTAGTGGAAATCAAATAATTGAGGTGGACTAATGGAGATATTAGTAATTCGACATGGAGAATCAGAGGATGAGACAGTAAATGTACTTGAACCGTTAACAAGCTTAGGAATTGAGCAAAGTAAAAAAATGTCTGTACGTGTTTCAAAAGAATTTCCACCAGAGTTAATTTGGTCAAGTACACTTCAACGTGCAAAGCAAACGGCGGATATTTTAGCGAATATCGTGGATTGTGAAGTGAAATATCTTGATAATCTATGTGAGCAGAAAGTTGATGAAAGCGACTTGAAATTCTATGAGCGAATCCAACAAATCTTTTCTTACATAAAAGAGAACAGCAGTCAATATAAAAGAGTTGCCATTGTTTCTCACGGAGGAACTATTACGAAACTCATTGAAAATTTCCTCCAGTTACCTTCAAATAATAATGTCTGGTTCCATACCAACAACACGGGGATTCATTTCTTACACTATCATCCCAAAGCAGATATTATAAAATTTTCAAATAGCACCTGTCATTTAAACGAACGGGTACGATAGCTTAATAAACTTCACCATGCAGAAGTAGTGATTTACTAATAGCTTTTCGAAGATGACAGTTACATAAGAAAAATGTACTGAACTAACGGATACGTTAGTGAGGAGCTTGCCGCGCGGCAGCTCCTTTTTCGTTTGTTGAAGTAACGGTAGTTTACGTTAATGATTCTTCAAGATGGAACTAAAGGAATAGGTGGTGTATTATGGATGATTTGTACAAGATCATTCACGACCCAAATAAAGATATTTATCAGAAACTTGATGAACAAGTTAATTTATTTTGGCAATGGCCTAAGACAATTAAGCATGAGTTTGAGTGGGAAACAACATATCATAATTGGGAGCTACTTAACACAATATTTGATAAATTAGTTGATACTACAACTTGTTGTAATTGGGATCAGAAAACCATAAATAATTTGCTTTTTATCATTGGGAGGGACAATGAATGTGAATTACTGGTTCGTAAATTAGTCGAAAACCCAGAATGTTTATTATTTCTCGCCAAGGAGGGCGTATCGTATCCTGATGCAGATACCAAATGGCAACTGGCACATTACCTATCGAGTATTGCCTCGATACAGCCGAAAGCTGAGGAGATCATTGTTCAGTATTATGAAGACCAGAACGAATATGTAAAAAGAAGAGCACTGTTGGCGCTAGGGAATATCGAATCAAGACATGCTGAACAATGTGCACTGGAATCTTGGAAAACAGGAATGAAGTATCAAAAGCTTACTTCTTTAGAAGTCTTAAAGCAGATAAACTCGCCACATTACTCAATTTTAGCTGTTAGTACAGATGAGCAGAATTGAGCTAACGGGTACGATAGCATTCCTGTAGAGCGTTAAATTACCGCTTTGCAAAAAAACGAGCGCCTCGGTACGATGGGAGTACGAAACGGGTCATAGCCCTTTAAATCCCATC
>NZ_JBWDNQ010000061.1:0-1707 GCF_056269285.1 Paenibacillus sp. JT31N11
GTTTCCAATTTGACGGCTCTCGTCCCATTCCATCCGGGTTACAATTCATCCTGTGGTGAAATCCTGCGAATAAGCGAGCATTCGTGAGAAAACTATAACGTACCGAGGGAGTTTAATTCAGCCCAATTTCCTCTTCCAAAAAGGACAATGTTAAATTTAAATTCTCTAACTACTGATTTAACCAAATAGCTCCTGAAAAAAAACCTCTCTACCTGAATACTCAAGAAAGTCAATTTTTCTTTTCTCGAAAAAATCTACTACATCTCCTCTTTCGAAATACCATACACAATCAAATAGAATGCTCAGCTTAAAAACATCAAACAAATGTCTTTCTTCAATATGGTTCAAACGCCTATGTTGTGTATATTCTGAAATGACTTTCTTTGCTTCCATAATATTAAGGACCTTATCTTTATCGTATTTCCAAGCCCAGTTTGAAATAAGACCTACAAGATCGAATAAAAGATAAGTGTAGTTAGCATCATCAAAATCTAATAAGGCGCTAAATTCATCATGGTTATAAAGAACATTGGAAAAGTGAAAATCTGCATGGCAAATTCCTTTCGGCAACGATTCCGGAAGCTCTAGTTTGAGCAATTCTTTTTCTAGCCATGCCAGCTTCTTTGTTGAATTTGTTGTGTTGATCCGTTTGGATGTCAGCCGGGCTAGCTCACGGCAAAGCTCAACGCTATAATTCCACCGGTCTTCTTTATGAATAGGTGAATAGCTTTGAGTCAAGTTATGTAGCTCAGCAGCCTTCTGTATCAGTTGCTTGCCTTGCTTCTCATTTGGTTCGGTAATATGTTCGCCTTCCATAAATTCAAAAATGACGTAAGGCCTTTGGTTATGAATGCCAACTAAGCAACCTTCCCTATTTTTCAATGGTGCTGGACAGGGATAGTTTCTGTCGTTCAAATAGGTAAGTAAGTCTATTTCAAATAAGACTGATTCTCTCGAACGATCATAATACCTAAAAACAAACTGTCCCATTGTTGTGCGGATCCTAATATTTGTTTGCACAGTTCCAGCAGTAAAAGGGATGGAGTTTATGTATTTTCCAAGGTTGTAAATTTGTAAAATTTGTGTCAGTTCATCTTCAGAAAACTCTGTTTTCATAGCCATATTCTCCTTCAGAGGGTAGAGGTTTGACTGTTCCAAACATATTGTTTCGTTAGACTAACATCTCCCGTTAGTTGAGAAAACAAACACGTCTGCCGTAGCTCCGTTTACGTAGAACTGGGGTTATTCGTATTTATTTTTTATCATAAGTTCTTTTATTTCTCGCAATTCTTTTAATATTTCTTTAGAGTATTGAGTGTTTTTAGAATTATCTATGCCTAATTTAATAATTAGTGCTCCTACTAACAAATAAACGATTAACATTATTATTACGCCCAACTTATTTCATTCCTCTCTTTATAGATACCCATTTTATTTAGCAATATTAATAAGGTTTAACATATTCCGTTTACAATTTGTCTAACTTATTTTACCACAATGTGGATGTTGAAGAGCCGTTAATGATTTATGCAACTCCACTATCCTGCCAGTTACTTCAAAAAAAAAAGGAGCAGCTGCCGCACGCTACTCCACACTATCGTACCCGTTAGCATTCCTGTAGAGCGTTAAATTTCCGCTTTGCAAAAAAACGAGCGCCTCGGTACGATGGGAGTACGCAACGGGTCATAGCCCTTTAAATCCCATCAT
>NZ_JBWDNQ010000036.1:0-18582 GCF_056269285.1 Paenibacillus sp. JT31N11
GCTTCTTGCTTACGATGCCTCGAAGGCGGCAATGAATACCTTTACGACTCATCTTGCACATGAGCTTAAGGATACACCAATCAAAGTGAATTCTGCTTACCCGGGTTGGGTGAAGACTCCAATGGGCGGTAAATACGCTGATATGGATCTTGAAGATGGCGGTAAGACAAGCGTGATGCTTGCCACGTTGCCTTCGGACGGACCGACAGGCAAGTTCTATCATATGGACACAGAGTTACCTTGGTAATAAGGTAGTTAATAGAAAAAAGTGGTGATTAATGCGGCGAGCGCTTTCCCAATATAACGGGAGAGCGCTCGCCTGATTAAAGCGAAAAAATGATGTTAACTTGAATGATATAAGGTTTAAAAGCTTGCTGCTTTTTTTATCGCTTTTATGATGCATAGGCTAAAAACCACAAGGGGTTGAGAATAATGTCAACAGTTAAATTTGTTGTTTCACCATACGCAATTAATAATGTTGAATTAAAAAATCGTGTCGTACTTTCTCCCATGACTCGCATGTCTGCAGAACTCGATGGGAGAGCATCTGTAAAGATGGTTCGCTATTATTCAAAGTTTGCCGAAAATGGGTTTAGTCTTATTATTACCGAAGGTGTATATACGGATGAATTACACAGTCAAGGATATTCAAATCAGCCTGGACTGGTAAACGAATCACATGTACATTCATGGAAATTAGTCACAGATGCTGTTCATGCAAAAGGCAGCAAAATAATTGCTCAGCTGATGCATGCTGGTGCTCTTTCTCAATTCGCAAATGAAACGGTTGCTCCTTCCGCAGTCAAGCCTATGGGTGAAAAACTTGCTTTATTCGGCGGTAGCGGAGAATTTGTGATGCCACGAGAATTATCAGTAGATGAAATTCAATTAATCATTGAAGGCTTTTCAAACGCTGCTTTAAATGCTCAAAAGGCCGGTTTTGACGGCATTGAGATTCATGCAGCAAACGGATATCTGTTAGATCAGTTTCTAACAGATTACACCAACGAACGAAACGATGCATATGGCACTACTACAGAAAATCGTGTCCGACTGATTAGGGAAGTTATTAGAACGATAAAGAAGAATGTCAGTGAAAATTTTATAGTCGGCGTTCGTATATCGCTTGCAAAAGTGAATGATTTTACGCACAAATGGTCAAATGGTGCAGAGGATGCCAGAGTAATTTTCGAGAATATAGGAGCAGAAAATCCCGATTATATTCATACTACAGATTATCAAGCACTCAACCCTGCGTTTAGTGAAAGTGATTTAACACTTTCTCAACTGGCAAAAAAATATGGAAAGACAACCGTAATAATTAATGGCAATCTTGATCAACCCGATGATGCTGAGAAGGCTCTTGCTCACGGAGACTTGATATCCCTTGGTAAAGCAGCTCTTGTGAACCATAATTGGATTGTTAAGGCTAATTCTGGAGAAGCTATTAAGACCTTTACTGGTGAATTATTTGTTCCTGATGTCACCATAAAAGACCAAGAGATCAATTAAAGAATAATATTTGAAGAGGACGCGCAAAGTACGTTCTCTTTTTTTTTGCGTTACTAACCTAGTCAGGGCTGCTGCTCTAGAACAGTCTCTACCCTCAGGACGCTGGCAGATGTAACTCAAAGTTGGGGTTAAGGAATCCGAATCCAATTCGATCAAGTTGGGAATATTAATTTGGGTAACAATTGCTTATCAATGGTAAGTAACCCTTTGTACCCTAGAAATGGTCTGTCACCTGGAAAAAACAATTTAATTGAAAGAAGGGGGGTTTCCAATGCCTAATTATGTTTGGTACCTCTGCCTTGGCATTATAAGCATCATCGTTGACGTATTTACAGTTATAAAAACAAAGAAAATCAAATTAATCAGTTTACTTTTTGGGATGATTGGAGTCGGATATTCCGTCGAATTTTTTATCTGTAAACTTTTTGACAGCTATCGATATATCCCCGATATTCTTGATGATTCTTATGACGATAACATTCTTGGCGCAATTGCATCCAATGCGTTTTCTTTGCCTTCTGCTTCGATTGTAATAGCCGGTTTTTATTTAAACATTGGATGGATTGTGTTATTCTCCGGACTATTTTTCGGAATAGAGTTTCTTTTCCTCAAGCTGGGTATTTATGAGCACAATTGGTGGAAATCTATATATACATTTGTTGCCCTTCCGTTTTATTTCGGGTTCGCAAAAATCTGGTTTCGAAAAATGGAAAAGAACCTTCACCCTCCTCTATACTTTGCAACGCTATGCTTCATTATTTTCAGCATTCGCGTATCCATGGATTATGTACTCTACGCAATCATAAAGAGTCACCTTTTTTTAATCGGATGGTTTGAGAACCCGTCTCGGGATAATACCGTATTCTCTCATGTTCAGTGTTTTTTAATTAGTATTTTAATCGTTATCCTATTTACGCTTAAACTGCGCCTATCCGTTAAAATAGTCCTCGTCTTCCTGATATCTGGGCTTGATTCTTTAATATTGGTTTCATTGGGTATTTTACATATGAAGTCTTGGGATGTGTTTTTTACATTTTCGGCAAACCTGATTGCATTCCTTATCCTGTTTCCGTTCAGTTGGTCTTTATTATCATATAGGGGTCACCTCCCGAAACGGAAATAATCGTACGCTAAGAGTCATTGGCGTAGCGGCCTTACCGGGGTCTACTTGGTTGCTCTGGTGCCATGAGTAGAAACAGTCCAAATGCTTGACTAACATTAGCTGGTTTTGGTTCATCTTATGAACAAATGAATATGTACCTACCTATTGCCATTATAGTTATGATGACTCATATTCCTTCATACGCCGGTAAAATGTCCGATGTTTCATATCTAAGGTCTTCATTGCCGAAACAGCCGTTATCCCCCGCCCTTCCATTCCTTATATATCTGAATAAAGTTGGAATCGATCTCCTGCTTGGGCCTTCCAAACTTTACTCCACCCGCCTTGGCAACTTCTATCCCTTCGGCTTGCCGCTGCCGATTCTTATTACGCTCCTGCTCGGCCACATACGCCAGTAAGCTTAAAAATTGATCCTCCATCACTTTCCCAAAATCGCCCATCGTCCGAAACTTCCGTGAATCAAGCAACGTTTGATTATCCAAGCAGACAATATCTGCACTCATCTCCCGCGTAATATACTCCCATTCGGCAATAATCCCGTCATAATCACGGCCCAGCCGGTCGAGCGTGTCGATATAAATTAAGTCGCCTTCTCGAATCATTAATCGTATGGCCTGATACCGCGGCCGATTAAAATCTTTTGCCACTTAATTTGTCGACGAATACGTAACGCTCGTCAATCCCAAGTTCCCGGAATTTGATCAGCTGCCGCTCCGGATTTTGATCTTTTGCCGAAACCCGCCCATACCCCATCTCTATTTGTTAAATTCCTCCATTTTTCATGCATTGTATATGTTAAAAAAGACGGTTCGCATTATTTTCTATAACATTCTCATATTCACCGTACAGCATCATCACCCGCTAATGTAACGCCGCTATCCACTCCAGATTCACTGTCTTACATTTTGTATCATAGCGATTTATTTTCAATTTTATAAATTCAAGAATCTCATCCTGATCTTCTAGTTTAAGCTTTCTCCGTTCTCCAATTGTGGACAAGTTGATGATACCTCCTCCTTAAAAGTCCCGATGTGTCTAAGCTCATCGGGACTGAATTCAGCGGTTCCAAATTTTTCTACTGGTTCCGTTGCCCTGAGTATAAGAACAACCTAAGAAATAACCCGGTTACACATTTTATTTTGCAGTTACAAATTTCTTTTAACAGTTACAATCTTTATTTTGCAGTTACAAACAATACGCATTCACTTTTCATGTAGTTCCACACTTTTTTATCACCGAACAGATCAAAAACTAAATTGTTGCCCTCTACTCCACAGTCACACTCTTCGCCAAATTCCTCGGCTTATCAACGTCATTTCCGCGCGCAAGCGAGGCATAGTATGCCAGGAGCTGCAGCGGTACAACTGACAGCGCCGGCGACAGAAGCGGCAGTGTCCGGGGAATCGCGAACAGCTCATCGATCGATTTTCCGACCTCGACCTCGGTTCCTTCATTAACCAAACCGAGTACATGTGCGCCGCGCGCTTTTACTTCTTTAATGTTGCTGAGAGTCTTCTCGTACAGATCCTCCTGGGTGATCAGCGCAATAACCGGAATGCCCTCTTCGATCAAAGCGAGAGTACCGTGCTTCAGCTCGCCTGCCGGGTATGCCTCCGAGTGAATGTAAGAAATTTCCTTCAGCTTGAGCGAGCCTTCCTGAGCAACTGCGAAGTCAATGCCGCGGCCGATGAAGAACAGATTGTCGTGCTTTGCCAGTGATTCCGCTACCTGCTTCAGCACTTGTGCTCTCTCCAGAATGCTCTCCACCTGCTCCGGCAGCTTCTGCATAGCGGCAAGCACATCAGCAATCCAATCCTTATCGCGCGTTCCAAGCGTATCCGCCAGGAATAAACCATACAGCATAAAAGCAATCAGCTGCGAGGTATACGCTTTTGTCGATGCAACTGCTATCTCAGGACCCGCCTGCGTAATCATCACATCGTTCGCTTCACGCGACACTGAACTGCCCACAACATTCGTAATAGCCAGCACGCGCGCGCCGCAGCGTTTTGCTTCACGCAGGGCAGCCAGCGTATCCGCCGTTTCACCGGATTGGCTCACAACTATGACAAGCGTTTCAGGCGTTATAATCGGAGAACGATAGCGGTATTCCGAAGCGACATCAATCTCAACCGGAATACGGGCCAGACTTTCAATAAGCGATTTGCCAACCATGCCTGCATGGTAAGCCGTTCCACAGGCGACAATATGCACATTGCGAATCCCGCGGATCTGCTCCGGCGTCATGCCGATTTCCTTCAGTTCCACCGATCGTCCGTCTGCCGAAATTCTGCCCATCATTGTGTCACGATAAGCTTTAGGCTGCTCATATATTTCTTTCAGCATAAAATGATCAAAACCGGCTTTTTCCGCCGTTGTCAAATCCCAATCGACATGAAATATTTCCTTGGAAATAACTTCGCCATCAATCGACCTTAATTCGACGTTATTATTCGTCAGAATAGCCATTTCACCATCATCTAAAATGTAAACATTGCGTGTATGCTCCAAGATTGCCGGAATGTCCGAGCCAATGAAATTCTCGCCTTCCCCGATGCCGATCACAAGAGGACTTGCATAACGCACGGCGACCAGCCGGTCCGGCTCGAATTCCGTTAACACGCCAAGCGCAAAAGCGCCACGCATCCGTTTCACAGCACGCTGAACGGCTTTAACGATGTCTCCGTCATACTCCTCCGCGACCAGGTGAGAAATCACCTCGGTATCCGTTTCCGACAGAAAATGATGCCCTTTTGCAATTAATTCATCCTTCAGATCGAGATAGTTCTCAATAATGCCGTTATGCACGACCGAGAATTTGAACGAATTGTCGGTATGAGGATGGGAATTCTCATCGGATGGCTTGCCGTGCGTCGCCCAGCGTGTATGTCCGATCCCTACTGAACCGCGAAGCTCGTCTCCAACAAGCTTTTCTTCCAATGCGGCCAACCGGCCTTTGGACTTGCGTACTTCCAATCCCTTATCCGTGAAAACGGCAATACCCGCAGAATCATAACCGCGATATTCCAGTTTTTTCAATCCATCAATCAAAATTTGCTGCGAATCCCGTTTACCGATATATCCTACGATTCCACACATTTTAATAGACCTCCGTTTGGGGTAGTATTCCCGAAAGAAACGGATGCCAACACATTTGTGGGACAGCACAGTCTATGGTTGCTGTCGATTTCAGGAAAGCATACGATTAGACCGTATACCAGCTGATATTTCAAGAAACCGTTCGTCTTATGCCACCCTCTTCAGTTTGGCATCGTAAGCAAACGGGCACAAATAGCATGTTTCAAGCATACTTAAAGATGAGCGCACAACAGCCTCCGTTGCTGCTTGCGCCTTCAATCGTCACTATCGCATCTTACCGACCCTTTGTACGACTGGTCGCCCTGTCGATTTGGGAATCGGCTTTCGGTCAAATGCATAACCGGGAGGTCCCCGCCGAACAATCCGAACACCTCCACCTCGTCAGCTTGCCGCTGTCCACCGCAGGAACGTTATACAAAATCAAAAATAAACCGTTCTGCAGCAAGACGATCACGCGCAAGCTCTGGCGCTTGTAAAGCTAATTGGCCGCTATCCTCGCTTTCATTTCTGGAATCATACTTCTTATCATATTCATTTTAACCGAACGGTGCAACTGCAAAATTTTCAACACATTTACATTCACAACATTTTCCCCTAAAATATTCCCTTCAATCAAGTATCGGCCCACTATTCTCCAACCATCGGAGCAAAGGAGGATATACGATTGATGCGCAGTGTCCCGCTTCAAAGCGCTTGCTTTAACAAAATAAAAAGGCGGTTCTAATGGCGCATTCATCTTCTGCGCCCTTGGAACCGCCCGTCCGAAACTTTATAATTCATTATTCCATGAGGCTAATTATTCATTCCATTAATCCGTAATGCCGTGAATAATAAATCTTATACCCCGCCAAGCTCGGCTCTTACCGTATCTGCGATCTGCCTCACATACGCTTCCACCTGGCTTTTGTCCGGACCCTCCGCCATGACGCGGATCAGATGCTCTGTGCCCGAAGCACGTACAAGCACACGCCCATTGTCACCCAGCTCCTGCTCCGTTTCCGCGATAATAGCAGCAATAGCGGCATTGTCCTTGTACATCGTCTTATCGGCCACGCGCACATTGACCAGCACCTGCGGGAACTTGCGCATCAGGTTCTTCTGCTGACTCAATTTTTGTCCGGAGCCCACCAATGTGTTAACAAGCTGAAGAGCCGTAAGAATGCCGTCTCCAGTCGTATTGTGATCGAGAAAAATAACGTGGCCGGACTGCTCTCCACCCAGATTGAAGCCGTTACGGCGCATTTCCTCCATCACATAACGGTCGCCAACCGCCGTCTGTGCGGTCTTGAGACCATGCTTCTGGGCAGCTTTAAAAAATCCGATATTGCTCATTACGGTCGTTACAACCGTATCGCCCTTCAGTGTACCTTCGCGTTTCATCGCATCAGCGCATATGCAAAGAATAAAGTCGCCATCGACCTCTTCGCCATTCTCATCCACTGCAATCAGCCGGTCCGCGTCGCCATCAAAGGATAATCCAAGATCGGCGCCATGCTTCAGCACTTCCCCGCGCAAATATTCAGGATGCGTGGAGCCGACGCCGTCGTTGATATTAAGCCCGTTAGGTTCAGCGCCGACTGTGATGACCTCCGCACCAAGCTCACGGAATACCGTCGGAGCGAGCGAGTAGGCGGCTCCATTGGCGCAATCCAGGACAACCTTAAGACCCATGAATGAATGCTTCACTGTTGTTTTTAGAAAATCGAGATACAATCGCTGCGCATGCACATCCTCGGTCACGGAGCCAATCCCTCCGCCTTCCGGACGAGGCAACTGGTCTGTCGCTGCATCCATCAGCCGTTCAATCTCGAGCTCCGTCTCATCCGTGAGCTTGAAGCCGTCACCGCCAAAAAATTTAATTCCATTATCCTCAACCGGATTATGCGAAGCCGATATCATAACGCCTGCATCCGCGCCCATGATGCGCGTCAAATAAGCGACGGCCGGCGTAGACACCACTCCCAAACGTACGACGCTTGCTCCGATAGACAGCAACCCTGCAATCAGGGCCGCTTCAAGCATAGGGCCGGAAATCCGGGTATCAAGTCCAATAAAAACCTTTGGTCTCTCAGCCTTGCCGGCAAGAACATAACCGCCGCAGCGGCCGATTTTATAAGCGAGCTCCGGCGTTAATTCGCGGTTGGCAACCCCGCGCACACCGTCTGTTCCAAAATATTTTCCCATTGTAGAGTATCCCCTTTTAACCTTGAATTCTATATCTTTATGAATAATGACATTATTTCCTATGGTATAAGATACAGCAGCATTCTGTTTCTATGTATAGGTGAATACTGCTCAAAGAGCATCACGAATGATCAATGTATAGGTTTATGGATTAGTTCCGCTACCAGCGCTGCTTTCCCCACTATCAGGCTGCCCGCTATTCGTTCCGTTACCGCTGCTGCCATCACTGCTGCTGTTATTACTACTATTATTTCTACTGTTATTACTACTGCTATTGCTGCCATCACTGCTGCTGTTATTACTACTACTGCTATTGCTGCTGTTACTGCCGTTGTCATTGGGATTCGTGCCTGGATCTGCACCCGTATCCGCATCCGTTCCTGAATCCGGGGAATCTTCATTCCCATCCACAGAGCCGGGGTCGACGGTTCCCGAGGAACCGTCAACCCCACCACCTGAACTGTTCGCCGGATTATTGCCTGAATCTGCACTGCCAGTCCCTGCCGGAGTACCTGGATCTTCATTAGCCCCAGTATTCCCCGCACCCGTATTTCCTGCTTCCCCGGGATTCCCCGTATTTCCGGTCCCGGCATCCCCTGTCTCATTCCCCGTCGTATCTGTAGAACCGTCTCCGGTCCCGGGGTCCGTTCCGCCAGCGGGCGGATCGGTTGTTGCCGCTTCATCCGTAATCTCTATTGTGACCGTAATCGGAATGGAGCTTGTCTGCTCAACAAAGCTCGGCAAATGCACATCCAAAGGCACAATATGGCTTCCCGGGCCCAAGCCATTCAAGTCGGCGATGAGCTGAATATCGCTGGCTCCGACACCAGCCAGCACGCTTGTTGCCCCTCTTACAGGCAGATCGACGGTTCCCGTCTCCGGAATAGTAATCTTGGCCTTCAGTCCATCAGAGAGTGAGATGAAGGTCACCTTCAGCTGCGTGAGTGTCTTAACAGATATCGGTACTAAGGTATATTTTATCGTCACCTTCGAAGGATCGACTGACACAATCCCTTCTTTTGGAGGGATATTGAGCTCAATCGTACCTGATTGAGACAGCTTCGACAAGTCCACATTAATACCATCGTAAAAATCATACTTATCGAGCTCGTCCTGGGGCCCATATATCGATACCTGATCCACGCTTGGGACGAATGTGTCCATAGCCAGGCCATCCGGCAGCTTGCCGGTCAATCCAATTTGCAGAGGCACCCTTTTGAATGGCATCGTAATCGGAATCTCTACCTCGACAACACTTGGAGTGGCAATGGCTTCGGGCATTTCCTGGCCTTCTTTGTCCAGCACAACGACCTTGACCTTCTTCTCGCTGATTGTCGATTCTTCATCTTCCACGGATACCTTGCCCCCGACAAAACCGACATCCTCCATGATACCCTCCGGCAGCGTGACATGAACGCGGTTGTTAGGCTTCACGATCGGCTGACCGAGCTTATATCCGTTGGCAGGCGTTCCCTCCGTCTGCACCTGGAACTCAAATTCCTTCGTAATCAACCGCTCCAATACGACCGTAACCGTGCTCGGCTGCTTGGACACAATCTCCATGCCCTTGGGCTTGCTGATCGAGATAGGAAGCACCTGGCTTCCTTCCTTGGCCTCGCTCACGTCTACAGTTACTTGAAAGTCATCCGGCGTCGTTTGCAGCAGGCTCGATCTGGGCGCCCGAACCGTCAGCTGCACAGCCGTTGGCTCGACCAGACGAAGCGAATAATTATTCTCATCAAGTCCAACTGCTTTCACCTGCACCGCTTCATAATCCTTGACCTCCGTAAGGGAGGCGACTGAATTAGGAGACCGTTCGGAATCAAAATGGACGACTGCCCACAGCAGAATGCCAAGCGCGAGCGAAATGATTTTCAGAGCGGTTGGATGACTGAGCCATTTATCCATTCTCTTCGCCCCCTTTCCGTCTCCAGAAAGGCCGTTTCGATCCTGTATTCTCTTGTGCCTTGGGATTCGGATTAAGCTCCTCAAACAGCTTGGAAATCAATGACTCTTCCTTGATATCGCGGACAATCATGCCCCCCACAGCCAGCGAGACCTGTCCCGTTTCCTCCGACACGATAACCGAAACCGCATCGCACACTTCCGTAATGCCGATGCCGGCACGATGCCTTGTTCCAAGCTCCTTGCTGATAAAAGGATTCTCCGACAAAGGCAAATAACAGCCAGCCGCCATGATCTGATTGCCGCGCACAATAACCGCACCGTCGTGAAGCGGCGCATTAGGGATAAAAATATTAATCAGCAGCTCGGAGCTGACCATCGATTCCATTCGAATACCCGACTCAATATAGTCGGAGAGGCCTGTGCTGCGTTCGAATACAATCAATGCCCCGATTTTGCGTTTCGCCATATAGTTGACGGCTTTAATCATTTCCCCGATACGCTCGCTCACATCACGTTCAACTACGGAAGAGCGGGCAAATAGCTTGCCTCGCCCCAGCTGCTCCAGCGCACGCCTGAGCTCCGGCTGAAAAATAATCAGCACCGTCACGACCCCAAAGGTAAACATTTGGTTCATTAACCATTTAAGTGTATACAAATTAAACCAGGTACTAATGGCCCATGTACCAACGAGAACGAATATTCCTTTGAGAAGCTGGACCGCCTTGGTGCCGCGTACGAGCAGAATCAATTTGTAAATAATATAACTGACAATGGAAATGTCGATAATGTCCTTGATCCAATCTTTCCAGGTCAAATCTGCGAAATAGCTCATATGTCAGCCCCCAACAACCAATTGCACAGGTCCTCTATCACATATATCGGATACTTAACCTTATTATCTTCTAGAAAAGAGGATATAAACCCTTTTTTTGCGTTAAGAATTTATCAGAATTTTAATATTCTTCTGTTTGCCTTGGCGGGCAAACTCTATCCACCTCCTATAGCTACCCTTTAAGCAAGCTTTGGGCACAAAAAAACCTCCCGCATGAGGGAGGCAGTGGAATCAATAAGCCAAGCTGCTGATCGAATGTGAAACTTTGTACCAAAACCAGTCAAGCGCTTGGTCGATTGTTTTCACTTTCCCCGAGATATGGGCCGTCGACGCTTGGTACAGCGAGCCCTCGATAACCGTCACATCTCCATTCACTTCGCCCAGTACGTTGGCTTTTCCATTCTCTATAATTAAATTGCCGTTCACATGCGCGCCTGCTGGAACAGTCACGGTATCCCCGTTGATAACCACGTGGGAAAGATCCGTTCCACGCACCGTCAAATCTGTATTCTCTTCCCACATGGCAAGTGCGCTTGAGAACATCACAAGAGCAAAGACTGCCGCTACCGCGATAGCAGGGTGATTGCGAAGCCAGCCGGCCCAGCTTGGGCGGTTCCGCTTGACAGGCAGCGCGCTCATGATCCGAAGTTTAAGATCATCGGCTTGTGTTTCCTCAGCTTGTGGTCGAAAATCAATCAATTTATGGGTGAGCGCTTCTGTTCGCTCCAACTGCTCGAATCGTGCTCTACATGCCGGGCAGGAGAGCAAATGGTTCTTTAGCTGTAAGACATCTTCGCGGGGAAGCTCGTCGTCTAGATAATCATGCATCCATACAATGGCGACATTGCAATTCATAGCAGCCATTCCTTTCTTCAGTGTAACTCACAGCAGTATACGATACGTATGGTCGACGATGATGTTTCACTTTTTTTGAGAATCCGCTACGGTCATCTCTTATCCTGACCCTTGCTTATAACTTATGCTCGAGCTTCTTGCGGAGGAACTCCCGGCCGCGGTGCACACGTGTTTTCACCGTCGTAACCGGCATTTCCAGCACATCGCCAATCTCCTGCAGGGACATCTCCTGAAGATATCGCAGCACCATCACAGATTTATACTTTGCCGGCAGCGTCTCAATAGCCTGGTGGATAATACGCTGCGTATCCGACAGCAGCAGCTCGCTCTCCGGCGTCTTGTCCTCGCTTGGGATCATCGCGTAACCATCCAGACCCTCGTGCTCACTGGATTCGGCATCCAACGAATAAACCGGCTTCCGCTTACGAAGCCGATCGATGCACAGATTCGTCGCAATCCGGTAAATCCAGGTCGAGAATTTCATTGTATCATCATAGCGATCCAGATTTTTGTATACCCGCAGAAAAGCCTCCTGAACGACATCCTCCGCTTCCTGGCGGTTATACAGCATCCGGTATGCCATATGGTACAGCTTATCCTGATACATATCGACGATCTCCGCAAAAGCCCGCTGATCGCCTCTTAGTGCCAATTGCGCTAACCGCGCCTCAACTGATTTCACTGTTTCTCCTCCAGACACGCCGCATGCTCCAACTCCCGTCCGGTTGAACGTGCGGCTGCACCGATCCTGACAAGGATCGAACCGATACCTGACGCTCATGCAAAAACATTATGATACTTATTTGAATCCTGATTAACTCTGGAGTATACGTCAAAGGACCGGACGTAAGCGGAGGGACTCCTGCCGCCGGGCGTCCGGCCCTTTAAACAAACGTATCGGTTATTGATCAGCCCGTATTGCGAAGGCCGGCTGCAATGCCATTGATAGTCAGCAGCACCTCACGCAGCAGTTCCGGATCATCCTCTTCACCACGGGCTCGCGCCTCGCGCAGCTCCAGAAGAAGCTGTACCTGCATGTAGCTCAGCGGATCCACGTACGGATTGCGCAGGCGGATTGATTCTTGAATAACCGGCACATTATCCAGAATTTCAGCTTGACCTGTTATTTGTAGAATGAACGAAGACGTCCGTTCATATTCCTCTTTAATTTGTGTGAAAATACGCTCCCGGATCGTGCTGTCCGTAATCATATCCGCGTATTCCGCGGCGATCTGCAGATCCGCTTTGGCCAGCGCCATTTGCAAATTATCGATCAGAGACGTAAAGAACGGAAACTGCTCATACATTGCGCGCAGTGTTTCCAACCGTTTCTCATCATCCTGCACATATTCCTGCAGCGCCGTACCGGCCGCATACCAGGCCGGCAGCAAATAACGGCTCTGCGTCCAGGCGAATACCCACGGAATCGCCCGCAGATCCTCGAAACGGTCACTGTTCTTCCGCTTCGATGGACGGGAACCGATATTAAGCTCTCCGATTTCCGGCAGCGGTGTAGATTCCTTGAAGAAGGTCAGGAAGTCTGGATCCCGGAAAATCAGATCCTGATATTTGCGCAGCGCAGTTTCCGATATCCCTTTGGAAATTTCATCCCACTGGGCTACATCTGCAGCTTCCTGCTCCGGATAATTCGCCAGCCGCGCCGCGGTTATCAGCGCCCAGGTTGCTTGCTCCAGACTGCGGTAAGCAATGCCTTTCATGGAATAGCGGGACGAGAGCACTTCGCCCTGCTCCGTTATTTTGATTCCTCCGCCTACCGTATGCGGCGGCTGTGCCAGAATACTGCGGTTCAACGGCATTCCGCCTCGTCCTAGCGCACCACCGCGACCGTGGAAGAATTTCAGCTTCACATCGAATTTCTTCGCCGCGCTTGTAATGGCATTCAATGCCACCCGCAGCTCCCAGTTGGCGGTAACAGCTCCGCCGTCTTTGTTGCTGTCAGAATATCCCAGCATAATTTCATGCAGGTTGCCTCTGGCCTCAATCGCCTTGCGGTATACCGGCAGTTCAAACAACTTCTCCATAATTGCGGGGGCTTCATGCAGATCATCAATGGTTTCAAACAAAGGAACAGCCTGCAATGTGCAGCGGATATTCCCTCCGGTCTCCTGGCGGAACAACCCGACTTCCTTCGCGAAGACCATTACTTCCAGCATATCGCTAGCGCCCTGTGTCATACTGATCAGATAGCTGGAAATACAGTTATCGCCAAACTCTTGTTGGGCGCGATAAATCGTACGATACACATCTAGACACTCCTGCGTTCCTTCCGAATATTCAAAATGAGGGGAAGTCAGCGGACGCGGATCATTCAGCAAGCGATGAAGCAGCTCAATTTTCTCTTCTTCATCCAGCGAGCCGTAATTCTCCACGATGTTCATATTGGCTAACACTTCAGTCATCGCATTCTCATGCTCTTGGCTGTGTTGACGCACATCAAGCGCGGCAAGATGGAAGCCGAACAATTCCACTTGGCGAATCAGCTTACGGATATGCGTATCAGCCACATAATCGGCAAAGTGATGGCGCAGACTGCGGTCGATAACGAGGAGGTCTTCCTTCAACTCATCAGCGCTGTTGTAACGCAGCGGAGAGTTTTTCAGCGTATCGTTATGCGTATTTACAAGCTTCTCAATCATATAGCAGAGTTTAATCTTATATGGCTCATTCTCATTGCGCCACAGCTCGATAGTGCGAAGCTCCACATGCTGGCGATCCCTTTGAATGGAATCCACCAATTCTTCAGAGATTGTTACGATATTCGTGCTGAAGCTCAGCTGCCCCATCAATTCACGAAGCAATTCATCATATTTCTCAAGCACAAGCTCACGTTGAAGCGTCAGGGTCTCCCAGGTAATTTTTGCCGTAACCGATGGATTGCCGTCACGGTCGCCGCCGATCCAGGAGCCAAATCTCAGGTAAGCAGGCACATGCCAGCGCTCATCCGGATAATACTTGTCCAGGCAGCGTTCGAGCTCTTCATATACGCTTGGGAGCACTTCGAAGAGAGTCTCGTCAAAATAATACATGCCATTGCGCACTTCATCGATAACGGTCGGCTTACGATCGCGCAGCTCATCCGTTTGCCAAAGCGTAAGCACCTCGTTCAGCAGCTTCTCACGAAGCTTCTCGCGTTCACGGTAGGTGAGCGACGGATTGTCGAGCTCCATAACTTCATGGGCGATGCGCTGATGGATGTCCAGCACGGCACGACGAGTGGCTTCCGTAGGATGGGCAGTCATGACCAACTCCAGGGAAATCCCCTCGATCATCGTCTTGACCTCATCAACGGCAATTCCTTGCTCCCTCAGTACCTGAACAGCGCTTTCGATGGAACCGGGCTGAACAGTTTCTCCTGCAGAGCGTTCATAGTCCCGTTTGCGCCGTATGCGGTGGTTCTGCTCGGCAATGTTGACAAGCTGAAAATAAATTGCAAAGGCCCGGATGACTTGATGGCGAATTTCAGGGCTTAGCGCGTCAATAACTTTTTTAAATTCATCAAAAAGCTCCGGAAGAAACTCAGCCCGCAGCGCCTTGCTCATTTCACGAATTTTCTCAACGATCTCAAGCAGTTCATGCCCGCCTTGGTGAACGAGCACATCGCCCAATATATTCCCCAGAAAGCGGACATCGCGCCGTAATAAATTGTTTGAGTGCGGCCGGTTGGCCGTCACAGCAGATGATTCTTGTTCCGACATCTTGATCCTCCTCAGATTCTGCTTAAAGCAAAACCTTTCCATAACGTATTTAAATCCGACAGATAAAAGTAACCATAGAAGGTCCAAAGGTTAGCATTCCATTGCATCACCGATTACCGTCAGCAGAGCTTCGCAGACGGTTTTTTCACTTTTATTATCATACTACAAATTACGGAGCGGTTGAAGCTTTTTCATGGATGTACCTAAAAATCCCGTCGAATCCTGTAATACTCTGAAATGTAAAAAAAAGAAACCCTGAGATCAGAGTTTCCGGTTATTTGTTTAATGGAGCGGGTGATGGGAATCGAACCCACGCTATCAGCTTGGAAGGCTGAAGTTCTACCATTGAACTACACCCGCGCAGAAATGGTCGGGACGACACGATTTGAACATGCGACCCCCTGGTCCCAAACCAGGTGCTCTACCAAGCTGAGCTACGTCCCGTCAATGATTTCTGCAATTTTGTGAAAATGGCGTGCCCAGAGAGATTCGAACTCCCGACCTTTTGATTCGTAGTCAAACGCTCTATCCAGCTGAGCTATGGGCACTAATTATGGAGCGGAAGACGGGAATCGAACCCGCGACCCTCGCCTTGGCAAGGCGATGCTCTACCGCTGAGCCACTTCCGCATGTTTTGTGTCAGTCGCTTTATCTCAAGCGCGACAAGTAATAATATATCACGCTAACTGGGAGAATGCAAATGTTTTTTCAAAATAAAAATATTCAGATTATTTAAACGCATATTTCTAATTATTCCCATGTAAAAGGCAACTTAGTCCTGCTCTTTATAATTTATAGCCCTTTATAAATCTCATGCTTATTGCTTTGTTCCATTCATAATCACCAACAGTAGCATACAAAGAATTGCAGGTAGTCCCTATGTATAAAAAGGACAGCCCGATGCGTTTAACGGCATCAGCTGTCCGAATTGCCAGTTATGGCCGCATAGAAGCGCATCAGAGCTGTTTTATAGCATCAGAACATCTTAAGCTCCAGCAATGGCCATTAATGGCAAATTAACCTCTTCCTGCTCGTGATTCGCCTCTGCTGAAAGTTTATCCTGCCCTGCCAGGGAGTATGGCAGGCAAAGCGGCAGGCCAGTCCGGGGATCGGGAATAATATCCGCTTCAATGCCAAAGACATCACGCAGCACATCGGGGGTCATAACAGCACTAGGCGCCCCTTCACCCGATACTTTACCCGCCTTGATCGCGATCATATGATGCGCATAGCGGGAAGCGTGATTCAGATCATGCACCACCATTATGATTGTGCGGCCTGAGCTTGCATTGAGCTCCTGCAGAAGTTCCAGCACTTCAAGCTGATGAGCCATATCAAGGAAAGTCGTAGGTTCATCAAGGAACAAAATATCAGTCTGCTGGGCAAGCGCCATTGCGATCCATGCTCTCTGGCGTTGACCACCGGACAATTGATCAATAGGACGATCTACAAATTCAGTCATTCTTGTTGATTCAATGGACCATTGAATAATGGACCGGTCTTCGCGGGTTAAAGAGCCGAAGCCTTTTTGGTAGGGAAATCTGCCATAAGAAACGAGTTCAGATACAGTCAAGCCATCGGGAGCGGTCGGGTTTTGAGGTAAAATAGCGAGTTGTTTTGCTACCTCACGCGTCGATTGTTTGTGAATGGATTTGCCATCCAGCATAACTGCTCCGTTAACCGGAGACATGATTCGCGCCATGGTTTTCAATATCGTGGATTTGCCCGAACCATTAGCGCCCACCAGGGCTGTTATTTTCCCTTGTGGGATGGCCACGTTGAGATTATCCACAATAAGTCTGTTCTCATAGGCGATGTTTAATTGCGATGTCGTCAACCGAATCACTAAAATCCGCTCCCTTCAAAACCCTTGCATTTATTTGATAGTGATAATTATTCTCATATCATATAAGAATGATAACCATTCTCAAGTCATTCGTCAAGAGATGTTTTAATTTTCCCTCGAAATATTATAGACGATGTTACATTTTCTAGAACTCCATACTCAGCTCATGCACGGAGTCTTATTTCCTCAACCATGCGGCATAGAGATCAATAATTCACTATCCATCTTTCGGGAGGGTATTGGTAAGCGCCAGGAGATGTATAACGACGTTCTGCATCGTTATTCGAGGTACTCTCGGCAAGGTCGATGAACAACGTCTCTAAGGAATCTTGGATCTACACAACGGGTCCCCCTGAATCAAGCCGCTGCCGCTAACTGCAAAAGCCGACACGGCAAGAAGTATCAAAAATGGGCAAGTTCCGATCGATCGGATCGGCTGAACTCGTTCCTACTGTCGAATTTCCAAAGCCACGGCTGCAGCTGCCGGTGAAATTGTTGCAGCCGGCATGAATATGGGGTTTTATCAGCTGCGTAGAGCATACAGGGGTCAAAGCTTCATCGCTGAAATTGCAGCTTTATGGAGAATGCGTCAGCGAGTGAAATTAAACCGACATTCTCCGATAAATCCCATTTGGTTTATTATCGACCCCGTCTAAAAACATGAAAATCCGACTGTTCTTGAAAGAACAATCGGATTTTCGTGTTTGGCTGACTTAACTCATATCATTATTAGGTGGTCAATTTGCAGAACGTACGGACTGCTTCAGAAAATAAAATAACCCTTGAAATCTCAAGGGATTGAATTCATATGGTGCGCGTAGAGGGACTTGAACCCCCACGTCGTGAAACGCCAGATCCTAAGTCTGGTGCGTCTGCCAATTCCGCCATACGCGCACGTTTGTTGCAAGTCCATTTTCAGTAGGCAGAAAATGGTGAGCCATGAAGGACTCGAACCTTCGACACCCTGATTAAAAGTCAGGTGCTCTACCAACTGAGCTAATGGCTCAAAATAAATGGCTGGGGATTCAGGGATCGAACCTGAGAATGACGGAGTCAAAGTCCGTTGCCTTACCGCTTGGCTAATCCCCAGCATTATGGTGGAGGCTGACGGGATCGAACCGCCGACCCTCTGCTTGTAAGGCAGATGCTCTCCCAGCTGAGCTAAGCCTCCAAATATGCAGTGGTGACCCGTAGGGGAATCGAACCCCTGTTACCTCCGTGAAAGGGAGGTGTCTTAACCGCTTGACCAACGGGCCGCGATAGCTGGCACTCCGAATTCCTTTCGGAGCCTGCTCATAAAACCTTACCCATTAAAATGGAGCTCTCAACCGGATTCGAACCGGTGACCTCATCCTTACCATGGATGCACTCTACCTACTGAGCTATGAGAGCAAGAATGGCTCCCCGAACAGGACTCGAACCTGTGACAACTCGATTAACAGTCGAGTGCTCTACCAACTGAGCTATCAGGGAACGGTAATACTTCGGGTTGTTACACCCTGAAAAC